>JAHEYP010000021.1:8056-48654 GCA_023251535.1 Bacteroidota bacterium
GATAAGACAAGCCATCTAAAATGCATTTATTTTAGATTAAGTACCTTTGCATCCCAAACCTCCCTAAATGGAATTATCAGTTAAAGACATTATTACGGTTACAATGATTTTGTTTGCCGTAATTGATATCATTGGTTCCTTGCCTGTGATTATCGAAACGCGAAATCGTGTTGGATTTATTCATGCAGAAAAAGCCACATTCGCGTCACTTTTAATTATGGTACTTTTTTTATTCTTAGGTGAGAGTATTTTGAAATTGATTGGCATTGATGTTTCTTCTTTCGCTATTGCCGGTTCATTGGTAATATTTTTCTTAGCGTTAGAAATGATTTTGGGTATTCGTTTGTATCGCGATGAAATTCCTGAAACTGCTTCTATTGTTCCTATTGCATTTCCGTTAATAGCGGGCACAGGAACAATGACTACTTTAATTTCTTTGCGCGCTCAATATGATACTACTACTATTATGGTTGGTATTACTGTAAATATGATTGTAGTTTATTTGGTATTGAGAATGGTTGAACCACTAGAAAAACTTCTTGGTAAAGCCGGAATCAGTATTATCAGAAAAGTATTCGGAGTTGTTTTGATGGCAATCGCGGTAAAATTATTCAGAACGAATGCCGGTATTTAATTATCCGCAGCAGTAAGGATAGAAAATTATTATCGCAATTATTGCAGCCATTAATGCAAGTACTAAAACAGCACCTGCTGCAATGTCTTTAATTTTTCCGGCTTCTTTGTTGAAGTCGGGCGATACCATATCGGTTAATTTTTCTAAAGACGTATTCATTGCTTCTGCCGAAATAACAACTCCTGTACAAATAAGTAAGATCGTCCATTCTATAGCAGATACATTAAACGCATAAGCTAAGGCGATTACAACGAATGCAGCTATAAAGTGGATGCGAATATTGCCTCCAGTTTTATAAAGGCTGATAAATCCATTGAAAGCATATTTAAAACTATTCATTAGTCGATTCATCGTTTCTTTGGTATTAACTTAAAAACATGAAAATTATTTTCCACTGCTACTTCTTTTTCAATGCACAATTTAACTTTTTCATTTTGTATGGTAGCATTATCATTCGTTACCAAATAGGTAGCACCGCGATCAATATAGTCTTGTAGCACGTTCGTTTGTTCTTTTTCTTCTGATAATTGTCCGCTGTATTCAAATCCAAATCCTTTCTTATGTAAAAAGTACAAGTAAATGCATCCTGACTCATCCGGTCCTGCAATAATTTTTGCTCCTAGTGGAATAGCATTTTGTAAGCGAGTAAGTTGCTCTTTGTTCGAAAATTCCGCAGGAATTCCAAGATCTTGCTTTCCCCATCTTGCTGGAATGATCCTAACACATGCTAAGATAGGTTGAGCTACCAATAAAAGCATGATTAATCCAACTTGTTTCTTTGAAACGAGATATTGAAAACCGACAGCTATTAATCCTGCTGCGAAGAAATAGCTCGGTAGCATATAATAATGATGCACTTGCATCTGGCGAAGATCTAAAAGATGATACACTAAATAAATGAGAGCCAGACCAAGGAAGGGGAGGAAATATTTACTCCCTCTTTTGAAATATATGAAAAACAACCCAATTACTATTACTAATGTATTAGCATAACCGAAAACAAGTTCAGGCCAGTCACTTATTAAATTTTTCTTTAATATCGATATGCCTGAGCTTAAGCTTTCGGCATTTCTAACTTCAATGCCAAAATCTCGTAGGTTCGATTTTTCTATTAGCATGGTTGCATATTTATACCAAGCCAATGTTACAACTACAGATAAAATTCCGGAGATGATGATTGCAATTCGATGCTTACTAATGAAACTTTCCTTTTTTAGTAATATATTATGTAAAAAGACAACCGCATAATAACCGCCGATCATCAAGTATTGCATTTTTGTTAATCCGCTAATCGTAAGTAAAAGCATCGATATGAAAAAGTATAACAATGATTCATTCTTCGAGCTTTTTTCGAAATAGAAAAGAGATGCAAATGCAAGGGTTAATGCCAATATATCAGGCAATGCATTCATGCTATGATAAAAAAATTCTGGAGCCCAACAAATTGATGCTGCAGTAAAAGCTGCAATAGCACTATTGTTGCTGATTAATGAAATGAAGCGATAACAATAAACAATGCCAATAACTGAAATTAGTAGCGAAAATAGCCTCGATAGAAAATATGGATTCCCAATGAATCGCATGAAATTAGCTAATGTCCATTCATAAATCGGAAATGCTGTTCCAGTAATTCCATCCAACTCAAATCTTCTGTCAACTCTTGGATGAAAGATATTCATATCTTCTTCAGCAAAATTGCGAGCAACAGCCATTGTATTGCATTGACGCCAAACATGAATACTGCATGGAGGGAGGTTGATATAAAATAGATGCACTACTATAAAAAGGGCAATAGAAACCTTTAAGATAATTCCCGATCGGTTTTCTAATGCTGTTATCATTTATCTTATTTTATATTTTCCCTGTCCCTTTAAGCAAAACGGTGAAGTTTAGGTGCCTCAAATTTAGACATTTACTTGATGACATAAAAAAGGGCCTTATCAATGATAAAGCCCTTTCGTTTCTATTGGTTACGGTTGAATGACCAATGATGAAACATGAATTGATTTTTTAGTTTCTAGTCGTATCATATACACTCCCGGGGTGTAGTCTGATGCGTCGAAGAACAACTTCTGCTCTCCTGCCTTTAAGTTTTTGTCAGCAATTCTAAGAATTTCTCGTCCTGCAATATCTACCAATGAACATTTAACGTGACTGTTGGTAGTTAACTCAAATGGAATGCATGTAATACTTCTAGCAGGGTTTGGGAAAATTGATTTTGTTAGGAGATCATTTGTTTCTTCAATGCCTGTCACTGCGTTTACATCGAAATACCAATAACCTGTTGGTGCTGGCATTGGACGAGCAGCTACTTTTCCTGAAGTAGAAGTTGCTTCAATGTAATAGTATACTCTTGTTCCTGGTGATTGAGCAGGAATAGCTCCTGAAAATTCGTTTCCGGTGATATTTACCATTATGGCAGATGAATATGGTTGAAGAGTATCCGTTCTGTAATAAATTACGGCAGATGCGATTCCGCTTCTATGCTGAATTCTAGCGTTAACACTATAGTCATTAATTGTATCAGTTGTGTTAGATAATGGTTGATGAACGATAAGTAATGGATCAGAAGTGCCAATCTCTTTAGTAATGCAATGTAATGCGCCTAAAGCGGATATACTTAGAGTTGATGTTATTCCTACAACATTATATCCTGGAAGTGCCTCTCTATAAATGCGAAGTGCTGTACTGTCCTCGGGAATATTATACGTTGGTACAATTATCGTTTTGTTAATGAAGGAAGAATTCGTGTATGTAAAATAATCTCCTGAGGTATTCGGATATAGTCCGTTGTCGTCGGGCATTGGAATACGAATTACTTTATATGGTGTTCCAAATGGCGATGTGTAATTGCTTATTACAAACTGAAGATTCGCTTCAATTTGAGGGCCATCTGCAATTCCTTGAGGATATTCTCCCATCAAAATAGTTTCTTCATTAAGCAACTTCATGTGCATATCAATATGATGAATGGCATCATAAGGTAATGTTGGCATTTTGATATACCTATTTATTCCCATGAACCTCGACATGATTGTGTCGATATTAGCAATTGATAAGCTTGGATTTTCATCTACTATTAAGTTAGAGCTAAATCCAGTTCCTAATCCGTCCGTCATGAAGTTCCCTCCGGTATGAATAAGATTCCACGGAGCTGTAGTCGTTTGATACAATGGAGTTCCAAGATAATTTGAAATCACTACGGGCACTAAATCATCTTGCGGGCGAGGACGATTGTAAATCCAGTCGATAGTAACTAGGCTGTCAACATCGTTAGTATATGCGCTCCATGGACCATAATCTCTACTCCATACACTATTTAATGATGCATTCAATAAAACAACATTTACCGTATCTACTCCTCCAGCTGCTAAATAAGATGTTAATGATGTTGCGTTATCTGGTGAAGTATAAACAATGATAACCTTCGTTTCAGTTTTTGCTGCTCTTACAATTTCTCTTAACATCGTTGGATATGTTTTCCATCCAATAACTAATGCTTGAAGCTCTTCCCATTCCGCAATGGTTCTAACCGGTGAAGTAGGAGGGGTAATTGAAGTTAGGCCTGGAGCAACCGATCCCGCTCTGCTTTGTAGGTAAGCAGGCATTAACGATTGTTCATTAGGTAACATTCTATGGTCACCTTGTGAATAGGCAGTCGTGTTAAGGAAAATAAGTAAGGCGGTGATAAATTGATAATAGGTCTTCATTCTTCAAATTTTGGAAACCTAAAAGTAAATAAAAAAACCGTTATCGGTTAGGATAACGGTTTCTTTTGATTTGTTTCGGTATTATGACGATATTTTTTCTGCTAAAAGTCGTTGCATAATGGCCATTCTTTCGAATACAGCTACTTTAATTTGCATCTCTTCCATATCAATGGGTTTAAAGACGAAATCTACTGTGCCTATCTCAAATGCGTTTAGTTTTTTTCTTTCGTTTTTCGACATAGCGGTAACGAAAATAATCGGAATGTTTTTTGTGCTTTCATTTTTACGTAACTCTTGAGCTACGTCAAACCCTGTCATGTCGTCAAGATTGTAATCAAGAAGAATTAAGTCAACCTGATCAATTTTGGTCATTAGTAAGGCTTCCATTCCTGAAGTGGCATTAATGAATGTTCTGTGTGACTCATCCAAAATGCTTTCTAGAGTAAGGATATTCTCGGGTCTATCGTCGACGATGAGAATTTTACTGTTGTGCATATACTTTTATTTAGAATAAATTACTTTGTTAATGATATAACCATACTTTCATTAATGAAATCAATTGCTCCGCTTGTATCGGCTTTGTCATGTAGTCAGTTGCTCCTGCTTCCATGCACTTTTCTCTATCACCATTCATTGCTTTAGCCGTTACTGCTATTACAGGGAGTTCGTTCCAATTATGGTTCTTTCTTATTTCCTGTATCGCTTCATATCCATTCATATTTGGCATCATAATGTCCATTAGAACGATATCGATATGGTTGTTTTGTTTAAGTTTGTTAAGTGCATCAATACCATCGAAGGCAGTAATGATTTGTAACCCTTCACTTTCTAAGATGTTAGTCATCGAGTAGATATTTCTAACATCATCATCAACCACCAATACTGTTTTTCCATGCAGTATGTCGCTCATTTTTATTTGGGTGTCTTCGAAATTGTGTAGCCCCTTGCTAACAGTATTCAAGAATAACCCTGCTTCATCCAAAACATCCCCATGTTTGGCTGAATGATCGTCGTGTATTAAATTACTAACTTCTCTTAAGCATTCATCCGGATTTCCCGAGCAGAATACTAATGGAATATCCTTTAAATCGTTATTTGATTGAATAAGTTGTACCATTTTTTGTGTAATTGTTACATCTTGATTACTTCCTATCATCAAACATTCAATCTTTGAATTTTTAACAGAGTCAATACAGTCTTCTAGATTTTTTGCATAATCTATTTGAAGCTGTTTCTCTTTTTCATGTAATAATTGTACAACTTTTCTTGTCTCTTCATTTTCTTCTCCGAATAATAGCATACGAGGTAAATTAGCCTCTGTTACCGATGCAATACTATTAAACATGGATTCCATTTCAGATACGCCAGCTGGCTTATTCAAGTAGTTTACTGCGCCCATGTCAAGTCCAAGTTGTTTTTTGTCGACAGAGGATATAATATGTACCGGTATACGATTAAGTTCGCGATTTTCTTTCAAATGTTTTAATACGGTCCAGCCATCCATTACAGGTAACCTCATGTCAAGGATAACTGCATATGGAAGATATTTTTTAGCGTAGTTTAAACCTTGATCACCTTGCAATGCAATAATTGCTTTAAATCCGAATCGATGACAATGATTCATCAGCATCTTAGCGAAGACATAATCATCTTCAATAATCAAGATGATTTTGTCATTTTGTACAATATTTTGACGATCATCTTTTATTTCATCATTCGCATAATCGTACATTTTGAGAACTTCTTTTAATTGTTCTCCATTCGATATTTGCTCTTTATTGAGTTCGAAAATTGCGTTTGAACTTCCAGGTGTTTGTTGTGGTAAATACATAGTGAATGTACTTCCTGCTCCTTCAACACTTTCTAATAGAAGTTCTCCTCCCATCATATGTGTAAGTTCTTTGCATATTGCTAATCCTAGTCCAGTGCCACCAAATTTCCGGCTTGTAGATCCATCAGCTTGCTGGAAGGCCTCAAATACTAGTTTTTGTTTGTCTTCTGCAATTCCTATTCCCGAGTCTTTTACCGATATTGCAATAACTTGATCGGCCTGCAATAGTGCTTTTTCTTTGAAAGTAATTTCCGGCGATGCAGTACTTATTTTAAATGTAACTTGTCCGCCAGCAGGTGTAAATTTAAATGCATTGGAAAGCATGTTTTTAATGACTTGTTCAATACGAACTTTGTCGCCACTTAATGTAGTACTTGCGCTTAGTTCATTTTTAACTTCGAAATTAATTTGCTTTTCATATGCCAATTCACGGAAGAGGAGATGTATGTCTTCAGTAACTATATTAAGATTTAATTCTTCGTATTGTAAATCGACTTTACCAGCTTCAATTTTCGATAAATCTAGAATGTCGTTGATTAACGTCAATAAGTCGTTACCCGATTTGTAAATAATTTTAGCATGTTCGGTTTGCTTATTATCCAAATTATGGTTTTTATTGTCGGCTAACAGTTTAGCAAGAATTAGAATACTATTTAACGGTGTTCTTAATTCATGACTCATATTAGCTAAGAAAGCAGATTTGTATTTATTGCTTTGCTCTAATTGTTCGGCTTTAAATACAAGACTTTGGCGAGCGTCCTCGATTGCTAAGTTTTGCTCCTCTAGTTGTCCTGCTTTCTCTTGAAGTTCAAGGTTTACTTGCTTCAATTCTTCTTGCTGGGCTTTTAGTTCTTCTTCCGATTGTTGTAACAATTCCGATTGCTTTGTAAGTTCATTGTTAATCTTACGAAGCTCTTGTTCTTGGTATGCTAATTCATCAGCTTGTTTCCTTGATTCTTCAAGTAGCTGAGTCGTTATTAAGTTTGCACGAACACTAAATAGGTTAGCCGCAATCGGCTCAGCCATTTTTTCTAAAAGGTCTTTTTGTACTGGAGTGAATGAACGTAATGTGGCTACTTCTATAGCTCCAACTACTTTTCCGCTGGTAACTAAAGGAATGATCATGATATTGCACGATTTTGACTCGCCAATACCTGTGTCAATCGTAAAGTACGGATCGTAAATCTGTTCAACGGAGATTATTTTATTAGATGCAATAGCTTGCCCAATTAGTCCTTCTTTAAGTTCGTAGCGTCTGCTATTCAGAATTTTGTTGTTGAGTGCGTGATATGCTCCTAATTGAATATGTAAGTCGTTAAGATCGTCATTATGTAAAAGGAAGATAGCAGCTTGTTCTACTTCTATATGATCTACAATTGATTCAATAATTTTGTCAAGTAATAAATTGAAATCATCATTTGTTGAACGCATGATTTGGTTCAACTTAACTAATCCTTCATTTTGCCATTGACGTGAAGCTTCTTCATCAGATGCCGCTTGCAATTGATTACGCATCGTCAATAAGGCATGCCCTTGAACGTCTTTACTACTTAATGGCTTGAATGGGAAGTTGAAATTTCCTTTACCGATTTCTTCTACAAAGCGAGATGTTTGTCGGAAGCCATCAATAAGGAACCCAAGCGCTTGCATCATTTCACCAACTGCATTGCGTGGGACTTTCATTTTAAGTTCCGGTAATTCTCCTCGACCCATTTGCATAATAATTCCACGAACTTGTAAAATCGGTAAAATGATAGAGCGGGTAATCACAAATCCTGCAAATAGAATTGATCCTATAATCAATAGCGCCAATCCAAGTACCAAAATAACTAAGAAGTTAAATTGATACAGCATGTCGTCTTGCTTTGCAAGTGCAGTTTGAGTTTTTTGTTGCAAAATAACTTTCAACTCAGCAGTAAGATCTTCAGAATGTGGGATAATCTCTCGCTCTAGAATATCTTCTGCAGCAAATTTTTTAACAGGATCTTGGTAATCTTCAAATGTATTTAGCTGTCGCATGATTTTTGACTGCTGCGACATTAAATATTCATACTTTACAAATAGCTCATTAACTTTCTTAATATGATCTTTATTCTCCCAATTACTCATCAAGCCGCTTAGCTTAATTTTTAATTGAGTATAGTCGTTATTATTTAAATTGCGTAGGCTGTCTTTGTCGGATGTATTGTTAGGTAGATAGACCCAGTTCGTAATCAGCATTCGTGATCTTGTAACTAAAAGATTCATTTTAGCTAAGGCATCTAATGAAGGATTTGTATTGTTTACAATATCACTGGTAATATTCTGACTTTGTTTAATGGTATATGTGCTGATGACTGCATTAATTAATGCAATGGCAATTACCATTAAAAATACGACATAAATTTTCCTGTCTATTTTTCTGAATGCACCTTGTCGTAGTCCCATAATTATTATTTTACTGATGTTGCTAAATCGATTAGTTGCTTAGAAACCTTCAAATTCGACTTTTTAATTGCCGACTCTGAAATTTCAAAGCACATTTTTTCTTCTTTTTCAAGAATGTTTATGCAAATGCCTTTGTTAACAATACTTTTTTCTTCAGTAATTGTTAAAACGCCTTTGTTTTGTAATTTATCGAAATGATCTGCGATCTTAATTACATTGCTTTTGGCAATGAATACGATCTGACAAGCTTCCATTTCATCGCCTGATTTTAATTGCCTTACTTCTATTGGCTTATCGAAAATCTTTCTCGAACCAAGTAATTGTGTTAATCGATCTCCAACTTCTGTTCGGCCGTAAATTCCAATTACAAATTTCTGACTAGATAAATTCGATGATGGCCATTCAATTTGCTTTGTGAAGTTGTAAATAAAAAGGGCTTTTAACGTCGCTTCGTCACGCAGATTATCTTGCTGTCCACTCGGAGTAAATCCTGTGGTCGACAGCAAAATCATCAACATGATGATTGGCTTGGTTAATATGTTAATAGCCTTTTTCAATTTAGAAATTGGTGTAGCTTAATTTTAAAGAGAATGTTCTTCCTAACCCTGTTAATGGTGAGTGATTACTATTATATGGTTGGATGTATTGAATTGAATCGTTAGTTATATTATAACCGGCTAACATCAAATCGAGATTTTTAATAAGGAAATGATGATAAGTTACTTGAACATTAATGTTTACTTCATTGTCGAAGCGGCTGTAAATTGATTCGCCACTAATATTGTCGACAGATGAAATGCCCACTTTTGAACTGTAATAGATAAATCCAGCAAACATCGAAAGATGGTTGTTTATTTTATATGAACCGGCGATAGTTGTTTTGAGTGGAGATAATCCTAAGTGTTCATCATTGTTTCCAGGGACACTATAGTTTAATAGTGAATCACCATCGTGACTTTGATAATATGATGATCCAATGTTTAATTGCAGCTTATTTAATTTAACGGTATACGTTGCTTCAATACCAGAACTTCCTGTTTCACTAGAGTTCAAGTAAGCATCAAATTCAGTCGCAGGATCTACATAGAAGATGATTGGATCTTTCGTATGTATGTAAAATGCATTCAAAGTTAGGTACGACGACTTCTTGATTTTTATTCCTGCTTCTAATTCATAAACATCAGTTTTCTCTGGTTTAATCGAATTGGATAAATCGATATTTTGAGTGCTGGGTGATCTGAAAGATTGACTGTATAAAAGTTTAATGTGATAAAGATTACGTTCTCTTGTGAAACCTATTCTTGGAGCTATAGCAGAAGGATATAAGCTGTTTTTATTATAAAAAGCCCCTGCAGTAATATTTGCAATGGAGTTTTTATAAAGTAGTTGCGTAAACACTCCTGTATTATTGTATTCTAAAGTAGTAGAATTATTGCTTCTGAAAAGTATACTGTCAACAGGGCTATTTGATTTGTCGTTAAAGCTTGTAGTACCTGCTGTTATGTTTATTGATTTAGATGCATCGTAATTAAGGAGTAATCCTGCACTATATCTTTGGCTTGACAGATTTAATTCTGTAATTCCATCCGCAGGATTCGTTCCGACAGTTTTCCAAGGTTCTTGATATTTGTAATTTAACTTCGGAGTTAATTTGATTTTTGTACCAATACTGAAATCGTATTTTAGTTCTCCATAGTAATTTTTGAATACAACAGGATATGCTTCTGATACAGTGTTTACGTATTGGTCGCGTGAGCGAATTTCATAATTGTCGTAAATAAATCTACTGCTTAATTTGCCGATCGCTAGAGAACTGTTGATATAACTGTTCGATATATCAGAATTGTCTTTCATTTCAAAACTACTTCCGTAAACATCAGTATATCGACTTAACGAACGAATTGATTTCCCTACATATCCTTCAGTAGAGAATTTTACTTTGTTTTTGTTTAATCCTAAAATTATTGATCCGGTTTGAGATGTAATCGTTTTTGAAGTAATAGAAGAAGAGACATTCGCTCTTATGTCTGAATCTTTTTTTGAATTCTTCGAAATAATGTTGATAACTGAATATCCAGCATATCCACCGTATATCGATGATCCAGGTCCACGGATTATTTCAATGCGTTCAATATTGGATACGGGGTAATGATTGCCGAATTGCAAAGTAGAGTAGAGGCCGTCAACCATTTCTTGTCCGTCTACTAAAAGCATTACTTTACCTTCGTGTGCCCAGTTGCCTCTTACAGCTAATCCAATAGCTCCTTGTACATCGCTGCCGAATTGAAATCCCGGAACATATTGCAATACATCCATTAGATCACGAGCACCCATCGCCTGAATTTCTTCAGATGAGATATTGGTAATTACTCCTGCCGATTGACGTGTTGTTAATTCTGTGATGGAAGCAACTGTGATTTTTATATTCATTAAATCTTGAAGAGATAATGTATCAAAGTTGTCGAGTGATTTGGGGTCATTTTGTGCAAAAACAGGCTTCACCATTGCTAGTAGCAATAGTAAAACAAGTGGCAACAATTTTCTTTTAATGATACCCATAACCCCTTTTTATACGTGGTTACGAGGTAAAGGTTATGACGATATTTATCCTTTTTTTGAAAAAAATGTAGGATATTATTCCTCGTTTCGAGCTAATGATCGCAATTGACTGGATATTTTGATGCCCGATTTCTTGATGTTGGATTCATTAATTTCAAAACTCAGTTTACCCTGCGTCTCAATGATGTTGATGCATGAAAGTTGAGCATTTATTCTAGATTCTTCGGTAACGATTAGTATACCTTTGCCGGACAACTTTTCTACATTTACATCCAGTTTTTTGGACGTTCCTCTAGTTACAAAAAGAATTTGAGCGTTTTGTATGTCTTCCAAGGATGTAGACTCTATTATTTCAATAGGCTTTTCCTGTATTTTCCTGTTCTTAAGAATAGAAATAAGACTATTAGTCACATCTGATTTTCCGGTAACAACAATCACAAATTTATTGTTTGGCGTATTTATTGTACTCCAATCAATATGTTTCGTAAAATTGTATACAAACAGCGCCTTTAATGTTGACTCATTCGATAAATCGTCATTTGGGCCTTGAAACTCATTACCATGCGTTTCTTTTACTGCTGAGAGCAAAAGAAGGAACAGAAAACAGAAAAGCGCTTTATACTTCATGGCTAAAAGTTCTGGAATGTTATTTTGAACTGATAATTTCTACCTAACCCAGGCAATGCACCATGATAATTATTGTATGGTTGAATATAGTAGGTTTGTTGTCCTAAGATATTCGTACATCCAAACGATAGAGTTAATCCTTTTATATGAGAAGGGGAATATTCCGCAAAGAGATTGATTTCTGTGAATGTTTGATATGTTTTTGTTTTAAGTACTTTATATTGTTCGTCAACTATATCAATCCCTTCTCTTTTCGAGAGATGATTCAGCGTTGCTGACACACTTACTTCATTGCTGATGGAGTACTTTACTAATGCATTTAATTTTATTGGTGCTATACCGATATGTTCGTTTTCTTGATCATTAAAAGAGAAAATCGACATTTCTTCTTTTTCAAGAATTGCATAGTACGATAATGATGTTGTGGCAGTTAGTTTACCTTTTTTGTATTTGTAATCTAGTTCAAATCCTGATGATCCTGTGCTACTTGCATTAATATAGCTGTCAGATTGTGTAAGTTCGTTGAAGTAGTAAATAATTGGATCCTTGGTTTGAATGTGAAATGCATTAATTGTTAGATAGCCGTTTTCATTAGTTCTTAATCCGCCTTCTATCTCAATTACGTCTGTTACTTCAGGTTTAATATGATCAGCTAAGTCTATGTTTAATGTGCTTGGTGATCTGAATGATTTACTGTAAAGAGCTTTTAAATGGAATTGATCAGTTGATTTTGTAATGCCAATTCTTGGAACCAATGTTGATGCAAAGCGGCTATTATTGTTAAATCTACATCCGGCAATAATATTCGTTTTTAGTATTTGAAATAGAGCTTGTCCGTAAACTGCAAAGTTTCCATACTCTAGTGTTTTCGAGTTATTCGAATAAAAATAATTCGATTCTATTCTTTGTGTTGATTTGTCGGTAAAGTAATTCGCTCCTCCTGAAATGCTGATTTTTGATGTAGGAGTATAGATACTATTTATGTTAAAACTGATTCTTTCGCTAGTAATATCAAAAAGTGCACTATTTAGATTTAATGTATCGTCGGAAGTATATTTCCACGGAGTTTGTTTTTTGTAATTTATTTTTGGTGAAATCTTAAGTTTGTTACTTACTTGCCAATCGTATTTTATTTCACTCCAAATATTCGTAAATTTTAACGGAACATTTCCTGGCGCAATTTCTTGATACTCGTCTCTTTCGTTGATTAAATAATCATCATAAATGGCAGTTACTTTTATTCCCGATATGGAGCCATTGAAATTGACGAAACTATTGTGAATCCATGATTCATTTTCCATGGAATAGTTGTTCCCGAAAACATCGTAATATTTACTTAAGCTTCTTTGTGTTGAATTTTGGCTTGCTTGTATATTGAAGCTGTTCCCCGATTTTGCTTTAACACCTCCAAATAGGTTCAAGCCTTTTCCTGTATTTACACCTTCACTCATATCATATCTTGCAGATGCTTGGTATTCGACATTTGCTTTAGCTGTTCGGGTTACAACATTTATTACTGCATGTGCTGCGTATCCTCCGTACATCGATGAACCGGGTCCACGTATGATCTCAATTCGCTCGATATTTTGTACTGGATAGTGATTCCCGAATTGTAATGTGGAATATAGGCCTTCGTTTAATTCTTGGCCATCATATAATAGAACAACTTTTCCTTCGTGTGACCAATTTCCTCTTACAGATAATCCGACTACTCCTTCAACATCTACTCCAAATTGAAATCCGGGGATTAACTTTAAAACATCCATCAAATCATTTGCGCCCATCGCTTTGATATCTTCTGATGAAATGGTTGATACAATTGCCGGAGTTTCTTTCGCTGTAAGTTCAGTAACTGATGCAACAGTAATTTTAATGTTCATTAAGTCCTGAAGCGACAAAGTATCATAACCACTGAAATGTGATGACATAGATTGCCCCCACACGCCCACGGTGTTAATGATAAATACGCAAAATATTAGGATTCTCTTGAACATAGATGTATGCACTCGGTAACTTTTGTACGTCTATTTTCAAAAAAGGTTAAAAAAAACGGAGCCTTTTGGGCTCCGTCTCTGAAATTTAAGGTTTTAGCTAGTTATTTTACAAGCATAACTGACCCTTTATACTGGCCACCGGCTATTTTTAGGATATAGAAATAGGTTCCTGTTGGAAGCAATTCTCCATCATTGTCTTTTTTTCCGTTCCAACATTCTCTTCCCGGACCGCTGCTGAATACTTCCGCACCCCAACGGTTAAATACTTGCCATGAGCTGCAATCGTCGAAGTTAGTTTTGCTTCCAAGATTGAAACAGTCATTTACTCCATCGTTATTTGGTGTGAATACATTTGGGATATTGCTTAAGAAATCTGCCAGTAGTCCCGGTGTAAAGCTTTTTGTTAATGTATCGGCACATTGGTTGTTTTGAGCGATCAGTGTAATGTTTAATGCACCACTGAAAGCGTACAAGTGATTAATGTTTACATCTGTCGTGCTTGTGCCATCACCTAATGTCCATTGATATTGTAATGCATTAGTACTATTATTTACAATACTCACTTCCACTCCTTCGCAACCGATTACAGTAATTAAGCTATCTACTAAGAAGTCAGCTGTTGGTTGATCATTTACACTTATTTCAACTTGTGCATCATCAGTACATCCGTTAATATCCGTTACAGTTACTGTATATGTTGTTGTAGCATTAGGTGATGCAATAGGTGTTGCCGAGCTAGGATTGTTTAGGCCTGTCGCAGGCGACCATGAATAGGTTACTCCTCCGGTAGCAGTTAAGTTAATGCTTCCTCCATTACAGATTACATTAGGAGCTCCTGCATCTGCAACCGGTAAGGGGTTAACAGTTACAATTACATTGCTTGTATTGCTGCATCCATTATTGTCGGTTCCTATTACTGTATATGTTGTTGTTGAAGTAGGATTTGCTGATGGGCTTGCGCTATTAGGATTGTCGAGTCCCGTTGAAGGCGACCATGAATATACTGTTCCTCCAGTACCATTAAGTGTAGTGCTGCTGCCTATACAAATTGCAGTATTATTTCCTGCGCTTATATTAGGTAACGGATTTACTACTACAGTAACTGCTGCTGATTTTTTACAACCATTCGCATCTGTTACTAATACACTATAAGTTGTTGTGCTAGTTGGATTCGCAATTGGATTTGCAATTCCAGTATTGTCAAGAGCAGTTCCTGGTGTCCATGAATAACTAATTCCACCAGATGCATTTAATGTGGTGCTATTACCTGTACAGATTGTATCGTTGCTTCCTGCAGATGCATTAGGTAAAGGATTAACGGTTACATTATATGTTACCGGCGTTCCAACACAACCGTAGCTGTTTGTTTCTTGAACGCTAACAACTGCAGAAGGACTTCCGCTCCACGTTGCTTGAATTCCATTGCTTCCATTACCGTTAATTACACTACCACCTGTTATTGTCCAGTTGTAATTGCTACCTGATGTATTTGTAACAATAAATGATCCCGTGTCGGAAACGCAAATACTACTATTGCCAGTTATTGCGCTTGTTTGAGGCGCTGGATTAATCGTTACGTATAATGTGTCTGATATACCAAAACAAACTGTATCTGCTGTTACGCTGGCTTCTTCATACCATAATGCTACTGTTTGTGGACCTGTTACTCCCCAGTCAACAAGAACGCTGTTAGTTCCGTTTCCTTGGGTGATAGTTCCTCCTTGAGCATGCCAAGTATACGTTGATCCCGGTGTGTGTATTGTTGAATAAGATTGGCCTTGTGCAAGGTTCGAACATAATGTTTGTGTTCCTGTTGGTGCTACAGGAGTTAATATTACATTAATAGTAACTGGTAAGATTACTGGATCAGAATTACAACCTTTATCTGTAGTTTCAACAACACTTATTGAACCGTTTCCTGAAGTTGCCGACCAATCAACTGTAATTGTATCTGCACCTTGGCCAGATCCTAAAGTTCCATTAGTGATATTCCAGTTGTAAGTAGAAGTTCCATTTGGATTATTAACCCAATATTGAACTCCTGTTACTCCCGGACAAACTGATAATGTTCCTGTAATTCCGTTAATTGTTGCAGCTGGATTTACAGTGATGTCAATAGTATCTTTGTTTACACAAGAGTTTCCATCAACACCTGTTAATACATAGCTTGTATTTGTTGTCGGATGTACGTCAACGTTAGTTGAAGATCCTATTGTTACTCCAGAAGGAATTTCTGTCCATGTGTAATTAGTCGCTCCCACTCCTGATAAAGTGATTGTATCACCATCACACATATTTGGGTTGGCTGTGCTAATTTGAACATTCGGCAAAGGATTTACGGTAACTAATACAGTATCGTAATTTAAACATAATGCTGCACTGGTTCCCGTAACAATATACGAAGTTGTTGTTGTTGGCGAAACCGAGAAGTTAGCTCCAGATCCGATACTTAATCCCGGACTCGATAATAATGCCCAACTAAAGTTTGGAGCACCTGAAGCAGTTAATGTTGTGCTGTTGCCAACGCATATTGCAATTGGGTTTGCAGAGGCGGCAACATTTGGTAATGGATTTGATGTTACTGCAACACTATCACTAGTAGTACAACCGTTTAATGTAGTTGTAACTGTATAGTATACTGTGCTTGGTGTAGTTCCAGGATTGATAACTGATAACTGAGGGTCTGAAATTGTTGTTGAACTTAACCCTGTTCCTGGCGACCATGAGTAGGTATATCCTGATGTACTTGTTGTTCCAATAAAAATTGTATCACCATTACATAACGATGTTGCAGCTCCTGCTTCCGATACCGGCAATGGTTTTACGAAAGCTGTTACAGTATCTTTATCAATACATCCATATAAATTTGTTGTTACTATATAGTTGTTTGATGTAACATTCGTTGTGCTGTTGGTTAATGTTACTGTAGGATTAGATGATGTGCTACTGCTTAATCCAGTTGCTGGACTCCAAGTATAACTGTAATTAGCAGTAGATGTTGTTCCGAATGAAGCTGATTGCCCTGAACAGAATGTAACATCACTTCCCGCTACAGCTGTAGGTACAGGACTAAGAATAACAGTTACATCATCAGTTGTAGTACATCCGTTTAAAGTTGTTGTTACTGTGTAAAATAATGTATCAGGATCAGCAGCTGTAATCGTATCAGATAAAGTCGGATTCGAAATACTTGGGTCGCTTAAATTTGTTGAAGGTGACCAGCTGTAAGTATAACCTGATGTTGTAGCAGCACCTAATTGTACTGTGCTTCCAGAACATAATAATTGATTTGTTCCTGCATTTGAAACAGGTAATGGATTAACAGTTATAGCAACAAAGTCAGTATCACGGCATCCAAACCATGTAGCCACTACTGAATAATTTATAACCAGTGGAGTAGTGCCAGTGTTTGTTGCGGCTGAAACAGGATTTGAAACTGTTGTACTGCTTAACCCTGTTGAAGGTGTCCATGAATAGGTATATCCTGAAGTAGATGTAGATCCGATATTAGCACTTTGTCCTGAACAATAAGTTGCTGCTAATCCAGCATTTGCTACAGGTACAGGGCCGGTTACTACTCTTACTGTATCCGAAGAAATACATCCAGCCAAAGTTGTAGTAACAACATATTGTAAGGTGTCAGTAGTGTTTCCAGTGTTTGTTAGAGTAACTGTAGGATTTGAAACTCCACTGTTACTTAAACCTGAAGAAGGTGTCCAAGAATAGGTATATCCTGATGTGTTAAGTGAACCTATTTGTCCTGTTGTTCCTGAACATAAATATAGATTGTTACCTGCATTTGAAACTGGAATTGGTCTTACAACTACTGCAACAGTATCCTTATCGGTACAACCAAACCATCCTGTAGTTAAAATTACATCCACAGTGTCGTTAATGGTTGTGCTGTTCGTTAATGAGATTGAAGTGTTGCTTGCAGCAGTATTCGTAACTCCTGTTGCAGGTGTCCAGCTATAAGTATATCCGCTGACTGCAGTTGCTCCAATATTGCCACTTTGTCCGCTACAGAATGTAATGTCAGAACCTGCGTTAGCAGTAGGCACCGGACGAACAACTACTTGAACTGTATCATACGATACACAAGTGAAACCATTCGTAACTTGAATTACATATTGCAAAGTATCAGGAGTGTTTCCTGTGTTTGTTAAAGTCAATACCGGATTTGAAACGCTACTATTACTTAAACCTGAAGTTGGTGCCCATGAGTAAGTATATCCCGACGTTGTTAATGCTCCTAATGGAACACTTCCTCCCGAGCAAATAGATACATTGTTACCTGCTGATGCTACCGGATATGGATTAGAAGTAACAACAACCGTATCCTCATTTGTACAACCATTAAGATTTGTAGTAACGATATAGTTGGTACTTGTAGGTGTAGTGCCTGTATTACTAACTGAAACTACAGGATTAGAAATCGTTGAGCTGCTTAACCCTGCTGATGGCGTCCATGTATAAGTGTAACCTGATGTTGAACTTCCTCCAATTGTTGCAGAACCAGCTGAGCAGAATGAAACGTCGCTACCTGCAGTAGCAGTTGGTTGAGGTTTAATGAAAACTGTTTTTCTAAGGGTATCTGATGGGCAACCGAATGCATTTAATGCTACAACTGCAACATTAGCTAAGCCAGTTGTATTAAAAGTTACTCCTGCAGTGGTTGTGTTTGTTCCGCTAACTTGAGTTCCGTTAGTAACTATCCATGAATAGGTATATCCTGAAGTGGAGTTAACAGTATAGCCAATTCCAGTTGCAGCATTCAAACACAATGTGTCAGGTCCAGTAATACTAGTAGGTTTAGCAGTATTTAATACGTTTATGGTATAAACGATACTTGTTGTTTTTGCAGGGCATCCATTATCGGTTGCGATTGCCGAGAATTGATAAGGAGTTGTTCTTCCTTGATTACATGAAGTAGTCCAGCAGAATTGACTTGATGCTGATCCGCTTCCACTAGCATTAGATAATGTGGCAGTTGGATTCGTTGTAGCACTATTAAATATATCGCCAGTATGAGCAATATAAACGCTATCGCCGTTTGAATCAGAAAAGCCGACATTGAAACAAAGTGTTTGTCCTTCCTGGATTGTATATGTAGTAGTTGTACTTCCCGGAGCTAAATTGGGAGCAGGATTTACAGGACAAGTAATAACGATAATTTGTAAGTCGAGACGAGATACGCCAATTAAAACACCGTTTCTGTATTCGTTAATCTCAACCGCAACAACATAATATCCTTGAGTTGGAGATAAATATGAAGCTAATCCTGTTGCAGTATCAATTGCAGCATAACTGCTAGGGCCGAAAGGTTGCGAGCTACTAAAATTTGTGGAATAAGTAATTAATGGAATTGGCCATGTGTACGAGGCTGGTGGATTAGGATTAGGATTTCCATTACTTGAAATTCCCTCGTAAGGAGTTACGAATTGATAAGTAAGTAAATCGCCATCCGGATCAATGGCTTGATTCAATACACTCACTGTATCACCTGCGCAAATAAAAGGAACGGGAGCCACAGCAAATGTTGGTGAACTATTAACAATTGAGGGATCCGGTGCAAATGCATAATATGCTTGACCAGAAGCCCCTGGATTACTCATATTAGCAATAGTATTATTTCTACAGCATCTATCAGCAATAAAATAATATCCTGTAGTGTTAACAGGAACACCAATTACTCCAGTGTAAATTCCTTCTTCAACACAAACGTTTGGAGCAAACGTACAACTATCGTTTGCATTAGGAGGCGTGATAAATTGTTGCGAGATCAGCGGTAATGAAGTTAAAGCAATTCGCGTTTTGTTTCCTCCAGGATTCGCTGCATTGTCTTCGTATGCGCCTAAGTCCATTGATGTCGGAAGCTGGGAACTACCTGCATCGCATAAACGATAAATTTTTAGTGTAATAGCATATTCATATAAACCGGTACCTGAATTTAATCCTTGATAAACATAGGTAAGGTTTCCGCCCATTAAGTGGGATGCAATTGTTTCGGTAGGCTTCAAGGTGAGCATGCCTAAACAGCAAAGTGCTGCTAATAACAATTTTTTCATAAACGGTGGTTAGGTTGAATTGGTGTAATAATTGTTTTGGTGGTATGAAAAGGGGAATCAAATTAAGGTAAAATTGTTTGATTTAAAAAGGGTTAATCGGTGAATCTCAAATAATTCCATGCATACAGATGAATTTCTTCTTCATCTTCAATTTGGATGTGTTGGCATGATTGCTATCTTGGCAAAATGATAGTATCTGAAATCACTGTTATTGGAGCTGGTCCTGGCGGATGTACAACGGCTTTGTCATTGGCAATGAAAGGTATACGAGTTTTAATGGTTGATCAAGCAAGTTTTCCCCGAGACAAAGTTTGTGGTGATGCTTTAAGTGGAAAGGTGGTTTTGACTTTAAAACGGTTAAATGAAGATTTTCCTAAGGAATTGTCAATTGAGCCTTCTGTTATCCCTTCCCATGGGGTTTCTTTCGTTGCTCCCAACGGCAAGGTGTTAAATGTTCCTTTTAGAAGAGAGCTTGATCCTGAGAATCCTCCGGGATTTATTGCAAAAAGAATTGATTTCGATAATTGGTTATTTAATAAAGCAGCAGCACATCCATTAATTAATATTGAAACTGGTGTTCGTATCGAAAATTTCGTAAAAGAAAATGATGAATGGATTCTTTCCGATAAGGAAAATAATTTCAGTATACGTACTAAATTAGTTGTTGCAGCTGATGGAGCTCATTCGCGATTTGCAAAAGAAGTCGGAGGTGTTGTAATGGAAGAAGAACATTATTGCGCCGGACTTCGAGGTTATTATTCAGGGGTGAAAGATCTTGATGAAAATGGATTTATTGAACTGCACTTTACTAAAGAATTTCTTCCGGGATATTTTTGGATTTTCCCTCTGGCAAATGGTCTTGCAAATGTTGGAGTAGGGATGAGAAGTGATATCGTAAGTAAGAAGAAAATTAACCTTCGAAAAGAGATGATTAACTTAATTGAAAATCATCCTGTTTTGAAAAAAAGATTTAAAGATGCAACGTTGATAGATTCGATTAAAGGTTACGGATTACCACTCGGTTCTAAGAAACGTCCTCTTTCAGGTGATGGATTTTTATTAGTGGGCGACGCAGGTGCATTGATTGATCCATTTACCGGTGAAGGCATTGGAAATGCAATGATATGTGGATTGAAAGCGGGTGAAATAATTAGCGGAATTAAAAATAATATATATAATAAAGAGGCTTTGATGGCGTATGACGAATCCGTTTATAAACGGTTGTGGCCTGAGCTGAATTTGAGTAAAAAAATGCAGGAACTGGTTAAATATCCTTGGCTGTTCAACCTGGTGGTAAATCGTGCCAATAACTCAAAAACACTCCGGGAAACCATCTCTTGCATGTTCGAAGATCTCGATTTACGTGGGCGACTTAAAGATCCTATGTTTTATTTAAAAGTCCTTTTTGAACGCAAGTAGGTGTTTAAAGCATTGAAAAGCAGTATTATAGACATTTTTTCCTTTGTCGTTTAATGCAGTTTTATAATGAATTTTCTAAAAGTTTTAAAACGTCGCTCCTAGTAGGGCAAGGCGCTGTAAATCACGTGTTTGCAATTTTTTCTCAGCGAGAATCTTTGTTTTATAAAGAAATGAAGGTCAACCCCTAAAAAAATGCAACTATCGTATAGATGTATCGTATCAAATCTAACATTAAAATGGATATGAGCACCTATAACCTAAGCCGCCAAAGAGATATTATCGCATTGCAAAGTATAGTTGAGTTAAAGCAATTGGCATTTGACTCGATTCCTGAATTAAATTCAGCATTAGAAAGTGCTACAAGATTCTGCAATGCTAAAGGGGCTGTATTAGCTCTTTTTACAAAAGAGAAATATTGGGTAAAGTCAACATTCAATTTTGACGAATCTCTATTCAGACAATACTTCTCTGAAATAATCAATTCATCTATTTTTAATTCAGATGAAAAAGTACTTGAGTTTTTTACAATTGATGATGAAGTTGGATTTCTCGCTCTGCCGATTTTTGATGACAAGAATAATAAAATTGGTGTGATTTGTATTGATCGACCAAAATCAAATAAAGTTACCTCACAAAAAAAACTATACGTAGATGTTGTTTCAAAATCAGTTGAAGCGATTCTTCAGAAAGAACTATTAAAATCTAAATACAGCGAAGAAAAAGAAATAGTAGAGCAAAGCAAAAAAACGGTTTTGCAAAAAGAAAATCTAATTAAGTACACGTATGATTTCGCTCCGATTGGGATGTTGAAAACAACATTGTCGGGTGAAATTATAATCGCAAATAACAAGTTTAAATCAATGATGGCCCTTAATGGCGATGACTTAGCTGGTAAATCTTGGTTTTTAAACGTCATAGAAAAGGAAAAAATTATTGAGCAATGGCATTCGTGTACTTCAAGTAAAGGCGTTTTTACCACTACTTGTAGTTTTATTCAACCGAACAATACGAAAGCTATTGTAGATATTCAAGCTTCTCCAGTTGTTACAGTTGATGGAGAAATAAGATATTTACTTTTTGTTACGGATATTACATCTAAAGTAAAAGAGGAAGAAAAATCTCGTCGCGAGGAAGAGATTAAACAATTGGCTTTGGAAAAGAAAGAAGCTTTCTTGGCAAATATGAGTCATGAAATCAGATCTCCGATGAATGCAATTCTTGGTTTTGCCGATATTTTGAACGAAACCTTGGTCAATAAACAACAGAAAGAATACATTAATGTGATTCAATCTGCTGGTCAAAACTTGCTTTCTGTCATCAATAATATTTTGGATTATTCAAAATCTGAAAACGGCAAAGTTAAAATCGCAGATAATGTCATTTCTTGGGATGATGTCGAAAGAAATGTTTACAAACTATTGAAGAAAAAAGCCGATAGCAAGAACATTAAGTTTGGATATAAAAAATCAAAAAGCATTCCCGATAATTTACGTGGAGATATTGTTCTGATTAATCAAGTACTTGTAAATTTAGTAGATAATGCAATTAAGTTTACTGATAAAGGTAGGGTTGACTTAACTATTAATTTGAAGAATGAAAAAAAGTCATCATGCGAAGTAGAATTTGTTGTCAAAGATTCAGGAATTGGAATTTCTGAAGAAGCTCAACATATGGTATTTGATAGATATTACCAGGTGAAGGATGAATTGCAGAAATGCAAATCTGGAACCGGTCTCGGCCTTAATATTTCTAAAAACCTTATTGCTGAAATGGGAGGAGATATAAATGTCAAATCTTCTTTAGGTAAGGGTTCGGAATTTTCTTTTACTCTCGAATTACGCAAAGATGTTTTGGTAACAAAGAAATCAGAAAAGGTAATCGATTTGATTTCGAAAAATACAGGAAAGCTTAAAATCCTTTTGTTTGAAGATAATGAATTGAACAAACAATTGATGCAACATATAATTAAGGGATTTGGATTCGATCTTGATGTTGCAGAAAATGGGATTGTAGGAATTGACCTTTTAATGCAAAACACTTATGATGTTGTTGTAATGGATCTCGATATGCCAATTATGGATGGGTACGCTGCAACAAAAACAATACGGAATGAATTGGGTCTCAATATTCCAATTTTAGCAATGACGGGTCATAGAATTGTTGGCGAGAAGGAAAGATGTTTGGCAATTGGAATGAATGATTTTATTTCAAAACCAATTAACAAGAGTGAGCTATTTGAAAAATTGGCAAATTTGACTTTCAGTCAGTTTGAGGGAGATCTAAAAACTGTATTAGAACCTACACTACATCAATCTTCAACAAAAAAAGGAAGCTATTTAAAGAATTTATCAAATGGTGACCCTGCTTTTGAACGTGAAATGATAAATGTATTTGTCAATACAATTCCCGATAAAATGTTTAAGCTGCATGCAGCTGTGATTGCAAGAGATTCTTCCATCATTCAAAAATTAACCCACAATATCAGAGGGTCCATTGCGATTATGAGTATTCCATTTGCATCTGAAATGTTGTCTGAACTAGATTTACTTTCTTTAAATTTCTCTGATCATTTTAAGCTTGATGCAAAGTTCGTTGAGGTAAATAACATCGTAAACAGCTATTGTGAGCTGTATAAAGATGAAGTTTTCGAGAAAAACGGGATGATTATTGCATAAAATGGCAATTTGCCGTAACATTGCATGCATTTTCTTGCTATAAGGTATTAGTCGCTATTGCTCAAAACCATTGGCGATTAATATTTATTAAGTACTGAGTGGTTTTAGAATTGTAATAATCTGAAAATTAAAGTCTAATCTTGTAGTTTGAATTGTTTTTAAAAAAATGGAGTTGGGACCTCCACAAAAATTACGGTTATGAATTGTATTATTGTTGACGACAGCGAATTAGCCTTGATGGCTACTGAGCAATGTGTTAAAAATGTAAGTTATTTAAATCTGTTGGGGACTTTTACTAACCCGGTAGATGCACTTTCTTTTATAGCCCAGAATAATATCGACTTGATCTTTTTGGATGTTGAAATGCCGGTTATCAGCGGAATTGACTTTATAAAAAGCATGCCGAAACCTGCTCCTTTTGTAATTCTAACTACGATGCATAAAAATTATGCGTTCGATGCTTTTGAAAATAATGTAACCGATTTCCTTGTTAAACCTATCACTTTACCTCGATTTATTCAATCTATTTCGAAGGTGAAAAGTGTTTACGATAAAATGAATATTTCTTATTCTGATGAGTCGTCTGTTTTTATTAAGAAAGGCAGTAGCATTGTCAAAATGGAAATGAATGATATTTTGTGGGTAGAAAGCTTAGGTGATTATGTTACATTAAATACTGCCAAAGAGAAAATTGTTGTACACTCAACAATGCAGTCGATCGAAGAAAAATTGAGTTCAGGAAAATTCATCCGTGTTCATCGCTCTTACCTTATTCAAAAGGATAAAATTATTGATATTGAAGACGATGTGATCACCTATTATGATCAGTTAATTCCCATAGGGAAAACGTACAAAAAAGAGGTTTACAAAAAGTTGAATCTCGTATAAAGAGAAATAAAATATGTTCTTCAGCTCACTTTTAAGTGAGCTTTTTTTATAAGTTAATTACCACTTTTTCGGCTAAGATCTGCCGCTTTTTCCGTTTAACCCCCAAAATCGACCGTTTGTCGAAAATTTTCAAACTCCCTTATCGCCTTCCGTTCAAATACTCAAAGAATGGAATTATATGATGTGCCTCAAAACAGATAAGGAGACTAAAAATCTAGTGTTACATAAAATGTATATGGAAAATTTATTTCAGGTTAAAAATGCACGTATTGCATTTGCATCACCGATTGGGAATTGTTGCTTATGGATCTTTGCCGCTTTGGTAATGTTATCTAGTACCGTAAGTGCTACAACAACTAATACAATGATCAATGTTGGATCATGGTCGAATGGAGCCAATTGGTCGCTCGGCCACGAACCAACAAATTCAGAAGATGTTATCATCCCAAGCGATGGTGTGGCGAGCGTTGATGTAAATGCAGTTTGTGCGAGTTTAACAATCGGAGATAATTCTACTTCAGCTTTAGTGACAATAATAGGAACAAATAGCTTAACAATCACCACAGCAGGTGGAGGTTCAGGAAACTTATATATTAATGGTGCAAATAGTAATAGTTTATTTCAGTTAAATATTAATGGTGGTAGTGTAAATGTAATGGGCCAAGTTATTCCGGGGGGATTTAACGGAGGCGAAATTAATGTTACATCAGGAAGTGTTCGTTTTTCGAACACTTCCTCTTTAACTTGGGGAGAAGCGGTTAATATAAATGTTACAGGTACAGGTTCAGCTACATTTGATGGTGCACTTGATTTGACAACTGTTTCTGCTGGATCAACGACTTTTTCTTTAACAGGAAATGGTTCTTATGTGTTTAACGGTTTAGTAACTCAAAGTAGTTCATCTTGTACAATATCAAATACTGGTACAGCAGGTACTGTTCGCTTTAATGCAGGATATGCACTAAGTGGAGGTTCATTTGTTACAATGGCCGGCGAAAATATTTATTTTGGAAGTGTATTAAGTAATTCAGGAAGTGCATTAACATTAAATGCTACTTCTAATACCTATTTCGCATCAACAACAACAGTTACTCCAACAGCACTAATTACTTTTGGAAATGTTACTATTAATAGTGGTGTTGATTTGACTTTAAGTGGTGATATTAATGTTGCAAAAAATTGGACAAGTAATGGTGGTAATTTAATTCCGGGATCAAGTACTGTGGGCTTCGTTGGAACTTCGGCGCAAGCAATTAATGGTACTTCAGCTTCTCAAACTTTTAATAATATTTCATTAAGTCTTACTGCGGGTCAAGCGTTAAGTGTATCCGGCAGTACAACTTCTTTAACAGTAAATAATTTAAGTATGACAACTGGTAATTTTACTGCCGGTACAGCGTCAACAGTTAATATTAATGGTGATTTGAGTATTGCATCGGGGACCTACACTCCAGGTGCGAATACTAATATTGGGGGAAATTTTTCTAATTCAGGCACCTACACAGCTGCATCTACTAAGATGTTAAGCTTTGTAGGTGCTTCTTCAGCCGTAGTATCAGGCTCAGGAACATTTACGATTTTCGATTTGACTTTAAATAAGTCAACAAAAACTACAGTAGTCGATTTGCAATCTTCCAATTTTATTACGGGGATTAATACAGGGAACGTTTATAATTTTACTTTAACAAAAGGTACTTTAAAATATAATAACTCAGCAACATTAACTGACTGTCACAACCAAGGTTCGGCTACTTCGTTAACTATTCCTTACGATGTTATTATTGAATGCAATAGCGGAATAATGAATTTGTGTAAATCTGGTACTATGACGGGAACGGCTTCAAATGTTGTTTTGTCAGGACAACTATATGTTAACGGAGGTACAGTTCGAGTGCTAATGTCAACTACTACTCGAGATTTTCAGTATAAAGTGAATGGCGGAACTCCACAATTATATGTGGCTTCCGGTGCTTTGTATCTTGGTGGTGGATTCAACTATAATCCAACAACAAATGTTGACTATGTTGATTTTAACATGTGGGGCGGATCAATTTATACGGGTACGACAGCTACTAATTTAGCCACATTTGCGTTAAATGATTTAAGTGGTGGTAGTACAACAATGTCGGGTGGAACTATTTATATTGAAGAAAAATCTACAGTTGCTTCATATGTTGATTTAGATTTTGGAGGTTCAAACTTATCTTCTTATTCAGTTACAAACGGTACTGTTCAATTTGGTACTGCTGGAACAACTAACGGAACTGTTTTTAAATTTAAAGCATATCCGAATGTTGTTTATCCGCATATCGCTTTGCCAAGTTCGGGAGTAATATCTAAAACACTTCGCCCTGCTAACAACGCCGATTTTAAATTCTTAAGCTTGAATATCGGAACAAATTCCACTTTCAATATGAGTGATGCGGCAGCAAGTGTTCTAACACATAAACTTACGTTGACTTCAGCGGTTGCTGGAGTAGCATTTACAAATATTGGAACATATACTGCTCAACAAGGAACACTTGAGTTAGCAGGAAGTGTAAATCAGTCGATTTCCTATACTTCAGCATCAGCTACATTGTATAATTTAATGATCAGCAATTCTGGAGCAACAGCTACAGGTGCTGGTTCACTTACCTCAATGACAGTTCAGAATTTAACGATAAATTCAGGAACATTTGCACCAGGAACTCTAACTGCATTTACTGTTTCTTCCGGTGTAACAATGAATGGTGGAACTTTTTCTGCAAATTCATTTACAACAGTTACAGTGGTTGGAACTTTAACATTGAATGGAGGTACATTAAGTGCACCTGCAACATTGAATGTTAGAGGTGATTGGACAAATAACGGTGGAACATTTACTCCAAATACAGGTACGGTTACCTTTACAGCTGGTGCAAACCAAACTATTAATGGAACTGCAACATCTGAAACGTTCTATAATTTTACATGTAATAAAACAGCAGGAACTTTGGTTTCAACAGGAGGTAGTATCGCAACTATAAATGCAACTAACTTTACAAATTCTTCAAGTGATTTTAACGCGCCTGCAACATTTACTATTACCGGTAATTTTACTTTAAACTCAGGGACATATACTTGTGGCGCAAATCTAAATATTGGAGGGAATTCAGCTATTTCTAACGCTTCAACTTTTACAGCAGGAACAGGAACAGTTACTTTCAATGGAACTGCCGCTCAAACAATTGGTGGATCTAAAGGAACAATAACATATTACAATCTAGTTATTAATAAAACACCAGGAACCAGTCTGACAAAAACTGGATCTGTTGCAACTATTATAGCACAAGATATTAATCAAATTCAAGGTGATTTCACAGCGCCAACAACATTAACTGCAAACGGTAATGTTACAGTGCAATCAGGAACATTTACAGTGGGAACTACAACAACCATTACAGGAGGTGTAAGCTTAACAGGTGGTACAATGGTAGGAGGTGCGGCAACAATTAACCTTTATGGTGATTGGACGCAAAATTCAGGAGCAACTTTTAGTCCCGGGACTTCAACTATTAATTTTAGAAATGCAACTACAGCTCAGGTTCTTCAAGGAACAGCAAGTTCACTTACTTTCTATAACATGGTCGTAAATAAAGCAACCGGAATTTTAGTTTCAACTTCGGGAAGTGTTACAGACATAACTGCAAACAATTTCACTAATACACTGGGTAATTTCACAGCTCCCGCTACTTTAACACTTAGTGGAGCATTAACACTCACAATTGGTACGTTTACTTCAGGCTCAACACTTGCCGTTACCGGGAATGTTACATTAACTAATGGAACATTTGTTGCCGG
The DNA here is from genome assembly GCA_023251535.1 of Bacteroidota bacterium. Taxonomy (GTDB): domain Bacteria; phylum Bacteroidota; class Bacteroidia; order AKYH767-A; family OLB10; genus CAINEC01. The sequence continues at coordinate 36,711 of JAHEYP010000021.1, forward strand.
CGCTAATACTTCTATTGGTGGAAATTGGTCTCATGCTACAGCTGCAACATTCACTCACAGTAATGGAACTGTAACTTTTAATGGTACAGGTGCACAATCACTTGGTGGTACTAAAAATCCTGCAACATTTTATGATCTCGTAATCAACAAAACTGTTGCTACCACCCTTTCATGGGGAGGAAGTGTTGCAACAATTAATGCAAATTCAATTACAGAAACACAAGGGAATTTTACCGCTCCCGGTACAGTAACATTAAGCAATAGCTTAACTGTAAATGCAGGAACATATACTGCTGGAGCAACCACTACGGTAACAGGAAATCTATCTATTCTCGGTGGAACATATGTAGCTGGAACAACTTCTACAGTTCAAGGAAACTGGATTCTAAATACCGGAGCTACATTTACTCCGGGTCTTAATACTGTGAATTTTACCGGTGGTAATTCTCAATCAATTCAAGGTACTGCACCTTCCATTACTTTTTACAACTTTACTATAAATAAAACTGCAGCAACTTCAATTAGTACTTCTGGATCTGTCGCTACAATTACAGTAAACAATTTAACAAATACTCAGGGTAATTTTACAGCACCTGCAACACTAAATGTAAATGGTACTTATGTACATACTGCAGGTACTTTTACAGGTGGTACGAACAGTACAGTAACGGGTACATTTACTCAAGCCAACGGAACTTATACGGCTCCTACAAATATGACGCTTTCGAGCACGTTTACGCTCAATAACGGAACATTTACTGCCGGTTCAAATATATCAGTTGTTGGTACGTACACATTAAATAATGGAACTTTTAACGCAGGTGCAAATATGACAATGACCGGTTCATGGGCACATGCTACTGCTGCAACATTTAATCATAATAATGGTACAGTTACTTTCATTGGTGGGGTCGCTCAAACAATTGGAGGAACTAAAGTGTCAGAAACATTTTATGATTTGGTGATAAATAAAACATCAGGATTTGCACTTTCAAGAACGGGATCTATTGCAACCATTACTGCTAGAAATATTACTCAAACACAAGGTGATTTCAATACCTCAGGTGCAACTTTAACTATGTCGGGGAATTATATATTAACCTCAGGAACATTTACAGCCGGGACAACAGTTAATTTAGCGGGTGACTGGACACATCAATCAGGAGCTACATTTACTCCGGGAGCAGGAACAGTGGTAATGAATGGAACAGGAACACAAACTATACAAGGTACAATTGGCTCTGAAACATTTAGTGGTCTTACTATCAATAAAACAGTAGGAACATCATTAGTAGTTGATCCAGCTATTACAAGCTTAACGGTACAAACGTTAACTCAAACATTAGGAGATTTCACCCCAGCAAGTGCATTTGTTGTTACAGGAAATGCAACATTTACAGCAGGAACATTTACCGCTGGTTCAACAATGTCATTCAGAGGAAATATTACGAAAGCTGTTGCAGCAATTTTTAATGCAGGTACGAGTACTACTACATTTGATGGCGCAGGAACTCAAACGCTTAATGGAGCGGCAACTTCAATTACTTTTTATAATGCGGTATTGAACAAAGGTGGTGCATCTACATTAAATACTGGAGGAAGTGTAGCAACTGTTACATTTAATGATCTTCAACATACCTTAGGTACATTTACTGCTCCTGCTACTGTAAATATTAATGGAAATTATTCGCAAAGCGGTGGTGTGTATACTGCTTCAACAACACTAAATTTATATGGTAATTTCACCAGAAATGGAGGAACGTTTACACCAAGTACAGGTACAGTGAAATTTATTGGAACATCAGCTCAAACAATTTCAGGATCATCGGCTACAACTTTCTATGGCTTGCAATTGAACAATACGTATGCAACACCGCCGCAAATTACTGTTTCACAAAATGTAACAGCTAGCAATACTTTAACGTTAACTTCTGGTATAGTTGATTTAGCTGGAAACACTCTTACTTTAGGAACATCAGCCGCTAGTGCAGGAACTCTTGCAGGTTCATCTTCTACAGCATATTTGTCGCAAGGTGTATTTACTCGTTGGTATACAACAGGAACCATTCCTAATGGAAATATTGCCGGTTTATTGCCTGTTGGTGACCATACCGGAAATGGCTTTTCTCCTTTCTATGTTACGCCGTCGGCAGCTCCTACAGTAGGTGGTACGGTGTCAGCTTCTTATACTGATTCGCCAACCAATCAAAGTGTTGCTTTCCTTGATGCCGGTACAAATATTGAAATTCGTACAAATGCCGGATGGACTGTATCTACAGCAAACGGATTAGCGAATGGTACATACAATTTAAGAGCAAACAGATCTTTCTGTGCAGCATGTGTGGGCGCATTAGCTAACTTAAGAATTACTTTAGCAGCAGGTGTTGTTGGATCAAATGGTACAACTAGTGGAACTCTTACAAGTCCTATCGTAGACAGAACAGGTTTAACTTTAGGTAACTTAACAAACACATTCTATATTGGATCTACGTCTTATTATAGCTCTCCTTTGCCTATTGAACTAGGAGATTTCAAAGCAGAAGCTAAAAACGGAAAAGTTGAATTGTCATGGTTTACATTCTCGGAGTCAGAAAATGATTTCTTTACAGTTGAAAGAAGTAAAGATGGTTCACACTTTGAAAAAGTAATTGACGTTGATGGTTCAGGAAATAGTTCGACAATGAGAAATTATACTGCTCTAGATGCATCGCCTTTTAATGGTGTAAGTTTCTATCGCTTATCTCAAACTGACTTCAACGGTGATACAAAAATCTGTAAGGTGGTTTCAGTGAGAATAAATAATACTAAGTCTACAATTACATCGGTATATCCAAATCCAAATGATGGTTCAGTTATTTATGCAGATTATTTCTCTGATGTTACAGAAAATGTAAATGTTGATTTGGTGGATGTTTTAGGAAGAAAAGTTTATAGTAAAGAATATAGTATCACAGGAGGAGAAACAAATTCAATTATGATTCAACCGAATCTTAATATGATGGCCGGAAAATATCTGGTAGTTGTTTCAGGTGAAGCAGGCAGATTCTGCACTCAGATTATGGTTAAATAATTCTGAAGCTAATTTTGGAGGGGGAGTAATGAGGAAGGCACTAAAAAAAGCAGCAAAATTGAATTTTTCAATTTTGCTGCTTTTAGCTTTTACTGTAAATATTTCTTATGCTCAATCAATAAATAAAAATGAATCAAAAGCATTGTTAGTATATTCTTTTGTAAAGTACATTGGATGGTCTACATATGTTGATCAACATGCCATTGTGATTGGTGTTGTAGATGATGTTGAGTTTGCCGATGACTTACGTCGGTTAGTAAATAATCGCCAAATGTCAGGCAAGGTTATTTTAGTGAAAGATGTCGATATTTCTGAAGTGAGCAATTGTCAGTTGGTTTATTTGCCAAAGGCTAAGGGAGAATTGTCCAGCACTCTAGCTTCTTCATTAAAGTCAATGCAGATTTTATTTGTACGTGAAGACCCTGAATTTAAAACCAATGATGCTGATATTTCTATTGTAAATCCTTCAGGTCTCATACGTTCTCATAAGTTTATTATCAATCGTAAGAGCATTCAAGATAAAGGAATGAAAATTTCAGTCGATTTGATCGGCTTGGCAAATATGGTTATTTAGATTTTTTTTACGAGTATGTCCTTAGCAGAATTAATGCGTCATATCAATTGTTAATGTTGGAGTAGTTAACAAGTAACTGTTTTTACTCCATGTTTCAATAATATTCCTCCCTCTGAAAATTAAGTAATATCGATGTCCTGGTAATAATCCTGTGAAATGGAATGTGCCATTACCGTGAGTGCTGATTCGTTTTTTGTCTTGCGCAACAATAGTATGAGTTACTGAATCCGCCAGTTGTAAAGTTATTGAATCTGCAACTGTAGGTAAGTTAATTGGATCAAGTACTGCATACATTGTATCTCCTACGGGATTATAAAATCCTTGAATAAATACTTTTACATTAACATCTTCAGTGCAATAGCTTGAAACGAATTTTAATGTGTTTGATGTCGCAGGATTAGTGCCAGAGGTTAAACAGGCATAGTTAGATGTAAGTAAGCACTTAATTGAATCGCCATTCGCAATTGCAGAAGTTGTTAGCGAATTGCCGCTGCCAACTATTGATGCATTTTTATACCATTGATATGTTGGTGCTGTTCCACCATTACTAATAGTAGCTGAGATTGTAGTTGACGTCCCAGTACAAATTGATGTCCCTGTAGATGAAGTAATACTAATAGTCGGACTAACAGTTGTGCTGAATGAATATGGATTGGATGCAATTCCGTTTGCAACTACTTCTAAAGAATATGTTCCGTTTGGTAATCCCGCCGGTAAAGTGAATTTCGCTGTGTCAGGTGCATTGCCGCGCATAACTCCTGTGCTATTCCAATTGTAGGTTCTTGCATAATAAACATTGCTTCCCGACTTTAATCTTACTAAAGGATAGTTGCTGTTCATCTGCCAATCATCTCCATACGTTGCTCCTTGTGAGATTCCGTTGAATTTTGTTCCTGTAATTGTATAATCAGTACATGTAATTGGTGTTACAGTTGAAATTGTTGGCTTGCCTGAAGCTACCGGTTGCCCGCTAGGAGTATAAATGTAGTACTGAGATGAACTTTGTCGTGAGTAAAGAACGTTTCCATCTGGCAAATCTAACATGTTCGTTAAATAGCATGCAATGTTTGTTGTGGTTCCTCCGCCCGGTGCACCCAATTGAGTAAATGAATTTGTTACGTAGTCGAATTCATAAAATGATGTTGGTGAAGGGAAGTGATTTGCAGATGTTGGTAACGGAGATACTGTACATAATATTTTTCCATTTACCATCATCGCCGCCGGGGCATCAGGTGTTCCTTGTAAATTGGGGATATCAGGGCCTGCTGTCCATACTCCCGGACTTGTATTTCCTGTAGGTGTATAATATGCAGTATGCCCTGTTGAACCTAAGAAGAATGCTCGTCCATCAGGAAGAAGTAATGCTCCTCCTGTTTCCAGTCCGAATGCATCATACAAAGAAACAGGTACAGATGCATCATTAATCCATGTGTTTGTTGCTGGAATATATCTTTCTGAACTTGTACTTAATCGATTTACATAAAGTATGCTATTGTCTGCAAGCTTAACCCATGCTGATTCATTGTGAATTCCTAAGGCAGTTGGTCCATTAATGTAAGTGTTGGTGGTAGGATCATAAATTTTAGTACTTGTAAGTGATCCTGCTACTAATGCTTGTAGAACTCTGCCGTCAGGAAGCATTTCTGAGTTTGCATCACTAACATTTCCTCCAGGTGATGGAGTTAGCGTCCACGTATTAGTTAATGGGTTATATACTTCGCCAGCTGCAAGGCCGGTACCATATTCTCCTCCCGCTACATATAATCTACCATCCATTAATACTTGAGAAGAATAATATAAACGAGTATTAATCATCGGAGCAATACTGCTCCAAGTTCCATTGGCATAACTTCCATTGGCATCAGGAGTTAATTTATCGTAAATGTTTCCATAACCATCGGTACCTCCAGAAAATGTTTTGCATAATACGGTTCCGTCAGATAGTAAAATCATTCCTCCTCCATTTGCATGAGGTGGGGTGTTTGATAATAAAGTCCATGTGCCTAGTTGTGATATTATTTGGAATCCAGAAGGACATGTTACAGAGGGAGTTCTGGTCCCCATTGTTCCCGAACCTACAATCGAATTACAACATCCGCTGATATGATCGCCAACAATGGCACCAGCAGCTATATCATATACTAACCAGAAATAGTTCGTGCCTTCTTGCAAAGAAGCGCTTCCTGAAAAATTAATTGTCCCATTCGGGTTTGTTACTGTGCTACCAAATTGAGTGGTAGATGAAAATGTAGAGTTGATGCCTGTATAATAAAGTTTTGCATTTGTTAAATCGACTAACGGTGACGTAGTACCGCTAGTTGATAAACTCAATGAACTTATTGATAATGGGGATAAGGTTCCTGTAGTTACAACTTGTACTTGTAATACTTGGTTGTTAGTTGATGGGTGTGGAATTCCAACTCCATTGTTGATCAGTATTGTTGTACTCGACACATAAGTCATAGCAACAGGTGCGGAGGGAGTCCAAGTGTATGTTAATCCCAATGATGGAATATTGGTTGGCGACAAATTACATACATCAGTAATTACAGTTCCTGCAGTCGATGTTGACCATGTATTGGTTCCGTTTAGGACTTTACGGATGTTAAAGTCAGCCGCATTACCGCCTAATAATCCAACATTCCCCGATTCTGTTGACGCATCCGAACAAGTATTGGCTCCAAAAGTCGACGATAATGTAAAAGTCCCATATACAACTTGAATTGTATTTGATGTTTCATTTAAAACTATTTGAAAGTTGAAATGATTTACCCCTCCTGTTCCATAGTGATCGCAATCTGTCCATTGTACAATGAATTTTCTATTTGGAGCGGTGCCACTAGTTGTGTATTGAATCGATGAACCTGTACTTACTCCAACAAGGTCTGTTCCATAGCCAGCAATTGAATTGGCAGGTGTAGATGCCGATTGTAATCCGCAATATATCGTTCCACTCGGTACACTTCCTAGCGTAATAAAACCGTTAGGTGTAACTGAGATGCTTGTAAATGAGCTGTTATTATAGGTAAATGTGAAAGGCAAGGTAAGCAAAGTGCTTGCTCCGTCATCCCAGGTACCAGTATATAGTGTTGTGCCTGTTATAGCTACATAGTTTCCTGCTCCGGAGGCAAAACTATATGAACTTACTGTTGCTTTACTTTCGGTATTCATCAATAATACCAACAGGCCAATAATGGCAATGCCTTTAAATTTCATGGCTTAACGTTTTAATCTAATAATAGTAGGAGGGAAAGTTATTGGGGTAAATCTTGACTACTAACTAAGTCGTTGGGATTTTCCAATATTTCGAAATGTATGAAAAAAAAGTGAATCGTGGAAATTTATTTGGTGAGCGAAAAATACAGCTCGTTGAATTAATTATCAATTTCCTGTACACCGCAGTTTTGACCTTCTGGAATTACAGATATCCTGTATCCCTCTATGTTTAGTAGTTCCTGTTTAATAACGCCAAGTTGAAGATCTGTAATCTTCATTGTATAATCGTCTCCGGAAGCTAAATTTTGTGAGTGAATTTCAAGAATCATTCCTTTAATATATTTAGATCGGTACCAGTCTCCTTTTCTAGCTGATGTTTCGATCATTCCACAATGTCTTAGGAGTTTATATATAAATCCAATGTTGCATTGTAATTGATTTGTAACCCATATTTCACTTACGTTTTTCTTTGTTTTAAGTGAGAATTTATGGCAAAGATATCCGTTAATAATTTTTGTTTCTTTACTTTTTTTAGGAGTGTAAATCGCACTTTCGGTTGAATCACGGAACATGGCTGCTCTATGTATTTTTGTCCCTTGTTTTATTTTATTTACTCCCATCAGCATTAACCAAGTGCTATCTGTAGGATTAAAAATAACTCTTTTATTTACCCCTTTTGAAAGCTGTTCGTCCATTATTTGCATGGCCATCATTCTTCCATCCTTTTTCGGTTGCAAATACCAGCTAAGGGGAATTTCCTTGTCAGTTTTATCTGACGTCTGTATCAACATGGTAAAGGTTCCGCTAAATTCTTTTTGGGCAAACGTATTATTGCTTATTAAAATAAAGGCAATTAAAAATGTTAAATAAGCGATTGTTTTACTCATAGATGGATAAATCTAATATTGGGGCGGATGTTTACAAGTATTTTTCAAATATATGCAAAAAAATTTGAGTGTTGCAACATTTAATCTTACTTTGTGGTAGCTAATTAATTACTGGCAATTAGTTATCCTACCTACTTTAAAAACAAAAACCTACTATAATGAAATGTAACTTAATCCATCGATTTAGGGTGGTTTTAGTTGCTTTTGCAAGTGTTTTGTGTGTCAGTAATGTTTCTGCTCAAACCAATCCTGTAGCAGTGACATTACCTTACTCTCAGACATTTACAGCATTGGCAGCTTCAGCTACGTCCTTGCCTTCTGAATGGGCGGCTTGGAACCTCTCAACTATCGGCCCAACAACTTCTTTTCCAACAGTTGCTCCTCCGGTCGGTTCAGATCTTGTATTAACGCCATCAGCAAATGCTTCCACATCAACATTAGGCCTTATGAATTATAATGGCAAAATAGGAATGCTGTCGGGAACAGGAGTTAATAGTTCGTTGGTATTGGCTATCTCTACTAGTAATGTATCAAACGTTTCAGTTGTTTTTGATGTAATGACAATTCGAAATCCTTTTGATGCATCAAATACACGGATAGAACAAGTTGACTTACAGTTTAGGGTAGGAACAACCGGAGTATTTACTTCTGTTTCAGGTGTTGCTTCCGGTATTTATCAGAGCAATACCGTTAACCAAACAGGCGCTGTTACAACTCCTCAAAATTCTTTGGTTAAAACTTTCACTTTACCTGCGGCTTGCAACAATAAACCTGTAGTTCAATTGCGATGGGTAACTCGCGATGTATCGGGTATTAATAATCGCCCAAGCTTTGCTATAGATAATGTAAGCATTTGTCCTACAATATTGACACCTACAATAGCAATTTCAGGACCATCCGGATATTGCTCGGGAAATAATTCTTTTTACAGCGCAACAATTACTAATGGAGGAACTACCCCAGCTTACCAATGGAAAAAAAATGGAACTAACGTAGGTGCGAATAGTTCATTTTTATCTATCACAGGATTAGTGCCGGGTGATCAAATTACATGTCAGTTGACATCTAATGCAGCATGCGTATCGTCAAATGTTGTAGTGTCTTCTCCTATAACAATTACTACTACGAATACTCCTCCCACAATTAACTTAGTTAGCTTGTCTGATGTTACTTGCCCAAAGGCAAAAAATGGAGCTATCGATATTTCTGTTACTGGCGGTACTCCTCCTTATACTTTTGCTTGGGATACAGTAAATAGAATAAACGGAACTTCTTTTGCAGTAACAATTGGTCCTAAAACACCTACTGATCCTTTGTTCGGTCAAGGAAATCCAAATGTATTTTATATCGATGGCGGCGAAGCCAAGGAGTTGTATTTAACTAGAGGAATTACTTATTCGTTTAATGTTCTTACTCCGGCCCATCCATTTCAGATTTCAACTGATTTAACTGGTGGTAACGCTAATTTTTTAGTCAGCAATGGACAAACAGGTGCACCTTCACAAAATGGTGTAGTTACATTTACTCCTAATAGTGGCCATCCTGCCTTACTTTATTATCCTTGTCAGTTTCATCCTTTCATGGGATATAAAGTCAATATTATTAATGGACAACAATCAGAAGATTTAAGTAATTTAAATCCCGGAATTTATAATGTGCTTGTAACTGATGCTAATGGTTGTACAGCAATCTCTCAGTATCAAGTTAACGAATTACCTTCTCCTGTTACTGTTTCCGGTTCAATCACAAATTCTATTTGTGGAACTTACACCGGTTCTGTCGAATTATCGATTTCAGGTGGGATTCCACCTTACACAACTATTTGGGATACATTAAATACAACAGTAGGGCCGAATTTCAGTGTAATTGTTGGACCAAAAACAACTAATAACCCATATTATGCCATGGGAAATCCTGATTGTTTTTATATTGATGCTGTAGAGGCTCCTGCACAAAACTTAGTGCGTGGTATGACATATACTTATAATGTATTTAACCCCGGACACCCCTTTCATTTTACAACAGATTCAGTGGGAGCAAGCACTGCAGGTTTTGTTTCCTTAGGTCAAGCAAATGCGCCAAACGATAATGGTTTAATCTCCTATACTCCGGCACTAACTTCTCCTTCTAACCTATACTACGCATGCGCAAATCATGCTTTAATGGGAGGCAAGACAAACCTTCAATCAGGTTATGCAACCACTGATTTGAATAACGTTAAACCAGGAATTTATACTGTATTAGTAATTGATTCACTTGGTTGCGTTGCACAAGCTTCTTTTACTGTTGCAGAAATAAGTTCTACAATTGCTATTAATGCAACTACGGTCGTGCCAACTTCTTGTGTTGAGGCTGCAGATGGTTCAATTGATGTTTCAATTACAGGTGGAACGCCTCCTTATAGTATAACTTGGGATACTGTAAACATTAATAATGCAGGAGTTTTTAGTGTAATGGTCGGAATGAAATCAGGTACTAATCCTCTTTATGGTGTAGGAAGTCCTGAGTGCTTTTACATCGATGGAGACGAGCAAAAGGCCATTACTCTAACTCGTGGAGTAGGGTATTTATTTAATGTTTTAGCTTTGGGACATAGTTGGCATATTTCTTCAGATGAAGCAGGTGGAAACTTGCTGAAAATTGTTACTATTGGACAATCAGGTGCTCCAATAGATGATGGAGCGGTTACTTTTAATCCAAACTCTAAGCATAATAATCAACTATATTATCAATGCGGAGTTCATACTTATATGGGAGCACCAGTGAATATTATTGACGGGCCTTCTTCTACTTTCCTTGAAAATTTACCGGCCGGTCAATATACTGCTGTTGTTACTGATGCAGTAGGATGCTCCAGCGTTGCTGTTATTACAGTGCCGTCTGGTACTGCTTCATGTTCTCTTGTGTTGAACTTAAAAGTTTTGCTGCAAGGAATGTATTCAGGAGGTTCAACAATGTCTCCTCGTTTGTTTAATACAGGTATGTCATCTGATCCAACTGCAGTTGATAATATCACAGTAGATTTGAGAGATCCAAACGATTTTAGCGTCGTTGCTACTGTTACTGATGTACTTCATACTGATGGAATGATGAATATTTCACTTCCTGCTTCTGTATTGGGCAATTCTTATTATATAGTTGTTCATCACGAAAATTCAATTGAAACATGGAGTAAAGATCCTGTTCCATTTTTGGTGAGCCCTGTGAGCTTCGACTTTAGCCAAAACTAATTTGAATTAATTATTTAAAGCGTTCCGACTTATTTGATAAAGTTGGAACGCTTTTTTTATGAAACTTGAAGGACGAACCTATTCTGTTTTTTATTCGATTGGTTTGGCGTGAACAGATAAAACTAGTTTGATGTAAATACATCTAGCGTTCTTTCTTCAATCAGGTAGCTAAAACGTTTTTTATGAAGTGAAAAAATCCCTTCCATTTAGTATTATCCCTCCTTCAAAAATTTTAATAGATAAAACTTGTTTGAAGTATTAAAAAAAATAGGATCTTCAAAGGAGATGTTGAATCAGGTACTTTAATTAAGGAAATCCTTTCATTGTTCTTTACTTCTTGAGCCTATGTTATAGTTGATAAAACCAGAAGATTGAAGCATGCCGAATTTAATCAGAATGCAGAAACTGTTTTTTAAAATTAAGAGATCCTTTCATTTGATATTACGCATTAAGATTAACTGATAAAACTAGTTTAAACAAGAAAATTAGAGCGTGCCAACTTCAACTAGAAAGCAGAAAACTGTTTTTTATAAAAAGAACTCATTACATTTAATACTGCTCTTCGAGATTACCTGATAAAACTAATTTGAAATAATGAGTACAGTATGCAGGGAATTCAACAAGAATGTCGAAACGCTTATTTTAAATAAAGAACGACCTAAATTTATTATTCTTCCTCGAGCTCGGTATTAACAACTAAAATCAATTTGATGAAAATAGTTAGGGTGTACGAATCGTAATTTGCAAAGTTGAAACAAGCTTTATGATTTTAGTTTTGAAACTTCGTTTATGACAAATTATAATCATTAAGTATGACATTTAGGAAGTGTCATTACAGTGTTAGTTGAGTATTAAATTGAACTAAGAACATGTTTTCAATTCATAACAGTGAATAAGATGCTTCGTGTGAAATGAAATTGTAGTTCGTTCAATTGGGTTTTATGAGGGATCGCTTGACTTAACAAGC
>JAHEYP010000021.1:48754-62787 GCA_023251535.1 Bacteroidota bacterium
GTATTGCTTCCAATTAATGTATCTACACATGTAAGCGTAAGTTTAATTTTCTTAGCTCCTGTTCCTTTCGGATTGATATAATATAATCCTGATTGGTATGTGATGTTGTAGTTGGCTTTCTTAGGGAAGTTTAAACAACATACAGAAATCGTATATACACCGGCTGATTGATAACAGTTCGTAGGTACTGAATATGTCGGACCTGATGTAACAGTTGTTTGCTCATTATTTTTCCATCCTGTAATTGTAGATGTAAACGTAGGATTAGATTGTCCTTTGAAGATGAACTTCGTGTCAGCAGCAACCAATAGGCTAGCTTTAGTAACATTTAATACTCCATTTGTTAATGAGATATTATAGTTAGATGATGCACCACCTGTTAATGAAATAGGGTATGTTCCAACATTCGAAGTTGCAATAGCTGTAGTACTTGCAGTAGGTTCAGTTATCGAAGATGGTCCGTCGTTGTTTTTAAATCCGGTATAAGTAATAGTAAATGCAGGATTCGCATCGCCATATACACGTGTTTTGTCATCAGCTTTGGCTTGTAATGAAGCTTTGCAAATAGCTAATGATCCTGATTCATAGTGTACAGTATAGTCGGCAGGTTGAATTAAGTTCAATCCACTAGGAGTGATTGTGAAATTACCTGCAGGTGCTGGCATCGCTACAGGATTGCCATTTTGTGATAATGCGTAGTTGATAGAACCCGTTGAAATTCCTGCTAAGCTATCATCATATTGCAATCCGCTAACTGTTGATGTGTAATCTATATTGTCGCCATAAGTTCCCGACTTATTATCTGCTTTTACAGTTAATTCAGCTGGCAAGATTGTTAATGTTCCTAAGCCATAAGTGATATCAAAATTATTCGATAACAATGCAGCAGGTACAATAGCATGGGTTCCTGCATAAATCCCTGTAATCATATTGATTCCTTTGAATTCAGAGATTGTATCGTTAGCAGGTGCATTTACATCTGCCTCATCGATGATAACTACAATTGGTGATTCATTTGATGTAGTATCGCCAACACTTGAACTATTCATAATTGGTGAACCATTCACAATGGCTCTTCCGTTTACAATGGCTCTTCCGTTTACGATAGCACGTCCATTTACAATGGCTCTTCCGTTAACTTGTGAATTAGCGCTAACTAAGTTTGCTGTATCAGGATTTACTTGATAATCGAAGATTGATCCTGGAGATACATCAATGATATTAGTTGTGTCGTATTCAGTAACTCCGTTTACAATTGCTCTTCCGTTTACGATCGCTCTTCCATTTACAATTGCTCTGCCGCTCACTAACATACTTAAGTTTAATAAGTCGAGATTTACAATTGCTCTTCCGTTTACAATAGCTCTTCCATTTACAATTGCTAATGCATCTGTTGTGTTGGCTTGATGAGCAGATTGTAATGAACTTAATACTGCGGCACGATCAGCAGGAGCTATATTGCTATCATCATATTGATAGTTGAAGTGATTCACATCAATTTTATCTCCGTATGTTATTGTTGTGTCTTTAGGAGTAATAACTAACGAAAGTTTATCTACAGATAATAATCCGTTTACGAATTCGTAATCAAAGAATGTATTATAGCCTGTATCAACAACACTTGCAGAAGGGCTGATGAAGTAGATTCCTGTATTACTTAAGCTTGTCGCCGAAGAAGTGAATTGAATCGGAGAAAGTCCTAAATCCGCATATGTTAGTGTTGTGTTTTCTAACAATACATCATCCACATAAATCGATGCTGTAAATGTCGGTAATGCTTCTCCGTATTTTTTGATTTTATTATCCGCAACAACTTTTACATGCTTCTTAATTGTTGAGAAGAAGTAAAGTGTATCTGAATTTCCTCCATCATTAATGAAAGGAACAATTGGCGGAGTATAAACATAGATCGGGAAGTTTCCGAAGAATGTAGGGAACGTCGTTGATATTTGATTTGAATTGATAAATGTAGTTGGTAACGTATCTCCATTAAAGATAATTACCGACTGAGTAGTGAAGAAATCTCCTGTTACTCCTGCACTAAATACAATTGTCCCCGGTACTATGGTAGTATCCCATGCTAATGCTTCTGCATCAGGTGTAGGTGCAGCAAACGACATCATTGCAGCGTATGGTTGGATATACCCGTTTCCGGTATTGATATCATAACCTGGTGCATCAATGTCTAATGCTGTAGTATTTAAAATTGATTTTACTTCAGCCGGTAATAAGTCAGCGCCATAGAATTTCTGTTTTGCATGAATCATTAATGCTGCTGCTCCAGCTGCATGAGGTGCTGCTGCTGATGTTCCGAAGAAGTTAGGGAATAAGTCACCATCAACATTTGGTCCACCCATTTGTACTGTAGTGTTACCTCCGTTTGGTGCAATTAAATCAGGTTTGCTGCGAACAACTCCATTAATAGAAGTACCTCCTCTCGAAGAGAAGTTTTGTACTGTTGGAGGATTTACGCCGAATGCAGGTGTGTTGAAGTAGTTAACTGCTCCAACTGTAATTGCTTTTTCAGCATTTGCTTGTCCTACAATAGTAGAGGATCCTGTTGTATGCTCATTGAACGACATTTCTCCTCTGAAAACAATCAGTTTGAAATGTGAATTTAATGAACCTGCTGCGCGAATAATTGAGATGTTCGCTTGAACTGGTGTTGTTCCAGGTACGATAAATGGTAATACTTCTAAAGGATCACCTCCTAAGTTGTTACGGTTAAATCCGAAGTATTGTGTTCCGTACTGATTTGTTAAGTAAATATCGTAATCAGTTAATGATCCAGTTTGTGTTTGACCTAATGAATAGATTGAATCTTGCCATTGAAGTACAATAGTATAATTGCCTGGTGCTAATGTTACACTTAACAAATTATCTCCACCGCCAAAGTCATGAGCAGTTCCTGTTAAACCTAATGGAGTAGTCATCGGAGAATAAACTCCTTCGTACGATTTCGATCCGAAGTTTCCAGCAGCTACTACATAAGACACGCCCATTGCCGAAACTGAATCAACAGCTTTTGCAATAACTCCGTCTTGGAAGAATGGCGATGTTAACCATGTAATATCATCAGCAATTACTTTACATCCTTTGTTAGCACATTCAATAATTCCTGATGCCATGTCTCCTTCACTTACAGATCCTGTTCTGAATCCTAATGAAGCTCCGGGAGCAACATCGTGAATGATTTGTAACATCGCACGACCTTCGTCAGAGCGTTGTCCGTAAGGATATTCTTTTATTAAATCAACAGGGATTGAGTGGTTGTCAGGATTTCCTGCGCCCGGTAAATCTCCGTTGGATATGTCAGTTGTAGCAGGGCTACCAATGATACTGTTGTAGCTATCAGAGAGTACACAAACTTTAACGCCTTCTCCATCAACATTGAATGCAGAACGAACATTGTTTGTGTTTTGTGCTTGGTCTCCTTGAGTAGTTGCAACTCCGGTATTCATGATTGAAGGATACACAGGACGAACATAGTTGATCATTCCAACAACTGGTGCTGTTGCTAGGTTGCCTAAGTTTGCAATTGGAAATCTTCCAGTAATAATTAACGGATTTAATCCATTAGGAATAGTGTCCGTTAATCCGTAACCCGGTGTGTTGTAAATTAAGTTGAATACGTTTTGTGTTTGTCCTTCGTTTGTGATGATTTCAATATATACGCTATCACCACCAAAGAAATAAACATCGTTGATTGTATCGCTTCCCACTGTGTAGTTAGTGAAGAGTGAACTTAACTCACATCCTAATACTCCACTGTATTTTCCTCCCGGACATGGAGTATAGTAAGGTAAAATACATGGGCCTTCATAAATTTCTAAAGTATCACTTGCCGTACATCCGCTGTTAGGATCGGTTACTGTTAATGTATAAACTCCTAAGCCGTTAACTACCGGTGTTGCTGTATTAGCTCCTGAAACAATATTTCCTGTTCCTGAAGTAGTCCATGCAAATGATCCACCTTGTGTTGTTGTACTTCCTGATAATGTAACTTCAAGTATTGAACATGTAATTGCGTTACTTGGACCTGCATCTGCCGTTGGAATAGAATAGTTGCTTCCAACAGATACATCATCAGTTGATGAACATCCGTTTGAAGGATCACTAACGGTAAGTGTATACGAACCTGTTGCATTTGCAGTAGCTGTTGCAGAATTATTTCCTGAAAGAATTCCAGGTCCGCTCCATGAGTAATTCACTCCCGATGTAGATGATGATCCTGAAAGAGTAACAGTCGAATTAGCGCAAGTTAAAATCTGATCAGCACCTGCGTCAACATTTGGAGATGATGTATTAATATTTACGAGAGCTACATCAGTTGATGAGCAACCATTTGAAGGATCACTAACGGTAAGCGTATACGAGCCTGTTGCATTTGCAGTAGCTGTTGCAGAATTATTTCCTGAAAGAATTCCGGGTCCGCTCCAAGAGTAATTTACTCCAGATGTTGATGATGATCCTGATAATGTAACAGTTGAATTAGCGCAAGTAATTGTTTGATCAGCTCCTGCATTTGCACCAGGTGCAGTTGTATTAACGGTAACGATCGCTTGATCTATTGCAGTACAACCTGAATTATTCACTGTAAGTGTATATGTTCCTGCTGCATTTACAACCGGTGAAGCTGTATTAGCACCTGAAACAATTCCTGGTCCTGTCCAGCTGTATGATACTCCTGAAGTTGTTGATGATCCATTAAGAGTTACAGTAGAGGAGTTACAGTTAATTACCATATCAGCTCCGGCATTCGCATTAGGCGTAGTGCATGATGGAGAAGGACAAACATAATTGATTGTTACTCCACAGTTAATAGTAACTTGTGTTCCGCTCCAAAGTGAACCATAAAGTTGAGAACATCCTGTTCCTGATCCAATGTAGATAGAACCATAAGGAGCATAAACATTACCATCTAAACGTGAAGCACTGCTTGTGTTTGCACCATTCGTAATATTGAATGCAGTTGCTGCATTGCTATGTGTCTCGTAAAATATTCTAGATGCAGATCCTCCATTGATAATTGATGATGCAGATTTACCCAGATCAATTTTACCGTGAACATAAATT
The DNA here is from genome assembly GCA_023251535.1 of Bacteroidota bacterium. Classification (GTDB taxonomy): domain Bacteria; phylum Bacteroidota; class Bacteroidia; order AKYH767-A; family OLB10; genus CAINEC01. Next base: position 53,831 of record JAHEYP010000021.1, read on the forward strand.
TTAATATTTCCGGTAGCTAAATTCTGAAAGTCGAATTTTAATGTGTTGCACGATCCTGTATTTGTAATTGAATTAAATACATAATCTCCAGGCCCTGCAAATGTCACAACTTTACTTCCTCCGAGTGTCATGTTGCCATATGAACCGGGAGTAATAGTTTGTGTTGAAGTAATATTTGTTGATCCTGCTGATGGAAATACTGCAGGAGTTGGTAAACTTGGAATTGCTGGTAATGTTGGTGTTCCAATAATATTTCCTAAAGAAGGAGCAGGACCTGTATAAGTAGTTCCTGTTGGATGCGTAACAGAACCCAAAACTTTTCCACCTGAAACAACTATGTTTCCGTTGGCATTAATGTTCCCGCTGATTTTTGCACTTGAACCAACAGAAATACTTGTGCCGGTTTGTACTCCGTTGTTATTTGCAACGATGCCGCCTCCAATGATATTACTGTTTGCTAAAACTACAGTGCCACCACTTCGGATTGATCCAGTCATGGTAGATGACCCTGTTGATTTTACAAGTGTGTTACTACCTATCCAACCACCATTAATAGTGGTAGAAGAGAATAGCTGTACTGCATATCCCGGTGAAGCCGGAACAGAAGAAGTAGCCCCGGGTACGGTGCCATTTCCACTAAAGAGTACATAATCGGTTATGGCAAGCTGAGCATGGCCATACTGTGAACTCATCAACATGCAGGTTGTCAACAAAATCCATAATCGAAAATTTCGGATGAGAGTTTGGTTTGGGAACATTAGAATTAGATTTATAATTTGATTAATTTTAAACAATTAGTATGAATTTGGTCTTTAGCTTTCATTATCAATAATTTGAAGCATAAATAGGTAGACTATTTTCAACGTATCAAGTTTATAAAAAAATATGATACAAGTCAATAGTTATTTGGTGGGGAAACATCTATTTATAGATGAACGGGTCTAAAATGTTGGCTATTGATTGAAAACTTTATTTACTCAGGGAAAAAGTTTGGATTAAATACACTGGTTTCTTGGACGATAGTATTTTGTAATTAATTGTTAATCAATGCTTAGGAATAATGAGTTTAAGGGCTAACTAAGACTTTGAAAGTGAAAAACTACTTTAATTTATGGTTTTTCATAATTGAAAGAAATTGAGTCTGTTACACTACAATTAGGGAGATTAATATAGAAAGGAAGAAAAACACAGAGATTCCTTTAATTATTGATTATCAGTTTTTTGTGAAAAGAGAGATCGTTGATCTTTTTTGATTTGTTTTTTCAAATATTGTCGAAATGGTTTGAATTATTTTATTGTTAAATGATATTTGAGAATTCCCTTCGATCTTTTATGTAGTTCAAAAAATATATTCCAGAAAAAAAATTCATGATTTTCGAATATGAATTTCTGATGCCAAGACAAAAACTTCCTTTGCATCAAACAAATTTGTACTTTGGTTGAATGCAGGCAAAATGTTCAACCTTAAAAATTGCTTTGAGAGCGTTGGCCGCTGTCGTCATTTTTTACGGACATTTAGTAGGTGCAACCAATCCTTTATTGAATTTCAAACACTATGGAACACGAGAAGGGCTACCTTCTTCTCAAATTTATCAGGTTTTACAAGATCACCAAGGATATCTTTGGTTTGCCAGTGATCATGGAGTTTGCAGATTTAATGGATATGAATTTAAAGTTTTTAGTTCAGCAAGTGGATTAAAAGATAATACAGTCTTTAAACTACAAGAGGATTATAAGCATCGTGTGTGGATGCAAACTTTTTCAGGCGGATTGTATTATTATGAAAATGATTCGATCAAAGCATATCAATATAACAATAAAATTATTGATTGTGTAAGGCGGAAGATTCCTATGAGTTTTTATTTGAATAAGGAGGAAGGAATTTATTTTACAGTAAGCGGAGATGGAGCCTATCGTATCGATAATTTGGGTAAATTAAATCGAATCTTTGAAATTGAAATTCCAAGGCAATTAAATCAAATATTTATTCGGGAAAATTCTAATAATACTTTTCTAACCTTAAATTCAAATTGGGTTTTCCCTCGTCCAAAAACGGAGATAATATTGCAAACTGCCGATGCAGGAATAGATACTTTTTTAACAGTAGAAAACTATTTTGGACCGATATCTGGCAGTAGATTAAAAAATGGTAAGCTGCTTATTGCCATGGAAAATTCTATTTATTTAGTTCAAAACCATCATTTAATTCTTCAATATACTAGTAGTAAAAGTATTAATTCTATATATGAATCAATTGATGGAGATATTTGGGTCTCCACATATGATAAATTAATTCGATTTCGTGGTGGACAATTTAATGTTCCTGAATTTCATTTGACAAATGAATTTGTTACCGGAACTATTTTTGATCATGAAAATGGTTTATGGATTTCAACGCTGTATAATGGGGTATACTATTTGAGAAATTCAAATATTGTAACATTAACTGATGATGAATTTATTGCAGACAAGCCGCTTTGCTTAGCAGCTTCTTCTAAAAATATTTATGTTGGATTTCAAAGTGGACGTGTTGCGATAGGAGGAGTAAACGGATTAAAGAATCTGGATTGCCTAACAGTTACTGAACATATAAGTTCATTGTGGTTTGATGATTCTAAAAATGAATTGTATATAGGTAGAAATATTCCTGGGGTTATTAGAAATAACTCTTTCGTGAAATTTAACCCTTCAGAAACAACTACACTTAAGGGTGAATTCGAAAGAACAGCTTCAGGATTGTTGTTAAGTCAAACAATTAATAATTTATTTAAAATCGAAAACAATTCCCTTTCAAAGTATTTGACTTTTACAGAGAGATCTAATTGTTTATTTAGAACTTCTTCAAATGCTATTCTTGCAGGGACTAACAATGGTGTTTTTATTTTAGATGAGAAAACTCCGAGCCTAAATCCTTTTCATCCTGAAATCTTTTCGGGAATTAGAGTTGATGATATTGGCGAGTTCAATGGACATTTATTTTTTTTAACTCACGGAGTTGGGCTGCTACAGTTGTATAATGGGAAATTAAAAAAGTATACAACAAATGATGGGATGCCTTCTGATGTACTCCATAATATAACTGTCAGTAAAAATAATATCTGGATTAGTTCAAATAATGGAATAGCGAAATTGACTCCCAAAGGGGACAATTATAGTTACCATATTTCAAATATTGCTATTGATGAAGGTATGCCAGATAACGAAACTAACTCCTTGTTAATTCGAAATGACACTGTATGGGTAATATGTGGAAATAATGTTGTTTTCTTTCCCGAGAATGCAGAATTTGTAAATATAGTTGAGCCCAAAGTTAAATTAACTGCTGTTTATGTAAATGGCAAATCAGTTTTGTTGGACAATTCATTAAAACTTTCTTCTGAATCAAATAATGTAAGTGTTGCTTTTGAAGCGATTTCATTTAAAAGCATATCAGGAATAGTATATAAGTATGTACTTATTCATAATTCAGATTCTGTAGTTGCTTTAACAAATGATCGAAGGGTGGAATTTCTTTCACTTCGTCCGGGTTACTATCTATTGAAGGTATTTGCTATGAATTCCTCTGGTGTATGGTCGGGGGAACCAATGAAACTAGAATTTGTTATTAAACCTCCATTCTGGAATACTTGGTGGTTTTTATTGACCTCTATTTTCATAATTGTTCTTGTTTCTTGGAGGCTAATAAACCGTCGTATTCGAAGGGTTAGAAATGAAGAACAAAAGAAATCTGTTTTGGAGAAGCAAATCCTTTCTTTAGAAATGAAAGCATTAAGGGCGCAAATGAATCCGCATTTTATTTTTAATGTAATGAATTCAATCCAAGATTACATATTAAAAAATGATAGTTATTCAGCCCAAAAATACCTCACTAAATTTGCTCGACTGGTTCGCCTTATATTAAATAATTCTTCTGAGAATGAAGTGCTCCTTACAGATGAACTACTCGCGTCGGAGTTGTATGTTGAGTTAGAGCAGCAAAGATTTGAAGGTAAATTTACTTTTGTGGAGGAAATTGCATCCGGCTTACGGAATTCATCGATTGTTATTCCTTCCATGTTATTTCAGCCTTATCTTGAAAATGCAATTAAACATGGAATAAGTCATAAAGAAGGTGAGAGTATTTTAAAACTATCAGTTTTTGAGGAAGGCGACATAATTAGGGTTGTTATTGAAGATGATGGAGTAGGTCGAGCCTTATCTCAATCGTGGAATTCAAATTACTCTAAGGATCATATTTCTTTTGGTACTTCTATAACGGCTAGTCGTATGGAGGCTTATAATTCCAGTTTTCAATCAAATATTAAAATAGACATTATTGATTTGTTTCATTCAGTCGGCAATTCTTCCGGAACTCGAGTGGAAATGATTATTCCTATACGATATCGAACGTAGTAGATTTTTAAATTCAAAAAACTTTCGTTGATTTGTAATACATTTACAGATATGATTAAGGCATGTATTATTGATGATGAAAAGAAGGGTCGCGATTCTCTTGTGAGGCTTCTTGCTGAATATTGCCCTAATGTAGATGTTATTGGAGTAGGAGGAACGGTTGATGAAGCATATAAACTGATTTTAAGTACTCAACCTGATTTAGTTTTTCTTGATGTAGAAATGCCTAGAGGTAGCGGGTTTGATTTGCTTCGTAAATTTGATCCTGTCCCTTTTCGTACCATATTTATTACAGCACATCAACATTATGCCATTAAAGCAATTCGTAATGATGTAATAGATTACCTTCTTAAGCCTCTAGATGTAGATGAACTTGTTTCTGCGGTTGAGAAGGTGAAGACTAATATCGATCGCACTTCGATGGATATTTTAAATACAAGTAGCAAAGCAAAGAAAAGTGCCGGTAAAATTGCTGTTCCGGTTAAAGACGGTATTGCATTCTTACATCCGGATGAAATAATTCGATTGCAAGCCGATGGTAGCTATACGCATATTTTTACGTTGGATTCGAAATTCACAGCATCGAAGAACATTAAAGAGTACGAAGACATGTTAGATTCAACGCTTTTCTTTCGAGCTCATCATTCTCATTTAATTAATCTGCGCCATGTGAAATCTTTTAGCCGTGTTGATGGCTATTTTGTATTAATGAGCGATGGTTCTGAAGTGGAAGTATCGAGAAGAAGAAAGGACGACTTTTTGTCGTTAATGAACGGATAATATTTTTCGACTATACCAATTGTCAATTTCTTTTTACCATTTGTCGGTAAAACAGTCCGTTTGTTAGAATCCGATTTGTTACTGGATTATTTTAAGTTGATTTGAATTGGCTCTGACTTGAAGAAATTCCTTGAACCCCTTGTTCTACTAAATTTTACTGCTTTTCTGTCCCCTCAGTTTATTGTTTCAAGTCAGAGTCTTTATTGCCTTAAAAACCTGCCTTATGAAACTGTTACTATCATTGTCGAACCTCCGCATCTACAGAAAACATCTGTTTGTAATTCTTGCATTAATGCTAACATCCGCATTTGCGAATGCTCAGATGACTGTAACAACAGATCCAATTTGTACTTCAACTTGTTGTGGTTCTCAACAACCATGCACTTGTTCAGCAGGTGTTTTAATTTCAGGCGGCGTCCCTCCTTATTCAATTTTAGTTTTAGGCCCATACGGCCCTGCAGGTACTGCTCAATGTGTTTCTAATCTTTGTGCAGGCACTTATACTTTTAGAGTAACTGATATTAATGGTCAGTTGGTACAACACCAAGTGATAATTCCTTCGAATTGCTGCAACCTTGTTTGTCGCGATACTTCGATCTGCTATAATGTCCCTGATACTGCAGTGCATTTGAAAAAGCCTTTCTACGGGCAATCAGGTGGTGGCGGCACGAGTGGCGGAGCAGATATTCCTTGTTCTTATGATTCTATTTGGAATAATGCACCTCCTGTTTTTCCTGTAGGAATTACCGTGGTGACTTGGTGGGTCGAAAAAAATGGTATTCGTGATTCGTGCACGATGAATGTTATTAGAAATCCTCCTTCAGCTTATGCAATTAGTTTTACTACTTCTCCTGCAATGGTAGGTGGTGTAATTAGCATTTGTAATGGTCAATCGATTACATTCAATGATAATTCAACAGGAATTTCAGGCTTGTTATGGAATTTCGGCAATGGCTATTATTCTAGTAATTCTACTCATACCGAACCGGCTTCTCATTATCCTCCGGGCACTTATTATGATACACTTACTGTTTTTGATGCGTGTGGTGTTCCTCATGATAGTGCATTTCAAGTAGTAGTTGATTCAGCATCAGGTCCTGATATTTATTGCGTATCTGTTGTTTGCCCGGGCGACACAGTTACATATCATACAAATGCTAATTGTAGTACGTATACTTGGTCAGTAACCGGTGGAGTGTTTTTTCCAGTACCAACTTCAACTTCTGATAGTGCAACTGTAATCTGGGGCGGTGGCCCACATGGTACTATTACTTTAAATGTTTCTAATTGTACTCCTCCTTTAACCTGTCCTTTTGGTACAACTAAAACGATTGATATTGTTCCTTCAACAATGCCTATTAGTGGCGATACTATCGTCTGTGCAGGATCTCATTCTTGTTACGCAGTTGAATGTATTCCCGGCAATAATCATGGGTGGGAGTTAATGCCAGCAAATGCTGGGATAATAACAGGTCAAGGTACCTGTGAGATTTGTATTGATTGGGCTCCAGGTTTCTTCGGTCCTGTTACTTTAACAATCAATTATCAAAATGTACTTACAGGCAATGGTTGCAATTTACCTCAGGTTTGTACCGATCATCATTCGTGTGGTGGATCAGCAACTATTACAATTGATGTTCGACCGATTTTTGGTATTTCAGGTCCTCAAAAAGTTTGTCCAAATACTACAAGTTCTCCTTTTAATGGAATGAACTTGACTAATAATACCATTGCTTCCGGTGTTACATGGAAACTGGAAACTCCAATTCCTTCTACATTGAATTTTGCTTCAACAGCTTTGCTTAATTCTTATCTATGGAATGCAGGAGCAGGAATTTATACTTTGCACGCTTATGCTCCATTAAATACTTATTGCAATGATTCAGCAGCTGTACAAGTTGAAGTAGTTAATGTTGTTGCACCTAACGCTATCGTCGGCCCAGATACCGTTTGTGCAAATTCTCCTTCTATTTATTCGGTAGTTCCAAATATGCAAGGAGTGGTTTATACTTGGATTGTTTCTAATGGTTCAATCGTTGGACCATCAACTGGTAATTCGGTAACTATTCAATGGAATCCGGGTGGTGGAACTGTATCGGTATATCAAACTCTTGCTGCGGCACCAGGATGTGTTTCTCCTGCTTCTCCTGTTTCTGCTGTGGTTACATGGCCTGCATTCACTTTGCCTACTGTTACGGCATCTTCGGTTAATGTTTGTATGAATAGTAATGTTACTTATTCATTCCCATTGCCTCTTTTAAGTAATGCAACTTATACTTGGTCGATTGTGCCCGCCACTGCAGGAAATATCATTACAGCAAATGGAGGAAACAGTATTACCGTACATTGGGTAAGTGCTGCAATAACACCAATTTTTGTAAAACTAAAAATTACTCGTTGTTATAGTGACTCAGTAATGATTCCTATAAATTTATTGCCGATACCTCCTGTTCCCAATATCGCATTTACTCCCCCAAATCCTTGTGTGAATGATTTAGTTTTATTTTCTACTTCGTCAGCTGGTCCATTATGGAATTGGAGTTTTGGTGATGCAGGAACCTCAATTTTACAAAATCCATCACACGTATATACTTCAGCCGGCAATTTTAATGTGCAGTTATATGTTACAAATGCAAACGGTTGTTCCGATACTTCTAATATAAGTATTCATGTTAATGATATTCCTCAAGTTCCAGTGATTACTGGGAATGTTGATCCTTGTGTGAATACAAACGAATCGTATACTTTCCCTCAAATATTAGCTCAAGGTGCAAGTTATACTTGGTCGTTGTCAGCTCCTGTTTTAGGAGTGATTCAAAGTTCAGGAAATAATTTTGTTAATGTTCATTGGAGTACTCCAGGCGTTGATACTGTAATTTGTCATTTGCAATCAGCTTGCTTAGATACTATTATTAGATATGCTGTTACTATACACGCAAATCCAGTGCCTGTGATTTCGTTACCTTCTCCTTCATGTGTGGGATCTCCTCTTACTTTTAATGGTAGTGGAGGTGTTACTTACTCTTGGAGTTTTGCGAGTGGCTCTCCGGGATTTTCTAATGTGCAAAATCCTGTGATTACGTATCCTTCGGCCGGCAATTATGTTGTTTCATTAAGTGTCACCGATCTTTTTGGATGTTCTTCTTCTATAAACACAAACGTTACTATTAATCCATTGCCTTTGGCAATAATTACTGGTCCTTTAGGTGTTTGTTCTTTCCCTGCTACGGTAACAATGAATGCAGTAAATATGCCGGGCTATTCATTTAATTGGACTCCGGCAGGAACAGGAACTTCTCTTACTCAAACAATTTCTGTCCCTACCACATTTAGCTGTGTGGTTACTAACGCTTTTGGATGTACGAAAACTTCTAATTCAATAGTAATAACGGATGGACTTTGTGATGTTATACCTGGTCCTTGCGTTATTAATGATAGTATTGATTTTTCATGGACTCCACCAGTATGTCTTACTACTAATTTTACTAAATTGTATTCTGGTATATTAACAAGTTGGAGTTTCGGTGATGGCGCTACTGCTAGTCCTGTGCCAACTGTTTCGCATACTTATGCAGTGCCTGGGGTCTATACTGCTTATGCTTGGGGTGTGGCTTTTGGCTTTAAACCCAATGGTGATACTTGCTCAAAAATTATCGCAGGTGTTCATAATGTAACCATTCCTTTTGATGCTCATTTTGATGTTTCATTCCAATGTAATGGAAGCAATCAAATGACAACTGTTTTAACGAATACTTCTTTGTATTTGGGAAATCCAAATGCATATA
>JAHEYP010000021.1:62887-64136 GCA_023251535.1 Bacteroidota bacterium
GGGTTCTATAAAGTAACAGGCATCGGTGTCAATGGTTGTCCGTATACAGCAGGACCAGTTTCGGTTACTGTTAAACAATCGCCTAATGTTATTTTATCGGGTAATGTTCAGTATTGTCAAGGTGAAGCTCTTGACTTGAAAACGACAACTTCAGGTGTTGCATTTTTGTGGCAATCAGTGCCCGGATTTGCTACAGTTGGCACTTCTGCTAACTTAAATATTATTCCTGCGGGTAGTGGATTGTTTACTTATCAATGCACTGTTACTGCTGCAAATGGTTGTACTGGTTCTGCTCAAATTACAATTAACGTTGATCCCGTGCCTACAGGTGCATCAATCACAGCTTCCGGTCCACTAACATTTTGTCAAGGTGATTCAATTAAATTGAATGTAAGCCCAACTGCATTTGCTTATCTATGGTCTAAATCACCCGCGCCTCAATTAACTCCTCCTACAAATAGTCAACCATTTATTTATGTAACGCAAAGTGGAACATATTCTGTTATTGCAACAACGCCTTCCGGTTGTGCGTACCCTGCAATTGCTCCTGTTACTATAACAGTTAATCCTGTTCCGGTTTTAACTATTTCAGGAGATACTGTTTTATGTGAAGGTGATATTTTGAATTTGGAGGCTTCGCAAGTCGGGGTTACGTCTTATCAGTGGTCAGGACCTGCCGGTACTTCAAATACAAACCCGTATATTAAAAGTAATATGCAAGTTTATCAAAGTGGTTATTATACTGTAACCGTTACAAATTCTTTTGGTTGTACTGCAACTGATAGCGTTTTCGTTTTGGTAAATCCTGCTCCTGTAACACCTTATATAGTTTCTAATCCTGGTGGCCCTTTGTGTGAAGGATTAATGGTAACATTTACTGTTACAAATCCAATGCCTAGTCCTGTTTATTATACTTGGAGTACAGGGCAAATGGGGCTTAGTATTAATCAAGCGCTTCAAGGAACATATTCTGTTGTAGCAACAAATCAGTTTGGTTGCACATCAACTTCAAATGCAATTACAATTAATCCATTGCCGGATTTAAGTTGTATGCCTTCTGGTTGCTACGAGTTTTGTAATGAATGTGATTCGGTTACTTTCCCTGGAACTGGCGGACTTACTTCTTACAATTGGGAAACACTTATCGGAGGAGTGTGGAACTTTTACAGTGCATCACAGAACTTAACTGTTTATCCTCCGGGTGGAAAGTTTAGATTAATTGCCTATAATGCATTCGGATGTTCTGATT
>JAHEYP010000022.1 GCA_023251535.1 Bacteroidota bacterium
AATAATAAAATCTTTTATTGTTGAATAAAGCCTCCTACTTAGAGGAAAAAATCGGCGTAAATCTGTTGAATCTGCACAATCTGCGGCCAGTCAAGAAGCGCGCCAGCCCATCCAAAATTCAAAATTCAAAATCCGTAATTATTTTGTATCTTTGCGCCACTTTTTATATTCTGAAAAGCATCATAAAATAACTCATACAAAAAGCAACATCATAATGGTATTCGACCTCGACATGATCAAGCAGTTTTACGGTAGCCTTCCTGCTAAAGTGGAAGCAGCACGTAAGCTGATGGGCCGTCCTCTGACCCTGACAGAAAAAATCCTTTATTCTCACCTTTCGGGCTCAACGCCTTCTGCTCCTTACGAGCGAGGGAATTCATACGTTGATTTTAATCCTGATCGTGTTGCAATGCAGGATGCAACGGCTCAAATGGCTTTGTTGCAGTTTATGCAGGCTGGTCGTCCTAAAGTTGCGGTTCCTAGTACTGTTCATTGTGATCACTTAATCATGGCTAAAACTGGATCTTCTGAAGATCTTGCTTTTGCAGTGAAAGAGAGTGAAGAAGTTTATAATTTCCTTGCTTCGGTATCGAATAAATATGGTATCGGATTCTGGAAGCCAGGTGCAGGTATCATTCACCAAGTAGTTCTTGAGAACTATGCTTTCCCGGGTGGAATGATGATCGGTACCGATAGTCACACGGTAAATGCCGGCGGACTAGGAATGGTAGCTATCGGAGTAGGTGGTGCAGATGCTTGTGATGTGATGGCAGGACTTCCTTGGGAGCTAAAATGGCCGAAATTGATCGGTGTTAAGTTGACAGGAAAATTAAGCGGATGGGCTGCTCCTAAAGATGTAATCTTGAAAGTGGCAGGTATTCTTACCGTAAAAGGCGGAACTGGTGCTATCGTTGAGTATTTCGGCGAAGGTGCTATCTCTATGAGCTGTACAGGTAAAGGAACTATCTGTAATATGGGTGCTGAAATCGGAGCTACTACATCTACTTTCGGATACGATGATAGCATGGAGCGTTACTTACGCGCTACTGGTCGTTCAGAGGTGGCTGATTTAGCAAACGGAATCCGTGAGCATTTAACAGGTGATTCAGAAGTATATGCTAACCCTGGAAAATATTTTGATGAAGTAATTGAAATTAACTTAGACGAGTTAGAACCATATATCAACGGACCATTCTCTCCGGATTTAGCTACGCCGATCAGCAAAATGAAGGAAACGGCTGCTGCTAACGGTTGGCCAATGCGTGTTGAAGTAGGTTTGATCGGTTCTTGTACGAACTCTTCTTACGAAGATATTAGTCGCGCTGCTAACCTTGCTCAACAAGCTGTAGATAAGAAAATCACTCCTAAAGCTGAGTTTACTATCACCCCAGGATCTGAGTTAGTACGTTACACTATCGATCGCGACGGATTTATCAATACGTTTGAAAAAATCGGAGCGAAAGTATTCTCTAACGCTTGTGGACCATGTATCGGAATGTGGGCTCGTGTAGGTGCTGAGAAACAAGAAAAAAATACCATCATCCACTCCTTCAACCGTAACTTTAAAGCTCGTCAAGATAGCAATCCGAATACTTTTGCATTCGTGGCATCGCCTGAAATTACAACAGCTTTAGCGCTTGCCGGCGACTTAGGATTTAATCCTTTAACCGACACTTTAACGAATGCTGATGGAGTGCAAGTGAAATTGGATGTCCCTAACGGTGACGAATTACCGACAAAAGGATTTGCTGTTGAAGATGCAGGATATCAAGCACCTGCTGTTGATGGATCAGGAGTGAAAATCAATGTTAATCCTGATAGCGATCGTCTTCAGTTATTAGATCCATTTGCTGCATGGAATGGCGCTGACTTAAACGGATTACGTTTGTTAATCAAAGCAAAAGGTAAGTGTACAACAGATCATATTTCTCCTGCAGGAAAATGGTTAAAATTCCGTGGACACTTAGACAACATCAGTAACAATATGCTTACAGGTGCAACTAACTTCTTCAACGAAAAATCAAACAGCGTGAAGAATGGTATCACAGGTGAATATGGTGAAGTTCCTGCCGTTCAACGTGCTTACAAAGCTGCCGGAGTAGGGTCGTTAGTAGTAGGTGATGAAAACTACGGAGAAGGATCAAGCCGCGAGCATGCAGCTATGGAACCACGTTTCTTAGGCGTACGTGCAGTATTGGTAAAATCATTCGCTCGTATACACGAAACGAACTTAAAGAAACAAGGTATGTTAGCATTAACATTTGCTAATCCTGCCGATTACGATAAAATTCGTGAAGACGATATGATTGATATTATCGGATTAACAACATTCGCTCCTGAAAAACCACTTACTATGGTGTTAAATCATGCCGATGGTTCATCAGATACAATCAGCGTAAATCACACATACAACGAAAATCAAATCGAGTGGTTCAAAGCAGGTGGTGCACTTAACATCATCCGCTCTCAAATCGCTTAATTTCCTCTTTCAAATCATTTCAAGAGAGACGTGCAAACGTCTCTCTTTTTTTATGTGCTATTCCGCATGTTTATGGATAAATCTCATGAAGTAGAGTCAATATAATTCCCGTTACAAAACAAATCCCGCACGACACACTTCATGGTTTGTTTCAAGGCTGCTTCGCAATTTTAATAAATCCTCTTAAATCCATTTCAAATCCTTTCATCCGTGTTCCCCTCGCCGAATGGCGAATCCAAAATCCAAAATTCAAAATCCTTTCATCCGTTTTCCTTGCCGTTAGGCAAAATCGTCGTAGACGATAACATAATAAATCCATCGTCATCGACGATAATATACCAGCGTAAATCTTTAAAATCAGCGTCATCTGCGGCCCATCAAGCAATGCGTCAGCCAATCCTCTTAAATCCAATTCAAATCCTTTCATCCGTGTTCCCCTCGCCGAATGGCGACCTTCGAAATCCAAAATTATTATCTACTTTAGCCTCACGATATCCCCGAAAATGAGAAGCTTAATTTCAAAATTATTATCCCTATCCGCCGTCGTTTTGTTGGTTGCTTCTTGCAAGAAAAACGATGATAAGCCGAATCCAACTATCGGGTTTACTTACTCAGGCACTATTTCTTCTCCCAACGATACCCTCAACTTCACGGCATTAACAAAGGACGCTAATTCAGTATCATGGAATTTCGGTGATGGCACTACTGCGTCTGGATTCACCGTTTCGCATGTATTTAGTGGCTATGGGTGTTATTCTGTTTCGGCTACTGCCGTAAACGATGATGGCTCTACTACGGCAACGAAAGAAGTTCCGTTTACGATGTTTCGAAAGGTAATTGTGAAGAGTGTAGAGGTGATACAAACTCCTCCTTTTGCATACGGTGGTGTTTCATGGGATCCGAACGATGATCCCGATCTGAATTTGAAAATCGTTTTGCCTGATGATACCGTTTATACTTCGGGTATTACTATCTCTAATTCGACGACGGGATTGTTTACTTTAAGTCCACAGCCAGTGACATACGGTTTAGGAGATAAAATGTCGTTCGAGATTTATGATAAAGACTTAGGCAGTAATCCCGAAGTATATTTAATGGGGTATGCTAATTTCAGTCTTTGTCCCCCAATACCTAATTCAGGATTATTCTCTTATAACGATTCCACGAACTTACAGAATGGATCATTGCGCTTGAAAGTGAAATATACTTGGTCGCAATAGACCTTTTTTCTGAAGGATTAAACGTTTGCTAAAAAAAATAGAATGGAATCAGCTACTGTTACAGCAGATAAAAAAATAGTACGAGCATGGACCTACTACGATTGGGCTAACTCAGCATATTCACTCGTAATTACGAGTGCGTTGTTTCCAATTTATTTCAATGCAGTTACCACAACAGCAACGTCGAAAGAAGTTGCTTTCATGGGACGAGTATTCAATAGCGATTCATTACAGACTTATTCTATTTCAGTTGCGTTTTTAATTATTGCTTTATTGTCGCCCTTGCTTTCATCGATGGCCGATTATAGCGGAAAGAAAAAGAAATTCATGTTCTTCTTTAGTACGCTTGGGGCAATATCATGCTCTGCATTGTATTTTTTTACCGACATAAGCACCTTGTGGATAGGAGTAGCGGGATCGATGTTAGCAGCATTGGGATATGCCGGAAGTATTGTGTTTTATAATGCCTTTCTTCCCGAAATTGCAGCACCAGCCGATCAAGATAAAATATCAGCCAAAGGATTTGCAATGGGCTATATTGGAAGTTCTCTACTGTTGATCTTTTGTTTAACCATGGTGTTATTTCCCTCATGGTACGGAAATATTTCCGGGGGATTCGCAACACGTCTATCGTTTTTGTTAGTAGGAGTTTGGTGGTTCGGATTTGCGCAAATTACGTTTAACCGATTGCCAGAGACCCCAACCAATAATAAACGCGACGCAAGTATCATTACCAAAGGATATCAGGAGTTACGAATTGTTTGGGCGGAATTAGCAGATACACCACGCTTGAAAAGATTCTTAGGCTCATTCTTTTTCTACAATATGGGAACGCAAACAGTGATGTATGTAGCAACACTATTTGGAACAAGCGAGCTAAAACTCGATTCATCTATCCTCATCGCCATTATTCTCATTATTCAATTTGTAGCAATAGCGGGAGCGTATTTGTTTAGCGGATTATCTAAAAAATTAGGCAATGTAAAAGCACTATTGATCGCTATTTTTGTGTGGATACTCATTTGCATTGCGGCTTATTTCTGCGATAAGAAATACGGATTCGACGAACAAACTTATTTTATTACGCTGGCAGCGGTGGTAGGAATGGTGATGGGAGGGATTCAGTCATTATCGCGATCAACCTATTCGAAGTTATTACCACCGACTAAAGATCACGCATCATACTTCAGTTTTTATGATGTTTGCGATAAGATTGGAACCGTAGTAGGAACCTTCATTTTCGGGTATATCAATGAATTAACGGGAAGTATGAGAAATTCTATCGTAGTTTTGACGATATTCTTCCTAATCGGTATAATTTTGCTGATCAGAGTAACATTAAAGCCCGATCCTGAATTGGCGGGGGCGAAAGCATAATCAGTTTAAAAAAGAAGTCAATTGATAGTAGATATATTTATTCCTTGCCAGATCGATCAGTTTCATCCATCAACTGCTCATAGCATGATTAAAGTGCTGGAGCGTTTGAGCTGCGGTGTGAATTATAATATCGAACAAACATGCTGCGGAAAAGCTGCTTTTGAAGATGGCTATTGGGATCATACCAAAGAAGTAGGCGAGAAGCTTATTAAGGAGTTTCAGAACGAACGATATGTGGTTTGTCCCGGGGCTTCATGCACTGCAACCATTAAATGCCAATACCCTTCTATTTTCCATAATTCGTCGATGCATAACGAATACAAGTTATTGCAGAAACACATGTATGAGTTTTCCGATTTCTTAGTGAATGTGATGCATGCTTCGGATATAGGTGCCCGTTATGAAGCGAAAGCAGTTTTTATGGATGCTTGCAAAGCCGTTCATGAATTGGGAATTAAAGAAGCTCCGAGAGTGTTGCTTTCGAAAGTACGCGGACTAGAAATAGTTGAAGTGCAAGGCGGATTACCATGCTGTGGCATTAGCGGCGGACTAGAACGCAAGAATGAAGAATTAGCAGTTCAAATGGGTATGCAACTTTTGAAATCTGTAATGGATGCAGGAGCCTCTGTCATCATCTCTACCGATATCGAATGCCTTCTTCACCTCGACGGAATCATCAAAAAACAAAAACTACCTCTCAAAGTGGAACATATTGCCGATGTGTTGGCGAGTGGGTGGGAGTAGGCTGACGCCGTTTATGGCTTGCCATGAAGTGAGCTTTTTCAGCTCTACTTTACGGTTTACGGTTTCGCGATGCGGATTGCGAGATCATTTTTGAATAGAAATAAGGGTGAGGTAAGAATTTTGGTTTGGATGGGGAGATGGAAAATAGTTCTTGGTTCCTAGTTCATGGTTCGCGAAGCGAGTAGCGAGATGTTTATCGTATAGAGTTGAGGGTGGAGGGGGAAATTGCTCTAAGTTCGAGGTCTGCCGTGACTTGTGCTTTTCGCATAACGTCATCGGTTCTTGGCTTGTCCTGACAGTTATCGTCAGGACAGTGTGCTATTTCAGCTCTACTGCATGGTTCGCGAAGCGTGTAGCGAAATCTTCATATGAAACGTGGTCATCGAGCGGAGTCGAGATGGAAATGCCCCTCTCGCCAAAATCTACTTCCTTCCAAAAATCTCTTTGCAGTTATAAGATATCTATGTTTTCTATGGTTTTCGTGCGGCAGTTGTCGAGTTGGTCATCGAGCGGAGTCGAAATGGAGTCGAGATGGAGCTGACGCCGTTTACGGTTTACAGTTTCGCAATGCGAGTAGCGAAATCCTAATAAGATTCGTGGTCATCGAGCTGGTCTTTGAGCGGAGTCGAAATAAGCCGAGACATGTTTATTGAGCTTGTCGAAATACAATTATAGAGCAGTGCCGAAATGGAGGCAAGATACACGAACTACTCTCCATTATTTTCGTCGTACGTTCTGTTTTTATTTTCAGGTAGTAATTTATTATATTAGCTACGAATTATGGAGCATGTCTTTACAAATAAGGATGGTTTAGGGGAAATCAGATTAATAGAGCCGAAAATCGATTTCGAACAAAATTATTTCGACCAACAAGACGGGTTTACTTTTCATACCATTGCTTGGAATAGAGGTGAAAGACAAATTGTAACTATTGATGAAGTTCAATATTTTATTGAAGCTAATACCATTTTGCCTCTTATGCTTAACCAGTCTTTTCGATTTGATAATCCCGATAGTATAATAGCTTGGCAATTTAATAGAGAATTTTATTGTATCGCAAATCATGATGCAGAAGTTGGCTGTGTTGGATTTATCTTCTTTGGTCCGTCCCCAACAATGTTCGTTACGTTAGACGATGAACAACAACTTAAAATGAAAGGGATTTATGATTTGTTTATTGAAGAGTTTAATTCCGATGAAGATATCAAAGGCGAAATGCTAAGGATGTTGCTAGTAAGATTAATAATCAATATTACTCGATTGGCAAAAAAGCAGTATTTGGGCACTCAGGAGGTTGTTGAAGAGAAGTTTAATTTAATAAGGCAATTTAATCTCTTAGTTGAGGTGCATTTTAGAAAGGAGCACCAAATAAATTTTTATGCCGATCTTTTGCATAAATCTTCTAAGACTATTTCAAATTACTTTTCATTGTATAGCAATAAAACTCCACTTCAAGTAATTCAAGAGAGAATAATTGCTGAAGCTAAACGATTGTTTTATTATACTGATAAGTCTGTTAAAGAAATTTCAGATGAGTTGGGTTTTGAAGATGCAGCGCATTTTAGTAAGTTTTTTAAAAAATGCACCAAACTCAGTCCTACAGAGCTTAAAAAGGTAGGGCAATTGCCAAATTAGGGAATTATATACAGTCTTTCGGGAACATTGTCTATTTTATGCCATCAGTTTTGATGGCATTTTTGTATTGTCAAAATTATGCATATCAGCTTATTAGGTTATTGGCTAATAAAAATTTACCTAATCGTGTAAGGATTTGCATTTTAACTCGACTAATTATTCGTAACCCAAAAAATAGAAAAATGAAACACCTGATTTTAGTATTTGTACTAACAATAGTTGGACTAAATCTCTCACATGCCCAATCAGCATTAAGAACAAAACACTTTAATATTGAAAATGGTCTTGCTATTCAAGGCTATGATCCTATTGCTTATTTTTTATCAAATAAGGCTATTAAAGGGAGTAAAGGATTTGCAGTAAGTGCTGAAGGTGTTACCTATTATTTTTCTTCTCAAAAAAATAAGGAGCTATTCTTAAAAGATCCTAAGAAATATGAACCTCAATATGGTGGTTGGTGTGCTTATGCTATGGGAGCAGCAAATGAAAAAGTGGAGATTGATCCCGAAACATTCAAAATTGTTGATGGAAAGTTGTATTTGTTTTATCATACTTGGTTGAATAATACATTGCTAAAGTGGAATCAAGACGAAAAAAGACTTAAAAGTCAAGCTGATAAAAATTGGAGTGTGATTTATAAATAAAAAAGAACTTTATCATGAAAAAAATTATTTCAATTGTATTAAGAGTAGTTGCATCAGTTATTCTTTTGCAAACTCTATACTTCAAATTTACTGGACATCCTGAATCAGTAGAGTTGTTTACTAAACTTGGTGTGGAGCCTTGGGGACGAATATTGACTGGTGTTATTGAATTAATTAGTGGAGTGTTATTGCTGCTTCCTTCAACCGTATTTATTGGTGCGTTTCTCGGAATTGGACTAATGTCTGGTGCTATCGTTTCGCATTTAACAGTTATCGGTATTGAGTCGAAGGGCGATGGCGGACAATTGTTTGGCTTAGCAATTATTGTTTTTGTTTTATGCTTATCATTAGCTATAATGTATAAAAAACAAGGCGAGGAATTATTGAAAAAAATTATTCGTAAGAAATAATGAAACGTATCTTTTCTCTTATGATTGTGGTTCTATTTTCTTTGGAGGTTTATTCCCAAGGATGTAGTGATGCCGGCTTCTGTACAGTAGGAAATATTCATCCGAATATTATCGATAGTTCCGATCAAAAGAGTCTGAAATGTAGTTTGTTTCTCGCGAATGGAATTGGCGATGAAGGTGTATATGTATTTACTCCTGGTATTCAATTCGATTTTCAATCTAGTAAGAATTTATCATTTCAATCTAAATTAACGGCAAATTATGCTGCAGGTAACTTAGGCAATGTGTTAGGACTTGGTGATTTATTCTTGTCGTCATCTTATTTGTTTTCCAATAAAGCAGTTGCAAAGAATTCAATTACGGCAGGATTTAAATTCCCCTTAAACAATGGCGATTTAAAGTTTGATGGGAATTCTCTTCCTATGCAATACCAAAGTTCACTTGGTACTATCGATTTTATTATTGGGTACAATATTTCAATCGATAAAGTCACATTGAATATTGCATGGCAGCAACCGCTAACTAAAAGAAATAGTAATTCATTTTTATATAAAAATTCAAATTCTGTTGATGCAACTAAATATACTCAAAGTAATATTTTCAATAGAAAAGGAGATGTGTTATTTAGATTGGGTTATAATTTGATTTCAAATAAAAAATGGAATTGGAATAGTTCCTTATTGGCGATTTATCATTTAAATGATGACTCTTATGAAAATAAAAAGTTAGCTAATAGTCGCGTTTCATTAGATGGCTCAAAAGGTCTTACTGTAAATATTACTTCGTTAGTAAGATACAATATAAATAAAAAGTGGTCTGTCGGATTTTTTGGAGGAGTACCCGTAGTTGTCAGGAAAATTCGGCCAGACGGATTAACAAGAACGTTCTCAATAAGTCCAGAGGTTATTGTAACCTTTTAATTAATTGGAAATCTAAGTTGCATAACAATGATTTATAATTTGAATATTCTAATTGTCAAATATTTGTGACTTAAATTGTAAATTCTAATAGTAAAAGCTAAAAGTTCATAAATATTTGAGTTAATAAAAACTAAATTACTAAGTAACAAAAAAGAGTAGTTATGATATTTAAACAGTTGAAACTTCAGTTGAAATCATTAAGTGATTTGTTGTCCTTACTGAATGATACTCAGTACTCAAAAAAGGTAGCTCATTTGGGTAATTCAAGTATTGGCGGACATACTCGCCATATCATTGAGTTGATTCAATGCGCTAATTTAGGCTTGCTTTCAGGTACTGTCGACTATATAAATCGAACACGAAATATTGAAATTGAATATAATCGAATTCTTGCTCAAGATATTTTATTGCATCTTATAGATGACCTTAAAGGTTTTAATAAAAAACTTAATTTGGTCGTAGAAGAACTAGATGATACTAAAGGAGTGTTAGTGAATACTTCTTATTTTAGAGAAATTGTTTATAATACAGAGCATACTATACATCATCTTGCCTTAATTAAAGTTGCATTGATTGAAATGAATTTAAATTTTGTAGATGATAATTTTGGTATGGCTTATTCTACGATTAAATACAAAGCAGCTCAAATTAAAAATAATTAAATGTAACTCTTAAATGTTTGTTTAAATGTGTACCGTATTATTTATGCCAAAACAAAATGGCTTTTGTTTAGCTTCACTTCGTGATGAGAGTCCGAAAAGACCTAAGGCTTTGCTTCCTGCAGTTTATAGCTTAAATGGTTCTCGTTTTGTTATGCCAAAAGATGAATTTGGTGGTGGATCATGGATTGGAGTTAATGAAAAGAGCAATGTAATAGTTTTGCTAAATGGAGGATATGTTAAACACGATCGAAAATCTGTTTATGCAAATAGTAGAGGTGTTGTCGTGTTTGAATTATTGAGGTCAGCCATTCCTGTTGTCGATTGGCAACTGATGGATTTGTTAAATATTGAGCCATTTACATTAATAGTATTGAGTGAGAATAATTTATTTCAACTTGTTTGGGACGGAAATGAAAAACATAGAACTAGATTAGATTCTAATGTGCCGCATATTTGGTCGTCATCTACTTTATATGATAATGATTCAAGATTAAAGCGAGAGGAGTTATTTAGGAATTGGATAGCAATGGATCCGCCAACAAATAAATTGGCAGTCCTTGATTTTTTCAAGTCGAATTCTAAAAATGAAGAGGGCTTTCTCATTAATAGAAATGAAGTTGTTAAAACTTTGAGCTATTCATTTATTGAACTTACTAGTTCTATAAATGCTAGTTTTGATTACTATGATTTGCAGAGTTTTATTCACAATTCAGTTGTTATTGAATTAAGTGAGGAAAAAAATAAGTGTGCAATTTAATGGTTTTTTATTTGTATGCTTAGCAACCAAATTAGTCCTTTCGAATATGTTTCTATCCTGGTTTCAATAATCTTGGGACTTGGAATTACACAATTGCTTTCGGCATTCTCTGATCTTTTGTATAATTATAAGAAGGTGACTTTTTATTGGCCGCATAATTTGTGGATCATTTTTATTTTATTTCTTCATATTCAGGATTGGTTCATTACTTATCAGCTTAAAAGTAAGGAGGTTTGGAGCTTGCCTGTTTTGTCATTTGTCTTATTGTACCCGATAACACTTTTTTTAGTGTCTAAAATGTTATTGCCAACCAATGAATCGGAAGAGAAATTTAATATGAAGTCTTTTTATTTCTCACAGTTTCCTTTGATATATCTTGTTGTCTGTGCTTGTATTATTTTGTCGATTGTTTTTAATGTTTTATTTATTCATAAAAGTTACTGCGAGCAGTTGCCTTTACTAGTATTTTTTGTTTTGCTTTTTACCATGTCTTTCAAAAAAATTAAAAACGAATTATTGCATTATGTTTTGTCATTGGTAATTGTTTCAGTTGCTGCAATTACTACCGTGATTGAAAATGGAATGTGGGTGATTAAGTAATTATGCAATCAAAAAAAATATATCGCTTCTTAAGGATTTCTCGAATAAAATTATTCAGTTGGGAATATTGGCCTATGTGGTTGGTTTATTTACCAGCTAGTTTTTATTTTGTTTATTTAGCTATAAAGGCCCGTACTTTTTTCTTTTTTGCAGCTTCAAATCCTACCATAGAGAATGGTGGTCTGTTATTCGAAAGTAAATGGAAGATCTTTAATTTAATTCCGAACGATTTATTTCCTTCTACATTGTTTGTAAACGAGAATGAAGAGATGGATGCACTTTTGTTAAGGTTGCAATTAGCTAATATTAAATTTCCTTTTATTGCTAAACCGGATGTTGGGGGAAGAGGTTTTGGTGTTATGAAAATTACCTGTATTGATGATCTTATAAAGTATCGCGATGTTGTTAGAGTTTCTTTTTTAATTCAAGAGTATATTGATTTTCCATTGGAATTAAGTGTTTTCTACGTTAGAAATCCGAATAGCATTAAAGGTGAAATTACTTCGGTAACAGTAAAGGAATTATTAACTATTAAAGGCGATGGAGTTTCAACAATTGATGAGTTAATTAATCACAATGATCGAGCGTTTTTGCAATACTCAGTTTTGCGTAAGGATGATGGAATGAATTTCAATGAGGTTCTTGAGCTTAATAAAGTCAAAACGCTTGTGCCTTACGGTAATCATGTGCGTGGTGCGAAGTTTTTAGATTATAGCCATATTATTGATAGCGAATTAACTGAAACATTCGATAATATTTCTTCAAAAATTGATGGCTTTTATTTTGGCCGATTCGATATTAGATGTAGTTCTATTGAGGATCTGAAAAAGGGGAAAAATATTTCAATCTTAGAGTTGAATGGCGCCGGTGCCGAACCTGCTCATATTTATGATCCTAATTTTTCTTATTTCAAGGCTCAAAAGGTGTTATGCTCATATTTTAAAAATATGTATATGGTTTCGAGTGCCAATCATAAGTTGGGTGTTCCTTACATGACTTTAAAGGAGTTTGTTGAGATTAGGAAATTGGAAAAACAGTATAAAAGCAAAATCAATTTAATATGAGCTTTATTGGAATCCCTATTGGGTTTTATGGATATATTTTTCCTGGAAATATTAACTTGATGGTAGTTGAACTTTATGGTTCGAAAAAGTTTAAGTTTTTATTTTTTATTATGATTCTTATTTTATTGTTCGAATCATTTTATTGCTTTTTTTCACTTTATTTTCTTGAATCTATAAAAGCTAACCATTCTTTTTATCATGTTTTGGAGATTGCTTCTTATGTTATGATTTTTTTTATGGGACTATGGATGGTTAGGGATAAACGGGAAAATTCGAATCCTACTCATAACAATATTGTGTATAGAGGGGTTTTGAGTATAATTATTCATCCTCAGCAAATTCCTTATTGGGTAGTTTTTGGTGTAGTACTTGCTAAAATTACACCATTAATGTCTGATGTGAAATCATTGTTAATTTTCGCTTTGTTTAATGCCGTTGGCACTTTTTTAGCGATGTTAACTTATATGTTTTTTGGACTAAAGTTGTTTACGTTCTTGCGTTTGAATGTCTGGAAGGTAAATAGAATAATTGGAGTGGTTTATATTCTATTGTCTCTTTTCAATTTGTTCGACAAACTTATTTGATTTGATTGCAGATAAATTGATTTGCCGCATCAATATTGTTTTCTTAATTGTTTATTGCTTCGAGTATGAAATTGTCTCGTTTGCTGTATCAAAACTGTTTCCCAACCCCAGTATAATTATACGGCGTTATCGCACTCAGTTCTGATTTTATTTCTTCGCTTACATCGAGGCTTTTGATGAATTCGCTGATTAAGGCTTTGTCGATTTTCGCTCCCGTTCTTGTTAGTTGCTTTAAGGCTTCATAGGGATTCGGATAGGCTTCTCTGCGTAGTATCGTTTGGATTCCTTCTGCTACTACTGCCCAGTTATCATCTAAATCGCCAGTAATAGCCGACTCGTTTACTGTTACTTTGCTAAGTCCTTTTAAAAGTGATTTCGCCGCGATAGCAATATGTGCAAATGGTACTCCTACGTTTCTCAATACGGTTGAGTCGGTAAGGTCGCGTTGAAGTCGTGATATCGGAAGTTTGGCTGCTAAATGTTCTAATAGCGCATTAGACATGCCTAAGTTTCCTTCTGCATTTTCGAAGTCTATCGGATTTACTTTATGCGGCATCGCCGATGATCCTACTTCGTTCGCTACTACTTTTTGTGTGAAGTAGTTCATCGATATATACGTCCACATATCTCGACTTAAATCTAATAGAATCGTGTTGATTCTTTTCATCGTGTCGAATAGCGCAGCCATATTGTCGTAGTGCTCTATCTGCGTGGTGTATGGCGAGCGTTGTAATCCAAGTCGACTTATGAATTTATCGGAAAAGTTAATCCAGTCGATTTTCGGATAGGCAACAACGTGAGCATTGAAGTTTCCTGTTGCTCCACCAAATTTCGCCGAATAGGCAATCTGTTTTAAGAGCTCTAGTTGCGTGATGATGCGATGATGGAAAATGTAAATTTCTTTACCTAGTCGAGTAGGAGAGGCCGGCTGCCCGTGTGTTCGTGCTAACATCGGTATCTCAGCCCACATGCGCGCAAGTTCTTCTATACGATCGCAAATGGCTTTTATCGATGGTAAATAGATTTGTTGTATCGCTTCACGAATCGATAATGGTATCGCTGTGTTATTGATATCTTGACTGGTAAGTCCGAAGTGAATGAATTCTTTGAATTCGCTTAAGTTTAATGCATCAAATTTGTCTTTGATAAAGTACTCAACGGCTTTTACGTCGTGATTAGTGACTTTCTCAATCGACTTGATCTTTAACGCATCTTCGTGACTGAAGTCGTTGTATATCTTGCGCAATTGCGGAAATATAGCTGATGATACATTTTTTAATTGCGGCAAAGGAATTTCACATAACTCAATGAAGTATTCAATTTCTACTAATACCCTATAGCGCATCAGTGCTTCTTCTGAAAAGTATAATGATAGTTCTTCACATACATTTCTGTAGCGCCCGTCAATAGGTGATATCGCGTTTAAAGGATGGAGTTCCATAAGGTATTTGATTGTAGAAAATTTACTGATTGATATTTATGCTGATAATGCTTCTGCTTCTTTGTGGATTTTCTTTACTAGTCCTTGAAGTACTTTGCCCGGACCAACTTCTATAAATGTTGTTGCTCCATCTGCTACCATATGTTGTACCGATTGTGTCCAACGTACTGGCGCAGTTAATTGTGCTATCAAGTTTTTCTTTATTTCTTCTGTATTTCGGTGAGGCATCGCCGTTACATTCTGATATACTGCGCAACTTGGGGTATGGAAAGTAGTTGATTCAATAGCCGCAGCAAGTCGTTCTCTCGCTGGTTCCATCAACGGACTATGAAACGCGCCACCAACAGGTAGTATTAATGCTCTTCTAGCACCCGCGGCTGTCATTTGCTCACAGGCCATTGTTACTCC
Source organism: Bacteroidota bacterium (assembly GCA_023251535.1). Classification (GTDB taxonomy): domain Bacteria; phylum Bacteroidota; class Bacteroidia; order AKYH767-A; family OLB10; genus CAINEC01. The sequence goes on from JAHEYP010000022.1 coordinate 14,946, forward strand.
TTCTACAGATCCTGAGATTACTAATTGTCCCGGACAGTTATAATTTGCTGCAACAACAACTTTGTCGATGCCAGCACAAATTGATTCTACTTTTTCATCGTCTAATGCTAGCACTGCCGCCATTGTTCCCGGTACTGCTTCACATGCTGCTTGCATTGCATTCGCACGCTCTATTACTAAGCGTAATCCATCTTCGAAGCTCAAAGTTCCATTCGCAGTTAAAGCAGAAAATTCACCCAATGAGTGACCTGCTACCATATCTGGTTGAAATGATGCTCCTAATGTTTTTGCAAGAATTACCGAATGAATAAATATAGATGGTTGTGTAACTTTCGTTTGTTTTAAGTCTTCGTCTGTTCCAGTAAACATCATGTCCGATATGCGGAATCCGATAATGTCATTTGCTTGTTCAAATAAGTCTTTTGCAAGAGCCGATTGTTCGTATAGCTCTTTGCCCATTCCAACAAATTGAGAACCTTGTCCCGGGAAGATGTATGCTTTCATAAAGAATGATGTTTTGTTTTTAATAGTGACGATTATGTCCGATTAGGCTGATAAATTCTTTTCTTGTTCTGTCGTTTTCAAATTCTCCGGTAAACGCTGATGTTGTTGTTACCGAATGTTGCTTTTGTACTCCGCGCATCTGCATACACAAGTGTTGAGCTTCAATTACTACTGCGACTCCTAAGGGCTCTAATGTATTTTGAATACAGTCGCGAATTTCTGTTGTTAGTCGTTCTTGTACTTGCAACCTGCGTGCGAATGCATCTACGATGCGAGGAATTTTACTCAGCCCCACAATGTATTTATTCGGAATATAGGCTACGTGCGCTTTACCAAAGAAAGGAAGCATATGATGCTCGCACATCGAGTATACTTCAATGTCTTTTACTATAACCATCTGTTTGTATTCTTCTCTGAATTTCGCTGAGTTGAGAATAGCAACAGGATCTAAATCATATCCGTGAGTAAGGAATTGCAATGATTTTGCAACGCGCTCAGGTGTTTTTAATAATCCTTCACGCTCAGGATTCTCGCCTAAGTCGAGGAGTATCTGATGATAGTTTTTTGAAATGGATTTTATTTTCTCAGGATTGTAAATATCTTGTTTTTGATATCCATCCATTTCTTCGCCTTCACCGTTATGTGGATTGTGTTCCATTCTGTTGTTTTGAAAATTGTTATCCGAAATATTCTACAAAATTATTTTCTGTTTCAAATAGCTTTACCGAGTGCAATGCACAGCCTTGCGATTGTATAGGACCAGCAATCTGCTCCCATATAGCAACGGCCAAAACTTCGGTTGAAGCCATTTTGTCTTTCATAAAGTCGACATCCATGTTGATGTTTTTATGGTCGAGTTTGTCGATTACTTTTTCTTTGATCAGTTGACTTAAAAATTTTAAGTCGATCACAAATCCTGTATCGGCTGCAGGCTCTCCTTTTACGGTAACAAACAGTTCATAATTATGTCCGTGCCAATTCGGATTCGAGCATTTCCCGAAGATCTCCAGGTTTTTTTGCTCCGACCACTCGGCGCGGTATAATTTATGTGCCGCATTAAAGCGTTCTTTTCGGGTGATGTAAACCATCTTGTTGTTTAGTTTCCCTCTATAACAGAGAAGTGCAAAATTAGTTGATTTTAGTGGATGTTTTTATTGGTGTCAGCCGATTCCTTTATATTCGCAAAATGATTCGTAAAATTCTGATTGTGAGCGCTACCGGGGCCGAAATCAAGGGCTTAATGAGCGATGATGCCCAAATTCCTCCTGTTGGTATACCTTTTTTAATACCAAATGACGATGCTGCCGATGTTTACGGATTAGTAACTGGGGTGGGGAGTGTTGCTACTTCGTTTCATCTTGCTAACGTGCTTGCTTTCAATACGTACGATTTATTGCTGAATATCGGATTGGCTGGCGCCTTTAACCGAAATTTTGCTTTGGGCGATGTTTATGAGGTGGCAAGCGATTGTTTCGCTGATCTCGGGGCGGTGGATCATGATCGTTTCCTTTCTTTAATAGAACTCGGTTTAATGGGTTCAGATGAGTTTCCCTATGCGGGCGGACAACTACAGCCTCCTCCTGTAAATGGCCTGTCTACGGGCTTAAAAATGGCTTCCGCTATCACTGTAAATACCGTTCATGGTGACGCTGAGGGGATTGCAGCGGTGCAGAAATTGTTTCCCGCCGATTTAGAGTCGATGGAAGGAGGCGCATTTTTTTATGCCTGCATGATGAAAAGTATTCCTTGTGTACAAGTGAGAGCTGTTTCGAATTACGTAGAACCTCGCAATAGAGCTGCTTGGCAGATAAAATCGGCTCTCGAGAATTTGTGGAGTGAAGTAGGGAGGATTATCTCAAATTGTTAATATCTCAATTTCGCTTGTTCAAAGCCTTTTCTTTTTTTCATTTTTCGCTTTAAGGATAAAAGTAAATTTGCAGGGTTATGATGCAGTATGTCCGCCTTTCTGTTTTGTCTTTTGTTTTTGCTGTGGCATTGCTGTTTGTTTCGGCAGGTGCTTCGGGACAAAATACGTTTAACGATCGTCCACTGGATGTTGTGTTTTGCCTCGATTTAAGTGGAAGCACTAACGGATTGCTTACTGATGTTCGCGATAATTTATGGCTCATTTCGAACGAACTCGATCAGTTATCCCCGCGACCTGCATTGCGTATTGGTATTGTCGGATTTTCTCGCCCAAGCTTTGGTAAGAATAATGCTTACGTGAAAGTACTTAGCGATCTCACAAACGATTTAGATCATGTTGCCGCCGAACTTTACAGATTGAAACCTTCTATCGAGAAAGGAGATCAAATAGTGAGCGCTGCGCTTAACGCTGCAATCAATGATTTGTCGTGGTCGAAAGATGAGCAAGCAACTAAAATAATTTTTATCGTTGGCAACGGAATGGTAACGGCTAACGGTTACGAATATGTGAAAAGTTGTGAGTCGGCAGTGGCGAAAAATATTATTATCAATTCGGTGTATGTAATGAAATCGAATTGGTTTAAGGAGATAACAGGGTGGAGGAGGATAGCAACCATTTCAGGTGGTATGCAGATGGAAGTGACTATCAATAAAACAGAACCTATTGCTATTTGGAAGAGTGACTGGAAGGCTTTGTCGAAAGTGAATACGCAGTTGAATAATTCTTTTATGTGGACAGGCAGCGATAGTTCTTTCTGCAGAAAAGAAATGGCTACGTCTGATTCCGGTGCTTTCTATGCAGGATTAGAAACTTTTTCTCATCGCTTGTTTTATAAATCATCCGATCGTTTTTTACTAGCCATACGACACTGTGATTTATATTATAGTGATTCAAATAGTAATTTATCAGAGAGTTCTGCCGAGCAAGACTTGAATCGCGAAAAATCAGCATTCGATCAACGCGTAGAAGAGTTAAGTCATATTCGCAAAGAAAAGTTTAAGCAAGTCCGCGAACTCCTCGGCGACCAACCTCCCAAGGATCTTTATACCCAATATGCCTCTAACGCATTATCCGACGAAGGTATTTTTCATCGTATTATCTTAAAGGTTATTCTGAAACAGTGGAAACCGTAAAGTAGTGCAGAAATAGCACACTTTACGGCAGGCCGTGAAGTAGAGCAGAAATAGCACACTTTCCTGACGATAAATGTCAGGACAAGCCTCGAACCATACAGTAGAGCTGAAATAGCACACTGTATGGCAAGCCTCGAACCATGCAGTAGAGCTGAAATAGCACACTTCATGGCAGGCCTCGAACCACATCGGCTTCGCCGAACTAAGAACTAAGAACTAAGAACTAAGAACTAAGAACTAAGAACTAAGAACTAAGAACTAAGAACTATAAATTAATCCCTCCCGAAACTTCAATCCTCTGCCCATTAATCCACTTTGCTTCTTCTGAACATATAAATGCTACAACACTTCCGATATCGTCTGCAGCACCTACGCGTCCTAATGGCGACATAGATGATAAGAATGTTTTTGCTTGAGGGTTATTTCTAATCATTGCATTGTTGAAGTCGGTTTCTACTGGTCCTGGCGCAACTACATTTGATCTGATGCCTCTCGATCCGTATTCTTTTGCAACAAACTTGGTGAAGTTTTCTATTGCTGCTTTCATGCTAGAGTATACCGAATATCCAGGGACACTAAAGCGTACCGATCCTGATGAAATAAAAATAACACTTCCGTTGTCGTTGATCATTGGTAAACATTTCTGCGTTAAGAAATAAACGCCTTTGAAATGAATGTTTAAGAATTTATCAAAGATTTCTTCTGTAACGTCAGCAATAGGAATCGTTGCTCCGATGCCAGCATTGTTGATGAGATAGTCGAATTTCGCTTGTCCCGACATTTCGGTTAGGCATGCCGTTAGAGCTGCAATAAATGGATCAATTGCATTCATCTTCGACATATCAAGTTGTAATACTGCCGCCTTTCTTCCCATTGCTTTTATCTCTGCGGCAACTGCCATCGCTTCAGTTTCACTTGTGCTATACGTAAGTACAATATCACTTCCTTTCGATGCTAATGATAATGCCATATCGCGACCTAATCCGCGGCTTGCTCCTGTTACTAATGCTATTTTGTTCGACATTTCTTATGTTGTTGATGTATAGAGGTCGTTTCAAGTGACCTGATATTTTTTACTATTTAAATTTTTTAGAAAAAAAAAGCGACAAGATGATTGTCGCTTTTGAGTGATTTTGTTTTTCTTAGAAGTCGGCAATAACTGTTACGCCGCCTACTGTCTTTTGTCCGAGTTTCGCATGCACTTTCGTTCCTAATGGAAGATAAATATCAACGCGTGAACCGAATTTTATAAAGCCCATTTCTGCTCCTTGACGTACTTTGTCGTTTTCGTGAGGATAGTAAACAATACGTTTTGCTAATGCTCCTGCTACTTGACGAAGTAATACCGAAGTCTTATTGTCTTTTTCAATTACTATTGTAGATCTTTCATTTTCGGTACTTGCTTTCGGATGCCATGCCACCAAATATTTCCCTTTGTGATATCTCACATAGCTTACACGTCCCGATGCAGGATACCAATTGGCATGTACGTTAATCGGCGACATAAAAATCGAAATTTGAAGACGCTTTTCTTTGTAATATTCTGGCTCATATACTTCTTCAATCACAACTAGTTTTCCGTCGCAAGGAGCGATCAAATGCTTGTCACTTAAGGTTTGATCTCTCGAAGGATAACGGAAGAATTGAAGAAACAAGATGTATAATATAATACATAAAGTCAATATGGTCATGAAGATCCATGAATTCGGACCCAACCAATAGTACGTAGCACCATTAATAATTAACATCATTATTGCTGATGAAATTAAAATTGTATGCCCTTCGCGGTGTAGTGTCATGTTTTTTTAAATATAAAACGCAGGGTCATTACAGGCCCTGCGTTTTTTGTTTGGATAATCTTAATAACTTCCTCTTGCACGAGTTGCTTTGGCTACTTTTTCTAGAGCGAAAACGTAAGCTGCAATACGCATCGGAACTTTATGCTTTGTTGATACTCCCCAAACATTGTGGAATGCTTGTTTCATCCAACGGTCAGCACGTTTGTTGATTTCATCTTCGCTGTAGTAGTATCCTGTACGGTTTTGTACCCACTCGAAGTAAGATACTGTTACACCACCACCATTTGCTAAGATATCAGGGATAACGATAATTCCTTTTTTGTTAAGGATGTCATCAGCTCCTGCTGTTGTTGGTCCGTTAGCACCTTCAACTATTAATTTCGCTTTAATGCGACTTGCATTCTGTGCAGTGATTTGGTTTTCCATAGCACATGGAGCAAGAATTTCAACATTCAATTCGAGTAATTCTTCATTCGTGATTAACTCTCCACCTTTGAAGCCTTTTAATACTCCTTTGTTTGCATCACGGAAAGCGATCGCTTTGGCAATGTCAATTCCTTTCGGATTGAAGAATGCTCCTGTATGGTCACTGATAGCTACTACTTTAATTTTATTTGTATCGAAATGTTTCGCTGTGATAGATCCTACGTTTCCGAATCCTTGTACCGCAGCTCTGCATTTTTCTGGTTTCATTTTTAATAAACGAAGTGCTTCTAATGCAGAAGTACAAACTCCGCGTCCTGTTGCTTCAACACGTCCTAATGATCCGCCTAGGAATAATGGTTTCCCTGTTACGATTCCTGGTGTGAAGCTTCCTTTTACTTTGCTGAATTCGTCAACAATCCAAGCCATTTCACGTGGACCTGTATTCATGTCAGGTGCAGGGATGTCTTTGTCAACACCAAAAATATCCGACATTGCCACTGTGTATGCACGAGTAAGTCTTTCTAATTCACCTACCGACATTTTTGAAGGCTCACAGTTGATTCCGCCTTTCGCTCCGCCGTAAGGGATATCGGCGATAGCACATTTCCATGTCATCCATGCTGCTAATGCTTTAACTTCATCAGCTTCTACTTGCATTGAATAACGAATTCCTCCTTTAGAGGGTCCTAAAGCTGTAGAGTGAATTACACGGTATCCGTCAAATACTTTGATAGATCCGTCATCCATCTTAATAGGTAGATTTACTTCAATTAGTTTAGAAGGGTTTTTTAATACTTCGTAAACATCTTGCTCTAATCCTATGATTTTTGCTGCAATATCAAAACGTTGAATCATTGCTTGGAAAGGATTTGTAGTATCCTGTACCGCTGCAGTAGCAAGTTTTAATGTGCTTTCGTCTTTCTTAATGAATTTCAAAGTGCTTTTGCTTAGCGCTTTGTTGATTTGATCTTCATGGTTTTTGTCTGATACCATGATGATGTCGCATTTTGGTGCAAGTGTTTTTAGTTTCTTTGAGAATTTCACTCCGTCCATCGCTTTTTTATCTTTCGAGTTCAGGTTGAAATCAACAAATGCTAATACCGGCTTTTGAGTGCCGATTTTCTTCAGACATTCTTCGCCTGTAGCAAATGAAACAATTTCACAATCAATTGTTGTGCTCACTAAGTGGTCCTTCAATATCTCACGTTGAAAATTGTCATCTTCAATAATTAAGATAAGTGGCTTCGTTTGAGCTGCTTGTTTTGCGGCCTTCGACTTTTTAGAAATAGTTGTAATCGCCATGCTGATTATTTCAGTAGTTTTAGGAGGGCGAAATTAGAGAAAATAAGTACCTGATGATAGTTTTTTCTCCCTAAAATGCGTCTTCCGAATTGTTTTAGTTGTTTTCAGACCGCAAATGTAAGAGCCATTGCTTTATGTTGCCTCCATTTTTCGACAATTCCTGCCGAAAATCAGTCTGTTTTTTACGATATCGTTGAAATGACATGAAAAAACTGTTGTTGGGAAGATGGTCGCCAGGGAACTTAAAACGGTATCTTTCAGGATTGTTAAGGGGTAGTTTGTTGATATTCAGTATTATATCCTTAATTAAGAAGTATTTATTCCGATAATTCACGGCCGGCGTCTCTTTTAGGTTCAAATGATTATATAGGCTGTCGAGACGTAAACAGCTGGTAATCATGTAATCACCAAATATTTCTTCGTCTTCTTGAAAGTCTAAATATTCTTTCATTTGTGGCGATTCTTTTCCAAACTTATTGGTTATAAACTGTTTAGCTCCTTCTTCGCCGATAAATGTGGCTAAATTCTCGTTGTATTCAACATTGTTGGATATGTAAATAGTTCCATGAGTGAGCTCGTGAATGATGAGTTCGGCTAACCTTCCTTCTTTTTTGCGCAACATCCCCGATAATACCGGGTCTTTAAACCATCCTAATGTCGACCAGCCACCCGCAGTGCCATAGTCAACGTCATATCCTTTTTTTTTCAGTTCTTCTAATTCTGGCAGCCCTTTTTCTTTTTCGAAAAAGCCTTTATAACTAACCGATCCTAAAAACGGAAACTTCCATTCAAAAGGCCGCATCGCAAAGGGTTCACTTGCCGTTATTACCCATATCGATGGCTTGCCTTGCTGATCGTAATAGGTACTGTAGTTTTTGCTTGCTTTAATTCCTAAACTGTCAACCGCAAACTTCTTGATTTCTTGAATGAGCGCTAGTTTGTATTTGATGCTGTCGGGTACCGATTTGTCTCTTATTACTTCTTCAATCTCGCGTGCATTTATTACAATCGATAGTTGTCCACGTAATTGATTAATACCATACCCAATTAACTCACGGTAACGTATAGCCGAAAATAAAAGGATTGTTGAAATGATGAAGATAATATTGCGTTTGTTCATCTGTATGGCTATAGTGCAAATATAGTTTTTATTCTACTTAACGGAATAAAAAAAACAGCCACCGATTTTTACGATGACTGTTATGTATTAATATTGTAATGTAGAGGTGTGAATTACGCAAATTTCTCATTCATCTTGAATTCTTCACCTTGAATCTTTATTAATAGCAGTATTTCCCTGCGTCGCATAATGTTTTCGCGATTCGACGACGTGCTTCTTTCGTGTTAGTCAATGGTGCTTTTGTGAAGCGTTTAATGCCTAATAAAAGTAGTCGTTGTTCGTCGCCTTCTAACATATTGTTAACTGCTGTTCTTCCGTTTACGTTTACTCTGTCGACTGCATTCGTAAGGTAAACTCTAAGCATATCGATTTGGTCTGCGCAAGCTTCTTCTCCTTTCATCGCTACCAGCTTTTGCACTCTCAATAGTGTTGATTCTGCAATATAGGTGTCGATGGCCATGTCAGCAATATTCATAATGATTTCTTGTTCTTTCGAAAGTGTCATCATGAATTTTTGTACTGCCGTTCCTGCTACCATCAAAATCGCTTTCTTCAAGTTTTCGATGGCTTTAATTTCTTCGCTGAATAACTTGGTTTCTCCGCTGCCGAAATCAGGAATCGCCATTAATTCTTTTTGTACTGCCATTGCAGGGCCCATCAAATCAAGTTCTCCTTTCATGGCACGTTTTAAAATCATATCAACTGTTAAAAGTCGGTTGATTTCATTCGTTCCTTCAAAGATTCTGTTGATACGTGAATCTCTATACGATCTGTCCATTGGGAAGTCGGCCGAGTATCCATAGCCACCAAAAATCTGTACTCCTTCGTCAACAACAAAGTCGAGTAGTTCTGATCCGGCAACTTTTAAGATTGCACATTCTACTGCATATTCTTCTGCCGCTCCTAACAAGGCTTTTGCTGTCGATTGTCCAGATGCAATGATTTCTTGTTCTTTGGCTTCAATTAAATCGCTTACTCTGTAAATGGCAGATTCTACCGCAAATGTGCGAATAGCTTGCTCTGCTAATTTATGTTTAATTGCTCCGAATTTTGCAATCGGTAATTTGAATTGAATGCGTGTATTGGCGTAGTCGATCGATTGTGTTACTACTTGCTTACCTCCTCCGAGTGCAGCAGCAGCTAATTTCGCGCGACCAATATTTAAAATGTTAAAGGCAATTAAATGTCCTTTGCCAATTTCTCCTAATACGTTTTCTACGGGTACTTTGCAGTCGCTAAGGAATACTTGACGTGTTGATGAACCTTTGATTCCCATCTTGTGTTCTTCTTCGCCTAAACTTAGTCCTTCGTATCCTTTTTCAACTATAAAGCCCGTGAATTTATCTCCATCAACTTGTGCAAATACGGTGAATACGTCTGCAAATCCTGCGTTGGTAATCCACATTTTTTGTCCGTTGAGGATATAATGTTTACCATCTTCCGACAGCACTGCTTTTGTTTTTGCCGCTAACGCATCTGATCCTGATCCTGGTTCTGTTAAGCAATAGCTGCCTTTCCATTCTCCTGTTGCCAGTTTTGGCAGGTATTTTTGTTTTTGTGCGTCGTTGCCGAAGTATAAAATGGGTAATGTTCCAATTCCTGTATGTGCTGCCATCGCTACAGAAAAGGAATGTCCCGCGCCCAGTACTTCCGTCATGAGCATCGAGGTAATGAAGTCTTTTCCAAATCCACCGTATTCTTCAGGAATGGCAACGCCTAAGAGTCCAAGTTCTCCGGCTTTGTCCATTATCGATGGCATTAAACCCGGTTCCATCGCGTCGATTCGATCGAGGTTAGGATTAACATTTTGCTTTAAAAAGTCGCCGGCCATATCAGCCATCATGCGATGCTCTTCGTTGAATTCTTCAGGGATAAATACCGATTGCGGATCAGTTGCTTTAATGATAAATTCTCCGCCTTTTAGGTGTTGTTGTGTGCTCGTTTCCATGAGGGTTGTATTTGATTGGGTATACGGTAAAACCGGAATTTAGATACACTTATAACGCAAATCTGATGATAACATTTTGTTTTACCAAGCTTCAAACCTATTTATTTTCAAATACTTGTCTGTTCTCAAACGGGTGGTACAAAATTTGATTTTGATTACCTTTCGGCCTGTTTTCTTTGCGTATTTTTGCCGAACAATGACAGTGATGAATTCTTCTGTGGCCGATGCGGCTTCTTTCCTTCGAAATGATGAGCTTGTGGCTATTCCAACCGAGACAGTTTATGGTCTTGCTGGTAATGCGTTGAATGCTGCCGTCGTGCTTAAGATTTTTGAGGCAAAAGAACGTCCTTCTTTTGATCCGCTTATCGTTCATATTCCTTCTAAAGAGGCTGCTCTTCTTTATGCTGAGGATGTTCCTCCAGTTGCTTTAAAGTTGATGGAGGCTTTTTGGCCAGGACCATTAACTTTAGTGTTGAAGAAGAAAGATTGTATTCCCGATGTGGTTACTTCAGGACTAGATACTGTGGGATTGCGCATGCCAAATCATACAATGACTTTGGCGTTGTTAAATAATCTCGATTTTCCTTTGGCTGCTCCTTCTGCAAATCCATTTGGATATATTAGTCCAACTACTGCACAGCATGTAATGGATCAACTTGATTCAAAAATTGCAATGGTGCTCGATGGTGGTGCTTGTAAAGTAGGAGTGGAGTCGACTATCGTTGGGTTTGAAGATGGTGAAACGGTGATTTATCGTCTAGGTGGACTAACGCCTGAGGATATCCGAAAAGTTGCAGGTAAGGTAGTGATTCGCATTAATAGTAGTTCCGATCCGAAAGCTCCTGGAATGTTGAAGAGCCATTACGCTCCTTCAAAACCGCTTCATATTGCAGATGATTTGAAGCAGTTAATCGACGCAAATAAAGAAAGTAAATTAGCTGTTATTTGTTTTGGAGATGTTGTTGTTGATGATAAGCATGCGATTTATAATTTATCTCCTACCGGTGACTTTTCCGAAGCTGCATCTAATCTCTTTGCTTTTTTACGTACGATCGATCGTCGTGAGGATATTGATGTAATTGTTGCTGCATACCTTCCTGAAACAAATTTAGGATTTGCTATTAATGATCGCTTAGAACGCGCTGCTGTTAAGTAGTTGCGATTTCTTTTTAACTTTGTTTCATGCCCTTCATCCGTTATACTTTGGCAAATCTTGTTCGTAGTATTGCAATAATTCTTTTATTGCTTACTACGAGTAGTTTGCACGCACAGAATTTTGTTGATAATGGGGGATTTGAAGACTATGATACTTGTCCCGATAATATGAGCCAGTTGGAGCGTTGCCGCAATTGGTATATCGCTTATAATTCTCCCGATTATTTTAATTGTGGATTTTATGGAAGTATTCCCGAATGTTACCCTAATTCAGGCACAGGATTAGTAAGTATGTTGGGAGGAAATTATTCCATCATGACGAGTGTTCCGTATAATGAACTTGTTAAAACTAAGCTCTTGGCTCCTTTGAAAAAAGGTAAACGCTATTTGGTGAAATTTCAACTCGGATTAGGCTTTTATTCTGATCCGATAAATTTCATCGACTTCGGATTATTTTTCTACAACCATCATAACCCATTAACATATTCCTCATACGGCAATGAATGTTTTCCTGAGAAACCTCAGATTAATATTAACCCTATGCAATTGACAAAAAATACGTACACTTCTTTTTCGTTTTGTTATGAGCCTATAGAAGATATGGATAGTTTGTTGATCGGACCATTTTGCAATTTCCTTACAGCAACAGCACCATTAGTATTAGTGAATTTCATGTTCGACGATTTGTCGATTACCGAAATAGGTGAGTTAGATTTCACTTCCGACAAAACTGTTTTGTGTGATAGCGGAGTTGTTAATTTTACATCGCTGACAGATACTGTTTATGCTATTAAGGCATGGGGCTTTGAAAGCGCTAATCCTGATACTTCTACGATTGTAAATCCAAGCGGAATATTTTACAATCAACAGGGCGCTTACGATGTTTATATGGTCACGAAAAGTGTTTGTGGAATAGATACTGTGATGTACCGTGATTATATCAAAGTTCAAGCTGATAGCAATTATTTATTCGACAACGATACCTTAACTAGATGTTCGAGTGATGTTGTTTTCTTGTCAATCATTCCTGGAGTCTACAAAAGTATTCAATGGAATAACGGATTCACTGCAAGATCGCAATATGTTAATGAAGACGGATGGTATAAATGTTCGGCTGTTGGAGTTTGTGACAGCATTGTGGATTCAATTTATGTCGACAGTCGTTATTGCCCTTGTGATGTTTTTGTTCCTTCTGCTTTTACGCCCGATGAAGACGGAATTAACGATGATTTCAGGGCTTACGGCGAAGTCAGTAATTTTCATTTACGTGTTTATAATCGCTACGCACAAATGATCTTTGAAAGTGATCAAGTAGATTTAGGCTGGGATGGAACCCATGAAGGACAAAAAGTTCCTCTAGGTGTTTATGTTTACAGAGTCGATTTTGTTAACTGTAAAAACGAATTTGTTACAAAACGAGGAGTGGTAACTGCGCTGTATTGATGCGAAATTCTTCGCCATTTAATTGTAAAACGATAAAGTTAAATACTAAACAGAACAGCTATTTCCCCCTTCCTTCATACCCGCTTTCTTTAAAATATCTTCCATCAAACACCACTTTGTGAAACTTGATTGTATAAGATTTACGGCAACAAAGGCAGTGAAGAAATAAAAGTATTCATTCACAAAATAGCCTAGCGTAAGTGAGATTAATACAAAGCTACCTGCAATTAATTTGATGGTGTCGTTGATATTCATCTTTTTGATTTTGAAATGCAAAGTTGAATATGTTTTGATAAATAGAACGTGACTTTTGTTACAAGTCAACCGTGCTAATCGAAAATAATGTCACAATGGTTGCCATCAATAATATATTTCAGATTATTTGAAATAATTATTGTTTTACCTTTTTGCTCGGTGATAAGTTGAAGGGATATTTTCTGGATTTTAGCTTTGTAATCACCGTCCGATATTTCGGTGATTATTTTAAAGTCAGAATTAGCATAAAAATCACCTTGCTTTTTCATTTTATTTAGTTTGCAAAATTGCTCGACTTCGTGAAATGAATTTTTATCGATTTTTATCGTTATCGATGTGATCTTCTTAAATAGCCTTGGATATTTCTTGCCATTTGATAAGATATTGTTGAATTCGGAAAATGTCATTTCCTTGGTCAATTCATCGCCTTCGAATCCTATGTAGTTTAAATATTCCGTCTGGTATTCTAAAAAGCTTAATTCCATATTTGATTTTGAATGCAAAAGTTGGACGGTTTTATACCATGGAATTATCGTGTCTGTTTCATTAAGGTGGGTGATCTGTGTGTCTATTTTAAAATTGTTCTTGCCAGCATCTTCAATTATTTTATTTAACTCGCCGGTTTTTCTAGTCTTGAATTCTATTCCGAAATCCCCTAAATTGTCTCCGAATTGACCAGTTGGTTTAGGTTTGAAAAATTCTATGGTTGCAGCTTCTCCAATAGCATATTTGCCATTGTAGTTGTCGGAGTTTGTCTGAGTTGATTGCTCTCGTGTAATAAATAAACTATCCTTTATGAAGCTGTCTTTAAATAGTGATTCATAGGTTGATGAATCGATGCAAATAAAGATGGTGTTGCAGTCTGTCGTGGGACGTACTTGTGAAAATGCAAAGTTCGAAATAAGGAGTAACGCTAAAAGTTTCTTCATTTTATTATTGTTTGAATTTCTCCCTTTTCAAATTTTCTTTTCTGATTCAAATAATTCCCTTCTTAATTCATTCGCGGTTTTTCTGCTTCCATCGTGACTCCAGCCTGGTGGCATGAATACATATTTCAGTTTTGTGGTGAATGGAACTGGTTGTTTTAAATCTTGAATTATTGATTCCCATTCGTGAGTTACAATGCGAACAGGATGATGCGGTTGATCTAATGGTTTCGTTAATCCGAAGCGCACTGGATCTTTATCTTCTTCTTCTTGGAAGGTGCCGAAAATTTTATCCCAAATGATTAATACCATGCCCATGTTCTTATCGAGATAACGAACGTTGCTGGCATGATGTACTCTATGGTGCGAAGGACTAACTAATAATACTTCATACCACTTCGGCATCTTTTTTATAAATTGAGTATGAACTAATATTCCGTAGATCTGCGTAGCTGCATATACAAAGATGATGTCAATTGGTTGGAAACCTAAGAGCGCTAAAGGAATGAAGTAAATAAAACGATAAAGTGGTTGTAGTACCGACGAACGGAAACCTGTTGTTAAGTTATATTCTTCCGATGAATGATGTGTAACATGAACAGCCCAGAAAAAGCGACAGTAATGATCGATACGATGCTCCCAATAATAAGCTAAGTCTTCAAGCACAAAAATCATTACCCAATAGAGTAGGGGCGACGACCATGTTTCAATAATTCTGTGATTATAAAACCATAACAGGATAGCAACATAAATGACACGAAATAGCAAATCTAATCCTGCATTCAATGCACTTAAATAAACATTGGTGATGGTTTCTTTTACTGTGTAATATCCTTTTACCTTTAGGTGACTCAGCAAGATCTCTAATAAAATTACGAAGGCGTAAAGAGGGGTGCTGATTAGTAATATCCACTGTTCTTTTAAGGGCATGTATTTACAATTTGTTAATGCAAAAATAAGGAACAGCCTCTTATCAAATTAAAAAGCCCCGATAATTTATCGGGGCTTATGATTTATATCCTTTCAAAGATGCCGGCAGCACCTTGGCCTGTCCCGACACACATCGTTACCATTCCGTATTTCTGTTGACGTCGTTCAAGTTCATTCATTACTTGTACTGTAAGCTTTCCTCCTGTACAGCCTAGTGGATGTCCTAGTGCAATTGCGCCACCGTTTACATTCACCTTGTCAATGTTTAAGTCGAGCGTGCGACAAACAGCTAACGATTGAGAAGCGAAAGCTTCATTTAGTTCGATGATATCGAGGTCTTCTTTTTTCAATCCCGCACGTTTTAATGCTGCAGGAATTGCTTCTACAGGTCCAATACCCATGATGCGAGGTTCAACACCTGCAACAGCATAACTCACAAATCTTAACCTAGGAGTAGCATTTAGTTGCTTCAGCATTTTTTCGGAAACTACTAATACAAATGCAGCGCCATCGCTCGTTTGTGATGAGTTACCGGCAGTAACACTTCCTCGCGCATCGAACACAGGTTTTAAGAGGGAAAGTTTCTCAATTGAAGTATCCGCTCTCGGACCTTCATCCGTATCCATTATTGATGATCGATTTTGTTTTTTCTCGTTCGCATCGAGGAATGTCTCTTCGATTGTAAAAGGAACAATCTGGTCTTTAAAATAACCCGACTTAATAGCGTTGATCGCCTTTTGGTGCGAGTTATAAGAAAACATATCTTGATCTTCTCTGCTAACATTGAATTCACGAGCTACCGCTTCAGCAGTAAGTCCCATGCCCCAATAATAATCAGGATGGTTTTTGGCTAATTCATAATTAGGGACAATCTTCCATCCTCCGAAAGGTATTGGGCTCATACATTCAACTCCTCCGGCAATGATGCAATCAGCCATGCCCGCTTGAATTTTAGCAGCTGCAATCGCAATAGTCTCTAGTCCACTAGCGCAATATCTATTAACCGTTACTCCTGGAACTTTATAAGTGTCGAGGCCCATCAAAGAAATCATTCTTCCAATGTTTAAGCCTTGCTCCGCTTCAGGAGTAGCATTGCCAACAATAACATCGTCAATTAGTTCTTTATCGAGATTTGGCACAGCAGCCATAAGGTGCTTAATTACTGCCGACGCTAAATCATCGGGACGAGTAAATCTGAATTTACCTTTAGGAGCTTTGCCTACTGCGGTACGAAAACCGGTTAAGATATATGCATTCATAGAATTCTTTTTACTGAATTAAAAACGAAATGTTCGGTGTTTAATTATTACTTTCAATTATTGTAACATTAAAAGAGTATTTGACAACTAGATTGAAGTCATTAGCGTTCACTCCATTTGTTTTCAAGTCCCATAAAATCTTCAAGATGATATACTGAATTTGAAAATGCAAATAGAATTGTACGATCGTCAACAATTGTGTATTTTTTTCTTTTCTCAACAGGTAGTTTCTTTAAATCTGGAAAGTATTTTAAAGGAACTATTATTAACCTGCCATCTTCTAGTTTAAGGGAGATTTTTCCCGGTATTTCGAAGGTGAGTTTTTCTATTGAAATCGATTTATTTTTTAAAGAAGACGCCATTTTATTTTAATTTAATGGTTGTTACTTTCTGCCCATTTTTAACTTTATAGAAAGCATCAATCAGAATTTTTTTGTTTTCTTTTATCAATGAAGGAGCTTGCTTTAATTCCTTTTCAGTTAGAGTTCCTTTCTCACTCACTTTAAGGGATTCTAACCAAATTTTTGCTGATCTCTGCCTATTTCCTTTTTCTTTTACTATATGCAAATGCGGTGGCTCATTTAAGGCATCGAATGCAAATATGAAAAATGTCAGAAACTTATATACAGCAATTTTAGGCATGCTTATAACAAAAGTTTATACTAATTAATTTTTCCACCATAAAGATAGTGTAAACGCAAAATAAAAACCCGCTCTTTTGAAGCGGGTTTTTTATGATTTATTTCTTGGTAGTATCTGCTGGTGCAGGAGTTGGTGCCGGTGTAGTTCCCGGTGCCGGTGCTGATCCTGGTGCTGGAGTAGTTCCGCCTTTTGGATCTTTAGCTCCTTTTCCGCCTTTTTTAGCATCAGCTGCTTTCTTCGCTTCAGCTGCTTTTTTAGCTTCGTCGGCTGCTGCCGCTTTGGTGTCTACTCCGTCTTTATAAGTAACAGTATTAATCAACTGCCCTTTACGGTTAAAAGAACGCCACTCTCCGTCTTTTTTATTGTTTTTGTAACTTCCTTCTGAAGAAATTTCTCCGTCTTCATAGTAGCGTGTCCACTTTCCGTCTTTCTTCCCTGCTAAATATTCACCTTCTTGTTTTACGGATCCTGAATAGTAATATCGCTTGTAAGTACCTTCTTTAATACCGTTTTGGTATTCTAGTTCTTCCATCGTTTTACCGTATGGATAGTACTTTTTAGAGATTCCTTGGCGTTTGTCGTTAACGTATTCAACTTCGTTAATCAAGTCTCCAAGCGAATTGTACGTTCTCCACGCACCTTGTTTTTGACCCAGCTCATCGGTTTTATTACGATGTTTTTCTCTGCCCGGGGCATACTTTGGTTTTTCTTCTGATTGAGAATGCCCAACAAAAGGCATCATCAAAAGAAACAGAACAAGCATACGGAACTTATGCATATAGTAGGTATTTAGAATCGTGCTAAAATTAATAACTAATTTAATTCCTAAGGGGTTTTCCGGTAGTTAAAATTGATTGAATTCTTTCAAGCGTCTTTTTTTCGCCTGTTAACGACAGAAATGCCTCTCTTTCAAGGTCTAACAAGTATTGCTCAGACACCAAAGATGGTGCCGAAAGGTCGCCTCCGCACATAACATAGCCCAATTTTTGACTAATTAGCTGGTCATGTTCCGAAATATAATGGCCCGAAAGCATACTATTTGCTCCAACCCAGATCAATCCCAAGCCACTTTTTCCAAGAACTTTTATATCTTTTCTTTGAATCGGTTGCGTGTATCCGGCATCAGCCATTTCAATTGCCGCGCGTTTAGCATCGGCAATTAAGCGACTTTTATTTAAACTGATTTCATCGCGCCCGAGTTTCAAAATTCCCATATCAAATGCTTCAGCAGCGCTGGTCGATACTTTGGCTTGTCCGATGGTAAGGAACTTTTCGCGTAGCGTATTGGTTTCGATATCTCCATCCCTCGTTCCATCCGCAAAGCGTAAAGCGAATTCTTTTGTTCCGCCTCCGCCAGGGATTAATCCGACCCCAAATTCTACTAGTCCGGTGTATAATTCAGCATGTGCTTGAACTTTGTCGGCATGTAATGTCATTTCACATCCGCCGCCTAAAGTGAGACCAAATGGTGCAACGACTACCGGAATCGATGAATACCTTACACGCATGTTCATTTGCTGGAACATTCGTATCGCCATGTCAATTTCATCATACTCTTGCTCTATGGCCATCATAAATACCATCGCCAAGTTAGCTCCGGCCGAGAAGTTGGCACCGTCGTTACCGATAACTAATCCTTTATAACTTTTTTCGGCTAGTTCAATGGCTTTGTTAACTCCCATTACCACATCACTGCCCATCGTATTCATCTTAGTATTGAATTCGCAACATAAAACATCGTCGCCAATATCAATTACATTGCATCCTCCGTTAGTCCACACTGTTTTTGTTCCGCGTAGCGGATGTAGTACAACGTAGTTTTCTTGTCCCGGAATCAGCTGATATTTTCCTGATGTAATATCGTAGTAAAGCTTCTTGCCGTTCTCGATACTATAAAAGGAGTTAATGCCTTTCGCAAGCATATCATATACCCAAGGCGCTGGCTTAAATCCTGCAGCTTCCATGGCCTTTACAGTGGTAGGAACATCGAATAAATCCCATGTTTCATACGGTCCGATTTCCCATCCGAATCCCGCTTCTAACGCTGCGTCTATACGAAAAACTTCATCGGCGATTTCAGGAATCCTTTCACTAACATATTGAAAGAGTCCGTAGAATGATTCACGGTAAAAATCTCCTGCTTTGTCTTTGCCTTTTATAAGTACTTTTAATCGTTGACGTAAATCGTCGATCGTTTTGGTTGATTCTAATGTTTCGAATTTGGCTTTTACCTGCGGACGATATTCGAGTGTTTTTAAGTCGAGCGCAAGGATGTCCGACTTGCCTTTTTCATTCTTAACTTTCTTGTAAAATCCTTGTTTTGTTTTATCTCCAAACCATTTTTGTTCTACCATTTTACTGATGTATCCTGGCAGTTCAAACATAGCATTCTTTGAGTCGTTAGGAACGCCTGCTTTTAGTCCGTTGGCTACATGCACTAATGTGTCAAGTCCAACTACATCACAAGTACGGAAGGTAGCCGATTTCGGTCGACCAATAACTGGGCCCGTAAGCTTATCAACTTCTTCGACTGTTAATCCCGATTTTTCTACTTGATGGAACAACGATAAAATGCTGAATACCCCAATGCGATTTGCAATAAATGCAGGTGTGTCTTTGCAGAGAACGGTAGTCTTGCCGAGATGTAAATCGCCGTATTGCATTAGGAAATCGATAACGGAAGGATCAGTATCTGGTCCCGGAATGATTTCTAGTAATCTTAAATATCGCGGAGGATTAAAAAAGTGCGTTCCGCAGAAATTTTTGCGGAAATCTTCGCTTCTTCCTGCCGACATAATATGCATTGGAATACCTGACGTATTTGATGTAATCAATGAGCCCGGCTTGCGGAATTGCTCAACTTGTTCGAATACTTTGCGTTTGATATCGGCATTCTCAACAACTACTTCCATTACCCAGTCGCAGTCGCTAATATCTTTTAAGTTATCTGTAAAATTTCCAGTCTTGATTTTTGTAGCAGTTGCTTTGCGATAAAGAGCAGAAGGGTTCGCCTTTACGGTTGCTTGCATAGCCTCATTCACAATTCGGTTTCTTACCAACGGATGCTCCATGGTAAGACCTTTTGCAGTTTCTTCAGCAGTTAATTCACGAGGTAGAATATCGAGTAACATAACATCCACTCCGATATTGGCAAAATGACAAGCAATGCGCGAGCCCATAATTCCTGAACCTAGGATTGCTATTTTTCGAATCGTTCTTTTTTGCATAAAATCAAGTTTATCACCTTCACGGTCGGACTGAAATAATCCCGCTCTAAATTAAACAAATGTAGATCAGACAGCCCTGTTTACGCTTAATTTTTAATGAAGATGAAAGGCGTAAACCAACCTTCGAAACGAAAAACAACGGTTCATGTTTCATAATAGGGAGGATGTTTATGGCAAAATGAGTACCTTGGTGATTGTATTTATTGTCCGAAATCGAGTTTTTACGCTTTTTTCAAGGTTTTATCCGTCCCCAAAATTCTTATAATGCACATTAACAGGCAATTACATATTCAAATCAAAAACTTAAATTTGCATCCCTATAATGTAACACAATTATGAGTTTCGATAAGATTATTTCGATCCCCGGCATGAGCGGGTTGTTTCAAATGGTTGCGCAAATGCGTAACGGAGGTTTTGTGGTAGAAGGACTATCCGACAAACGTCGTATCCCCGTTTCTGCTATGCAACGTATCATTATGTTGAAGGATGTAGCAATCTACACAGTAGATGAAGATATGCCTTTATATGATGTTTTCAAGAAGATGAAAGAAAACGATGCAATTGCTGCTTCTGTTAGTCCGAAGTCTGAGCCTGCAGATCTTAAAATTGCATTGAAGAAAATTCTTCCTGAATTCGATGAAGAACGAGTTCATACTTCTGATATCCGTAAGATGTTTACTTGGTATACATTGTTAAAGGATATTATAGGTTCTGCTGAGAGTGAAGCAGCAATGAATCCTGTTGCAGAGGAAGCAGCTCCGGTTGCTGAAGCAGCTACAGAAGAAAAACCAAAGGCTAAAGCAAAAGCTAAGAAAGAAGAAGCTGCTGCACCTGCTGAAGGCGAAGAAGCTCCTAAGAAAAAGGCTGTTAAGAAGAAGAAAGCTGACGATGCAGAAGCTTCATCAGAAGAAGCTGCAGCTCCAAAGAAAAAAGCAGCTGCTAAGAAAACTACTAAGAGCGAATAATCTTTCGCAATTAAATAAGCTAAAAAGGTTCCGGTGCAAATCGGGACCTTTTTTAATTAATGATTGAATGATTGAATGATTGAATGATTGAATGAATGAATGACTGATTGAATGGAGCTGTGAATGGGAGATTGAATAGGTTTTTTGTATCCTTTCTGAATTTGATTTACTGGAAAATACATTAACGGTGTATCCAAAATTCAAAATTCAAAATCCAAGATCTTTTCTTAAAAACTTTTTCTCCCCACTGCTATTCGCAGTTTTCTTTTTAATATTTTGGCACCTTAATAAAAAATCACTCATGCTCGCTTCAACTTCTTTATTGTCGACCGCCGTTAAACGTAGTTATTTACCTGCCGATTTTGCCTTTTCTTCGAAAGAGGATATTCTCCCCTTATTTGAGGAGCTAAAAGCCCGTGAGGTGAACGATATTGGTGCTTTTAAGCAATGGTTAACCGATCGAAGTGAGTTGGAGGCTGCCCTTCAGGAGAATGTAGGATGGCGCTATATCCGTATGAGCTGCGATACCACTAATAAAGAATATACTGATGCTTATACGTTTTTCGTAACTGAAATCCAGCCGCTTATTGCTCCGCTGAATAATGATCTCGATACTAAAATGCTCGCGTTTCCTTTTGTGGATAGTTTTAATGATAAAGGATTTAAAAATGTATTGCGTCAGGTGCGTAAACGTGTCGAGATTTTTCGCGCCGAAAACGTTCCTTTAATTGCTGAATTGCAGAATAAAGAACAGGAATATGCTTCCATCACAGGAAGTATGACTGTTGAAGTTGATGGTAAAGAATTGACTTTACAACAAGCAGCAAATTTCCTCGAAATTCCTGATCGTGCGAAGCGTGAAGAGGTGTATCGTAAAATTTTATCTCGTCGTTTACAAGATCGTGATAAACTCGATGAATTATTTAACGAATTAATAAAATTACGCCACCGTATCGCTCTCAATGCAGGATTTACGAATTACCGCGATTATATGTTCGCTAATCTCGGACGCTTCGATTATACTCCCGACGATTGCTTTAAATTTCATCATGCTGTCGAGAAATATTTGGTGCCTTTAGTGCAGAAGAATGAGGAGTCGCATCGTGCTAATGTTGGTGTGGATGTTCTTCGCCCTTGGGATTTAAGTGCAGAGCCCGAAGGGCAAAAACCGCTTCGCCCTTATGATGGTTCAGCCGATCTTATCAATAAAACAATTGCATGCTTCAACGAAATGGATCCGTTTTTGGGTGCTTGTATTGAAGCATTGAAGAATGAAAATCGCCTCGATTTAGAATCTCGTAAAGGCAAGGCTCCTGGTGGATATAATTATCCGCTTTATGAAACGGGAATGCCGTTTATTTTCATGAATTCAACGAATACACTTCGTGATCTAGTAACAATGGTGCACGAAGGCGGACATGCCGTTCATTCTATCGTAGATCGCCCGCTCGAATTAGTCGATTATAAAAGCTTGCCAAGCGAAGTTGCTGAATTAGCATCTATGTCGATGGAGCTGATGTCGATGGAGTACTGGAAACATTATTTCAGTAATGATGAAGAGCTTTTAAGAGCGAAGAAAAAGCATCTTGCTGATGTATTAAAAGGATTGCCTTGGATTGCGGCTGTAGATGCTTTCCAACACTGGATCTATCTAAATCCTGAGCATACTGCCGATGATCGCCGCAAAGCTTGGAGAGAGACCTATGCTCGATTCTCAGGTAAAGCAGTGAATTGGGAGGGACTCGATGATGCATTGGAAAATATGTGGCAAAAGCAATTGCATATTTTTGAAGTGCCGTTCTACTATATTGAATACGGATTCGCTCAATTAGGTGCTATTGCTGTGTGGAGGAATTTTATTCTCGATCAAAAAACAGCACTTGAAAAGTATATCGCGGCGCTCAGTTTAGGGTATACCGATACAATCGGAGCAATTTATACGGAAGCGGGTATCAGTTTTAATTTTGAAGACCATTATGTAGCTGAATTATCGGGATTTGTTTCCGATCAATTAGCGAAATTGGAGCAGAAATAAAGCTGATTTACAATAAATTAGAAATAATGACGAAATTTTTGTAACCTTTTGGTCCAGTTTACGAATAAACGGGGTCTAAAAGTGTGTCTACTACAATCGTATGAGTTTATCAATCATTGTTTATTTACTGGTTTCAGCGCTTATCCTTATTGGGATAATTGCGATTTACCTGTACATGAAAAACAAGCGATTGAAAGCTTCTCAAAATAAAGAAGATGCCTTTTCATCACTTTTCGAACAACAGGCAGAAGCATGGGTGGTAATCGACGGAATAACGTTAAAAGCCATCGAGGCAAATCAGAAAGCACTAAATTTATTTGGTGTTTATCGCAAGCCACTTCTCGAAAACTTAAAATTCTCGAAACTTTTTAGAGAAAACCTCGCTGATGATGAAGTAGGATTACTACTGAATGCAATTGATAACAATACCTTCTCTCATAAATTACTTGATTGCAGAAGTTTGCAAGGAAGAGTTTTTCCTGTGAATGTGTCAATTTCTCGAGTGGCAGAAGGCAATCTATTCTGTCGTTTCGCTGAACCTACAGAGGTTGCTGTGCCAATGAATTTTGGTATTGATGATTCTGCAAAGCAAATTCAGTCGGAAGAAAATTACCAGGAAGAAACAGTATTTGTTGATCCCGAAGGAGAGCAAGAAAGCACAATTTATCGTGCTCCCATTGTTAACGATAGTCAAATTTCGTCAGCTTCGAATGATGATGTATCATTAGCGTTAGTTCAGATGGAGTCGAGTGCTGTCGCAGTTGTTTCATATGAGCAGCGATTCCTGGAAGTAAATACATCGTTTGCATCATTAACTGGGTATTCTGTTGAAGAACTTAAGCAATTATCATTCGACAATATTATTCATCCTTCAGAATCATCGCTACATGCAAAATGGTTTTTAGCGTTAGTTGAAGGTGATTATAAAATTGCTCGTACAGAGCGAAAAATTCTACGTAAAGATCGGAAACAAGCCTCTGTTGAAATGATGGCTGCGAATCTTTCAGGCAGAAATGCAGTGGTGATTACCGCGGTAGATAATAGCGAGAATAGAAAATCGCAAGAGTTATTACGACTTAGCAGAGAGAATCTTCTTGCATTAGTTGAAAATACTGGTGAAGCAGTATTCTCTGTTAATGCTCTGGGGACACTAACGGTGGTGAATAACCGCTTCCGACAATTGTTCGTTTCTACTTTCGAAAGAGATATTAATGAGGGCGATGATTTTAGTGAAATTTTGCCTGCAGAGCAACGTAATATTTGGAAAGAACGTGTGAATACTGTTCTGAGAGGAGAAACGTTGAATTTTTCTGAGCATTTTAAAAATGATACAGGCGACGATCGAACTTATGAAGTGCTATTGTATCCAGTTCGAAATGACGAAGATTTAGTAACTGGTGTCAGCTTTTCAGCACGTGATATTACGGAGCGATTGCAACAAGAAGAAGAGCTTCGTATCGCGAAAGAGAAAGCAGAATCGGCTACCGAAGCAAAATCGGAATTCTTGGCAGTAATGAGTCATGAAATCAGAACTCCCCTCAACGGATTGATCGGAATATCTGAATTGTTGAATAGCACTAAACTCGATAATCAACAAAAAGAATTTGTAGATATTATTCGCTTAAGCGGAGAAGCACTCTTGCAGGTAATAAGCGACATCCTCGACTTCTCGAAGATCGAAGCAAATAAAATGCAATTGGAAGATGCTCCTTTCCATGTGTCGGAAGCCGTGAATGAAACTATGACCATTCTATCGGGTAGAGCAACTGAAAAAGGCTTGAAACTGAATACGGATATAGGAGTAGATGTGCCTTCGGCTGTTTTAGGCGACAAAGCTCGCTTGCGACAAGTGTTGATGAATTTAGTAGGTAATGCTATTAAATTTACTGAACGTGGAAATGTAACTGTCAGCGTTAAGTCGAAGCAAGAAGAAGACGAATTTTATTTAGTATTTACTGTATCGGATACAGGTCCGGGAATATCTGAAGAGCAACAAGAAAAATTATTTAATGCCTTCCAACAAGCTGATACCAGTACATTCAGGAAGTATGGCGGAACAGGACTAGGATTAACCATTTGCAAAACATTAGTGAATCTAATGGGAGGGAAGATCTGGGTCGAGAGTGAACAAGGAAAAGGAAGTAAGTTTTTCTTCACCGTAAAAACGTCGCCAACAGTAATGCCTGCTATAGCTATTGAAGAATTAAAAGCAGAGCAAGTTGAAGAAGCTGGTCCCCATAAAGTTTTAGCAGAGCGTATTCCTGCAAAAATACTTTTAGTAGAAGACAACGACATCAATAGACTTCTAGCATCGAAACTTTTTGCTCGACTAGGGTACGAAATTGAAACCGCTACCGATGGAACAGAAGCCATTGAAGCAATCAATAAGTCGTTTTATGATATCGTGTTTATGGACGTTCAGATGCCGAATATGGACGGACTCACTGCAACAAGAACAATAAGAACATCGTATACCATTAAAGAACAACCGATCATTGTAGCAATGACGGCATTTGCCTCACCGGAAGACCGACAAGAGTGCTTAGATGCAGGGATGAATGATTATACCCCTAAGCCTATCACGATGGAAGACCTAGAGCGCATGATTAAAAAGTGGGTAACTAAAAATACGGTGGACATGAAAGATAAAACAGAAGAAGAAGTAAGCAAGATGGAAGGGATGTCGGATTTACTCGACCCAGTAACCATTAGTCGATTAGTTGATATCGGCAAAGCTACCGATCCGGGATTCACGCTTCAAGTACTTGAAATGTTCTCTCGACAAGCACCAGGATGCATTGAAGAAATGCGTACTGCTATTGAAAGTGGCGACTATACCACCATGTGGAAATCGGCTCACAAACTAAAAGGTACATGCTTGAATATTGGCGCTAAAAAAGTCGCTGAGATTTGCAAAGACATTGAGCGCAAGGGCAGGAATCTAGAAGTATCTGGGTTGCAAGGATTAATCATGCAATTAGAAGTCGATTATAACACTACCTACAAAGAATTATCAGGATTGTTTCATTACAACTGATTAGGTTAATAATAAACGGAAAGCGGTAAAGGAATTATTCTTCACCGCTTTTTCTGTTTTAGATAGGGGGGTACGTCCTAATGGAAGGTTGACCAACTTTAATTGAAATTCAATTCTGATATAATTTCCCCCTTCAGTTGAAATTGATTAATATCTGAGACTTCATTCTCTATTGCGTACGGAATTTTAACTTTTTTCTGGCTACATTTTTAAAGTCGAACGGTATATCCGAATCTATATTCGAAGCGGAACGTCCGCCTTAAATTTTTGCGGATAGAACGATGAGAACGACAACGATAGAAAGAAACACTGTTTGAGACATGAAGCGTCGACGCAGGAGACGATTCAGGGCGAGTTTGTTTCTTTCCGTTGGAGTTGAAATCGTTCCCGCTAAAAAATTTACAGCGGCTAAATTCTTCCACTGCAGGAAAAAGCCAGCGCCATCGCGCGGCTGTAGCGCGTTGAAAGAGGGAAAATGTTTTATCCTGTATTTCTATCATTGAATGAATCTATTGAAAAAATAACCCCACAAAGACCAGAAGGCTCCTGTCTGCCCGATAATTTATAGCTAAAACGGTCAACCATATTTAGGGATGTTCAACAAGTCGAACATCCACACTAACTTTTCCTACGTCCTGATATAGTCACTGATCTAACTAATTTCACCTTCCTGGCAATTCTAGGAAGCAAATGAAAGAAAGTAAAAAAGCTGGAGGGGTAATGCTCAAAAGCATGGTTGACATCAAAAAAAGCACGATGTAACAAGTTAATTTACAGGCAAAAGCAACTTTTTCTAATAAAAACGGTAAAACATTTTGAAATTACGGTAATTGTTGTAATTTTGCACTCCCAAAGTAAAAGTCATCATGATCATTGTACCTATCAAGGAAAACGAAACTATCGACAAGGCGTTAAAGAAATTCAAGAAGAAATTCGAGAAAACAGGCGTAATCAAACAATTACGTGCACGTCAGGCATTTGAAAAGCCATCGATTAGTCGTCGTACTGAAATTAAGAAAGCAGTATACCGTACGCAATTGCAAGCTCAATTCCAGGCTTAAGCAGTTCGTATTTACGATATTCATCCTGATCCCTTTTAGGGGTCAGGATTTTGTTTTTTCTAATATTTCCGAAAATCACATCAGAATTCGGTAATATTTTTCAATTTAGACCGTTCCCATTTAAATATTTGTATTTTTACAGTATATCAAAAATGCGCTGGTGAACGATATTGAACGTTTCATTTCCTATCTGCAAGTTGAAAAGCGTTTTTCGAAGCATACGGTGACGAGCTACGGCACCGATTTGCAGCAATATGCATCCTATTTACTTTCCGAATATCAAATTGAAGAGCCCAAAGAGGCTTCACATCTCATTATACGATCATGGATAGTATCGATGATGGAAGCAGGGATGGATGCAAGATCGGTGTCGAGAAAAGTCACTACCCTTCGTACATTCTATCGATATTTGATTAAAACGGGAGTAATTCAACGTAGTCCGATGTTAAAAGTGCAAGCTCCGAAAGTTGCCAAAAAACTACCCGAATTTCTCGACGATCGTAAGATGGAAAAGCTGTTAGAAGAAGATTTTTCAGAGGGGACGTTCGAAGAATACCGCGACTATGTAATGATCGATTTCTTCTATCGTACTGGAGTGCGTTTATCGGAATTAATAGGATTAAAAGTAACCGATGTTAATCTATTCAGTCTTACGGCGACGGTACTAGGAAAACGCAATAAAGTCCGCCAGATACCCATCACGCTAAACTTTAAAAGTGAACTCATAAAATACCTCGAAAAACGAAAGCAATTTATGCAGGAAAAAGGGACCGACCATCCTTATTTTTTTCCCGACAATAGTGGTAACCAAATGTACCCCGTCTTCGTTTACCGAATAGTAAAAGAAAAAATCAGACAGGTCTCAACCGGAAAAAAGAAAAGTCCACATTTACTCAGGCATACCTTTGCCACCTCAATGTTAAACCACGGCGCCGACATCAACTCCATAAAAGAAATACTGGGACACAGTAGTTTGGCCGCCACACAAGTGTACACACACAACTCTATAGAAAAACTAAAGGAAGTCTATAAACAAGCCTTCCCGAAAGCATAAATCACATTTTAAATCGTATAGCTATGAAACTTAAGGTGCAATCAATTCATTTCGACGCAGACCGCAAACTATTGGACTTTGTAGAAGAGAAAATTGACAAACTAAACCAGTTCTATGAAGACATTATCGACAGTGAAGTATTTCTTCGACTAGATAAGTCCTCTGATAAAGAAAACAAGATAACTGAAATAAAAATCAACACACCGGGCAAAACGATGTTTGCCAGTGAGCAATGCAAATCGTTTGAAGAAGCCACGGACAATGCGGTAGAAGCCTTAAGAAAACAGATCACAAAGCACAAAGAAAAGTCGAGAGGCATGTAAAAAACGCCTAAAAAACATAAAAACGGGGGTTCAGCGGAAGCTGAATCCCCGTTTTTTTTACTGTCGGTGCCGCCTTACCGAAGAAAGCATGAAAAAAAGATTTATTGAAAATGAATAAGTTATTAAAAATACGGACCCAAAACGGCACTTTTTTGCATTTTTTTTCATTTACCTCTTGTTTCAGTCAAATCATTCACTACATTTGCAGTCCCTTTTTCGGGGTATCTATATAGTTCCTTGAATATCAAGCCGATGTAGCTCAGCTGGTCAGAGCTACTGATTTGTAATCAGTAGGTCGGGGGTTCGAATCCCTCCATCGGCTCTAATAAATTTAGAGTTGGCTTAACAGGTTTCCGTAGCGGGAGTTTTCGGGTTTCTTGAATCCCGTTTCTGCTTTAGGGGCCAAAAGGTTTACTGATTCTGAAAATGGCATAGGGGAGATACTCAAGCGGCCAACGAGGACAGACTGTAAATCTGTTGACATACGTCTTCACAGGTTCGAATCCTGTTCTCCCCACAAAAGTCCCGAAGGTCGGGATGATTTATGATAGGCGCTTCGGCGCCAAAGTTCTTTGAATAAGGTTGTGTTGGAGGCGTAAGAGAGTGAAAGAGAATAAGTTGAGTAAAAGATTGACACACTTTAAATATAAGCGGAAGTAGCTCATTTGGTAGAGCATCAGCCTTCCAAGCTGAGGGTGGCCGGTTCGAGCCCGGTCTTCCGCTCCAAAGTAAAAATAAATTGTTGACCGGGTGGTGGAATTAGAGATAAATTCTTTAATTTTGCGACCCTTTCGGTCTGATTGACCTCAGCCGTTCAACGCAAATTCATGCCAATGTAGCTCAGTCGGTAGAGTACATCCATGGTAAGGATGAGGTCACCAGTTCGATCCTGGTCATTGGCTCGCAACTCGAATCTTTAAATAAATTAAATACTAATAACACCTTTAATAAAATGGCAAAAGAGAAATTTGATCGCTCCAAACCGCACGTTAACATCGGAACGATTGGACACGTGGATCACGGTAAGACCACTCTGACCGCTGCAATTACCAACGTACTTGCTCAATCAGGTCTTGCAGAGAAGAGGGATTTCGCCTCTATCGATAACGCTCCTGAAGAAAAAGAGCGTGGTATTACAATTAACACAGCGCACGTAGAGTATCAAACGGCTAACCGTCACTACGCACACGTTGACTGTCCAGGTCACGCTGATTACGTTAAGAACATGGTAACTGGTGCTGCTCAGATGGACGGTGCGATCCTTGTGGTTGCTGCGACAGATGGACCGATGCCACAAACTCGTGAGCATATCCTTTTAGCTCGTCAGGTTGGTGTTCCTAAAATCGTTGTGTTCATGAACAAAGTGGACATGGTTGACGATCCGGAATTACTTGACTTAGTTGAAATGGAAATCCGTGAGTTGCTTTCATTCTACGATTATGATGGTGATAATACACCTATCATTCGTGGATCAGCATTAGGTGGATTAAACCTTGATGCAACATGGTTACCAAAGATTCTTGAATTAATGGAAGCTGTTGATACTTATATTCCAATCCCTCCTCGTCAGGTAGATCTACCTTTCCTTATGCCGGTTGAAGACGTGTTCTCAATCACAGGTCGTGGAACAGTAGCTACAGGTCGTATCGAGCGTGGAGTAATCAACTCAAATGATCCTGTTGAAATTATCGGAATGCAACCTGAGAAGTTAACTTCTACTTGTACAGGTGTTGAGATGTTCCGTAAGATCCTTGATCGTGGAGAAGCTGGAGACAACGTAGGTTTATTGTTACGTGGTATTGAGAAAACTGATATCCGTCGTGGTATGGTAATCGCAAAACCAGGTTCAATCACTCCTCACATGAAGTTCAAAGCTGAGATCTATGTATTGAAGAAAGAAGAAGGTGGTCGTCACACTCCTTTCCACCAAAAATATCGTCCACAGTTCTACTTACGTACAACTGACGTAACAGGAGAAATTACTTTACCTGAAGGACGTGAAATGGTTATGCCTGGTGATAACGTAACTATCACAGTTGAATTAATTCAACCGGTAGCTATGGATAAAGGTTTACGTTTCGCTATCCGCGAAGGTGGCCGTACAGTAGGTGCTGGTCAGGTTACTGAGATCATTTCTTAATAACATACTAATTACTTAGGTGTGTCCCGATCATATGGTCGGGACGCGCCTATTTAAAAAGTGAGCTTAATTTGAGCCGAAAAGAGAGGGGAGACCTTCCTTAAAGTGAAGAATTAAGAAGTTCATTGAATTAATAAAACAGTAGAAATTCCGATAGTGATTCGAAATAAGCTATACGGGATTTATCATGAAAATGAGCTGTTGAAATGAGTGAGTTACCAACTCGTAATTAGGGCGTGAGTTCTAATAGGGTAGGAGTAACAATAAACAACTACGGGTGTAGCTCAATTGGTAGAGTAGCGGTCTCCAAAACCGTTGGCTGGGAGTTCGAGTCTCTCCACCCGTGCTAACATTAGATTACCAGAATCTTTAAAACCGGTATAGCTATGCAAAGAATACGCGCTTACATGCAGGATTCATACAATGAATTAATGAATAAGGTTTCATGGCCTACATGGAATGAGCTTCAAAGCAGTTCACTAGTAGTTCTTGTTGCTACACTTTTATTCGGGATCGTCATATTCTTAATTGATATGTTATTCCAGGGTTCGTTGAACGTAATGTATAATTTGTTCGCTTAAGAATCATGTCTGAGTCTACAAACGGTAAGAAGTGGTATGTAATCCGTGCGGTTAGCGGTCAAGAGAAAAAGGTAAAACAATACCTTGAATCTGAGATTATCCGTGCAGGGCTTTCCGATTACATTTCACAGGTGCTTATTCCAATGGAAAAGTACTACCAAATTAAAGATGGTAAGAAAGTTAGTAAGGAAAGAAGTTTCTATCCGGGCTATATTTTGATTGAAGCCAATTTAATCGGAGAAGTTCCACATATCATCGAAAATACTACGGGAGTAATCGGGTTTTTAGGAGCAAAGGGCGCAGCCCCTGCACCATTAAGAGTATCTGAAGTAAATCGTATTTTAGGTAAAGTAGATGAGTTGGCCGATAGCGAAGAGGTAATTAATATCCCTTACGTTGTTGGAGAAACAGTAAAAGTAACTGATGGTCCTTTCAATAGTTTCTCAGGTATTATTGAAGAAGTAAACGAAGAGAAAAAGAAATTGAAAGTAATGGTGAAGATTTTCGGAAGAAAAACGCCATTGGAGTTAAGTTACATGCAAGTAGAAAAAGAAGCGTAATTGTTCTTAAGTGCTCTTGTTACGATGGTGCTTCCACACTTTTAACAAGAGGTTCTCCACCGAAAACAATCGTTCATATAATTAAATAAAAGAATCAAATGGCTAAGGAAATAGGCGCACTAATTAAACTACAAGTGAAAGGTGGTGCTGCCAATCCGGCACCTCCAATCGGTCCTGCATTAGGAGCGAAAGGGGTTAATATCATGGAGTTTTGCAAGCAATTCAATGCAAGAACTCAAGATAAAGCCGGACAGGTATTACCAGTAATCATTACAGTTTACGTTGATAAGTCGTTCGACTTTATCATTAAAACTCCTCCAGTTTTCATTCAATTAATGGAAGCTGCGAAAATTCAAAAAGGTTCAGCTGAATCTAACCGTAAGAAGGTTGGATCAGTTAGCTGGGACCAGGTAAAACAAATCGCTGAGGCCAAAATGGTCGACATGAATTGCTTCACTCTAGAATCTGCAATGAAAATGGTTGCAGGATCTGCTCGTAGTGCAGGTATCAATGTCACAGGCGATGCACCTTGGGCACAGTAAAATAACCCTCATGTAGTACCGAAAATCGCTCGCTGCTTCCCGTGATCCGGTACTCAAACAAATTAAATCTCAGAATCTCAAAATGGCTAAGTTAACTAAGAACCAGAAGGTGGCTTATGCAAAGGTAGACCTTAACAAGGCTTATACCCTGCAAGAAGCTTCGAAGCTTGTGAAAGAAATCTCTTTCACGAAATTCGATGCCTCTGTTGACCTTTCAGTGCGTTTAGGAGTTGATCCACGTAAAGCGAACCAAATGGTTCGTGGTATCGTGACACTTCCGCACGGAACAGGAAAAACGGTTCGTGTACTCGTATTGTGTACACCGGACAAAGAGCAGGAGGCTAAAGATGCCGGCGCTGACTTTGTTGGATTGGATGAATATATCCAGAAAATTGAAGGTGGCTGGACAGATGTTGATATCATCATCACCATGCCTAGCGTAATGGCTAAAGTAGGAAAGTTGGGTAAAATCCTGGGACCGCGTAACCTCATGCCGAATCCAAAAACCGGCACAGTAACCAACGATGTTGGTAAAGCTGTTACAGAGGTAAAAGCGGGTAAGATTGACTTCAAGGTAGACAAAACTGGTATTATCCATGCGTCTATCGGTAAAGTATCTTTTGATGCTCAGAAGTTATCCGATAATGCTCACGAACTACTCTCTACCATCGTAAAGCTCAAACCGTCTGCAGCAAAAGGTACTTACATGAAAAGTATCTCAATCAGCAGTACAATGAGCCCCGGAATTGCAGTCGATTCAAAATCGATCTAACGGGTAATTATTATCATTAATTCGTAACGTCAAATGACCAGAGAAGAAAAGAACCAGATTATCGATGAGTTAGTAGAAGCCTTGTCAAGCACAGGTAGTTTCTACATTACTGATATCGGTACGCTGAACTCAGAAAAGACTAGTAAATTGCGCCGTCTGTGCTTTAACAGACAAGTGCAATTGAGAGTTGCGAAGAATTCCCTGATCAAAAAAGCACTCGAGCGTATTGAAGGAGATTATAGCGATATGATCCCTGCAATGAAAGGTTCTTCAGCCATCATGGTTGCAGAAATCCCTAACGTTCCTGCGAAATTGATCAAAGATTTCCGCAAAGAGAGCGATAGACCTGTCTTGAAAGCTGCATCAATCGACGGTGGCGTTTATGTAGGCGATAACCAACTAGATTCTCTAGCTGCGTTGAAGTCGAAAAACGAACTCATCGGCGATATCATCGGCCTTCTTCAGTCACCTGCACAAAACGTTATCTCAGGCCTCAAAGGTCAGGGTGGCAAAATTGCAGGTATCCTCAAAACGCTGGAAGAGCGTGCTGCTTAATATTAGCTGCTTAATCTATCCACAACAAAAACAACAAAATAGTTCATTAGAAATCCCCTTAAAAAATAAAATACAATGGCAGATTTGAAAGCATTCGCTGATCAGTTAGTTAACCTTACTGTTAAAGAAGTTCAAGAACTTGCTCAGATCCTTAAAGATGAATATGGTATCGAGCCTGCAGCTGCTGCAGTAGCTATGGCAGCTCCTGCTGCAGGAGCTCCTGCTGCTGAAGAGCAAACATCATTCGATGTTATTCTTAAGAGCGCTGGTGCAAATAAATTAGCAATCGTTAAACTTGTAAAAGATCTTACAGGTTTAGGTTTGAAAGAAGCTAAAGATTTAGTAGACGGTGCACCGAAACCAATGAAAGAAGGTGTATCTAAAGATGAAGCTAATGCATTAAAAGCTCAGTTAACTGAAGCTGGTGCAGAAGTTGAAATCAAGTAATTGATTTACAGGCACTTAATAGACCTGCTCCACCTTTTAGGTGGTGCAGGTCTATACCATTTTATAAACTGTTGAAAATCAGTTTATTTCGAACGGTTGTTATTATAACACTAAAACTCCTTCGCCTTGACTACCAAAACCAGTCTCACTACAGAGAAGACGGCAGCCAACCGTATCAATTTCAGTAAGAGTAAAAACCAATATGAATACCCAGACTTTTTGGAGATTCAGTTGAAGTCATTTAAAGATTTCTTCCAGTTAGAAACTACGGCTGATAACCGTACCCAAGAGGGTCTTTATAAGGTTTTCAGTGAGAACTTCCCAATTACGGATTCACGCAACAATTTCGTATTGGAGTTCCTCGATTATTTCGTAGATCCTCCTCGATATTCTATCGAAGAGTGTATCGAAAGAGGTCTTACTCACAGTGTTCCGCTTAAGGCAAAGCTGAAACTGTATTGTACAGACCCTGAACACGAAGATTTTGAAACTATCGTTCAGGATGTTTATTTGGGAACTATCCCTTATATGACGCCTAAAGGTACGTTCGTGATTAATGGTGCTGAGCGTGTGGTAGTATCACAGCTTCACCGTTCTCCAGGCGTATTCTTCGGACAAAGTCGCCACGCCAACGGTACTAAATTGTACTCTGCGCGTGTAATTCCTTTTAAAGGATCATGGATCGAATTCGCTACCGACATCAATAATGTCATGTATGCTTATATCGACCGTAAGAAAAAATTCCCGGTTACAACTTTATTACGTGCTATCGGATATCAAACAGATAAGGAAATCCTTGAGATTTTCGGTCTAGCTGATGAGGTGAAAGTAAGTAAAGCCGGTCTTAAAAAAGTAGTAAATCGCCGCTTAGCTGCAAGGGTTCTTAAAAGCTGGTTGGAAGATTTCGTTGATGAGGATACCGGTGAAGTGGTGTCTATCGAGCGTAACGAAGTTATTCTTGAGCGTGAAACTATATTGCAAGATGAGCATATCGATGTGATCGTAGATGCTGGTGTTAAGTCTATCATCCTTCATAAGGAAGATGCGAACACTAACGACTACGCTATCATTTATAATACATTACAAAAAGATACTTCTAACTCTGAGAAGGAAGCGGTAGAGCATATCTATCGTCAGTTGCGTAATGCCGAGCCACCTGATGAGGAAACAGCTCGTGGTATTATCGACAAATTATTCTTCTCTGATAAAAGATACGATTTAGGTGAAGTAGGCCGCTATCGTATGAACCGTAAACTTCGTTTGGATATCAACGAGGGAACTAAGGTTCTTACGAAAGAGGATATTATCCAAATCATCAAATTCTTAATCGAATTAATTAACGCGAAAGCAATCGTTGATGATATCGATCACTTGAGTAACCGTCGTGTTCGTACAGTAGGTGAGCAGTTATATGCTCAGTTTGGTGTAGGTTTAGCACGTATGGCTCGTACTATCCGTGAGCGTATGAACGTTCGCGATAACGAGGTGTTTACGCCTGCTGATTTGATCAATGCGAAAACATTATCGTCTGTTATTAATTCGTTCTTCGGTACCAACCAGTTGAGCCAGTTCATGGATCAAACTAACCCGCTTGCAGAGATCACGCATAAGCGTCGTCTTTCAGCCCTAGGGCCCGGCGGTTTGAGTCGTGAAAGAGCAGGTTTCGAGGTTCGTGACGTTCACTATACGCACTACGGTCGTTTGTGTACTATCGAAACTCCTGAAGGTCCGAATATCGGTTTGATTTCTTCGCTTTGCGTTTATGCGAAAATCAATTCTCTCGGATTCATTTCTACTCCTTACCGTAAGGTAAACGATGGAAAAATCGATATTGAAAACGAACCTATCTACTTAACCGCTGAAGAGGAAGATACTAAGATCATCGCACAGGCTAACGCCGACCTCGATGAGAACGGTAACTTCGTTGAAGGTAAAGTGAAAGCTCGTTTCGAAGGTGACTTCCCAATTGTAGATCCTCATGAACTACACTTGATGGACGTTGCTCCAAACCAAATCGCTTCTATCGCGGCTTCGTTGATTCCGTTCCTTGAGCATGATGATGCGAACCGTGCCCTCATGGGATCGAACATGCAACGTCAGGCTGTTCCATTGTTACGCCCTCAAGCGCCAATCGTGGGTACAGGTCTCGAAGGACATGTTGTTCGTGATAGTCGTGTATTAATTAATGCAGAATATGCAGGTACTGTAGAATACGTAGACGCGAATGAAATTCATGTTCGTTGCGTTCGTACCGACGAAGAAAAATTGGTAAGCTTCGAAGATGATTTGAAGGTGTACCGATTAACTAAATTCCAAAAAACTAACCAGAATACTTGTATTAACTTGAAGCCAATCGTTAAGAAAGGTGATAAAGTAAAAGTTGGACAAGTATTATGCGAGGGATATGCAACACAAGGTGGTGAGCTTGCTCTAGGACGTAACATGAAAGTGGCGTTCATGCCTTGGAAAGGATATAACTTCGAGGATGCTATCGTAATCTCTGAGCGTGTAGTACGTGAAGATATCTTCACTTCATTACACATCGATGAGTATTCGCTTGAAGTACGTGATACAAAACGCGGACTTGAAGAGTTAACCGCCGATATTCCTAACGTAAGTGAAGAAGCAACTCGTGAGTTAGATGAGCATGGATTAATCCGTGTAGGAGCAGAGGTTATCGAAGGAGATATCCTTATCGGTAAAATCACTCCGAAAGGTGAAACTGATCCTTCTCCAGAAGAAAAACTTTTACGTGCAATCTTCGGTGATAAAGCAGGTGACGTGAAAGATGCTTCATTAAAAGTTCCGCCTTCTGTGAAAGGTGTGGTAATCGATAAAAAATTATTCTCTCGTGCAGTGAAAGATAAAAGAGCTCGCGATGAAGAGAAAAATGTGATTGCCCGTCTTGATGCAGAACAAGATAAAGAACTGGCAGAAGTGAAAGTGAAACTGATCGAGAAATTATTCGAATTAGTAAGCGGAAAAACTTCTCAAGGTGTCGTTAATGCGTTCAAAGAAGTAGTAATTCCGAAAGGATCGAAGTTCACTCAAAAAATGTTGATTGATCTCGATTATCCTAACGTGAATCCTACTAAATGGACAACTGATAAAGAGAAAAACGAGCAAATCACTCGACTATTAACAAACTATAATGTTAAGTCGAATGAGGTGATCGCAGCCTTTAAACGTAAAAAATTCCAGATCCAAATCGGAGACGAATTACCTACAGGAATTATGCAATTGGCGAAAGTTTATATCGCTAAGAAACGTAAGTTGAAAGTAGGGGATAAGATGGCGGGTCGTCACGGTAATAAGGGTATCGTTGCACGTATTGTACGTGATGAAGATATGCCTTACTTAGATGACGGAACACCAGTAGATATCGTGTTGAATCCACTAGGGGTACCATCGCGTATGAACCTTGGTCAGATTTATGAAACGGTACTTGCATTAGCCGGACAAAAATTAGGAGTGAAATTTGCCACACCTATTTTCGACGGAGCTACGATTGAAGAAATCGACGGCTGGATTACTAAAGCAGGTTTACCGAAATTCGGATCGACTTACTTATACGACGGAGGTACTGGAGATCGCTTCCACCAACCGGCAACAGTAGGAATTATCTATATGTTGAAACTTGGTCACATGGTAGACGATAAGATGCATGCCCGTTCAATCGGACCATACTCACTCATCACTCAGCAACCTCTCGGCGGTAAAGCGCAGTTCGGAGGTCAGCGTTTCGGAGAGATGGAGGTTTGGGCGATCGAAGCTTTCGGTGCTGCAAACATCCTACAGGAATTATTGACCGTTAAGTCAGATGACGTAATGGGCCGTGCGAAAGCATATGAATCAATCGTAAAAGGTGATAACATGCTTCCTCCGGGAATCCCAGAATCGTTTAACGTATTGTTACACGAATTACGTGGTCTTTGCTTGAAAATAGCGCTCGATTAATCATATTAAAGGGCCGGGATTTACTTCCCGGCTTCTATCTTTCATTATACGAATACCTCGACTATATATAAAGTCATTCCGAAAAACCACATGGCGGTAAAAAAAGAACAGAAGCTAAAAAGCAACTTCACAAGAATCACCATCAGCCTCGCAAGTCCTGAGTACATCCTTGAGCAATCAAGCGGAGAAGTACTTAAGCCTGAGACCATCAACTACCGTACTTATAAGCCGGAACGTGATGGATTATTCTGCGAACGCATATTTGGACCCGTGAAGGACTGGGAGTGTCATTGCGGTAAGTACAAACGCATTCGCTACAAAGGCATCGTTTGTGACCGTTGCGGCGTTGAAGTAACAGAGAAAAAAGTGCGTCGTGAACGTATGGGCCATATCAGCCTTACAGTTCCTGTTGCGCATATCTGGTATTTCAGATCCCTACCAAACAAAATTGGTTATTTGTTAGGTCTTCCTACCAAAAAACTTGATTTGATTATTTATTATGAGCGTTACGTGGTAATCCAAGCCGGTGTTAAAGCTGCCGACGGAGTTAATTACCTCGACTTCCTTACTGAGGAAGAATACCTCAACCACATGGAGACGCTGCCGAAAGATAATCAGCATCTCGATGATAAAGACCCGAATAAATTCATCGCTAAGATGGGTGCAGATGCATTGTATGATCTGTTATCTCGCTTAGATCTTGATCAACAAAGTTATAACCTTCGTCACCAAGCAAGCAACGAAACTTCTCAGCAACGTAAAAATGAAGCTTTGAAGCGTTTGCAAGTTGTTGAAGCTTTCCGTCAGGCTAACGGTCACGTTGAAAATCGTCCAGAGTGGATGATCGTAAAAGTGGTTCCTGTTATTCCTCCTGAATTACGTCCACTCGTTCCATTGGATGGAGGTCGTTTTGCGACTTCCGATTTGAACGATTTATACCGTCGTGTAATTATCCGTAACAATCGTTTGAAGCGATTGATCGAGATCAAAGCACCGGAAGTAATCCTTCGTAACGAGAAGCGTATGCTTCAGGAAGCGGTTGATTCGTTATTCGATAACAGCCGTAAAGTGAATGCAGTGAAAACGGAAAGTAACCGTGCATTGAAATCACTTTCTGATTCATTGAAAGGTAAGCAAGGTCGTTTCCGTCAGAACTTATTAGGTAAGCGTGTCGATTATTCTGCACGTTCCGTAATTGTCGTTGGACCTGAGTTGAAATTACACGAATGCGGTCTTCCGAAAGATATGGCAGCTGAGTTATTCAAGCCGTTTATCATTCGTAAGATGATTGAGCGTGGTGTAGTGAAAACAGTGAAGAGCGCGAAGAAAATCGTTGATCGTAAAGATGCGATTGTATGGGATATCCTCGAAAACGTATTGAAAGGACATCCTGTAATGCTTAACCGCGCCCCAACTCTCCACCGTTTGGGTATCCAGGCTTTCCAGCCTAAACTAATCGAAGGAAAAGCTATCCAGTTACACCCGTTAGTATGTTCGGCATTCAACGCCGATTTCGACGGTGACCAGATGGCGGTTCACCTTCCTTTAGGTAATGCAGCAATATTAGAAGCTCAATTGTTAATGTTGGCTTCTCATAATATCCTTAACCCTGCGAATGGTGCTCCTATTACGGTACCATCTCAGGACATGGTTCTTGGTCTATATTACATGACCAAGGGTAAAAAATCGACCGACGATCTTAAAGTTAAAGGTGAAGGAATTACTTTCTATAATTCAGAAGAGGTTACTATCGCTTATAACGAAGGACGCGTTGAATTACATGCTTGGGTGAAAGTTAAAACGAATGTACTTGAAAACGGCGTTTTAGTTCCTCAAATCATCGAAACAACTGTTGGTCGTATCTTAGTGAATGAAGTGGTTCCGCGTAAAGCAGGATTCATCAATGAACTATTAACGAAGAAATCATTACGTGACATTATCGGACGTGTATTGAAAGAAACTGGAGTTGCTGAAACAGCACGTTTCTTAGATGACATCAAAGATCTTGGTTTCCGTATGGCCTTCCGTGGAGGACTATCGTTCAACTTGAACGACGTAATTATCCCTGCACAGAAAGAAGAGTTAATCGGAAAAGCGAACGTTGAAGTAGAAGAAGTGATGAGTAACTATAATATGGGATTCATCACCAACAACGAGCGTTATAACCAGATCATCGATATTTGGACACGTACTAACTCACGTATCACGGATACGCTGATGAAACAATTATCAAGCGATAAGCAAGGTTTCAACGCGGTATACATGATGCTTGACTCGGGAGCTCGTGGATCGAAAGAACAGATTCGTCAGTTGGGTGGTATGAGAGGTTTGATGGCGAAGCCATCCAAATCAGGATCAACAGGCGGTGAGATCATCGAGAACCCGATCTTATCGAACTTTAAAGAAGGTCTTTCAATCCTTGAGTACTTCATCTCAACCCACGGTGCGCGTAAAGGTCTTGCCGATACCGCCCTTAAGACTGCGGATGCGGGTTACTTAACACGTCGTTTGGTTGACGTTGCTCAAGATGTGATTATCAATGAAACAGATTGCGGAACACTTCGTGGACTTGCAATGACTGCATTGAAAAATGGAGAGGAAATTGTAGAAAGTTTATACGATCGTATTTTAGGTCGTGTATCGGTACATGATGTTATTCACCCACAAACAGGAGAAGTTCTTGTTTACTCGGGAGATGAAATCAACGAAGACAGCGCTTCTGCAATCGAATCATCACCAATCGAAATGGTTGAAATTCGCTCGGTATTAACGTGCGAATCGAAACAAGGAGTTTGCTCTAAGTGCTACGGACGTAACCTTGCATCAGGCCGTATGGTTCAGCGAGGTGAAGCCGTAGGGGTTATCGCAGCACAGTCGATCGGTGAGCCAGGAACACAGTTAACACTCCGTACGTTCCACGTCGGAGGGGTTGCAACGAAAGGTGCAACGGATAATAAAATCGAAGCGAAATTTAAAGGCGTTATTGAATTCGAAGAGGTACGTAGTATCAAACACGGAAAAATTGACGCTGAGAAAGATTTTGAAGTAGTAATCGGACGTTCTGGTGAGATGAGAATTGTTGACGAGAATACGAAAGTGGTTCTTGCATCATTCAACTTACCTTACGGTTCTCACTTATTCGTAAAAGAAGGTCAAATGGTTGATAAAGGCCAATTGATTTGCGAGTGGGATCCATTTAATGCCGTGATCATTTCTGAATTCGGTGGTAAAATCGCATTCGAACATATTGAAGAAGGTGTAACTTACAAAGTGGAGTCGGATGAGCAAACCGGATTCCAGGAGAAAGTGGTAGTTGATAGCCGCGACAAAACGAAGATCCCAATGATCAAGGTAATGTCAGGTAAAGATTTCTTAAAAGGATATAACATTCCTGTAGGAGCTCACATCACAGTTGATGAAGGTGCTCGTATCGAACCTGGTGAGATCCTTGTTAAGATTCCTCGTCAATTAGGACGTACAGGTGATATCACCGGAGGTCTTCCTCGTGTAACTGAGTTATTCGAGGCTCGTAACCCAAGTAATCCTGCGGTTGTATCTGAAATCGACGGAGTAGTAAGTTATGGCGGAATTAAACGTGGTAATCGTGAAATCGTAGTAACGGCTCGCGACGGGGAAGTTAAGAAGTATCTTGTTCCTTTAAGTAAGCATATCCTAGTTCAGGATAGCGACTTTACTCGCGCCGGACAACCGCTTTCTGATGGTGCTATCACTCCAAATGATATCTTATCGATCAAAGGACCTACAGCAGTACAAGAATATCTTGTGAACGAAGTTCAAGAGGTATATCGTCTGCAAGGTGTGAAGATCAATGATAAACACTTCGAAGTAATCGTTCGTCAGATGATGCGTAAAGTAATCATCGATGATGCTGGAGATACTCGTTTCCTTGAAAGAGAATCAGTTAATAAACTTGATTTCAGTGAAGAAAACGATCAAATTATCGATAAAAAGGTAGTTTTAGATCCAGGTGATTCTCCAAACTTAAAAGCAGGTCAAATTCTTACGCTTCGTCGCTTACGTGACGAGAACTCTCAGTTGAAGCGTAAAGACATGCGTTTAGTAGAAGCTCGTGATGCAATTCCTGCAACATCGGTAACGTTATTACAAGGGATTACTCAATCATCATTACATACGAAGAGCTGGATTTCAGCAGCATCTTTCCAGGAAACTACGAAAGTGTTGAACGAAGCAGCTATCCGCGGAAGCATCGATTACTTAAACGGATTGAAAGAAAACGTAATTGTAGGACACTTAATTCCTGCGGGAACAGGTTTACGCGATTACGAGAAATTAATCGTTGGTTCTCAGGAAGAATACGACTTGTTAATGGCTTCGAAGAAAGAAGCTCAAGAAGCGTAATATTCCCGGTCTATATAGGAAAGTCCCGTAGCAATACGGGACTTTTTTTATGCAGTTTTCTGATGTAGAAAGGAACCATTAGTAACTCATTTCGTATATTCGTATCGTAATGCATGAGGCTTTACGTATTAATCGCTCAAAAAATGGAAAATCAAAACAACAATCAATTAAATATTGAGTTAACCGAAGAAATCGCGGAAGGTATTTATTCAAACCTGGCAATCATTACGCATTCGAATGCGGAATTTGTTGTCGATTTTGTGAAAGTGATGCCCGGCGTTCCTAAAGCACGTGTAAAGTCACGTATCGTGTTAACTCCTCAACATGCTAAACGTTTATTGTCTGCACTAGCTGATAATGTTCAAAAGTATGAAGCAGTTCACGGAACAATTAAACAAAGTGAAGGTATGTCGCTGCCAATGAATTTCGGCGGACCAACAGCCCAAGCTTAATTTTTTCGGAAAATGAAAATACAAGAGGCGTGGCTGAATAAGTTGCGCCTTTTTAGTTATTGAAACATGACAGGAAAAAACCGATTTAATGCTTTGCAACTGCTTAAAGTAGCAGTGTTTTTGCTTTCCTGTTGGTATATTTGGTATCATATCAATAGCCGTATTTCGCTTCTCGATGATAGCGAAAAGCTATTAGAGAGATTTCGTGATCGAGATGCAATAGTTCGGATATGCATAGCCGTTATATTGATGTTTTTAAACTGGACCGTCGAGGCATTGAAGTGGAAAAACTTAGTAAATGTACTTTGTGATTTTAGTTTTATGAAATCACTGCGAAGCGTATTTACAGGAATAACAGTAAGCTTTTACACTCCGAATCGCATAGGAGAATTTGCAGGTAAAGTGATGCATCTTGAGCCTGAATATCGAGCAAAAGGATGTTTGTTGTCGTTTATCGGAAGTTCATCGCAATTGCTAGTAACCCTGCAGTTAGGATTAATTGCTGTTTTGTTAAACATGGGTACTTGGTTCAATTCATGGATGATTAATAGAGATGTTTTTCTCGTTCTTCTTTCTTTGTTGGTTGCACTTATGACCTTTGGTTGGTTTAGAATATCATGGTTGAGTCCGTTGTTGTTGAGGTTAAAACTTAATCCGCAAATGAAAGCACAAGTGGAAGTTTTTTCCGAATTTCACTCGAAGCAACTAATTAAGATCTATGTTTATTCATTGGTTCGATACTTTGTATTTTCGTTTCAACAATACCTTCTGTTGCAAGCATTCGGAGTTCCATTAGATGTTTTTACATGCTTTCAGTTAACCGCTATTTCCTTCTTGCTAATAACGATTATACCAAGTATTGCTTTGGGTGAATTAGGGATTCGTGGAGGTGTTAATATTGCGGTTTTCGGTATGATGGTAAATAACACCTTCGGTATTCTTGCAGCAACCTTTATGCTTTGGCTAATAAATCTAGCAATCCCAGCTTTATTTGGCGCAGTTTCATTGTTATATATCAAAGTGAAGAAAGAAGCATGATCACCATTGCATTCATTGTTCTTTTAGTGAATCTGTTTTACGCATCGTTGCTAAACGGATATCGAAAACAATGGAGTTTAATTAGAATGGGGAGAAGAAAAGAGGGATCAGAACTTCCCGAAGTTACTTTGATTATACCCTTCAGGAATGAAAGGCAAAATTTACCGACTATCATTTCATGTCTGCAAAACCTCGATTATCCCGACGAAAAATTGAAATTGATTTTCGTAAACGATCATAGTGATGATAGATCAGAAAATATTCCAGAATTGGCGGAAATTAAATTTCGAAAAGAACTTATTATTTCCAATGGCGAAGGAAAGAAAGCTGCTTTAACAACAGGAATAGAAAAAGCAGAAACAGAATGGATTGTTACGACCGATGCAGATGTGAAATTTGATTCACAATGGCTGAAGAAATTATTTTCTGTTGAACATCTCTCTGAAGTAGAAATGATTTGCGGAATGGTGTTAATTAGAAATAACAAAGAAAGATCAAGCTTGCTTTCTGTTTTTCAAGAAATGGAATTTGATATACTACAAGCAACAGGAATGGCGGCCTTAGCGATGCATCAACCATTATTAAACAGCGGAGCTAATTTAGCCTTTAAGAAAAAGTCGTGGCAAGATTTGGGAGGATATTCAGCGCATTCAAACATCCTTAGTGGCGACGATACATTTTTAATGTTCGCAATGCAAGAGCGTTTTGGAGATGTAATTGTAGGAAATACGGAAGCAGTAGTTGAAACAAAGCCTAGTGTAACATGGTCTGAATTCATTCAACAGCGACAACGTTGGGCTTCGAAAGGCAAGTATTACAAAAACAAGTATGTGAAAACGGTAGGAGCAATTGTAATGTTATCATCACTATTCTTGCCAATTCTCTATTTTGAATTAACAATTCCAGAGATTGGAATGATATTGGCAACATCAATTATTGTGAGAGCAGTAACTGAAATCCGACTCATTAG
Organism: Bacteroidota bacterium; assembly: GCA_023251535.1. Classification (GTDB taxonomy): domain Bacteria; phylum Bacteroidota; class Bacteroidia; order AKYH767-A; family OLB10; genus CAINEC01. The sequence goes on from JAHEYP010000022.1 coordinate 59,811, forward strand.
AAAAGTCTCGCAAACCACTGGTAAATCGTACGCTATTTTCGAACTGATAGGAATGTCGGTTTTTTATCCATTTTTCCTGCTTTTCCTCACGCTTTCGGCACCTTTCAACAAATCACAATGGAAAGGCCGTAAATTGTGAATAAATTCCCTCTAAACAAGGGTAAAGATCATCTGATATACATTCTTTTTTGGTTTATTTTGCACTATTAGAAATTCACGACTCATGAAAAAGTTAATGATGTTAGTTTTAACGGTGTTTCCGTTATTACTAAACGCGCAAACCAAGCAACCGGCAATTAAGCCTTTTTCGGCAGATGAAGTAAAAGAGCAGAAAGCAATGGCTGAGGCTGCTTACAAAGCTTTGAATTTTGGTGATGCCTTAAAGATCTATGAAAGATTGGTAGTAACTGATCCTCGTAATGCTGATTATAATTACAAACTTGGTTTGTGTTATATGATTACAAATATCAATAAAGCGAAAGCTGTTCCTTATTTGGAATACGCAGCTAATGCGAATGATAAAGACAAACCAAAAGATGTTACGTTTGATTTAGGAAGATCATATTTTTATGCCGGACTTTATGATAAAGCACTCGATACATACGAAAAGTACAGAGTTGAAAAACACAATTCAATTGATGCGAAATTGAAGTTCGATACTTGGGTTGATTGGGCTGTAAGCGCAAAGAAGATTACAGCATCACCTGTTGATGTGACTTTCAAAAATATGGGTAAAGGAATTAATTCAAACGGAGTTGATTATCGTCCGTTGATGGGAATTGCCGATACCATTGTTTATTTTAATTCGAAGCGAAAAGGAAATACAGGCGGATTAGTAGATGATTTAGGAGAAATCCCTTCCGATATTTATTTCTGGTTGCAAAATGATTCTAGTGTTTCTAAGGCAAAAAATGGAGGAATCAATATTAATACACCATACTATGAAGATGCTTTGTATTTGAGTCCAAATGGTGATCGATTGATCATGTACATGGAAGGACCTGAGTCGAACGGCGACTTACATATCGTTAAGCAAGCAGGTAAGAGCTGGGAGAAACCAGTTATTTTAGGAAAAGATTTTACTACTAAGTCTTTAGAAACTGGAGCAACATTATCTCCTGATGGATTAACACTTTATTTTGCTGCTGAAGCAGAAGGAAGCAAGACTGGGAAAGATATTTATGTATGTACTAGAACTGAATCGACATCATGGAGCAAACCTGAGCGATTAGGAGACAATATCAATACTAAAGGTGATGAAGATGCGCCAGTAATGTGGATCGACGGGAAAACGCTATTTTTCTCTTCTACAGGACACGGAAGTATGGGAGGATATGATTTGTATAAAGTAACGATGAAAGATCCGCGTGAAGGCTTTAATAAGCCGGAGAACTTAGGGTATCCGATTAATACATTATATGACGATCTTGGTATCGCTTTAAAAGCAGATGGTAAATCAGGATATTTAGCTCAAGTACGTGATAGCGGAATGGGCGATTACGATATTTATGAATTTAAGCTGCAAAAACCTTTAGTCGATCAAACATTAACATGGATTGAAGGAAGAACATATTCTTTAGTCGGATCTGCTGCAAAAGGAGCGTTTGTAACGATTACTGATGCCGCTACAGGAACTTCTTACGCAACAATTGAAACCAATGACGCAACAGGACGATTCGACGTTGCATTACCTCCGGGAACATATAAAGTTGTTGCAAAACATCCTAAGTTAGGAATGTGTAATGCCGACATTGCAGTAGGTACTGGAGAGTATAAGCAAGTGTTGGAAATGAAATTCCCGAATTAGTTCATAGTTCATAGTTCATAGTTCTTAGTTCTTAGTTCGGCGAAGCCGTTGATGGTTCGAGGCCTGCCATGCAGTGTGCTATTTAAGCTCTACTGCATGGTTCATAGTTCATAGTTTCGCGAAGCGAAAGGCGAATGACAAATAATTTTGAGCTGGTCGGAATGTTGTTATTTAGCTTGTCGGAATGTTGTTATTTAGCTTGTCGGAATGTTGTTATTTAGCTTGTCGGAATGTTGTTATTTAGCATTGGCCATGTTTGTTTATGCTGTCGAAATATCGAGCGGTGATTATGGTTTTTGTGTTTGCCGAAGAATATCGATATGAGGAAATGGAGATTATAGTCGCACTACGATACTCTACAATCAAAAATCTATCATCTATCATCTATTATCTATCATCTATCATCTATCATCTATCATCTATCATCTATCATCCTTCATCTTTCATCTATCATCTATCATCTATCATTAATCATCTATCATCCTTCCACTAAAATGCTCCTCAACCTAACCAAACCTCTCGCTTTTTTTGACCTTGAAACAACCGGTATTACCATTGGGACCGACAGGATTGTTGAGATCAGTATTTTAAAATTAATGCCCGATGGAGAAAAGCTGATTTATACAAAACGTGTAAATCCCGAAATGCCGATTCCTGAGGCTTCATCGAAAGTGCATGGTATTTACGACAAGGACATTGCTAACGAACCGAATTTTAAACAACTTGCTCCAGAAATAAATCAATTTATTGGCAATGCCGATTTAGCGGGATATAATTCCAATAAGTTTGACGTACCGATGTTAGTCGATGAGTTTATTAGAGTAGGAGTGAACTTCGAAATGAAAGGTAGAAGAATGGTAGATGTGCAAAATATTTTCCATAAAATGGAGCAGCGCACATTAGCCGCAGCATATAAATTTTATTGCGAAAAGGAAATTGTAAATGCACATAGTGCTGAAGCGGATATTGAAGCGACCTACGAAGTTTTTATGGCTCAATTAGCGCGTTACGACTCATTAGCGAAGGATGTAGAAGGATTAAGTACTTTCTCTGCAATGAATAAGAACGTTGATTTAGCAGGCCGTATCGTGTTTAATGAAAAGAACGAAGAAGTGTTTAATTTCGGTAAGCACAAAGGACGCACCGTTAGTGATGTTTT
>JAHEYP010000051.1:0-1387 GCA_023251535.1 Bacteroidota bacterium
AATACTATATCTTACGTTTGTCGCTAGTAATCAGCGTGTTGCTGACTACCTTTTCGGCTACTTATGCCTTTCCTCCCGATTCTTTACGCACCAAATGGGTTGGAGGTAAGAAGTTTCTTTTGCATAAAGTGACAAAAGGAGAGACGTGGACTAGCGTTGCAAAAAAATACCATATCACCATTGCTGAGCTTCAAAATGCCAACAATGGGGTTTCTGTGCTTAAGTACAATCAAATTATTCAGGTTCCTGCAACAGCATCAGCGTCCGATGTTCAAGAGGAGGTTGTCGCTCCATCTAAATCAACTTCCGATGCTGATGATGCTCCAAAGCCCGTTAAGCAAAAACAGGATCCAATAAAGCCTGTTAAAGATAATCCTAAGGTGAAGTTCCATACCGTAGCGAAAGGTGAAACGCTTTATCGCATCGCTAAGGAGAATAATATGTCGCTCGATGAGCTGAAGGATTTAAACAACCTCACGAATAACGTAGTGAAAGTGGGGATGAAGTTAAAAGTGTCGGGTAAAGCAGCCGCAGATGTTGAAGATGTACGTGAAGAAACTCCCGCTCCAAAGCCAGTGAAAGAAACCGTTAAGGAAACCGTAAAAGAAACGGTTAAACATACCGATGATTCAGAAAAGCCTAAATCTACTTCTGAGAAAGCTCCAGTAAAAAACAATCCTGTTGTAACAGAGCCGAAGCCTACTCCGGTTAAATCGGATACTAATAGCACTCTTCCTGAAGTGTATAGTAATCCCGGGGCTTCTCGTAATACTATCACAGAAAAAGATCCTAAAACAGGAGCTACTATCGATAAAATTACTGAAACGGGAGTTGCTACATGGATAACCGACGGAGAATTAAATCAAAATAAATTCTATGCTTTGCATCGCACCGCTCCAGTAGGAACGATTATCAAAGTGACAAACCGAATGAATAATAATTCTGTTTTTGTGAAAGTAGTCGGAATACTTCCTGATACAGGCGACAATAAAAATGTAATGATCAAAATTACACAAGCCGCCGCCCAACGTATCGGAGCCCTCGATCAAAAATTCACTGCCGAACTTTCTTACGCAGTTAACAAATAAAAAAAATCCTCTCGCACTGAGAGGATTTTTTTTGATTATTTGTAATTGTTATTAATTGATTTTTTAATCGATTCACCAACATCTCGCACCTGTCAACCTTTCATTCGCCTCTCGCATCGCGAAACTAAGAACTAAGAACTTTTAAAAATGATTAAAGATTAAAGTTTCACGGTCCAAGATGATGAACTCTAATCATCCTTTCATTCGCCTCTCGCATCGCGAAACTAAGAACTAAGAACTAAGAACTAAGAACTAAGAACTAAGAACTAAGAACTAAGAACTAAGAACTAAGAACTAAG
>JAHEYP010000051.1:1487-13681 GCA_023251535.1 Bacteroidota bacterium
TGCAATGTATTGTAAATAATCGCTCGCTCTTTGTTGTAGCGTTCCATATTTACCGTCGCTAATTCATCAATAGCTTTTTGAATCCACGATTCTTCGGCGTCGATAAATACACGAACATTTTGTTGATGTCCTTCTTCGCAAATTCGTTGTACACGTCGCGATACTCTGTCGAATTCTGCTTTGTCAACTTCACTTAGCTCTTCTCCAGCTGATACTTTTTCGAGAATATAATGACGCGCAAGTCCCGTTACTTTGAATACCGAAAACGGAATATTGCTGTCGCCTTTTGCACGTTTTACCGTCGCAATAATTTCTTCGCAAGCTCTGTCGAGATCTTTCTCTTCTTCTTTTCCTTCTACCGAGTAATCGAGAATACTTCCAACACCGTATTTACCAAGTTTGTTGATGGTTAATGTGCATTCTTGAATATTTTCTCCTCCGCAGAATTGCTTGAAAATGGTTCCTTTGATCATTCCTTTTACCGGAAGATGATTTCTTAATGCCCACTCGGCAATACTGCTACCTGTTTTTACTAATGTGGGATTTCCTATTGCTTTAAATAGCCAATAAGCTTGTTCTATCTCTCCGTTCGACTTAGATGCAAATGCGTTTTCTAAGTTGTCGAACGATATTTTGGGCGATGCTTCCATACGCTGTCAAAGATATACAGAACCTTAAAAAGTGCGATGCGAACTGTGTAAAATCATAGTCTATTGTATTCTATTGACGTAACTCATTGTTTTACTGTGATTTTCGTTAGTAAAAAGTGCTGTTCATCCCAAAACATTGTTGTAATTTTGTAGTCCAATTAAATATTATGTTTCTAAAACCTGATGTATGGGGATTTCCTGCCAATACTCGCCCTTGGGTGATTGCAGGCCCTTGTGGTGCTGAGAGTGAAGAGCAGGTGCTCGAAACGGCCCTCGGATTGAAGGAGCAGGGCGTTCATGCCTTGCGTGCCGGAATATGGAAGCCTCGTACTCGTCCCGGTTCTTTTGAGGGAATGGGTGAGCAGGCGCTGGTATGGGTGAAGAAGGCTTCGATTGCTTCAGGCCTTCCAGTGACTGTCGAGGTGGCTAGCCCTAAACATGTGGAACAAGCGCTTAAAGCGGGAATCGATTTTTTGTGGTTGGGTGCACGTACTACCGTGAATCCTTTTTTAGTGCAGGAAATTGCTGATTGCCTAAAGGGTGTCGATATTCCGGTGATGATTAAAAATCCAGTGAATCCTGATCTCGAATTATGGATCGGTGCTATCGAGCGTTTTCAACGTACGGGAAATAATAAAATCGCTGCTATCCACAGAGGATTTTCAAGTTACGAGAATCAAACGTATCGCAATAAACCGAATTGGGAATTGCCAATTGAGTTGCGTCGTCGTTTACCTGGAATAACGTTATTCTGCGATCCAAGTCATATTTGCGGTAATACGTTCATGTTAGAGTATGTGGCGCAGTTTGCACTCGATCTTCAGTACGACGGACTAATGATCGAATCGCATCGCAATCCGAAGGAGGCGATGAGTGATGCCGCTCAACAGTTAACTCCATCTGAGTTGGGCGTTTTGTTGTCGCAGTTACAAGTGCGTAAACCTACTATCGAAGATCCTTTCGAATTAAGTCGATTGGAGGATCTTCGCGACCAAATTGATGAAATTGATAGTGAATTATTGAATCTGATGGCGCAACGCATGAATGTCGCTCGCACCATCGGTAAATATAAGTTCATGAATAATCTTACGATCCTGCAACCTGAACGTTGGGAGGAAATCGTTGCCTCACGTGTGAAATCCGGTATGGATAAAGAATTGACGAAGGAGTTTATTCTTAAACTCTACGGATTAATTCACGAGGAGTCGATGTTTCATCAAACCAATCAGATGATTCAGGAGAAGAAAGATAAAACAACGAAGGATTCTTCTACTTCCAAATGATTACACATCGCTTACATGGTTCCGAAATTTTTATCGGCGAAAAAGCTCTTAGCTTAATTCCCGATTGGCTCAGTTCTCATGTTAAGTCGAAACGTGTTTTTGTATTGGTTGATGATCAAACAGAACTTTCTTGTTTGCCGATTTTTATTTCGGCTATGCAGGGCCGTTATGAAGTAATAAAGATTGCTATCCCCGCCGGTGAACGTAATAAAACACTAGAGCTTTGTGCGTATGTGTGGAATCGCTTGCTCGATCAGAAGGCGGTGAAATCGGATGTGCTGATTACCTTGGGCGGTGGAATGATTACCGATCTTGGCGGACTCGCTGCTTCTCTTTATAAACGTGGTATGCGTTTCATTCATGTGCCTACTAGTTTGATGGGAATGACGGATGCTGCTATCGGAGGAAAAACTGCCGTCGATTTTAATAATATTAAGAATGCCATCGGATTGTTCTCAAGCCCAAAGGCAATTTTTATTGATCCCATTTTTCTCAAAACTTTGCCAAAACGCGAAATCGCTAACGGCTGGGCCGAGGTGGTGAAGCATGCGCTTATTGCCGACAATACCATTTGGGACGAGCTTCCTGCAGATGCTTCTGCTGTTCCCGATTTCGATTTGTTACTGCGTTCTATCGCCGTAAAGGTGTTGGTGGTGCAAGAGGATTTTGAGGAGAAGGGCAGGAGGAAGATTTTGAATTTTGGACATACTGTTGGACATGCCATCGAGACGATTCACCTTGAAAGCAGAAATGTTTTGCTGCATGGTGAAGCTATTGTTTGGGGAATGTTGATTGAGTCGGAAATTGCTAAGCATCTAAAGCTGATACGTGAGGATGAAGCGCAGCAGATTCAAGAAAAGTTACTAAGCTTTTTTGATCCCGATCCTCTCAAAACGATGAACTCAGAGCAGTTGCTGCATTTCTTGTTGCAGGATAAGAAGAATGAGCGTAACACGATTTTGTTTTCGTTGATTAGCGATATTGGTAGTTGTACTTGGAATTGTGAAGTTGATAAAGAAATTATTTTGTTGGCAGTTAAGAAATTTATTTCGTTGCAATGAAGTCGTTAATTCTTCCTGCTATTGATGGTAGCATACATGCCGATATCTTTTTGCCTTCATCAAAGAGCGTCAGTAATCGTGTGCTCGTAATTCGTGCTTTGTGTGATGATGATTTCGAAATCCATCATTTATCAAATGCGGAGGATACTTCTGTGCTCGCAAAAATTATTGATGATCCTTCAGATGATATTTTTTGTGGTGCTGGCGGAACTACTCTTCGTTTTTTCTTAGCCCTTTGCGCTGCTAAGAATATGTCTGTGAAAATTTCTGGAACCGATCGCTTGAATAAGCGTCCCTTGAAACCTTTGCTTGATGCGCTTGTGGATCTCGGTTTGCAATTCGAATATCATGGTAAACCATTTTTTCCGCCACTGAAAATTGTTCCGGCTAAACTCGTCGGACGAGAATTGATGATTAAGGCAGATGTAAGCTCTCAGTTTATCTCAGCGTTAATGTTAATAGCACCTACTATCGAAAATGGAGTAGTTCTTCACCTCGATAAACCACCGGTTTCTTTTGCGTATATTCAAATGACGGCCACGTTGATGGAGTATTTCAATGTGAATGTGATTTTTAGTGAGGATAAAATTATTATTCCTCCGCAGAAATATATCGCGAAGCCTTTTACTGTACCTGCCGATTGGTCGAATGCTGCTTATTGGTTTGGTGTAGTGGCAATCAACCCGAATCTCGAAGTGATGCTAAAAAATACTTCAGCCGATCATTTGCAAGGCGATGTTATTCTCTTAGATTGGATGAAGTTGTTTGGAGTGAATGCTGAAGTCATTGGCGATGATCTTCGAGTGTATAATGATCATATCAATATCCCTTCTTTTTTACATCTCAATTTGATGAATCATCCCGATCTCGCACAGCCTTTGGCCGTTGTGGCCGCAGCTTTAGGCGTGGATTGTTTGATAGAAGGACTATCAACTTTAAAGTTGAAAGAAACGGATCGCATCACGGCTGTAAAAACAGAACTCGAAAAAGTTGGTGTTGCCGTTGAAGCAACCGATGATTCGATGCATGTAACAGGAAAAATTAATCGCGATTTATTATCAACCGTGGTGTTTGATACATACGATGATCATCGTATGGCAATGTCGCTAGCGATGTTATCTGCTTTGAATACTTCAATCACGATTAATGATCCCGAAGTGGTTAATAAATCGTATCCCGGATTCTTCGATGAGCTAATGAAGTTGAGTTAGTTTATTTCATGATGTTTAATTTCTCAATTATTTTATAATGACCAATAAAGAACAATTTGATGCCGTTACCGATTGGCAAAAAAATACGTTTAAGCAATCAACCGCTTTGTCGAAAATTGCTCATTTGCGAGAGGAAATTGAGGAGTTGAATGAAGATATTAAACATGCTCGTCCTGAACGCCGATTAGAATTCGCCGATTGTTTTATTTTATTAATGGGAGCAGCTGCTTCCGACGGTATGTCGTTCGATGATGTAGTAGCTGCCATCGATGAAAAAATGAAAATCAATCTTTCTCGTCAATGGGGCACTCCCGATGAAAATGGAGTAGTGAAGCATGTAGAGAATTGAGAGTTCTTTTTAAAATATAAGCAAATTAGCAAATTAGCACATTAGCACATTTTTCCCCTTCATCATTAACGATAATTCTTCCCCCTTAAAAATCCCCAACAATATACTTAATTGCCGCTTCCGCACATCTTTCCCCATCCATCGCGGCACTTACAATTCCTCCTGCATATCCTGCTCCTTCTGCGCAAGGGAAAAGTCCTGCTACTTCCGGATGCATGCATGTTTCTTTATCGCGTGGAATGCGTACTGGCGATGATGTTCTCGATTCAGTGCCTACTAACACTGCTTCGTTGGTGTAATAGCCTTGCATCTTCTTGCCGAAATCTTTTAATCCTTGACGTAAGGCTTGCGCAACTGCAGCAGGAAGTACTTCTGCTAACATTACATTGCTTACTCCGGGTAAATAGGATGTCTCGATTATTCCTTTCGATGCTTTGCCTTCACAGAAGTCTACTACTCGTTGCGCAGGTGCTTTTAGTTCGCCACCTCCCGCGACATAACATGCTTTCTCGACAGATGCTTGGTATTCCATCGCCGCTAAAGGACCGGATTTTTTAAACTGTTCAAAGTCTTTGGTGCCGACACTTACTACCATGCCTGAATTCGCAAAAGGATTGTTGCGACGTGATGGCGACCATCCGTTTACAACAAGTTCGCCGGGAGCTGTTGATGCGGGAGCGATAATGCCTCCGGGACACATACAGAAGCTGTATACGCCACGATCGAAGGCTTGGGTGGTCAAACTATAGGCTGCAGGCGGAAGATAGGCTCCTCGGTCGTTGCAATGATATTGAACGCGGTCTATGATGTTTTGTGGATGCTCGATACGCACTCCTAATGCAAAGTCTTTGGCTTCAATTAAAATCTTTTGTTCATGCAGCATTCTGAAAATATCGCGTGCCGAATGTCCCGTAGCTAGTATCACCGCATCTGCCGATATACTTATTGCTGGCGAATTGCTATCAACGGACTTTATTTTTACTCCTTTAATTTTATGATGATCGTAAATGATTTCTTCGAGTCGCGTGTTGAAGTGTATCTCTCCTCCGCACGATTCAATTTGCTCGCGCATTGCCGTTACGATGCCCGGAAGTTTGTTGGTGCCAATATGTGGATGTGCATCAATCAAAATATTTTCAGAGGCTCCAAATTCATGAAAGGTATGTAATACGCGTTGTATGTTTCCTCGTTTTCCTGAGCGTGTGTATAGTTTTCCGTCGGAGTAGGTTCCTGCGCCACCTTCTCCAAAACAGTAGTTGGAGTCTTCGTTTACAAATCCTTGTTTGTTGATGGCTGCTAAGTCTCTTCTTCTGCTCCTTACGTCTTTCCCTCTTTCTATTACTATTGGCTTGTATCCGAGTTCTATTAGCCGTAGGGCTGCGAACATGCCCGCCGGACCAAAGCCTATAATAATCACAGGCTTTGCATTACTAACGTTGCTGTATTGCCGAACAAACGATTCTCCTGCGGGGAGTGATTCTCCTAAGGCAACATAAAAAAATAAACGGAATTTTACTTGTCGAGATCGTGCGTCGATCGATCTTTTGCTTAATCGAAAAGAGGTGATGTCGCTTTCGCTGACACCTAAAAAACGTGAAAGAAAGAGTTTGTAATCTGACTCGCGGGCTGCCTCTTCCGGCTGCAACACAAGTTCAACTTGTTTGATCATTTATTCGAAGGTGAGTGATACCGTGAATATTCTCGATTTTAATGAATTGAGAGTGGTAGAGTAGGTCGCAGGATCTGCTGTCAACACATTCGGAATGCCTTGAAACATTTTGATCTCCGGTGCAAACTTGAACAATGGTAAGTATAAGTCCATGCCGAACCCGATTTCATATCCGTAGTCGTTCTTTGAAAGTTTTACCAACTCCTCATCGTTTTCTACTGCTGCTTGTGATACTAAATCGATCATGTATTTCGCTCCGCCTAAAACATAAAAGCGGTAGTTGTTTACTCGATTCGATTTGAATTTTAGTTGTAAAGGAAATTCGATGAAAGTCGATTCTATTTTCTTGGTAACTGTTGTTGATGGTCCTACCGGCACCGTCATTTTATAATTGATATTACGTTGCGAGAATGCTAAAGCAGGCACAAATCGTAAATCGAGATTATTGTTGATGCGTAAATTGGAGATGATACCGAGGTTGAATCCCGTTTGTCCATCAGCCGTTAATACCATCACACTGTCGCTCTTGTAAAAATCATCGGCACGTTGTACTCTGAAGTCCGTTTTGTTCATCCCTAAAAGAAATCCGAAGTGTATCCACTGCTTATCGTATTTCTCTTGGTTTTTTACAACGATTCGTTGCGCATGTAGCTGCGTAACCGGCAATGAAACGATCATCGCGATTGCAATCAGCCATTTTTGTATGTTCAACGTTGGTTTCATTTTATTTTTTTCGTCCCGTATAGATGCTGGCTATTCCAAACGTAAGTGGTATACATTTAGTATCCGTATATCCTACATTCTGTAATATTCCTCTGAATTTTTCTCCGAAAGGAAAGGCTGATACCGATTCAGGAAGATATTCGTACGCCGATCGTTCTTTAGAAATCAATTGTCCGATGCCCGGCAAAATATATTTCGAATAGAAATTATATCCTTGCTTCACAGGGAATTTGGTAGGCTGTGAAAATTCTAATATCACTACCATTCCGCCTGGCTTCAATACTCTCAACATTTCTCCTAATCCGATTTCTAAATGTTCGAAATTGCGAACACCGAAGGCAACCGTAATGGCGTCGTAGCTGTTATCGTCGAATGGTAATTTCTCTGAATCGGCTTGTTGAAGGGTAATTAACTCTGATAAATGTTTGGCCTTGATTTTCTCTCTGCCTATTTCAAGCATCCCAGCAGAAATGTCTACTCCCGTAATTTTCGCGGGCTTCAACCTTACCGCTTCTAATGCTAAGTCTGCTGTTCCTGTGGCTATATCTAAAATGCTGGTTGGTTTAATTGGCAATAGTTGATTGATCGCTTTTTTTCTCCACGATTTATCTATGCCGCCCGATAAAACACGATTCAGTAAATCATAACGCGTAGCAATGCTGTCGAACATTTGTTCCACTTTCTCGCGCTTTGATTCGCCTTTATAACGTTGAGGCAGTACCGTCATACTTTTAATTTAGATGCTTCTACTAATAATTGTCGTTTGTCGATCGGAACAACGCCTACTTTCTCGCATACTAGTCCGCCTGCAAGATTCGCCAACGCCGCTGTAGTTGGTCCCGTGAGGCCTAATGCTAAACATAACGATGCAACACTAATTACGGTATCTCCCGCACCCGATACATCCGAAATATTTCGAATATGAGCAGGTATCACTTCTTTGTTTTTATCGTTGCCGATATAAACGCCGTTTTCCGATAATGTCACCATCATCGACTCGATATTTTGTTGTAAGCGGAATGGTTCGCTCACAGCATTTAAATTGTCAATCGTCGGTTTCACGATGTCAGCTTTTAATCCTGCTTTCAATTCAGAAAGATTCGGTTTAAAGAGACTAACGTTTTTATAGGCATTAAAGTTTTTCTTTTTAGGATCTACTGCGGTAGGAATTTTATGCTCTTGACACAGTGCGACTATTTCGGCTATTAGCGATTCGTTCAGTACGCCTTTGTCGTAATCTTCAAAAATAACTACAGCAGGTTTTTCTTTTTCAATTAACGTTTTTACGGCTTTGAAAATTTCACTTTGCTCTTTCACCGATAAGTCGTGCATCACTTCATCATCAACTCGTAGCAATTGATGGTTATTGCCTATCACTCGTGTTTTTACTGTCGTTACTCGCTCATCCGACAAGATCATTCCCGCTGTGTCCATCGACAATTCTTTCATCAATCCTAAGAGGTCTTCAGCATGGCGGTCGTTGCCGATTACCGAGCAGAGCAGGGGAGTAGCACCCATTGCTTTTATGTTGATTGCTACGTTAGCGGCTCCACCTAAGCGACTTTCTCTCTTCTGCACGGCCACAATAGGCACCGGAGCTTCGGGAGAAATACGATCTACTTTTCCCCATAAATAGGCATCTACCATTACGTCGCCAATCACCAATACTTTCAGGTAATTGAAGGCTTCAAATACTTCTTCTATGTTGCGGTAATGTGTCAATCTGATAGGTAATTGAATTATTATTTCAGTTTGGCTAACGATTCTTTTATGCGCTTCAATGCTTCACGTAAAATATCATCGCTCGTTGCATACGAAATGCGCACACATCGTGGATCGCCGAAGGCTTCTCCTGTTACTAACGATACTTTCGCATCTTTTAGTAAGTACATGCATAAATCAGTAGCATTTTTAATCACTGCTTCTCCATCAGTCTTTCCGAAGAAATACGTCACGTCAGGGAATACATAAAATGCGCCTTTCGGTTTGTTGAATTTCCATCCCGGAATATCTTGCATCAGTTCAAGTACCATGTCTCTTCTGCGTAAAAATGATTCACGCATGAATTCATAATGACTCCACTCGGTACTTACTGCTTTTAAAGCTGCTTTTTGTGCAATTGAGCATGGCGCCGATGTAAATTGACCTTGCATCTTATCGCATGCTTTCGCAATTTCTACTGGAGCTCCAATATATCCTATCCTCCATCCCGTCATGGCATATCCTTTCGATACTCCATTCACTATAACAACACGGTCTTTGATGAAATCAAATTGTGCAATGCTCTCGTGATCGGCTTCAAAACGGATATGTTCGTAGATCTCATCTGATAAAATATAAATCTGCGGATGAGGAAGGATTACTTCTGCTATAGCTTTTAATTCTTCTTTCGAGAATATAGATCCTGTGGGATTACATGGCGAACTGAAGATGAAAAGTTTTGTTTTTGGCGTGATAGCGTCTTTTACTTGTTGCGCTGTTGGCTTAAAGTCATTGTCGACTGTTGTGTCGATATACACCGGAATTCCGCCAGCTAACTGAATCATTTGTGAGTAGCTCACCCAATATGGTGCCGGTACAATTACTTCTTCGCCGGGATTCACTAAACTCAATATCACATTGGCAATACTTTGCTTTGCTCCTGTCGATACTACAATTTGTTCAGGTTTATAATCGAGATTATTCTCTCTCTTGAATTTTTCACTGATGGCTTTACGCAAATCAGCATACCCCGCAATTGGAGGATAGAAGGTAAATCCGTCGTCGATGGCTTTCTTTGCCGCTTCGCGGATGTCGTCGGGCGTAACAAAATCAGGTTCTCCTAAGCTCAGGCTGATGATATCATGTCCCTGCTCTTGCAACTCACGGCTTAATCGCGCCATGGCAATGGTAGCAGATTCTTCTAAATCGTTAATTCGTTTCGATAAATAGTTCATAGTGGGATTGGCCCATTTTGTGTGGCGCAAAACTACCAAAAAAGACTGAGCCTGTAAACATATCAATTGGAAGATTTTAGGGTGTTTATATTCTTTGTTTCTCCTACATAATGAGGTGGTTACGTGGTGTTTTGCTGCTCTTGGCTCTCGTTTTGCATTATTTTATTTTTGGCATTACCCTTTTTTGTGTACTAAATCGCCCTTTTATGCGTCCTATTTTACGATATTTGATCCCTCTTAAATTATGGAAACTCCGAACACAATTCTTGAATTTTTGGTATTTCTGCTCCCTCCCGTGATGGTGGCTGTTACCGCTTATTTGCTTATTCAGCGCTTTCTGCAGCGCGAACAACAACTCAAAGTACTTGAGCTGAAAATGGTAAATCAGAAGGATTTACTGCCGCTTCGTTTGCAGGCTTATGAGCGTTTGGCAATTTATCTGGAGCGTATTTCGCCAAACCAAATGCTAATTAGTCAGTATGAACCTGGCTTTACCGTGGCGCAGTTTCAGCGTATCTTGGTGGCAATGGTGCGTGATGAGTTTGAGCATAATTTGGCGCAACAGATTTATGTTTCTGCTGCGCTGTGGACCATCATCAGAAATACGAAGGAAGATGTAGTGCGTCAGATCAATGGTGCTGCAGCAACACTCGATCCCGAGGCTCCTTGCCACGAATTAAGTCAAGCGGTTTTTAATGCCATCCTCGAGCGTGAAGATTTCGGAACTCAAAAAACATTAAGTATTCTTAAAGCAGAAGTGGCTCAGTTATTTTAATTTTAGTTATGTCGACTACCGATCAAAAAAAATCTCCTTTCACTACCGATTCTGGTATTGAGGTGAACCGTATATATGCTACTCCTGTTGATTTAAAAGAGGATGCTGGTAAGTTTCCTTTTACGCGTGGTGTGCAACCCGATATGTATCGTGGTAAACTGTGGACCATGCGCCAGTATGCAGGATTTAGTACTGCCGAGGAGAGTAACGAGCGTTATCATTATTTGTTGAATCAAGGTACTACGGGATTGTCGGTGGCGTTCGATTTGCCGACTCAAATTGGGTATGATTCGTCGCACGATTTAAGTGATGGTGAAGTAGGGAAGGCCGGCGTGGCCATCGATTCATTAGCCGATATGGAGATTCTTTTCAACGGGATTGAGTTGGAAAAAATTACCACGTCAATGACGATCAATGCTTCGGCATCGGTGTTGTTGAGTATGTATATTGCATTGGCGAAAAAGCAAGGTGCCGACTTAAAAAATATTTCAGGAACTATCCAGAATGATATTTTGAAAGAGTATGCTGCACGCGGAACTTATATTTATCCTCCGAAGCCAAGCATGCGCATCATCACCGATATTTTTGAGTATTGCAGTAAGGAATTACCAAAGTGGAATACCATTTCTATTTCGGGATATCACATTCGTGAAGCAGGTGCAAATGCTGTACAGGAGTTGGCGTTTACTTTGGCTGATGGTAAAGCCTATTTACAAGCTGCAATCGACAAAGGACTTGATATAAATGTCTTTGCAAAGCGCTTATCGTTCTTCTTTAATGCGCATAATAATTTGTTTGAAGAGGTAGCTAAATTCAGAGCTGCTCGTCGCATGTGGGCGCAAATTACGAAGGACCTTGGTGCTACAGACCCTCGTGCTCAGATGTTACGTTTTCATACGCAAACGGGCGGATCAACATTAACTGCTCAACAACCGCAAAACAATATTGTTCGTGTTACGGTGCAAGCTTTAGCTGCTGTGATGGGCGGAACACAATCGCTCCATACCAACGGATTTGATGAAGCTTTAGCATTACCTACCGAAGAAGCAGCACGAATTGCATTGCGTACACAACAAGTGGTGGCGTATGAAAGTGGAGTGCCAATGACAGCAGATCCTCTGGGAGGAAGTTATTATGTGGAAGCATTAACAAATGAAGTAGAAGCGAAGGCATGGGATTATATTCGTAAGATCGATGAGATGGGCGGTGCAGTAGCAGCCATTGAAGCGGGATATATTCAACGTGAGATTGCCGATTCAGCTTATCAATATCAACGCGATATTGAATCGGGCGATAAAGTGATTGTAGGAGTAAATAAATTCACAATTGAAGAACCTCCATTCGAGAATTTATTTACAGTAAACGATAGTATTCGTCAAGTGCAAATTGATAAAATAAATAAAGTTAAATCAACAAGAAATAATGATGCCGTTGCTACATGCTTGAAAAATCTCGATGAAGCAGCTCGCAACGGATCCAATGTAATGCCGTTTATTCTTGCCGCTGTTGAACAATACGCTACATTAGGAGAAATCTG
>JAHEYP010000023.1 GCA_023251535.1 Bacteroidota bacterium
AATACTAGCACAAGTCCCTCTAGTTTGAAGCATGCTTATAGCGGGGATTGGAGAAACCAAATTACTAAAATCAATCCCAGCACTATCCCCAAACACCCAATATCTATCAGTGTTTTGTGCAATAACATTTCCCGCTACCAACAACAAAACAAAAACCAATAAGCTTTTTACAACCTTCATAAAGTGCATCCTTAAAGTGATCAATATTTACCAAATGTATATATAAATCGCTAAAAAAACGAAATCTGTATGCAATTAATGAGTTTGAATGTTCTTTTCTGTCAAATAACTCGTGTTTTTTGTGATTTCAATTTTAACCAAGAACTTTTAAACCAAGATTTCTCTATTGTTAAAGTTTTAGAGTAATGATTGGTTTAAAATTAACGTTCGGCCGATTCGTTTTCTTTATATTTTTACCTGAAATTATACTTCTATGTTTGCTGCCCTAAAAAAGTTCTTCATTGCAATTTTTCTTTGTTGCATTATTTTCAATTTTCAAGCTGCTGCTCAGAAAATCCTTATAAGTGATCTGTCACTAAAAGATAGCGCTTCGGTTTCAAGGAATATTTCGGTTATTGCTAGCCGTGCTCTCAGTGTTTATTCGAGTAATTCGAAGTCTGATTTATACGATGGTTTATTTCGTTTGCAAATTGTAGCTGGACAATATGAATCGGCTCTTTCTTCTATCGATTCTATTCGTTCTTCTTATGGCGTGCAAAGTGTTGCTGATTTGGTGCAAGTTGGATTCCCTTATGAAGTGTATTGCCGCGCTCATATGGCAATGAAAACATCCAATTTGCAGACTTCTTCGTTGTTTGATAGTGTAGCAGCTAGCGTCTATAGTCGAGTCCTTCCCGATGCTAGAGCTGAGTTGGGTAATTACCTTTCGGTTTCTCCGAGCGATTTAAGTTCTCGTTATTCCAAATTAATAAGTCAATTGCTTCCTGTTACTGGCGATTCGCTCGATCTTTCCGATGCTTACCGAATTTGTAAAACGTATAATAGTTTATTGGTGATTTCTGAAATGTATCCGAGAGTTCAGCAGTTTATTCTTGAAGATGAGAATAGTAAATATATTTTCATGGATAGCTTGCTTATCCCCATGAAAGATGGGGGAACTCTTTCCGCTATTATGGTGAAAAAGCGTTTGGTATCGGAAAAGCGTCCCGTTATTTTGATGTATAATATTTATGCAGGTCCTTCCGATCGTGCTGCTGCAAAAGAGATGGCCGATCACGGTTATATTGGCGTGGTGGTGAATACCAGAGGTAAATATTTGAGCAAAGATTCAATCTTTCCTTTCGAGCACGATGCGAATGATGCGTATGAAATGATCGATTATTTAAGCCATCATAAATGGTGCGACGGAAGAGTAGGGATGTATGGTGGTAGTTATTTGGGCTTTAGTCAGTGGAGTGCATGCAAGAAATTGCATCCTGCTTTAAAGACTATTGTCCCGCAAGTGGCTGTCGGTATAGGTGTTGATTTCCCTATGATGGATGGCATTCGAATGACTTATATGTTGCAGTGGTCGCATTTTGTTTCAAATACTAAACTAACCGATTATCTCGAGATGAGAGATCAAGCAAAATGGTCGGACTTATGTTTAGATTGGTATAAAAAAGGATTGCCATTGCGCGCGCTCGATTCGTTAGAGGGACGTAAGAGTTATTTATTTCAACGTTGGCTCGATCATCCATTGCAAGATAATTTTTGGCAGAGCATGGTTCCCTTTGGGAAGGAATTTTCGAAGATCAATATTCCTATCCTCACCACTACAGGATATTTCGATGATGACCAGCGAGGGGCTTTATATTATTACCAAGAACATTTGAAGTATAATCCTAAAGCCGAACATTATTTGTTAATCGGTCCTTATGATCATAGCGGGGGACAATCAGAAGCGCAAGAATCGGTGCAAGGAATTACCATCGACTCGGCAGCGATTATTTCGATTAATAAAGTTGTGTTCGAATGGTTCGATCATATCTTCGATAAAAAGCCAATGCCTGAACTGCTGAAAGACAAAGTGAATTTCGAAGTGATGGGACGAAACGCATGGCGACATACTCCTTCGTTACAAGCCATGAATACCGATACAATTCGTTATTATTTGTCGAGCGAAATGAATAAGAATAACAAACCTCAGCTTTCATTGAATCGAGATAAAGTAAAGAATGATCTATTGCAAGTTATCGATATGAAAGATCGTAGCGACGGACAAACATGGATCGATAATGCAATTCCGATTTTGCAAGACACTGTTTTATGGCAGTCTGGACTGATGGAATTTGAATCGCCTGCAATAATTGGCGGAATCAATATGAACGGATCTTTTTGCGGGAAGTTGATCTTCTCAATAAACAAAAAAGACTTCGACCCGATGATGTATTTATACGAGAAGAAATCCGACGGCACCTATGTTTATCTCAGCAACTATATGTGTCGCGCATCCATGAACAGCGATCGCACCAAGCGCAGTTTGTTAACGCCCGACAAAACTTATTCGGTAGATATCAATAATAGTTTTATGATAAGTCGCAAAATAGAGCAGGGGAGTAAGCTCGTTTTGCTTTTAGGAATCGTAAAAAATCCACTCTGGGAAATCAACTACGGCACTGGAGGTGATGTCAGCCGCGAATCCATTAAAGATGCCACCGAGCCACTTCGAATTAAGTGGAGTAATGATAGCTGGATTGGGGTACCGGTGTTTAGGAGGTGAAGGGATGATGATCGATAATAGATGATCGATAATAGATGATCGATAATTGATGCTGGATGATCGATGCATGATTCTCGATTTTATTTTGGAATTAAAAAAAAGAAGTGGGGTGAAGAAAATCTCGATTCAGTTCAAGTAATTAATTTGTGTCCTGAATAAAATCCTTTTAAATCCATTGCTCATCGTTTACGATGAGATCTGTGTTAGTCCCATCGGGACGAATTCGTGTTCTTTTTAAAAAGGTGCAGGAATCATGATGCAAGATGAAAGATGCTCGATTTTATGGATCGAGATTTTTGGTAATGCTCGTTAATCGACGAATTTTACTGGATGTTGAGGATCCCTTATCAATGTCTACGATCTTATTGAATGAAATCGATCATCGATCATCAAAAATCTAACATCGATCATCAAAAAAATCAGCGGCTCATAAACAGCCAATAAATCACTTCACCAACTTATACACGTCAACCCTCGAATCATTAATCAATAACCCCGGGTTAATTCCTGGTTGGCCTTCGGGGACATCCATCTGAAAATAATCTTGGTAGTATTTACTCCATCCCGGAAAAGTTTTCTTTGATTTAGGATCTTTAAAAGTCATTGGTTGCATCTCGAAAAATGGTTTTCCGTGATTTGCATCTTTGTAAGCATAATACACTAACTCCGCACAATAGATATGCGCAGTATCATCGAGGTATTTATTGTCGTATGGTATCCCGAAATATTTCTTTACTGATTTCGATGCTTCCGATATCTCTCTTCCGTATTCTTTCTTTAATCGTCCCACATAAACAGGATTCTTCGTTCTGCTGATAAAGCTGTCGATGGTAATGGTATCAACTATAGCATCAC
Source organism: Bacteroidota bacterium (assembly GCA_023251535.1). Classification (GTDB taxonomy): domain Bacteria; phylum Bacteroidota; class Bacteroidia; order AKYH767-A; family OLB10; genus CAINEC01. The sequence goes on from JAHEYP010000023.1 coordinate 3,578, forward strand.
AAGCTTCGATCACCCATAATTGTCGGTTGTAAAGTGTCATCATGGCAACATGCGAAAAGTGTTTGCCGTCGTAGCCGGGAGTGACTTTTTTAATTGATTTAGATAATGAACTATTGCCTAAATCTTGGAATAGCATATCACCAACTCTTAATTTACTTTTGTCGAGTGATGGGATTTGTCCAATTACGATTTCGGTAATGCCTACCGTTAGTGCTACTAGGATGAATATTCGTTTCAGCATACTATTAGTTGAATTTTACTCCGTAAAGTGTACGCGCTTGAATACCTTGCACTTTCACTAAGTCATTAGCTGCTTTGTAATATTCGTATCCCACACCTAACTTATTTTCCATGTACCACGTTTTAGCTTCGCTCGATAAATCGTTCATCAACATTTGGAAAGGTTCATCTTGTTCAGGAAGAGCTTTAATGCGGAATTCTTTCAATTTCGCCAATGAGGCAGCAGCTTTGATAGCGTCTTCAATTCCACCTAATTCGTCCACTAATCCTATACGTTTTGCATCAACTCCGCTCCACACTCTTCCTTGTCCGATGCTATCTACATCCGCTTGTTTCATTTTTCTTCCTTCTGCAACACGTGAAGTGAAGGTATTGTAAACTTCGTCAACACTGTTTTGCATGATTAATCGCTCGCCAGGAGTTAACGGGCGACTCATTGTTCCTAAGTCGGTATAGTTGCTGGTTTTATAAGTGTCGAATGTGATACCCAATTTATTCTTGAACATATTGCCTGCATTGAACATTAGTCCAAATACACCAATTGATCCTGTGATAGTATTCGGTTCTGCAAAAATCTTGTCAGCAGCACATGAAATATAATATCCTCCTGATGCTGCTACATCTCCCATTGAAACTACTACGGGCTTCGATTTTTTCGCAAGGATGACTTCTCTCCAAATAATATCCGATGCCAATGCACTTCCACCCGGAGAGTTCACACGTAATACAATCGCTTTTACTTTTTCATCTTTACGCGCTTCCGCAATTGCTTCTGCTAAGCTTTCTGATCCGATGGTATTATCGTCGCCTTCACCGCTTTGAATTTCTCCATTTGCATAGACCACGGCAATTTTATCTTTTGCTAATCCTGTTGATTTAACGGCGTTTTTATATTTCCCTAATGAAATCAATTTTAATTCAGCCGATTTCTCTTTACCGCATTTTACATTCAAGTCTTCAACAAACTGATCATAGTATGCAAGTTGATCAACAAGTTTTAGTTGAAGTGCATCATTTGCATTACGAGCTTTTAAGCTATCTGCTATCAGATAAACTTCTTCTTTCGTTAACTTTCTCGCAGCAGCAATATTTGTTGCCATGTGATTCCAAATCGGATCTACAAATCCTGCGATCTGTGTTCTGTTTTCTTCGCTCATGTCGGCACGAATAAAAGGCTCTATGGCACTTTTGTACTTGCCGTGGCGGATTACTTCAGGTTCGATCTCAAGTTTGTCTAACGTGCCTTTAAAGAAGGCTAGCTGCGTTGATAGTCCGTTGATGGTTAAAGCTCCTTGCGGATTTAAATAAATCTTGTCGGAAACCGATGCTAGGTAATATGCTCCTTGCGTATATTCTTCTGCGTAGGCATAAATGAACTTACCTGATTTTTTGAAATCGAGTAAAGCATTTCTGATTTCTTCACTGGTTGCGATTCCTGCAGCAATCGATTGTATATCGAGATAGATTCCTTTGATGTTGGCATCTGTCTTGGCATTTTTGATTTCTCCTAAAATATCGTTCAGCCCTGGTTGTTGCTTCGCTCTTAATTTCCCTAAATCTAATGTCTCAAAAGGATTGTTCGACGATCGCTCTTTGATAGGTTGGTTGAACGATACGTGAAGGATGCTTCCTTCGCTAACTTTTACTTCTTCTTTACCTGCCGATGATACTGTTGCTGTGATGATGGCGATGAGCACAAAAAAGATCAATACGATTGATAGAAAGAAGCCTAACATTGAGGCAAAGAGAAATTTAAAGAATTGTTTCATGTTTGTTGATTCTGTTCACTAACAAATATAGGGCACTATGATTTTTTGACGGGCGTTATTTCCGACGCTTCAGGACAAGATTAAAGCACTTCAATGCTTTGTCGTCCTGTTTGTCCATTGCGTTTTACTTCTATCGTGTATTTCCCCCTAACAAGCGAAGGGCCGGCAAAGTTAGTGCTTTGTACGTCGGTTTCCTTATGAAATAGGCTTTTATTGGCGCTGTCGCTAATGTTCACTTCTATGCCTTGCGGGTCGTATGCTTCGCGGTTGAATACGAGCTGATTATCGCTATTCAGACGTATGGTCCATTCAGCAGTCTGCTGACGAAGCATTTTTCGTTTGTTTACTGGACGTTTTTTGGTGATGATTTTGCTCTCTGTTTCGCTTTCTTTGGACTTCACCATATCATCTTTGTTGGCTTTCATGACATAGCATTTTTCACTGATTTTTTCCCAGCGGCGTATATAGTCGATGCTCATGCTTTTGGGGAATTGCTTTGGGTCGGGTGCACCTGTATAGTTGCCATTGTCGGTGGTGACCGCCATATTTGCGATGATCCACATCGGGTGATTAAATCTTCCTTTCCACAGTGCCGCCGGTTGTCCGTTTAAATACCATTTGATGTAATCAGGTTGCCATTCGGCAGCGATGGTGTTATAGCCTTGCATCCAGTTGCGATTGGTCTTTAAATTTGCTCCCCAACCTTTTTTGAAGAGTCCGCCCCAAACGGGATAATTGTCGCATCCATTTTTGCAGTGTATATCAACATGAAAATATTCTGGTTGTTTACCAGCGATTTCGAAAATGTCTATTTCTTCGGCATCGACACTTCCGAATAACCAAAACGCCGGCCAGAGTCCGTCGCCACCATCAGTTTTAAATCGCGCTTGATAAATGCCGTAGCTGTATTGTTGTTTCGAAAAGAGAATGCCCGAAGTATAATCGAAGCTCATCAAGTTTTTAGCATCGGGTTTTTCATTGCATTTCAATAAATAGTTGTCGGCTTCATAGGGAATGGCTTTCTCTGTAACATGCTCGTATTTGGCAATGATTTGCATAATGCCGTTTTGCTCTTTAAAATTTCCTCCGTCGGTATAGTAATTCACGTCTCTGCTGCAATATAAATGCCGCGCCCAAGGATATCCAGTATCCCAAAAATTTCGGTTGAGTTCGTTGCCGTTGAATTCATCGCCATTACTGTATTGCCACCAACTTGTTTCTTCGTCGTTGATACGAAGTAAGAGTTGTGCATCGGCAATATTGCTGATGAATAGTAAGAAGAGAAATAGGAGTTGCTTCATGCCGAATAGATTTTCTTGTCTTGAAATTCTATTCAAAAATAGCATTTAACGCGCAATCATGAATTTGTAGATGCGCTCGCCTTGTTTAAGCATATATAGCCCGGGATTGAATCGGCTGATGTCGATTTTTCCTTCGGAAGATACTCCAACTTTGCTCATCATGCCTTGTAAATTGTAAATGATGGCGGTGTTTGAAGTGGAGTTTTTTAGTCGGATGAAATTACTCGCGGGATTCGGATAGAGTAGGTTATTTTCTTTCTGATGACTTTCTATTCCCGTAGTCGTGCAAACAAATTGATTGATAGCTGCCCATAGTTCATTGTCGTAGTTTGATAAAGCGTACAAGGGGATTCCCGCCGAATTTCCCATCCGGATAACTACCATGTTGCGCGATGGCGAGATGTATATTTTTTGATCGTTTTTGCCAAGTGCGCAATACACATCAGATGGCGCATTGGGAATAATTTCTCCATTAAATACAAATTGCGATTGCGGTAACATGTACGACGATTTTCCATTCAGCCACCAGAGGTATCCGTAGCTATTGTTAATTGCCTGACTTGTGTTTATGGCATCATTCACATAATTCTGATTATGAATAATGCTGTCGCCATTCCAAATACCTTTATTAAACATAAGCGAACCGAAGCGTGCCATGTCGCGCGCGCGACTATAAAACACCGAATCGAACCATACTCCGAACATTCCCGTTGGTGCCAATAGTCGGGTAGAGGTGTAGTTTTGATAGGTGCTGCCTGTTGCGGTGGCGATTACTTTTTGCAATAATAAATATACCGCATTGTGATAAGCCCAACGTGTACCAGCATCAGCTGCATAACCTAAACATGCTGGCTCTTGGCAGTCGGTGTTCGATACATTGTCATCGAGTCCACTGGTCATGGTTAATTGATTACGAATGGTGATTTTATCTTCCTGTGCTTGTGTGCAGTTGGTCCAACCGACACCTAGATATTTAGAGCTTGTATCGCTTATGTTAAGATACCCTTCTTCTTGTGCGATTCCTGTTAAAAGCGAAGTGATCGTTTTCCCCGCCGATGCCCAATACCAAACGCTGTCTTGCGTAAAAGTGCCAATGTATTTCTCATAGGCGATTTTTCCGTTGACTAAAATGATACAAGCTTTGGAGTTCGATTGTGTTAGAAAATCATCGAGACTGTCTTTGTAATTCATGCACCAGCCCAATGAAGATGGGGAGATGGTGTCCCATGCGGCATTCGTAGTTGCGGCAGGGAAATAATAATTCCCCTGCGCGCTGATTTCGTTAAAGTATAAAGTAAAGCAAAAAAGCAGAAATAGTTTTTTCATTACGATGGATTATTTCTGTGTGACTCTTCTTAATGTAGAAGGTTTAATGAGAAATTATTTTTTTACAAATCGAACAATACTTTCGTTGCTGCCCGATAGTTTTAAAAGGTAAACTCCAGCTGATAATCCGCTGATGTCAATTTGTGTTTTTTGACTCAAAGGACCAGCGTATGTTTGAATTATTTTACCCGTCATTTCCATTATGCTCATCGTTGTATAGCTGATGCCATTAGCGAAGCTGATGTTTAAATAATCGTCGGCTGGATTAGGAGCAACCATTACTTTGTTTTGATCAACTTCTGAAATGCCACTGCAGTTGGTAACCAAAATGTCCATAATAGGCGATAGTGTTTCGCAAATACCATCGTTTACAGATAGTGTGTAGTTTCCTGTAGTAGTTACGTATAATGAGTCATTCGTTTCACCTGGCATTACAACACCATTATTGTACCATTGGTATTGAAGTGATCCTAATGTTATGTTTGATAGGGTTACTGAACTTCCTACGCAGAATGCTGTAGGACCATCTGCTACGATAAATGCTTCTGGTGAAGTATTTATGCTGATGATAGTTCCTGTGATTGCACTGTACATCGGAGGATTTGTTGAGGCAATTCGCATTTTGTATGCGTTCGAGTTTGTTAATCCGCCTGGAATTACTGCAGGTAAACTGGTGATGGTTGTCGCGAATAATGATCCTAACGTTAACGGATTGGAGAAATCACCAAAGTCGTCGGATAATTGTACCGAAAACATGTTTCCTGGATTGAATGTTCCTGTTGAATTAGCTACGATAGTATATGTGTGATCGGTGCAAAATACTCCCGAACTTAAATTTAATTCGAGGTTGTTCGAGCGTTGTAAAATGGTTGCGCGTCCACCGCCGACAGCCACTGCATTAATATTATTTATGAAAACAGCATCTTGAACATCGGGATATGGAGAGAATTCTTCAGTCCATGAATTTCCACCGTCTGCTGTTCTGTCGATTCCTTGATCTGTAAAGGCCCATCCGTTTAATACATCGGTGAATCTGATTTTCTGAACAACACCTGTGAAGTTTAATACGCTCTGGTTAGTCCATGTATTTCCTCCGTCATTCGTATTGAAAATTTCTCCAGCATTGGTTCCTACCCATCCTTTCAATCCGGTTTGGAAGTACATGCAAGTTATTTGTCCGAATACTCCTGTCGATTTTAAATACCAGTTTGCTCCTCCATCATCGGTCATTAAAATTTCTGCGCTGTTCGATGAAACATATCCCGTGTCGTTGTTAACGAATTGAATTTCAGTGAATGCATATCCGAAACCAGTAAATGTTGTTGTTACATAGTTCCAAGTATCTCCATCGTCTGTTGATGTCAATATTAAATCATCAGCTCCCGCCGCATACAATGTTCCGTTTGGTAATCGTGTGATGCTATAAATAGAACTTGGATATGCATTGCTAATGATGTTCCAGTTGCTTCCTGCGTTAGTTGTTTTTAAGATCATCCCGTTTTCTCCAACTGCCAGTAGAGTAGTGGAGCTGATGGCGATAATATCACGTAGGTTTTCGATTGTTCCACTGTTTTGCGCTGCCCAGTTTGAACCTTGATTTACTGATTTTAAAATTGTTCCAGCGTCACCAACAGCATAAACATCATTGGTAGAATTAGTAACTCCGTAAAGATGTTCGTTCGATAATAAAGTTCCGATTCTATTCCATGTTAATCCGTTGTCGGTTGTTTTGATAATGGTGCCATCATTTCCATAAGCGATAGCTTCGTTCGATTGATTTGCTACTATTCCATTTAATACATTTCCTGCGAAGCTATTGTCGCTCGTCCAGGTAGTTCCTCCATCGTGACTATATACAACTACTCCGTTGTCGAGCGTTGCATAAAAATCGTTGGCTGTTAATAAGCTAATATCGGTTACGGTGCCAGTGCTGAATTCAGCAGGAGTAGTAACAGGGTCGGTCCATGTAGCTCCATTATCATTCGATTTATACAATGTCGAGTTAATAACCGCTAATGCAATATTCCCTCCAAACAATAACTCCGAGGCATTGTAAGTCCCTGCATAAGCAGTAGTTGTACTCCATGTTTGTCCGTAGTTGCTGCATGTCGCTATAGTTCCTGCGGTAGTAATTGCGAAGCCTTCACCCACGGGAGTAATGCGTACACTAGCGAACGTTTCACCTGGGATAACGGTTTGCACATTCCATGTCACTCCGCCATCTGTTGTATGAGTGATGCTATTCCCTTGCGTAGCCCATCCTTCTGAATTGCTGATAAAGCAAAGGCGAGTAACATTACTACCTTGGAATTTGTATTTCTTTAGCCAGCTATTCCCTCCATTTCCCGAAGCATACAATTGATTATCGGCAGCAATAAAATATGCCGTTGTTGCATTTGGCGCCGAGAAATCGTTGATATCGAAATTTTGCAAGCTGTATTGGTTGAACCAAGTTTGTCCTCCATCAAGTGTTTTGATAATAGTACCATAGTTGCCGGTAAGCCATCCTGTAGTTCCTGTAGGGAAGCAACTTTGTGTTAAAGTATTTCCTTGAGGTTTCGGGTGGACATACTGCCATTGGGCCTTGCTCGACGTCGTCAATAGCAAGAAAAGTACTAAACAATACGAAGAGAATCGGAGGGAGATGTTTTTCATTACAATAGTGTCTTTAATTGATCTGCACTTATACGATAAAAAGTGAAATTGGTTTATCTTAAATTCTGAATAAAGATAGGCATCTAAAAAGAACACCCGATCATTGCTGGTCGGGTGTGAATATTATTGGTCGGCTGACTTTTTCCTTTTGCTGATTTCGTCGCGTATTTTAGATGCCGTTTCATAGGCTTCTTCATCGATCGCTCTCATAAGCGCTTCTTTAAGATCTTCGATATTCATAGATGAATATTCTCCATCACCGCTTACAATTTCATCGGCTGGCTTATCAGTTGCGCCGGCCTTTTTCGGCAGACTTTTCGGTTTTTCTTCTTCACCTGCTTCATCGAGAACAACACCAGCAGAAGCCAATATGAACTCGTAAGTGTAGATAGGGCAATTGAAGCGAACCGCCATAGCGATAGCATCGGAAGTACGAGCATCTATCTCTTGCGTTTCTCCATCCTTGCTACAAATCAGCTTAGAGTAGAAAATACCTTCTTTCAAGTTATAGATGATTACCTCATCGATATGCACATCGAAGGCAATAGCGAAATTACGGAATAGGTCGTGGGTAAGAGGGCGTGAAGGTTGCATGTTTTCCAGCTCGACAGCGATTGCTTGAGCCTCGAAGCCACCTATGATAATTGGCAATCGACGTTTACCATCTTCTTCTCCCAAAACCAGAGCATACGCACCACTTTGAGTCTGGCTAAACGACAAGCCAATTATTTCCACTTTGATCTTTTTCATACGCAGGTAGGTTGGGTGCGCGTGATCAGGCGTTAACGGATTTGAATTCTTTTATTGCTTCAATAAGCTTCGGAACGACTTCGAAAGCATCGCCAACAATACCATAATCTGCTGCCTTAAAGAAAGGAGCTTCAGGGTCTTTATTGATTACTACAATCACTTTTGAAGAACTTACTCCTGCAAGATGCTGAATAGCTCCTGAGATTCCGATAGCGATGTATAAATTCGGACTAACAGCGATTCCTGTTTGACCTACGTGTTCGCTATGTGGTCTCCAATGAGCATCAGAAACGGGCTTCGAGCAAGCAGTAGCGGCGCCTAATAGGTTTGCTAATTCTTCTACCATTCCCCAGTTCTCAGGACCTTTTAATCCACGTCCACCAGAAACTACGATTTCTGCTTCCGGTAAAGAAACTTTATCCGCCGCGCGAACAATTTCTTTAATCATTGTCTTGAAATCATTATTGCTAATTGAAGGTGCAAAAGCGCTGATATTCGCTGCTTGCGCATTTTCAACTACTTTGTATGAGTTTGGCATTAAGGCAATTACCTTAATATCGCTCGTTAAAGTTACATCCGCAAAAGCTTTTCCAGAGAAAGCGCCTTTACGAACGGTAAAGCCTGCCGACATGTCAGGAAGCGATACTGCTCCGTCAACATAGCCTGCTTCTAATTTAACAGCCACGCGAGGTGCTAAACCTTTTCCTGAGAATGATGATGAAAGAACTACCACTTTCGATCCTTCAGTTTTCGCCGCTTCAGCGATCACCGAGCCATAAGCTTGGTTCACGAAAGCCTTCATCTGATCGTTATTTACGGTTAGTACCTTTGCAGCCCCGTACTGAGCTAATTTTGTTAACTCGTCGTTGGAAACATCTCCAATTGAAATTGCTACACAAGGAACACCCATTTGTTGGGCAATACTAAATCCGTACGAAACAGCTTCGAAACTTGATTTTTTGAATTTGCCGTTTGAATTTTCGGCGTATACTAAAACTGACATGTGATAAATTTTATGCTCGAAGAGCTTGCAATAAACTCTTTCTGTTTTATGATAAAACTATAGTTTTTTTAGATGGCTTTAGCTTCGTTGTGAAGTAGGTCAACCAATCCTTTTACGTCGTCGGCAGCGACTAATTTCACCTGACTTCTCGCAGCAGGCTTGTCGTATTTTACGAATTGCTGTAGCGAAGGAACTTCGATCGCTTCGATAGTCGTTAATGGTTTTGTACGAGCACTCATGATACCGCGCATATTCGGAATACGAGCTTCCGCCATACCTTCGGTAGCACTAACTACCAATGGCAACGGACAAGTGATTACTTCTTTTCCACCTTCGATTTCACGCTCAAGGGTTGCCGTAGTTCCTTCTACGTTTAACACCTTAACGATTGAAATGGATGGTTGATCCAATAATTCACCAACCATTGATGCTACTTGAGAACCGTTGTAGTCGATCGACTCACGCCCTGTCATGATCATATCAAACCCTTGGTCTTTCGCATACGCTGCAATTTGCTTTGCTACAAAATAAGCATCGCGAGGAGCAGCATTAACACGAACAGCATCGGTTGCTCCGATGGCTAATGCCTTACGAATAGTAGGCTCGGTTGATGCGTCGCCAACATGTAATACAGTAACTGTACCTCCTTGAGCTTCAGTGAGTTCAAGAGCGCGAGTTAAAGCGATTTCATCGTATGGGTTAATAATAAACTGGACACCTGCCGTCACAAATGATTTAGCGTCATCGCTAAAATTGATCTTTGTGGTAGTGTCGGGAACGTTGCTGATGCAGACTAAAATCTTCATATTTTTCACTTTTCAAACGAATTCACAAACATACTCACTACAGAGCAGTAAAAAAAGCAAAAGAAGGGAATCAATTACAGATTTTATTCACCTTTTTTTAGACTGATTTTAACTAATTGATTACTATTTTTGTCCATTCTCCTAGCTTCCTCGTATATGTCTGATAAAATCGCCACCCTCGAACAGTTTCTGAAAGATGATCCGGCTGATACTTTTTCGCGTTATGCCTTGGCACTCGAATACGCTAAGATTGAGGATGTTTCGAAGGCTTTATTCCTTTTAGGTCAGTTGAAAACCATTGATCCCGGTTACCTAGCATTGTATTACCAGTTGGGTAAATTGCAGCAAATTGCGGGACTCACCAGGGAGGCTGCCGAGACTTATCGAGAAGGTATTTTGTTAGCATTGAAGCAAAATAACCGTCACACCCACGCCGAGTTGAAGTTTGCATTAGAGGACTTAACTGGAGAAGAAGAAGATTAGTTTCCTACTTTTTTACACTAATCCTGCGAATACCTGACAATTTCTTTTTTTGTTAGGCTGTTCCGTTTATTTTTGTCGTCACAACAATTATTAAACATGAGAGAAATTCAATTCCGTGAAGCGCTTCGTGAAGCTATGTCGGAGGAAATGCGTCGCGATGAGAGTATTTTCCTGATGGGAGAGGAAGTAGCGCAATATAACGGTGCTTATAAAGTGAGCCAAGGAATGCTCGATGAGTTTGGGGCTAAGCGTGTTATTGATACGCCTATTGCTGAGCTCGGTTTTGCGGGAATCGGTGTTGGTGCTTCGATGAACGGATTACGTCCGATTATTGAATTTATGACTTTCAACTTTAGTTTAGTGGCTATAGATCAAGTGATTAACTCAGCTGCGAAGATGAAAAGTATGAGCGGCGGGAATTTTGGTTGTCCGATCGTTTTCCGCGGACCAACTGCTTCTGCTGGTATGTTGAGTTCTCAACATAGTCAGGCTTTTGAAAGCTGGTATGCTAACTGTCCGGGATTAAAGGTAATTGTGCCTTCGAACCCTGCAGATGCAAAAGGTTTATTGAAATCGGCTATCCGCGATAACGATCCTGTAATTTTCATGGAATCGGAGCAGATGTATGGCGATAAAGGTCTTGTTCCCGATGGCGAATATTTAATGCCTATCGGAGTGGCAGATATCAAACGTGCCGGAACCGATGTTACTATCGTTTCTTTCGGTAAAATGATGAAAATTGCATTGAAAGCCGCTGAAGAATTAGCTGCCGAAAATATTTCAGCGGAAGTTATCGATTTACGTACCGTTCGTCCGATCGATTACGCAACTGTTATCAACTCGGTAAAGAAAACAAACCGTTTGGTGATCGTTGAAGAAAGCTGGCCATTGGCTGCTATCGCCACCGAAGTCGCTTTCAAAGTTCAACGCGAAGCCTTCGATTACCTCGATGCTCCTGTGTTGCGTGTGATGGGAGGGGATGTTCCATTGCCTTACGCCCCTACATTGATTGAAGCTTACCTTCCAAATCCTGCGAGAGTTATTAAAGCTGTGAAGGAAGTTATGTATTTGCAAAAAGCTTAATAAGCATATAGAATCAGAAAGGCGGAAAGTTTATTTACTCTCCGCCTTTTTTTATGAAATTCTCCTAATTATAGTGTTTTCGTTTTTTCTTTTTTATATTTGATGTATGCGGAATCTAGTCGTGTTGCTCTTTTTGCTTTTTAGTTCATCTTTAGGCTTTGCTCAGAGTTTAGTTAAGGATATTGATTTTTGTTTTGGCGCGACGGGTGCCGATTACAATGTTGATTTTATTCGATGCAGTCAAGGTGGTTATGCAGTACTGGCCGCCTCCACATCCGATAGCAGTGCAATTAAGTCGGAAAACAACCGCGACTCCTCAGGAGCATCATTCGATTATTGGTTGATTCGTTTCGATGATAATGGAAATAAATTATGGGATCATACCTATGGCGGTAGATCTTCTGATGTGCCATCGTCGGTGTATGAAGCGCCTAATGGCGATTTTATTATTGGGGGTACATCTGCATCAAATGTCGGATTTGAAAAGTCGGAGCCTTCGAGAGGTGGAAATGATTTTTGGATTTTGCGTGTCGATTCACTCGGAAATGTTATTTGGGATAAAACAATTGGCGGCAGCGCAAACGATAATTGTAAGTCGGTTATCGTGAATACTTACGGAGATGTTTTTTGTGGGGGATATACTTTGAGTTCTATTTCAGGTGATAAAACGTCTCCCTCAATTGGTACACAGGTAGCATTCGATTTTTGGTTGGTGGCATTAAATCAAAACGGACAAATTATATTCGATAGAACATTAGGTTCTATTCAAAATGATAATTGCAACGCTATGGTCGCCACCGGAAATGGCGGTGCTTTGATGATGGGATATAGCGATGGACCGGCAGGGTATAGCAAATCGGAAAATTCAAAAGGACTAAATGATTTTTGGGTTATCGCAGTCGATAGCGCAGGTAAAAAACTATGGGATCGCACTATTGGTGGAACCTATGAAGACTACGGATATTGTGCTTTGAAAACAGACGATGCGTTTTATATTGGAGGTGATTCTTACTCCCAAGTTGGTGGCGATAAAACTGCAATTAATAAAGGCCTCGACGATATGTGGTGTATAAAACTTAGCTTAAGCGGAAATATTATTTGGGATCAATCTTTCGGAAGTTACGACTCCGATGAATTGAATAAAATAACTACCACTGCTGACGGAAATATTTTGCTGAGTGGTGAATCTTATTCTTATTCCGGCTTCGATAAGTCTGAAAATAATGTAGGTCAAGAGCAGCTATGGATGGTTAAAGCAGATACCTCAGGGAATAAAATTTTTGATAAGACTTTCTTTACTTACGGACATGATGAGGAAGGGATGGCAATGGAGTCGTCACCTGGCAATTATATCGGTTGTATTTCAACTACCATTGGAATTGGTGCCTATAAATCGGTATTGAATTTAGGAGCGAATGATGTTTGGGTTTGCACCTTGAAACCGATGGTGGGTATTAATGAAAATGATGAAAATTCAGTTACTGTTTACCCTAATCCTGTTTCTTCAGGACAATTACATATTCAATCAAAAATCAATTTAGCTGATTTAAAATTATTTGATCTGAGGGGAGTAGAATTGAGAGATGAAAAACTTTCAAACCTTTATCATTACTCAATGGATATCTCATTATTATCGGATGGTGTTTACATACTTCAAATTCAAACGTTGACGAATGTTTTTACACAAAGAATTATTGTTGAACGTCCATAAAAAAACGGAACCATATAGATTCCGTTTTTGATTTTATTATTGTCGAGCTGCTCGACGCTCTTTTATTTTTTCGAGTAGTTCTTTCTTGAAATCATCTTCTGCACGATAAAGTGCTGCTACCTTTTTCATAGGTAAAACTTGCTTAAACTGACTATTGTATTTTTTTATCACATCAAGTTCTTGCTGTCGCATGGCGATATCTCCATCCACAATTTTTTCGAGCTCTTTATCTGAAAGGTTGTCGAAGTCTTCTTTTGCGTCGCGTCCCGATTTACGTCGATTACTTCTAACGCTTTTTAACTCTTCTGAAAACTGATTAAATACGGGCCAAAACTTTTTGGCTTCGTCGGGAGTTAAATCGAGCTTTTTGGTGAGATAGGCAATTTTCATCGACTCAATATCTTCGCGATTTGTTCCTCCGGCCATTCGTCCCGGTCGTTGTCCGAAAGCCGTAAATATTGAACAAACGAGTAATAAGATTAGTAGTTGTATAGATTTCATAATAACGGAATGCTAGAGTGAATTAATCAATGTTGATTCGTCGGTATTGTTTAATATGTATTCTTCGATTTCTGCCGTACTATCTTGTACGTCTCCCTGAGTTTCGGGAATTGCATCTGCCAATAACGATTCATCGATTTCGGTATAATAGCCGCTTTCTATTATGTCGTCGGCGGTAACTTGAGCCATCTCGTGACTTTCGGTTACTTCATTTGCCGAATAGCGAAGATAAATACCTGAACCTATGATTCCAATAATTACAAATGCTATAAGCCACTGAGGCTGAAACACTTTGATGGTTTTACTTTTGTTTTCGCTTGAAATTCGATCTTGAATCGAAGAACTTAATTTCTCGAAATATCCTTCGGGAGCGGTAAACGGCTCATGTCCCTGCATTTTCTGCAGTTGTGGCATTTCTTTGAGTTCGTCGTTGGTATTCATGGTGCTTGCGCTGATATTGTATAGATGCTTGTTTCGTGATATAGTTTAATGTCCGCTGATAAATTTCTCAACTTTAGTAGCAGCATGATGGTAACTGGCTTTCAAAGCGCCCACTGAAGTCCCGAGTACCTCAGCCATTTCTTCGTATTTCATATTGTCGTAATAACGAAGATTAAAGACCATCCTTTGTTTTTCAGGCAGACTCAATATGGCTTGTTGTAGTTTGAGTTCGAGCTTGTCGGCATTTATGGATGTGTCGCTTTCTAACTTCCCAAGGAGTTCTTTTTCTACATCGCCGATAGGGAGGAAGAATCTTCTTTTTTTCTGCTTAAGGAATCCCAAACATTCGTTGGTTGCAATGCGGTAAATCCATGTAAACAGCTGACTATCTTCCCGAAATCCTTCGAGATTTTTCCAAACTTTTATAAAGGTATTTTGGGTTAAATCGTCGGCATCTTCATGGTCAATTACAATACGGCGTATATGGTAATAGACTTTCTTCCGGTATTTTTCTACCAGTAAATTGAAGGCGTAATGCTTGTTATTTCCTTCGGGATCACGAAATCGTTCCAGCAGTTCGCTGTCGCTGAATTCTGACATAAGGGCTTGTTAGGGGAAAGTCGAAAGTAGGATGCCGTTCTGCCCTGAAGGTTTAATCGGATAAAATATTTTATCGATTTTTTTAGGACTTTCTAGCAATTGCTCTTTCAGCCGCTTTCACAATATCGATAGTATCTAGTCCGTATTTGGTCATCAATTGATCTGGTGTTCCACTTTCTCCGAAGCTATCGTTCACCGCTACATATTCTTGCACTGTTGGTAGGTGAGCAGTGAGCACTTGAGCCACAGCATCACCTAATCCGCCAAAGCGATTATGTTCTTCTGCTGTAACAACGCAATTGGTCTTAGCTACCGATTTTAAAATAGCATCGTTGTCGAGAGGTTTTATAGTGTGGATATTGATGATTTCCGCAGAGATGCCCATAGCGGCCAATTGTTCTCCTGCTTCAATAGCTTTCCAAACTAAATGTCCAGTAGCAATGATGGTCACATCTGTCCCTTCGTTTAACATCACCGCTTTCCCGATTTCAAAATTTTGATCGGCAGGAGTGAAGTTAGGAACGGTAGGGCGTCCGAAGCGTAAGTAAACAGGACCATGATGTTTCGCGATAGCGATAGTCGCCGCTTTGGTTTGGTTATAATCGCAAGGATTAATAACGGTCATGCCTGGAAGCATTCTCATCAATCCGATATCTTCTAAAATCTGATGTGTAGCTCCATCTTCTCCCAATGTTAATCCCGCATGCGAGGCGCAAATTTTTACGTTCTTATCGCTATACGCTACCGACTGACGAATTTGATCATACACACGTCCAGTGCTGAAATTCGCAAAGGTTCCCGTAAACGGAATTTTTCCTCCGATCGTTAGTCCCGCAGCAATACCAATCATATTCGCTTCAGCAATCCCAACTTGAATAAAACGATCGGGATGTTCTTTCGCAAAAGCATCCATCTTTAACGATCCTGTAAGGTCAGCACAAAGCGCTACTACATTCGGATTTTCTTTTCCTAAAACAGATAATCCTGCTCCGAATCCTGATCGTGTATCTTTCTTTTCAGTGTAAGTATATTTTTTCATGAGGATGTAATTAATTTATTGGTAAGCTAATGCTGCTGCCGGAAGCAATCCGGAAACTTTTTTCGATGGTATATTGTGATGATTGAGAATTCTTCGGACGAAAGACGATACGGTAATTACCCGGTTGTAGGATAATACTTTCTTTCACTGCATTGGTTGAAAGCGTATACACCCATTTCAATTTGTTTTTGTCTTCGAGTAAGATGCTGCCGTATCCGGGACTATTGCAAATCAAAGTTACGATTCCCGGATTCGGAATTTGTACCGTTGTTGTTTTGCTTTGCGAAATGTTGACGTTATCGAGATAGATACGCGGAGTAGTTAAAATTTCGAGATCATAGTCGCCAATCAAATAACGCTGAGAACTATTGAAATCTTGAACATTTAATGTGGTCATTTCACCATGCTTACGCACGATTGCCTCTAAACTTTTATAGTCATTACTGCCGTCGATCTTCAACTGCAAATCGCCTTGTGGTGCATCGATACCCACGACATTATGTTTTCCGGGGATGATGTAAATAGAATCCTTGCTAACGGGAGGGATCGTATGAACAGTGATGTTATACGTTCCCAGCGGGTCGATCTGTAATGTATCAGGCACACCTTTTACATTCATGGTATGCATGATGTCGTAGCGTACTTCTCCCGAGAAACGATCGTAAAACGTCATTGGGACATTCGTCTCAGAAGGCTTGCCGTAAGCATCAATTAAATTCACCTGAATACTCGTATTGTTGAGTGCTTGGGTAATAACGATATTTAAAGCCTGTTGGAATTGAGACTCATTAGTAGCATCGAAATAATTTCCTACGCATTCAAACTGCTTCAAGAAATCTTTGTTGATACCTAATCCGATAACGAAAGGCTTTAACACGATTCCTCGCTTCTGCAACATCGCAGAAACAGCGCAAGGATCGCCGCCACACTCCTCGATACCATCGGTAATAAGAATGATAATATTACGCGCAGGATCTTTCGGGAAATCGCCACCACATTCTTCAAGTGAGCGAGCAATAGGAGTAGTTCCATTCGGACTAATTTCACTCAAACGTTTTTTGATAGAAGCTCCGTTCTTCTTGCCGAAAGCAACCTCTAATTTAGTATCGTCACAATCTTGTGGAGGATAATGTTTTTGATGTCCGTAAACCCGCAACGCCAACTCCAGGTTCTCCATCGATTGCAATGAATCGACCATATCGCCCAGCAATTTTCGCGCGATTTCGAACTTCGTATTCGATTCCCATTTAGCATACATACTTTGCGATGCATCAAACAAAAACAAGATGCGAGTAGGTTGCTTAGGAGGAATTCTTCCCTGTGAAAACGAAGAAAATGATCCGCATATCATCACCAACACGAAAAAGTATTTCATGCGAGCGATGAATGAAGATGAATGGTTGTTTTTTATCAACTTTTTAGAGATTAGTAATCACCTAAAGTTTCAGGATTTTGGTTGAGAGCAATGGCTAATTGTTCGTCGTTTGGAGCGATTCCATGCCATTTATGAGAATGCATCATAAAGTCGACGCCGTTCCCCATTTCAGTTTGCATAATGATCACGACAGGCTTTCCTTTTCCCGACGCATTCTTTGCATCTTCCATGGTTTTCATAATATCAGGGATATTATTCCCATCCATTTTCAATACTTCCCATCCGAAGGCAGTCCATTTAGCAGCAAGATCACCGCCATCGAGCACCTGCTTTGTAGAACCGTCGATCTGCTGACCGTTCGCATCTATAGTAGCAATTACATTATCTACTTGTTTAGCAGCGGCAAACATAGCAGCTTCCCAAACCTGGCCTTCCTGAATTTCGCCATCACCCATAAGAACGTAAACAAGGCGTGCATCATTGTTCAGTTTCTTCGCTAAAGCTGCGCCGATGGCAACAGAAAGTCCTTGACCTAATGATCCTGAGGCAATACGAACGCCAGGAAGTCCGTCGTGTGTAGTAGGATGTCCCTGTAAACGAGTATTTAACTTACGGAAAGTCGCCAATTCTTTTACGGGAAAATATCCGCTGCGCGCCAAGACACTGTAGAATAGAGGAGAGATATGTCCGTTCGACAAAAAGAAGATATCTTGATTGAATCCGCTCATATCCCATACTTTAGGATCATGCTTCATCACATGATTATACAAAACAGTCAGGAATTCAGCGCAACCCAACGATCCGCCTGGGTGACCACTTTGAACTCCATGAACCATGCGAACGATATCGCGGCGCACCTGACTAACGATTTTTTCTAGGGATTCTTCTACTGTCATAGGAATAAGTTTGTGCTGCAAAATTAACCAACTGAATCACTTTAGGGAGTACTTTTCAACAAGGGAGGGCAAATTGTGGATAAAAAGGGAGGGGGAGTTTGAAGTTCGAAGTTCAAAGTTCAAAGTTCCTTCGGGTTGCGCTGTGCCTATTGAGCAAATTTGAAATCTGGTCACAGGGCGGCGATAATAGTTAAATAGCAAAGTCGAAATAAGTCGAGGTAGACTAACACACTTTACTTCCGCCTAAATAAAGTTTGGTGGTTACTGGGTAACTTTAAAGATATTACAGGAAATTAATTTTTATTTTTTAATAATGCAGAAATAGAAATATCTTCATCGATTAATGGCCAATGTATTCCATATCCAGAAGGTGAAATTTTATAAAAATTTCGTTGAAATTCACTTGCATTTTTCAATTTCAATGAGATATGTTCCAGTGAAACTTTAATTAGCTGGCCATCAACAACTAATAAAATATTCGAATCGTCGAAGGTAACATTCTGAATAATATGTTGTGATATCATTGTTATTTATTGAAATTTTTATCCCAAGCGTCGACGATTAGGTCAAAGTGCTGATAGATGATTTTTTTTATTTCTTTTCTTCCTGCAGGTGTTAGATTATATTCAAATGCTTCTCGAATTTCAATCTCCTCGATAAGAATCCAAAATTTGCATTCTATATCGCCCTTTTCCGCGTGAACATGTATTGGTTCAGTTCCTTCGTTTGAGTAGAAGAAGAGTCGCCACCCATAAATAACAAGAATTGTTGGCCTAACAATCAAAGATAAATGATTTTATGAGGAAGTCCAATTTTCCAAAGGTGTTTTTTTCGAACAATGTTCCGTTTTTCAATTTCTTTTATAAGCTTGCCTGTTTTTCATTTATTCTTAAAATTGTTAGGCGCTTAACTTTTTAAGTAAGATTTTGTTTCTTACTTTTCAATCTTATGAATATGTTGTTAGGTGAATTAGTTTTAGAAGTATTAATTAGGACATTTTGGGTTAAATTTGCGCGATGAAAATTTTCCCGGAACATTCCCTGTTAATTGAGGAGTTTGAAAAAATTAAGTTGCTGGCAGAGGAGGAATGTGCCGGAACGCTTGGTCGCAAGCTAATGCAGCAGGTGCGTCCTGGTGATGATTTTGTGCAGGCCGTTCATGAGTTAGAACAAACGGAGGAGTTCCGTAAAATCCTTTCGAATGCCGAGCCTTTTCCTACTGAAGCTTATCCCGATATTACTGCTGAGTTAAAGTTATTGGGAATTCGCAATTCGGTTTTGACATTGAGTCAGGTGTTGCTAATCTCGAAAATCGTTGCTAAAATGCGTTTGGTTTTCGATTTCTTTAAAGATCGCTCAACTCGTTTTCCGCTTTTATTTTCGAAACTACAAGACATCACTTACGAGAAGGGGATTTTAGAGGCTATTGAACAGGTGATTGATGAGACGGGTGTCGTGCGTAGCAATGCTTCGCCTGAATTGGCCCGTATCCGCAAGAACTTGGCTCGTAAACGTATCGAGGCGGATCAATTATATGCTAGTGTAATTGCTAAGTACCGCAAGAGTGGGTGGATCTCAGATACAGAAGAAAGCTGGCGCAACGGACGACGTGTGATCTCAATTGTTGCCGAGCAAAAACGTTCGGCAAAGGGCATTATTCATGATATTTCTGCTACAGGAAAAACGTGTTTTATTGAGCCAGAGGAAGCGTTGGGAGTAAATAGTATGATTAATCATTTGGAGCAAGAAGAGCAGGAAGAAATTCGCCGCATCTTGCGGGAACTGACTGAATTTTTACGACGCTTTCAGCCGTTGATGAGTCATTATTTGCGTTTTATTTCGGAGTATGATGTGATTGCTGCGAAGGGGCGCTTGGCGTTGAAGCTCGATGCGCATTTGCCTTATATCGAGAATAAACCGAAGATCGATTTGAAGGATGCTCGTCACCCTTTATTGTATTCGTTTAATAAGGCGGCGGGAAAAAAGACGATTCCTTTTGATTTGAAGTTGGATGCAGGAAATCGAATATTAGTGATTAGTGGTCCGAATGCAGGAGGGAAAACTGTTTGTATGAAAACGGTGGGACTTTCTCAGATGATGTTGCAGTCGGGTTTTCTGGTGACATGCGACGGGAATAGCCGCTTTGGATTTTTCAGAAAGATATTAGTCGACATTGGCGATTCGCAGTCGCTGGAGTTCGAGTTGAGTACTTATAGCTCTCGCTTGCGTCACATGAAAGTGTTTTTGCAACAATCGAATCCCGATACATTATTCTTGATTGATGAATTTGGTACCGGTACTGATCCTTCGTTAGGAGGAGCATTGGCGGAATCGATTTTAGAGGAGATGAATTACCGAAAAGCATT
The DNA here is from genome assembly GCA_023251535.1 of Bacteroidota bacterium. GTDB lineage: Bacteria > Bacteroidota > Bacteroidia > AKYH767-A > OLB10 > CAINEC01. The sequence continues at coordinate 23,922 of JAHEYP010000023.1, forward strand.
CGGTATTATTACTACTCACTACATGAATTTGAAAGTGTTGGCTGACCGCACCGATGGCATCATCAACGGATCAATGGCGTTCGATGCGCAGCGATTAGAACCTCAATTCAGGTTGGAAGTTGGCAAACCCGGAAGTTCGTATACGTTTGTTGTGGCTGAGCGCAGCGGATTGCCTCCTTCAGTAGTGAATCGTGCAAGAAAAAAAGTAAAGAAGAGTAGTCTGGTGTTGGAGGAATTGCTCAATAAAATGGAGCATGAAAAAGGAGAAGTCGCTCGGTTGCTCGATATCAATAAAGCGCAGGAAAAGCGTTTACAAGAGTTAGTAAATAAGTATGAACGAAATGTAGCAACACAAGAACAACGTCAAGAGATTGATGCAGAGCGTGTGCGACAAAAAGAACTTCGATTAGCCAATCAGCTGGAAGAAAAGTTTAAGCGATTTGTGAAAGATTGGAAGGAATCGAAGAATAAAAAAGCGGTTCTCGAGAAATACAATTCTCAACTGAGTGATAAAAAATCGAAGCTTACCGAGAAAGAGGTGGTGAAGTTGGAGGAGCAGATTAAATACAATATGTTGAAAATCCGCAAGGGCTCGAAAGTGCATTTGCGTGACGGAAAAGTGGAGGGTGTAGTTGAATCAATTGAAGGCACGAAAGTGGTGGTGCTCTTCGGAAATATTAAGACTACTGCCGATATTTCTCGACTCATTTATATTGATCCCGAAGCAAAGAAAAATCCGAAAGGGAAGGTGGAGGAGAAAGTTGTTGCTGCCACTGACGTAAAGAAAGTTGTTGCGGAAGCTATTGCTAAACCGGAAGCGAAATCAAATGCAAAGCCTAATCATCCGGTAGCTGCAAAGCAAGATTCCAAAGAATCAAAAAAGCCACATGAGCAAAAGCATGCAGCAAACAAACCGCATCCTCATCCAATAAAAAAGGAGCATAAACCTCCTGTTGCTGCACCACATCAAAAGGCAGTTGTAGTTGAGCAAGCTAAGAAATCACCTGCAGAGACGCAGAAAAAAGAAGCGCCAAAAGAAAACCGATTTCCTCCTCGTAAAAAGGCGAGCGAATAATATTAAAACGAATTACCATGATGTCACCTGAAGAAATCGCCGATAAATGGCTACGTGCATTCAACGATCATAATCTTGAAAATTTGTTGGCGTTGTATCATCAAGATGCAGTGCATTTTAGTCCGAAGTTGAAAGTAAGAAGACCTGAATCCAACGGACTCATCAAAGGAAAACATGCATTACGTATTTGGTGGCAAGATGCTTTTGATCGCTTGCCTGAATTAGCATATTTACCTCAAACCATCACGGGAAATAAAGAAAGAGTATTCATGGAATATCTTCGTCGCGTTCCCGGAGAAGTAGATATGATGGTTGCTGAAGTTTTGGAGATTGAAGAGGGGGTGATTGTGGCTTCTCGTGTTTACCATAGTTGAGGATTGGCCGCAGATTTTTATGATTTGAAAGGTTTATTATGATTTGAATTCTCTATTCATTTTGAGATCTAAGTTGAACATCCCATCGGGACAAGCAGATGAAAGGATTTTAAATGGATTTCAAGGATTTTGAAATCTAAATTTATAAAGGTGATTTTTTTTTAATCGCCCCGTAGGGACAAGCTGCGACCGCAAAGTTTTTTTCGTAGCGACCGCTGCGTTTAAATCATGGCTGAATGGTGACTATCCGTAGTTATTGTTGATTTCAATTTGTGAAAGCTAACTAACATTTGCTGATAGATTTTTTGGATTTAAATTTATAGTTGGTAATCAAAAATTTATCCTGTAAAATCGATTATCGATCATCAATCATCGATCATCAATTATCGATTATCGATCATCAAAAAAAAAGCCCCAACATTACATTGAGGCTTCATGGTTTTACTGTTTTTATTCAAGTTCTTAGCGTGAACGGCCGTTGTTGAGTTCGTTCGATTTAGCCATGTATTTTTGTGATAATCCCATTTCTCCTGTAGCACGATACACTTTCGATAATGTCTCTGCTGTTTGTGCTGATTCAGGGAAGCTTTCTAAGTTATAACGTAAGAGTTGAATAGCCTCGTCAGATTTTCTTTTCATCATTAATTCTCTTGCTAACAAAAGATAATGATGATCAGTTTCTGGATAAATAATTCTTAAATTTTCTTGGGTTAATGCTTGTCCTTTGATGGCTACTAATTCAGTACGTAAATCTTGCGTGCGGTCTAAGAAATAAGCAAACGAAATTGTTCCGTCCACCATATCTCTTTCGTATTTTCTTAGGCAATTACGTAAGGCAGTTTCATCATCAATTCCTTTTACTTGGTTGCGTTGAATCTTTGCATAGTAACGATCTCCTTGAACCATAAAAACAGTATCGCCATCGGCACGAAGGATTTCTTCGAAGTTCCACAATGCGGCCAATGCAATTTGAGAGTAGTTTTGGCTTTCATTTTGGAATCCGCCGGCAGAGGTATGCCATAAATCACGGATTAGCTGTTGTCCGCCTTCCGTAGGACGAAGTTTATGCATCGCGCAAGCTAAGTTCCCACCGCCAGCATGGTAAGCATGCATTACGAGTAAGCGGAACCAAAGGTCAGTTTCTTTGTAAGGAATGTTCTGTTCTTCCAACAAAGACTTCACTTTAGGGATGCAAATGGTGCTAATTAATCGCGAAGCACCGTAAGCAGCACGTTTAAGGTCGGCGCGTTCGTCGACATAATTATTCACTTTCAAGCCATACTTCACCGCCACCGACTTCATCAACTGGAATGGTCCGTTAGCGCCTACATACGATTTGGTAGCTTGTTTTCCTGGGCTCTCAATCAACAAAATTGTTTGAGCATACCAAGGATCTACGTTATATTCTTTGAAATATTCGACTGCTTTAGCGATAACAGGTAAGCTCTTGCGATGCTCGTAGAACTCACGTTTACCGTTAGTAACGAATAATTCGTCGCTGCCATCGAGACCATTTTGGTTACGAAGTTGGTTTTTATAAACCGACTTTTCTGCTTCTGATTGGGTGCACCAATCGCGGTAGCAAGCAGTAGTTAAAGGCGTTCTAGACTTAGCAACATTTACGATGCAAGAGTCGGGCGAAAGACACATAATTTGCTTCCAAAAGCGAGGTTGCGCCAATGAATCCCAGCGCTCGGTATACAGAGCTTGGTTATTCACAAACTGCATGCGAACCGTCTCATCCGTCGACACAACAACCTTGCGGACGAATAGAGGATCACTTGTTCTGGAAACAGGGGGCTGTTGTGCTTCTGCTTGTTGAATTCTGCCACATCCGGCGGTCATAGCCAATAAGGCGATAAGGACCGGATTTCTAAACTTCACTTTTTTGAGCATGCTGCAGTATTTGGGCTTTCTAATATTAGTAACGAAATGCTAGGGCTTGTGATTGTATAAATTTACAAAAGCTTTTGCGGTTTTCAAATATATTTCCTTTAATCGGGCACTTTTGTAAGATAAATGGTATTTTTTCCACGTTAGATTGTTGGAAATCAAGAAAAATGAAGATTTAAGGAAGAAAGAAGATGAAGAATCTGCCCTCTATTTTCTAATTTTGCGGCATGGCGACTACACAATTCAAAGATTCGATCGAGATTACAGTCAGTAAAGAACTGAAATTATTCATCCGTTCGATGGCGGCATCCTACCGATTTATCTTCCAACAAGACCGATTTGACTTTGTGAAGAGAGCCGACATGCTAGAATTGGTAGAACTAGAAGAAGTAGCCAATTTAGCGGTACGCTTTGCAACCATTCCCGAGGACTCCAAATTGATATTAACGCGAAGAGAGCTCTATCAGATGTACACGATGATGGAATTGGTATGTCGCAGTTTTTTAACCGATATAGGCGATGAATACAAAGCGATAGCTATGCGCATGAACAAAGTAGACGAAGAAAAGTACAATGCCGTTCGAAATGTTGAATTGAAAATAGCACAAACCCTAATTCAATCCATCAAGCAAGACTTCGCTGCCGATCCCGATTTCGATGAGATAATTGAGAGATTAGAGATTTTGGGTGGGGAGTAGGTGTTTTTTAGCGATCGATGATTTTTTGTAGTCGATTACGACGTTTAAGTTTTAAAGTTCATAGTTATTGGTTCGAGCGGTCATCGAGTTGCTGTTCGAACTAAGTCGAGAGGGCGACGAGATAATACCGACAAGCGTAAACTCATAAAAAACCACGGCTACATTATTAGATTTAAAGTTTTTTCGACGTAAAATCCCTTTTCAAACCCCCTTTCATTTGCTTGTCCCGATGAGGTATTCAAATTAAATCTCTATGCTATAATATAAATCATGCTTTATATTAGCTTTGCCTTATCCATAAAAATATTGTAATTTTATTTCGCTATTAAAAATACATGAACCAATTTACCTTTTTATTTTAACTGAATAACGATATTGAAATGCTGAAAAAGTTATTCTGGGTATTGATTTTTCTTCCTTTTTTATCCTTTTCACAAGGCGAAAATGCTGTATGGTTGATGGGTAATCAAGGTTTACCATATGATAAAGGCAAAATGACTTTTGATTCATCTTCTTATATATACAATAAAGAGTTTAGGAAGATGGCATTTAGAGGCACCGAAGCCACTATTTCTGACCGCAACGGAAATTTTTTAATGAGCAGTAATGGAGTTTGGATTGCGAACGCCACAAATGACACCATGCTCAATGGAGGTGGATTAAATCCCGGTACGGAAGTGAATAGTAATCCGAATGGATTGTTGTTGGATTTTGCAAATATCTTTTTGCCCTTTAATAGTGATACAAATAAGTACTTTTTATTTCATCACACTGTTGAATTTGATGGAATATCTTATCTAGCAAATCAATTGTTTTTAACTAAAATTGATTTAGCACTAGATAGTGGAAAAGGAGGTGTTGTTAGTAAAAACGATACTGTTTTTTCTGATTCTTTAAATTGGGGAATTGGTGCTTGTAAACATGCCAATGGTCGAGATTGGTGGGTTGTAATGCAAAAGCACAATTCAGATATTGTATATGTTGTATTAGTAACTCCTGATGGCATAAAGCAAGTGAATTCTCAATACTTAAATGTTCCTTATGCATGGTATAATAGTACTAATTTGGCATTTTCTTTAAATGGTGAATTGTTTTCATATGTTCGTTATTATCCGCCAACAAAAGAGAGTACCCTTCAATTATTGGATTTTGATCGATGTAATGGAATGTTCAGTAATCCGCGAGTAATAAATTTAACATCAAATAGTTTTGTTTGGGGCAATAGTTTCTCACCCTCAGGGCAATATTTATATGCAAATACAAGTACAAATTTGTTTCAAATTAATGTAAATACTTTGCAAGTAGATACAGTAGCAACATATGATGGTTATTGTTACCAATATAATCCCAATAATTTTCTTTGTACTACATTTTTTAATGAATATTTAGCTGCTAATGGTAAAATATATATAACAAGTGGAAGTACAGTTTTTCATATACATGAAATGAACTACCCTGATAGTGCGGGTGCAGCCTGTGATTTACAGCAGCATTCAATCTTTTTAGATATGTTTAATTTCAGAGCCGTACCAAATCATCCAAACTATCATTTAGGTCCAGTAATAGGTAGTGTATGCGATAGCTTGTCGGTTGGGCAAGAGGAGTACTATTCACAAATACAAAACTTTCAAATTAGTCCAAACCCTTTAAAAGATGGCCCGCTACAAATCATGTATCTCTTACCCCAAAACCAATCGGGTATATTCGAAGTGTACGATTTAAACGGCAAAATCATCTACCAACAAAAACTCCCACCCTGGAGCAGCATGCAAAGCATATCCCTTCCAAACCTCCGCGCCGGATTGTATTCTTGTGTGATTAGGTCGGGTGGGAGTGTGGTGAGTAGAAAGTTGCTTAAGATTTGAAAATGTGACGATTTGAAAATTTGAAAATGGGAGCGAAGCTCGAGAATCTGATTCGGTACAAAAAAACATTTATTTAAACGCCACGTCGCCACGATTTAGCAGCGCTTGTCCCGATGGGGAACGCAGTGCGGGTCCCTATATGAAAAAAGAAATTTGCGGGAGGAAAAATTGCGTAGCAATCGCTGCTATCGTAAAAAGCATCCGTAGCTTAACACCCGACAAACCCTTACTTAGCTAACGCCGCGTTTAAACAATGTATCTCGTTTAAATTGAAGAACCCAATGGGTGCTAAAATTGCGTAGCAATCGCTGCGGATAAAAAAAGATGCATTGCTCAAGATACAAGATGCAAGGAAAAAAATTTGCTAATCTGCTAATTTGCTAGTTTGCTAATGCCCCACCCCCACGTTCAGGGAATATTGAATTATTTCGGTGCATTTGAAATTTCCTATTTTTTGTCCAAAAATCTTATGGGAGAAAAAATTGCGTAGCAATATCTTATGTTTAAACGCAACGATGCAACGATTAAGCAGAGACCGCAACGTAAATTTCTAATCAAATAAAGAAACTTATTGGAGAGAAAATTGCGAAGCAATCGCTGCTCCCGCAAAAAGCATCCGTAGCTTAACACCCGACAAGCCTCTACTTTTTTTACGCTGCGTTTAAAAAGGATTTCGTTTAAATTGAAAAACCCAATGGGAGCCACATCCAAAATTCAAAATTCAAAATCCCAAATCCACATCCTTTAACGAATCAAAAATAAAATCCATTACCTCCGTTTTTTGTCCGTTGTATTTTTGTTTTTCGTCGATGTAAACTGTTATCATTCCGGCGTTGCGTCCGAATTCCATGTCGGATGTGGAGTTGCCAATGATTACTGATTTTTTTAAATCGATTGTAAGGAAATCTCTCTGAGCATGAAAGGCCATAGTAGGATGTGGCTTGCGGTTGATGCTGCTTCGGTCTTCGTCAGGAGCAAAATAAATAGCATCGATTTTTCCACCTTTCGCTGCAATCGCCTCCAGCATTTTTTTATGAATGGCATGCAATGCTTCTTCAGTCATGATCCCAGCTCCAACTCCTCGTTGATTGGTTACGATAACAGTTATTCCGAAAATTTTATTTAGTCGAGTAATGGCTTCAATAGCTCCTTCTTCGAATTCAAATTCATCCCACGTCTTGACATAGTCGTTGCGCAGTTCACGGTTGATGACACCGTCGCGGTCGAGGAATAAAGTCCAGGATTTATCAATTTTCATTTAGGGAAAATATTTTCTTCAATCAGCTGGCAAATGATATGTCCAATGAGAATATGCGACTCCTGAATACGTGGAGTATCACTGCTCGGAACTTTCAACATAAAATCACAAACATCATTCATCTTGCCTCCCGAAGCTCCTGTCATTCCCACAGTAATCATGCCTTGCGCTTTTGCCGTTTCCATGGCTTGTAAAATATTCTTCGAGTTTCCTGAAGTTGTAATTCCTACTAATACATCTCCTTTTCTACCACACGCTTTTACCATTCTACTGTAAACAACATCGTAGGAATAATCATTGGCCACCGCAGTCATGTATGAGCTGTTAACGTGCAAAGCTTCAGAATAAAGCGGTTCACGGTCGGTGTAAAATCTTCCGCTTAACTCAGCTGAAATATGTTGTGCATCGGCAGCACTTCCTCCATTTCCGCAGAAGAGTACTTTTTTATCGTTACGAAAAGCTTCTACGCATGCATCTGCTACTTGTTGAATGGTGGCGAGTAATGTCTCGTCTTTTAAAACAAGTTGTTTAGTGTCGATTGATGCTTGAATAAGTGAACGGATATTGGTTGCCATAGCTTATTTTTTTTCTGATTAATTCGTATTCAATTTTATTTTTCAAGGATTCCTTTTGCTAAGGATTCCCAACTGTATTTTTTCTTTTCTTCTTTCAGGTAGGGCGCAAATTGTACCCCTTTATTACCTGCAAAAAAGTCGATGATGGCATCGGCAATAGGCTGTTGATTTACTGCTACAACATATCCTGTTTGGCCATGATGCACTATTTCCGGTAAGCCGCCAACGTTAGTTACTACCATTGGTTTTTCGAAGTGATAGGCTAGTTGTGAAATTCCACTTTGCGTCGCACTTTTATATGGTTGTACTACTAAGTCGGCTGCGCTGAAATAATATTTCACTTCGTCGTCGGCAATGTAATCGGTTCGTAAGATGATAGATTCACTATTACCTGATTTCTCGATCAACTGGTGATAAGGACTTGCGTCGCCATAGAATTCACCTGCGACAATCAATTTTATTCCTGCTTCCTTAATGCGTTTATCCGCCATCGCTTCGAGGAGTAAATCGAGGCCTTTGTAGTTGCGAATGAATCCGAAGAAGAGTAAATATTTTTGTTGTGCATCGATATTCAGATGAGCACATGCTTCGCTTTTATTCATCACATCACCGTAGTGATCGTACACAGGATGAGGAATCATCTTGCACGATTTGTTGGTGAATTGTTTAAGTTCTTCTACCACTTGTTTCGACATGGCAATAAATCGATCGCAACTTTTTACAAAGTAATTGGTGAGTTGATGATCGCCAATTCGATGTTCATGAGGGATGATATTATCGAGGAAACCGATTACTTCGGTATGCTTATTTTTCTTCGCAATTTTTCCGATCGTTCCTAAGCAAGGTCCCATAAATGGTAGCCAAAAACGTAGGATTAATAAGTCGGGTTTTAATGCTTTTATTTTGTTCCCGATTTTTATCCAGTTCAGGGGATTTACCGAGTTGACTTCAACAGAAATCGGGATGTTTTTTGGAGCAGGCTCCGAGGAATATTGTGTTTTTCCGGGGAAAAGAAATCCCGGGTATTGCAAGCTGAAAGTGATGATTTGCACATCATGTCCTTCGTTAATCAATTCGTTCGCCATTCGCTCGTTGAAGGCTGCAATTCCGCCACGTAGCGGGTGAGCCGGTCCAACGATGATTATTTTTTTAGGCGACATGATGAATTAGAAATAACAATTACAGATTGCGATAATCTTCAATCAAGTATTGATTTCTTTCGGTGCTGTTTCTTCCCACCAATTCACTAACGAATCCCGCAAGGAATAATTGTGAACCGATAATCATACAGGTTAGAGCGATATAAAACGAAGGACGATTAGTGATCAATCGCGCAGGGATACTAGCATATACTGCGTATAATTTCGATAATCCGAGGTAAGCAGCAAGCATGAATCCCGCAATGAACATCAACGAACCTAAGGTCCCGAAGAAATGCATAGGACGTTTGCCGAAACGCGAAACGAACATGATCGACATTAAGTCGAGAAATCCGTTGATGAAACGCTCGAGTCCGAATTTAGTATTGCCGTATTTTCTTGCACGATGCTCAACAACCTTCTCTTCGATCTTCGTAAATCCCGACCATTTAGCAATCACAGGAATGTAACGATGCATCTCACCATACACCTCGATGCTTTTGATAACATCATAGCGATACGCTTTTAATCCGCAGTTAAAATCGTGGAGATTATTAATGCCCGACATTTTACGCGTAGCATAATTGAAAAGCTTGGTAGGAATAGTTTTTGAGAGCGGATCGTGACGTTTTTTCTTCCATCCCGAAACAAGATCGTTGCCCTCTTTGATGATCATATCGACCATGCCTGGAATTTCATCGGGACTATCCTGAAGGTCGGCATCCATAGTCATAACCACTCTTCCTTTAGCAGCCTCAAAGCCTTTTTGAAGCGCAGCTGACTTACCATAATTACGACGGAAGCGGATTCCTTTAAACGAAGGATTCTTAGCTGATAAATTCGAGATCACCTCCCAAGATTTATCCTTGCTGCCATCATCAACAAAAATTACTTCATAGCTATAGCCCTGTTGTGTTGCCACACGCTGAATCCACTCCGCTAATTCTGGTAGCGATTCATCCTCGTTAAAGAGAGGAATTATGATAGATAGATCGAGTTCTGGTTGTTGCATCAGATAATGTCGGATGTAGGTTTTTTACGAAGTGCAAATGCCATAATCAGCGATAAAATTGCACCATAGAAAAGTTTGTTCAAGTATTCAGAAAATAGGAGAGAAGTAAGGGTTACTTTCTGCATACTTTCAATCATGGCATCTTCAATTTTTTCATACGACGAAGAGCCTACCATATTTTTCATTGAACCCTTCATAGTATCGAAAGCCTGAAGAGTGAAATCTTTGTATTGTTGTATGAAATTCGGTTCGATAACGGTTCCGAAAATATACATCAACATCACGTATAAAAGCGCAGCTGCTCCGCAGATAACCATCATGGCTTTGAAGGCATCCCAATAGTATATTACACCGCCGTTCATCGTATCGCGGTAGCGTTTTGCCCCTGAGAACATGAATACAAAAGGCAGCCAACTGAAGAGGATCGACGACTCACCCATTGGGAAGTAGCCCATCTTCCAAATGATTAAAACCATGGCGAACATGATTAATGCGCATAAAGCTCCGAAATTGACGAATAGTTTAAATCCTGATACCGATTGATTCATAGGTTGCAAATTTAAATTAATTAGTGATGCTTCCCTCGTTAAATTGTGGTGAAAAAGAAGGTTTTGGCCAAAAAAAAGGGCATAAAAAAAGGGTAAGCTACTTATATCGCACCGCTCAACCACTTATCCTTGCTACCTTCCGGTCCTGGGGAGGTTCGTAGGAGCTGGTCGTATAAGACTTACCCGGGTGCAAAAGTAGTTAATTCCCATTTTTAAACGATTAAGGATTGTTTAAAAAACAGAATATTTTGGTTTTTCTCCTTTAACAGGTTGATTAGTAGCGATTTTTATTTTCCTGAAATACCGTTTTTCAACAATCGAAGCATTAGAAGTAGCGGAAAGGGGGCAAATGAGTAATTTTGCATCAAATTTTAAAACCATGAAATTCTTTATAGATACAGCAAATCTTGATCAGATTCGCGAAGCTTACGACCTTGGAGTACTCGATGGAGTAACTACCAATCCTTCATTAATGGCTAAAGAAGGCATTAAAGGCAAGGAAGCAGTAATGAAACATTATGTAGATATCTGCAATATTGCAGAAGGCGGTGATGTTAGTGCTGAAGTAATCTCTACCGATTTCGAAGGTATGGTGCGCGAAGGTGAGGAGTTAGCGAAATTACATCCGCAAATTGTAGTTAAAGTGCCGATGATTAAAGACGGTATCAAAGCAATTCGTTATTTCTCGAAGAAAGGCATCAAGACGAACTGTACATTGGTGTTTTCTGCTGGACAAGCTTTGTTAGCAGCGAAAGCAGGAGCTACTTATGTTTCTCCTTTTATTGGTCGTTTGGATGATGTATCAACCGACGGATTAGAATTGATCGATCAAATTGTACATATTTACCGCGAGTACGGATATGAAACGCAAGTGTTAGCTGCTTCTATTCGTCATCCAATGCATATCATTAAATGTGCTGAGTTAGGAGCTGACGTAGCGACATGTCCGTTACAACCAATTCTTGATTTGTTAAAGCATCCATTAACTGATTCGGGACTGGCTAAGTTTTTGTCGGACGCTGCGAAATTCGCCTAACGGTAGGGCCATCCCTACGGGATTTCATTAGCGTATGTTTAGAAATGAAAGAGCTGATAATTGTTTTAAATTATCAGCTCTTTTTTTTTAATGAGCTTTGCTCCATTAGCACATTAGCACATTAGCACATTAACCCACTAGCAAATTAGCACATTAACTTTTCCTGTATCCTTTGGAGAATCCTTTTTCGAGTCGGCGGAGTTTTTTGTCGCCAGAGGAGTATTGTTTTACGAGGTTTTTCCATTTGCCTTTCGGGTTCTGAAGTTTTTCGCGTTCGCCAAGTTTATATCCGAGCGTGTATAGAGAACCTTCGATGAATTTTACGTCGTAGTTTCTACTCAATAAAAGTTTCGAGAGGATTAATGCTTTGTCGAGTTCATTTTGTTCGCGGTACATATCGGCTGCATAATTGATGAGTCCGTTGCTGCCTTTATCGCGGATATATCGGTATTCATCAGGTTCATGGTCGATACCGAAATCGGCGATGTTTTTCTCGGTGTAATATTTAGTTGCTTTAGAATATAAATCGAGACATTCGCGATAATCACCGTTCTCCATTTTTAATTTCATGTCGCGCATAAAAGTGAGGTAAGTAGCAGCTGGACGAATCTCTAATTCCGATGCTTCAATAGCTGCAATATCGATTGCGCAATCTTTGAACTCCTTCGCCAATGCTATTGCTTGTGTGTAGTTGCTCGATGCTTCAAGGTAATTTGATTTATCTTTTTGTGCATCGCCTTCTCTCGCTAATCCCGCAATCTGCTCTTCTGTATTAATACACTCCTGCGTGTAGATGCTCTTACGCAACAACTCTTTATGTTTGTTGATGTCTTTGTCGGCTGTTAAGTCGTACTTCGTTTGCAATGCTGTTGCCGACTTCAAACGATCGCTTGCCGATTTTAAATCGTTTAATTTAACAAACGATTCACCCTCGTAGAATAACTCCGAAATTCGGGGACGAGCAGCAGCCAACTTACGATCTTTAATATCGGCCGAAGCTGTAAGTTCGTATTGGTATTTCAACTGATCGGCATCATCAAAAGCCTTCAATGCATCATCGTATTGTTTTTGCTCGGTGAAGTTTTTTGCAATCGTTATTTTATTGTCGTACAACTTTTGATTGATACCTTTTCTAATTGCTAAAGCCTCCGAATTATCGGTAATCTCTCTGCTATTCGCCAATTGATATTGAATGGCGTTGTCGACAGCTTTATCGGCTTTTACTAAATCACCAGACTGAATAAACAATTTTGATTTTTCTAAGTGATCACGATAGATTCCTGTTTTAGCTGCTTTGATTCCATCGAATAAATTCTCATCGCAACGAACAGTATTGTATTTTTCGCAAATGCGACGAGCTTCTTCAAACTCATCAACGGCCTTGTAATAATCTTTGCGTTGTTGGAGTTGAATGTTTGCTTTGTCGATATGAGCATCATAAACATCACGAATTAAATCGTAAGTACGCTCTTTCGTTTCGGGATCGGGATGAAGGTTATAGAGGATATCATCTGCTTTACAGATTGTCTCGCGTAATTCGTTACGTTGGTAATCGATGATCGCTAATTGCAATAGAGAAGGAGCGAACAAAGGATTTACCTCTAACGACCAACGATAATATTGTTCAGCTTTAGCGGGATTGTTTTTTAACAAAAAGCTATTGCCGCGATCGTAAAATAAGACATGCAAATTTGCCATCATATAATTGAAACGACTTCTTGAATCGGCTGCAAAGTTTTTGCATTCGTTCAATTTATGTTTCAATTTAGCAGGATCATTATCTTGGATAGACAGCGACTGGAAGAAATGTTTATTATCGACTGCTAAGATTTGCGCATCGGCATCATCAATCTTTTGTTTAATCACCTTCCAGTTTTCAGCATCGTTCATATTGATCGACTGAAGCAAAGCGAAAGTATTATCGAGTTGAGCAGAAGAAGCGTAATAATCATTGATAAGTCGGATTCGATCTTTGAAATTTCTAATTACCGCATCACTATACTTAACTTTCTGGTTAACGATGTTCAAATTTTGAAAAATGCGATTCGTGTCGGAATAATTGAACGACATGTTTTCCGATTTATTCGCAACCACTGGCGAGGTCATTGGGAAATCGCGAGTGCCACCACTTTTCGATGTTAATCGACCAACACAAGAAAAAGAAGCTGGATAAAGGACATCATGCACATCGAAACCTTTGTAATTGATATCGCCCGACAACTTCATGATGTCATTCGTAATCGAAACCGGGATATTAGGTTCACGAAAATTGGTACGAATGATTTGAGTAAAGTCGATGCTGAACGCCGCATTTCTTGGAGGCTTGTTATTCCCGAGAGCCAACTCGCGAGTGATTTCTCGCGCATCGACTTGATCATCGTTAACAACAATATGTACTTTTTGGGTGGTTTCTTTTATCGGACTAAGCTGTGCAGAAACAGCGTTTGATAAAAGGGCTAGCGTGATAATACCTAAACGGACTTTCATGGGGATGGCAATTTATTCAAAGGACCAAATTACAACAGTGATGCCAATTTTTTGGCCAAATATGACATAGTTCTCCTCCTAACGATGTTAATTTCACTAAATATTGATTTTTAGGCTTAAAGCGTGACCTGAAAATCTCATTTCAAGTCTTTTTTTCGTTGATAAATCGTTGAAATCTTAATTCCGACTTCATGTAAATGGACTGAAGTGGCGGGTACTTTCGTAATGTAAATGAAAAGAATCTCTCCTTGGCTCGATAAGTTTGCGCAATGGCGGACAAAGAATATTGGTGAACGTACGTTTTTGGTACTCGTGGCAATGCTTACGGGTATCATCACCAGTATCTTAGCTGTTTTGTTGAAAGTGATAATTCGCTTTGTACAGCATCTCATTCAAGAAGATATCATTTCAAAGAATGCAGAATGGTCATACATGATATTACCATTTTTCGGGATATTGCTATGTTCCATTTATGTCCAACGTTACTTAAGTGGAAATTTAGGAAGAGGCACAGGATTGTTGCTTGTTGATATTTCAAAAAACAATGCCAATATCCCGAAGCATAAATTGTTTTCTCAGATGATCAGTTCTGTTTTTACAGTGAGCTTTGGAGGGTCTGCGGGATTGGAAGCGCCAATTGTTGTTACAGGAAGTGCTTACGGGAGTAATTTAGGCAAAGCACTGCGAATGACATTACGAGAAAAGACAATCTTGATTGCTTGTGGCGCTGCTGCAGGAATATCAGCGATCTTTAATTGCCCAACTGCAGGAGTGATTTTCGCTATGGAAGTAATATTAGCAAGAGTAACAGTGCCGGTGTTCATTCCGATTTTGATTGCTTCTGCTACTTCAGCTGTGGTGTCGAAATTGTTATACACGGGTCAACCTTTCTATCGAGTTACGAATGAATGGACATTTTCATCAATTCCTTATTTCATTGTATTGGGACTAATTTGCGGATTGTTATCGGTATACAGTATTCGTGTTTTTTCGAAAGGAGAATCCTTTTTTGTCAAGTTAAAAAGACCTTATCTGAAGAGTGTATTTTGTGGTGCATTATTGGGTATGTTGATTTTTGTTTTTCCTCCATTGTACGGCGAAGGTTATCCGAATATTCTCAATATACTTCACGCTGACTACGGACATTTATTTAATTACACTCCCTTATCCTATTTAGTGATGAACAAGTATGGAGTATTAATTATGGCGGCGGCATTAATGCTGACTAAAGTTTTTGCAACCATGTTTACCATTGGAGGAGGAGGGAACGGAGGTATGTTCGGATCGTCGCTATTTGCGGGATCATTTTTGGGATTACTATTTGTAGAAGGATTAAGAATGATGGGAATTGCCGAACTCGATCATGTTCAGTTTATAGTAGTGGCGATGGCTGGATTACTTAGCGGAGTTATTCATGCACCATTAACAGCGATATTCTTGATAGCCGAAATTACTGGAGGATATACTTTGTTTGTCCCATTGATGATTGTATCAGCGTTGAGTTATTTCGTCACTAAATACTTCGAACCTTATTCGGTTTACACTCGTAAATTGGCGATAAGTGGAGAGTTAGTATTGAATAATCCTGATTTCGAAGTATTGAATCACTTGCATTTAAAAGATCTCGTAGAAAAAGATTTTACTCCGGTATTATTGAGTGGGACTTTACGCGATTTGATAAAAGTAATTCCTGAATCAAAGCGAAATTTATTTCCTGTTGTTGATCACTTCAATCAATTTCATGGGGTGATATTACTCGACGATATTAGAGCGTTGATGTTTAAGCCGGAGAAATACGATACACTTATGATTCGCGATTTAATGCAGCGAGCACCTGCTGAATTAGAAATCAAAGAACCTATGTCGGCCGTAATGAAAAAGTTTGAAGATACGCAGGCATGGAATCTCCCTGTTTTAGTAGGAATGAAATACGAAGGATTTGTAAGTAAGTCAGCCATCTTTTCAAACTACAGAAATCAGTTGATAGAAGATTTGGTGAAAGAGTAATCAAATAAAAAAGGCCTCCCGAGGGAAGCCTTTTTTTATGGTTTGATTATACTAATCTAGTGCATTACTGTTACTTTAATTGTTTTTTCAGCATTCGGTCCGACAGCTTTTAAAAGATAAAGTCCTGTTTGGATTTTACTCACCGGGATATCAAGCGTATTGCTGCCACTTGATAGTTTCTCGTTTGATGAATAAACAGTTTGTCCGAGTTGATTAACTAGTTGTATAGTGTAGTCAGCGCTTTTATTTAACATCATATGTAAAGAGATGTTACTACTAGCTGGGTTAGGAGCCACAGTCATTAAGCTAATATCTTGAACCTCGTTTAATCCAACACTCATTTCATCATATAAACTTAAGTCATCAAGCAAAGCTTCCACTAAGCTGCCGGCATTCGCATCTTCAGCAACGAACCGGAATGTTAATTCAGTAGCGCCAGGGAATAGATCGTTCACTCTGAAAACAAATTGACGGAAGCTATGATCGGCAACTCTAGTATTTTCTAACGGACTATAATTTATTCCGTCAGTCGATGCAGAAACTTGCCAGTAATCAGTTTTAGGCGTAGCTCCTTGGTCGTTAGTATACCATCTGTAATATTCAAAAGTGGGATTAGTATAACCTGTTAAATCGAATGTTGGTGATTGAAGAGTTGTTTTGCCATTATCGATATCGTTACCACCTGCTGCACCGAGTGATGCTGCTCCTGTAACATAGCAAATTTGTCCACCCGGAGTGCGTTGGAATCCCGGTTGAACTACAACACCATTTACATCAGTTTGTTCTGGAATATTCTGTTCCCAAATTCCCGTTGTAGCATTGTCGCCGGCAAGTCCTTCGATCCAAGTTCCCGCTGCAAAGTCGAAATCTTCAGTAAATATCTGATTGAATCCTACTAAAACATAGAATGGTAAATTTGGTTCAACATCGTTAGCGCCTGCAGGTTTTACATTACTCACTGTTCCGTTGATGTCTTCTATTCCGATATAATAAGAAATCACTGTTCCATTTGGTTGAGCAGGGATTGTGCCTACAAAATTATATCCTCCCAAATCCGTAAATGTTAGTGGAGTCCAGTTTGGATCATTGTTAACTTTGTATCCGCCTTTCAATCCTTGTAATGCCCATGCAAATTGAACATTTGTAAGCGATGCGTTTAATGTAATCGGAGTTTGATATGAAGCATTAGTTATTGGAGTATGTGTTAATTCAGCATTTGATACAAGTGTGATTCCATGTGCTGCAAAAGCTGGGACGATAGCTGCAGAGTTTGGAGTTCCATTCGTTAAGTCAGCATCATTATCATCAGCTTCTAAAGCGTCAATTAAAATATCGGTGTACACTTGACCTTCTGAGCCATCAGGACCGTTTGCTAATCCCGCTAATGATGCAGTAAATAAATTCGCCATTGCAGAAGTTGAACCCATATTTAAAGCTGTAGACCACCATGCTCCTGCAATAATTTCTCCGTCGGCATGCACTTCACCTGCGATATCTTGAGGATACACTTTGCGAGTTGCTCCATTTGCAAAATCATAATCACGTACAAAAGTATTTGGATCTGACGAGCTGAATCCTAAGCCTAATGTTGGTTCACTTGTAATGCAAATTGCCCATACATCTGAATAGCCTTCGCCCATTCCTCCGTTGCTAAAATTTACTCCATGATCTGACCAATATAAATCCGATATTCCGTGACCGTATTCATGGTAAACCACATCATTCACTTGCGATAATGCATTACATCCGCCTGCGGTAGTGTAAAAATTAATTCCTCCATCGTAAAATGCATTACATGTTCCATCGGTACGATCAACTTTAACTGAAATAGGGAAATCGAGTGCTGTAAAAGTCGACAGTTTCGATTTCATAAAGTCGTGGACGATATTGGTATGATAATACGCTGTAATTTCTTGAATAGAATAAGCTGAATTTAAACTTATATTATTCGTCCCTGTGTTAATTGTAGCTGTTAACGGAGTGATTGTATTTCCGTTTTGTCCGAGAAAAACTTGAGCCCATAATCCTTCAAGATTAAATGTAGCAGTGAAAGGGGCTGCAGTATTTAAATTGATAAAACCATTTACATCGGTATAATTTGTTCCTTGCGGATCAGTAACTTTGATATACTGAAGATTTAACGTCTGACTTGGATTATAAGGTTGAGTAGGGTAGAGAGTTCCCGTCACATTTATCTCTGAAGCGAAATGCTCAACCTTATTTTTTCTGTAAAGAATAGTTCCATCGTTGGCATCCACTAACGTGTAATAATTTGCCGGAATATTGTCGGTGCCAATTGTTTTAACAGTTAGTTCATAAACTAAATGGTAGTTGTTTGAATTTCCAGTAGGTACTGGAAGGATCTTTAATCCCCCGTTATTGATACTTAAAATAGAATTACTAATTCCTTTTATTGAATGCTGCGCAGCATCAGTAGTTGATAAGACAGGAGTGGTTGAGATTTGAATATCGCTATATACATCGGTGCCAAACATCACTGCTCTGAAATCTTTGGTCATCTTAACAGTAGCGCGACTCCATAAAACTTCGAGGCCATTATACGTTTGAATGAAATTTGGCTGATAATACTTTTCCGTCTCCGTAAATTTCCCTGCCGAGACTAACTGTACATTCGACGGTATCCAAGCTCCTGCATAAGAATTCAAAAAGTAGTTCGCTGCAGCTTCAGGAGAGAGAGAAGGAAGTTGGATCGGAGTTCCGAATGCGCGATGTGGCTTCTGATTGGATTCATTGAACTGCACCCACCAATCTCCGTGTTGTTGCTTAAATGATTTCCATTCTACCGTTGAACGCAGTCTTTGTTGAACGGCATCATCAGGTTTACTTTTATTATTGGCGATGAATCGCTTTGTTAAAGCATCATCGTTGTGCAAAATTCCATTGCTTCCATATCCAAATGGAGACAATAGCAGCGCGACTGCAAATAGGTAGATTTTTTTCATATGTTTTGGCTGTAAGGGCTAAAACAAACTTATGAAAAATAATTAATTGAAGGGTGGGTATGATAAATGAAAATCGTAATGAAAGCGTAAAATATCCCTTTATTTTCTAAGAGAATTCATAATTATACTAAGTTTCGGCTCGATGAATTGGTAATTGCCTTGATGGCGGAACCAGGTTAACTGACGCTTAGCATAGTTTCGGGTATGCTGTTTAATTAGATCTACTGCTTCGTCAAGCTTATATTTCCCGTCGATATAATCGAACATTTCTTTATAACCAACTGTTTGTAAAGCGGGATTTGATTTGTATTCGAATACCGATTTCACTTCTTCTAAAAGACCCTGTTCCATCATTGAATCTACTCGTTGATTAATTCTCGAGTATAGCTGTTGGCGAGGAATATCAATGCAAAATGAAATAGAATTGTATCGAGGGTTTTCAGGTTTGCTACCTATTAATGAAGAATAAGGTTTGCCTGTATATCGCATCAATTCAATTGCTCTAATTACACGCGCATGGTTATGCAAATCGACCTTGGCTGCATATTCGGGGTCGTTGGCGCTTAGTTCGGCAACAAATGATTCTAGGCCTTTAGCTTCAAAATCGCTTTTTATTTCTTTTCGAAATGAGTCGGGGATATGTGGTAAATTATCGAGTCCCTCAATTAGTGATTTAATATATAATCCTGTTCCACCGGCAACAATTATATATTCTTTGGTTTTTGAAAGATGAGCAATTACATCATCGGCGATAGCCGTAAATTTGCCGGCATTAACTGTTTCGGAAACGGAAAGACAATCGATAAAATGGTGTTTTACAGAATTCAATTCGCTCGCCGTAGCTTTCGCTGTTCCAATCGATATTTCTTTGAAACACTGACGAGAATCGGCTGAAATTATTTCAGTATCTAATGCTTTAGCCAATTCAATAGCGAGTCCCGTTTTCCCGGAAGCCGTTGGTCCGCCGATAATAATTAAAGTAGCCAAGTGGAAGAAATATTTCGTTTTGAATAAAAAAAATAAACCACAAAGCTTGGATGAACTTTGTGGTTTGAAATGTAGGTTTAAATTCTATTAATAATCATCTTGTTGATCTTCGTCGCTGAAGGATTCTTCTTCTCCTTCTTCTTTTTCAGTGTCGTCGTCTTCACCTTCTTCACTCATTCCCTCAATCTCATCCATCTCAACACCTTCTTCCGATTCTTCCATCAAATCATCTTTGATATCATCAACTTCATCCTCTTCTTCTTCGAGTTCGCCACCTACCATAAGTAATGAAGCTAAACTATCTTCAGGAGACAGAGCAGATTTAGAAAGAGGGATAGTGATATATTGTTTAGGCGCTTCACCTGTAGATTTGACACAAACAGGATAATTTCTACCGGGATCGGTAGAAGGAATGATCTTTGCCAATTCAATTAAGAACGACCAGTTAGCATCATAATCACTGATGTATATAATTTTTTGGTGAGGATCGGCAATGAAATCGCATAGTCGGCAATCTTTCATTGCAGGAATTTTCTCACCGCTTTTTGTAGTTCTTTCTTCTGTAGCAATTTCTTGACCTTTAAGCCAATGATCGGTACTCATAAAGAAAGAGGCAGCCTTGCTATTATCAAAGCCTATTGATGATTGAATTGTATTATGCAGGTCTTCGAAGGTCTGCAAGTTTTTGATTTCAATATCTCTGCTAACCTCATCATAATCTTCAAAGGTTACTCTAAATCTGTATACTACTGGCATCTTTTGTTTTCTTTATGTTTAGCAAATTTAAGCGGCTACTTTTATTGTTCAAAGTATTTCCTTAAAATGTTACTTAATTGGTTGAAGTCCTAACTCTTCCGCTTTTTCAAGCATATAGGCATAAGCCGTATCATATTGATTTGGAATATGTCCGTCGAGGATTGCTTCCCTAATCGCATTTTTTATGATTCCAACTTCCCTGCATGGTTTTAAATTGAATGTTTCCATAATCATTTCGCCAGTTACGGGAGGTTGCCAATTGCGGATACTGTCTTTTTCTTCTACCTCGATTAATTTCTCTTTTACAAGTTCGAAATTAGCTCTGTACTTCTTTTGTTTGAATTCGTTTTTAGTGGTAACGTCGGCGCTGCAGAGTTTCATTAAGTCATCGATATCATCACCTGCCTCGAATAGCAAACGTCTCACTGCAGAGTCGGTTACTTCGCTTTTCGCCAACACAATGGGACGAAGGTGTAATAATACCAATTTTTGAACGTATTTCATTTTTTCGTTCAGCGGTAATTTCAAATCGCGGAAAATTCCGGGTACCATTCGAGCGCCTTTGTCCTCGTGTCCGTGGAATGTCCAACCATGTTCGGGGTCAAATCGTTTAGTTGGAGGTTTAGCGATATCATGTAAAATAGCAGCCCATCGTAACCAAAGATTATCGGTTAGTGCGCAAATATTATCAAGTACTTCAAGGGTATGGTAGAAATTATCTTTATGCGCCTTCCCGTTAATTGAATCAACTCCGTAAAGTCGGTGCATTTCGGGGAAGATTATTTGCAATAAGCCAGTGTCGAAAAGTAAATTAAATCCGATAGAAGGTTTTGGTGATAGGATTATTTTATTCAACTCATCACTCACACGTTCCATGCTAATGATTTTAATCCGATCACGTTGAGAGCTAATTGCGTCGAGCGATTGTTTTTCGATAGTAAATTGCAGCTGTGTCGCGAAACGTATTGCGCGCATCATTCGCAAAGGATCGTCGGAATAAGTAATTACCGGATCAAGCGGAGTGCGAATGATTTTTGCGTCGATATCAGAAAGGCCATTAAAAGGGTCGAGTAGTGCGCCGAAATCTTCTTTATTTAAGCTAATTGCAAGTGCGTTTATAGTAAAATCGCGACGATTTTGATCATCTTCTAAGGTTCCTGAAAAGACTTTAGGTTTCCTTGAATCCGTTGAATAGCTCTCTTTTCGAGCGCCTACGAACTCAATTTCTACATCATCGAGTTTGATCATTGCGGTACCGAAATTCTTGAAAACCGACACGGGAACATTATTCCCAATAGCTTTTGCAACTTTAGTAGCCACCTCGATCGCATCTCCAATAACCACCACATCAATATCCTTTGAAGGACGATTTAAGATTAAGTCGCGCACATATCCTCCAATAACGTAGGCAGGTAAGTCTTGTTCACGACAAATTTTGCCGATTGTTAAAACCGCCTCCGGAAGATTGTTATGGAAAGAATTGTTTTTCAAGGTTAGAGAATGTTGGCGCAAAAATAGCTTATTAAAGCGATTTCTTCCTCGAAAAACAGAAAGAATGTAGAAATTCAGGCTGTGCCAAAAAAATGAATAAACACCTAATTTATATCATCGGAACAGGTTGATAATGATCACACGGCATTTTACATTGGTCATATTAATTTACTCGAGTCGTTGCCATATTTGTAGTGCTTTAAAACCAAATAACCATGGAACAGAAATATGTCTACGACTTGCATTCAGATCATAAAGAATGGCTAAATAAAGTTAACTTTTATAAAGATGACTTAAAAGTGTTGCGTCACCGCTTAAGTGAAATTCTTCTAAAGAATTCTTCAATCGAGGTAAGAGCAATGGCAGAACATTTTCAGAATCAGTATATCCTTCAAGATGAAAGGGCTGATATTTTACGTCACGATGTAAATAAATCGATGACGAATTTAGAAGCCGCAATTAATGGCAATCCTACTGCTGTTGATCATCGCAAGGTTGATGATGAAGATCAATTAAGAGACGCCGTTGAAACCTTCGAAAGAATTTTTAGTGAATTACGTCAAGATTCTATCAACTTCTTCGCGAAGTGGATGTAAAAACGAGGTTTTAGTTTTTTGTGTTTAAGTGTATAATTTAAGAGAATGGCAAAAGTGTCTGTTGGATAATTGGTCGTGAGTAATATGATACAAACAGAGACTTTTGCCTTTCTTCACTTTTGATTTATTTAACGATTTTTCGGTCGTTTGAAATGCCCATCGAGCGCATAATTTACTCCTTTTAAAGGGGATTTTGTCGTTTTGGGGTAATTTGATTGGAAATTTCTGTGGTGCTATTATTTACTTTTGTATAATTGTGTTTAAATTCTCAACGATTATATGAATATTTCAGCACATCATTGGCCAAGTTTATTCGGACTAGCCTTTTTGTCCATTGTTTTCCTTCAGTCGGGTTTCGACAAATTATTGAACTATAAAAAAGAACTTGGTTGGATTCGTCAGAAGTTTGCTCGCAGCTTTCTGCATGATTATGTAGCTATTTTGTTTTTTATTCTAAGCATTTCGGAAGTTATCAGCGGACTTTTATCGAGCGCAGGATTCTTCCAAGTTATGTTTACATGCGGATCAAAAATTGCATTGATGGGAGCATGGGCATCTACCGGAACAATAATTATGTTGATCTTCGGACAAAGAATTACAAAAGATTATACTGGAGCTGCTACGTTAGTTCCTTATTTTCTTGCATGTATTTTAACCTTATATTTCTTGGTAGTTCGCGCAATGGGTGGCGACTGTCACTTCTAAAAATATCGATTCATAAAAAAAGAGGCCTGCTACAAACAGACCTCTTTTTTTATGGGCAATTTTTCCCTTATTCTTTAATGAACTTCTTGCTTACTTCTCCGTTTTCAGAAGCTACACGTAAAATATAAATGCCTTTAGCTGCAGGAGTTTTAATTGCGATTTTGTTATATCCGATAATCATATATTGATTAGAACTTTCAATCAGTCTGCCTGCCATGTCCATTAATTGTATGGTTGCAGATCCTGTATCAGATGATTTGTAGATAGCATTTATTGAAGATTGTTCAAGAGCAGGATTAGGATAGATATGTAAAATTTCTGAAGATGGAACATTGATTTCTCCTAAGCTTAATAAGCTATAAGCCGTTGCAAAGTTCGGAATGCCGTAGCCTAATAATGTATCAGGATTTGAATATTGATTTGCTGATCTTTTAATAGCTTGAATAATTTCCATGTTTGATCTGCTAGGCCATGATTGCCATAAACAGGCTGCTGCTCCGGCCATTATTGGTCCTGAGAATGAAGTTCCGTTTCCTTGAGTAACACCAGGTTGAAATGGCATGTATAAGAATGTGCCACCGCCAACTGCTGCTACATCAGGTTTAATACGTCCATCGAATGATGGTCCGTTACTACTGAAAGAAGCATATTGCGCTGATTGATCAACGGCACCAACAGCTAAAACAGAGTCGCCATCGGCTGGAGCGCTGATATAATTCCAAGGACTATTGCCTTCGTTTCCTGCACTTGAAGTAACCAAGATTCCTTTTTTTGCAGCTAAGTCTGCAGCAATTGTACAAGGTGCAGTATTTCCATTCATATCCTCGTAATAATGATCTTGAGCTGAATCATCGAACTGCGTATAACCTAAGGAAGAATGCATGACATCAACCCCTGCACTGTCGGCATATTCGGCTGCTGAAGCATAATTATACTCTTCAATAATATATTCTGAATTCACATCCTCCGAACGAAGTAAAATAAAATTTGCATGAGGTGCAGTACCCACCATATTTCCCGGATCATTAGCTGCGATAGTAGAAAGCACCGAAGCACCGTGCCAGTTATTATCATAAACATTGGTTTCGTTATCAACAAAATCCCATGTAGCAATAACTTGATTGTTTGCAAAGATACTATCGAAACAAGGCATAATATTCGCATCTTGAAATCCTCCGTCTAATAAAGCGATGAGCATTCCTTGTCCAGAATATCCTTGATCATGCAAGCTATTAATGCCGATCATTTGTGTTTGTCCTACTGCTTGACCATAATTAAAAGAAGATGTTCTTAAATAAGCAGCGCTAGTTTGAGCGGGGATGAATTTCTTTTCATCAGCAAATTTCTCATGAAGAGGATTGGAATTTCCATTTGCATGTCGTCCAATATTTGAAACATTGCTGACATAAGGCAAAGCGTTAATCGCTGTTAATTGATTCGGGTTTGAAATTTCAACAGTAACCGTATTCAGCCATTTACTTTTATTTAAAACAGTAGCGCCTGTTCCGCTGATGCCTTGAACATAAGAAGGATTAACAGGTAAGTCGGTAATATCAACACTAATTCCTTGGTGATTGCGACGGTCAATTGAACGCTGCGAAAGGTAATCTAAAGGATTGCTGACGGAAAAAGGGGAGTTGTTTTTGTCGGTTAGATGAATCACATATCTGTTTTGAGAGAATGCGGTACAGGCAAACGACAGTAATAATACAGTCAGCAATACTTTATTTTTCATGGAGTTTTGGTGTATGAAATAAGTGTTTCGGTGTAATCGTATCCTCCGGTGATAATAAATCCAGAGGTAGTTGGTAATGTGTTAATGTTTTTATTGCGCTGGTAAATCATTCCGACTCCATCAGCATATTTTTCGGTAGCATATTCTTGATGAATAGCATCGAGATAGTCGTTTTGAAGCACGACTAATGTCTTATCATAAGTGTTTCCAAGAATAACATCTGAAATATTCTCATCAGTAATTTGATATTCTTGAGCATCGTTAGTGTTGAAGCTATTGCCATTCCATGACGCCCCAGCTTTGGTTGGGAAGATGAGTTTAATGTATCTCACATTATCGATCGATCTTTCAGCAGTTGTTGAAGTACGATTATCGGCTAAGACTTTCCAGATAATCCAGTTTCCATTTTGATCTTTTCGATAACGTTCAATACGCGTTGTCAAGCGATTTTGGGCATCATAAAAAGTCCCGCTAGTTACCTCTTTTATCTCGAATGCAACGTTTCCCTGTTGACCATTATTATTGGCATCCCAATAAGTAGAATCGGCAGAATAATAGCGAATCATTCCGCTATCGGTAGGGAAATAATTGTATCCCAAATCGACTACGGCAGGAGAATCACTATTTTCCTTGCTGCAAGAAGAGATGAGCAGAGCTCCGGCTAAAACGAGTAGAATCGATTTCATGAGTATTCAAAGTTAAGAATCTTCTTTTATACGTAGGAAATCAAATAATGTTTTTTGACGGTTTATTGATAAATCCCCCTCCAATTACATCATCTCCTTCATAAAAGACTGCACTTTGTCCTGGAGCGATGCCCGTAACTGGACTATGAAAAGTCACTTTCATGCCATCTTCCGTTTGTTCGATTGTGCTCATTGCACCTGCATCTTTATAACGAATTTTAGTTAAGGCCGTCATCGGAGCCGAAATGGAATCGTATTTAACTAGATTAATATCTCGAACAGTCATTTGTTGTTGTTGTAAATCTTCGAGCGTTCCAAGTACAACAGTATTTGAATCGGGACGGATTTCAGTAACGTACATCGGTTCACCGAAAGCAACATCTAAGCCTTTTCTTTGTCCGATTGTATAGAAGGGATAACCCTTGTGGTTACCTAGTTTCTTGCCATCTCGATTCACAAAATCTCCACCATCGAGTCTTGCATCCAAACCTTCAACACGGTTTCTTAAAAAGGCTCTATAGTCGTTGTCGGGGATAAAGCATATCTCATAGCTTTCGCTTTTATTTGCAAGTTCATGCAAGTCCATATCACGCGCCATTTGCTTGATCACAGATTTTTCAAAACCGCCAACTGGGAACATTGTACGAGTTAAACACTCTTGAGTAACACCCCATAAAACGTAGCTTTGATCTTTCGAATGATCGAGACCGCGAGAAATTACGGCACGATTATTTTCCATTCGCACTTTTGCATAATGACCTGTTGCTATGAATTCACAATTCAACATATCGGCACGTTTCAGCAACGCTTCCCATTTAATATGGGTATTGCACATAACACATGGGTTAGGTGTTCGGCCTGCTAAATACTCATCAACAAAATTGTCGATTACATGTTCGCCGAATTCCCCGCGTATGTCAAGGATATAATGAGGAAATCCAAAACGTACAGCAATACTTCTTGCATCATTAATAGAATCGAGACTACAACAACCGGTTTCTTTTTTCGATCCGCCAGATGAAGCATAATCCCAAGTCTTCATTGTTATTCCAACAACTTCATAGCCTTGCTCATGTAACATAATAGCAGCCACCGAACTGTCGATGCCGCCACTCATAGCTACCAAAACTCTTCCTTTCTTACTCATGATGCAAAGATACGAATCATTCTGAATAGGATATGTATATTACTGAATATCAATAAGTAATATGTGCCAAAAAAAGGAAAGGTTAAAGAGGAGCTGGTTGTATAATATGATGGATGATAATTATTTAAAAGCCACGAATAAAAGAATTGATGAAAAATCATCAAAAAAAAGAATTCAAATTTTTATTTAGGAACTACCTATAAAACAAAACGACCTGCAGATTTTCATCGCAGGTCGTTCTATTTAATTTAATATTAAGCTGTAGGAGCGGCTTTTTTAGTTGCTTTTTTAGGAGCAGCCTTCTTAGTAGCTTTTTTAGTAGCTTTTTTAGGAGCAGCTTTTTTCGCAGCTTTCTTAGCAGCTTTTTTAGGAGCAGCTTTTTTAGTTGCTTTCTTAGCAGCTTTTTTCGCAGCTTTCTTAGGAGCAGCTTTTTTAGTTGCTTTTTTAGCAGCTTTCTTTGCTACTTTTTTAGCTCCTTTTTTAGGAGCAGCTTTTTTTGTAGCCTTTTTAGCGGCTTTCTTAGCTGGCTTTTTTGCAGCTTTCTTTGCTTTTTTAGTTGCCATTTTAAAATTATTATTTGGTTGAGATGTAAACCTACTATATGATTATTTGATTTCGAAACATGTAACTACAAAGTTATTAACATATGAAATTGTTGAAATTGTTAATATTGAAAGTGCAATTTCTGCAGCTGATTTCAATATTTTTTATCATCATTTCGTTGCTCTTAATTTTGTTTTTTCATGACTGAATAATCAGCTAGTATTTGTTTTTGTTTTTTTAGTTTTTAAAGTTTACAATCTCGTTTTCAGAGGGGAGTTTACGTTTGTTCGATAAAAAGGTTTCGTTTTTATTTAATCACATCATCGATAAGAATTGTTTTCTTTCACGATTTTATTTTAGATGAAATCGATTTGAATTGATGTCGATATTGTGCTTGAAATATTTCGTTAACGCATCACAGTGATTGTTGATGATGTTAAAATCAAGTTGTGT
Organism: Bacteroidota bacterium; assembly: GCA_023251535.1. Lineage (GTDB taxonomy): Bacteria > Bacteroidota > Bacteroidia > AKYH767-A > OLB10 > CAINEC01. The sequence goes on from JAHEYP010000023.1 coordinate 51,951, forward strand.
TGCGGATGAAATTTTCTTCCTGAAATCAAAAAAAGTTTGTTGCAATCGATCGTTTTTAACCTTCTGAAACGTGGTTAAATTGTATTTCAAACAGTGATTTATAGGGTCCGTTTTTCGTTAATAATTCTTGATGTGATCCGCTTTCAATTACTTCACCATGATCAAGAACTATAATTTTATCGGCATCTTGAATTGTCGCTAATCGATGTGCAATGACTATCGATGTTCTTCCTTTGGTAAGTACTGCGGTGGCTTGTGTGATGAGTTCTTCGGTTGTTGAATCTACCGATGAGGTTGCTTCATCAAGAATTAATACAGAGGGTTTGTAAACATACGCGCGAAGAAATGAGATGAGTTGTCGTTGTCCCATCGATAAAACACTACCGCGTTCTTGAACTTGATATTGGAATCTTCCCGGCAATTGATTGATGAATGTCATAGCTCCAACTGCTTCTGCCGCTTCCGTCATTTCTCTTTCGGTGATGTCGGGATTATAAAGTGAGATGTTATTTCCGATTGTGTCGGAGAATAAAAAGACATCTTGAAGTACAACTGCTATACGACTTCTTAAATGATGAATGTCGAATTCTTTTATGTCAACTCCATCAATCAAAATTTGTCCTTTGCTGATTTCATAGAATCGATTAAGGATACTGATGATGGTTGATTTTCCTGCTCCGGTTGCTCCAACAAATGCTACGGTTTCTCCGGGATTCACCATGAAGCTAACATTTTTCAGAATCCAATTTGGCTGCTTGTTGGTTTGATCTTGATCATCGTATGCAAACCAAACATTCTTAAATTCAATAGCTCCTCCAATATGTTGAGGAGCATAACTTCCACCTGCTGCAGTTAATTCAGGTTCGTCCATCACTTTGAAAATTCGTTCAGAACTTACCATGCCCATTTGAAGAGTGTTGAATTTATCGGCTAGTTCTCGTATCGGACGAAACAGCATATTGATGTACATGATAAACGAAACCAAAATACCAAAAGTTAATTGATCTCTTATCACAGCTCCCGATCCCCACCAAACGATAAGCCCGATCGATATCGCCGACAATATTTCAACTACCGGAAAAAAGATAGAATAATACCAAACTGACTTTATGTTGGCATCACGGTGTTGCTGATTGATATGGTCGAATTTCTTGAGTTCAGTTTCTTCACGGTTGAAGATTTGAACGATTCGCATTCCAGTTAGATGTTCTTGAACAAATGTATTTAATGCTGCAACTTGGGTTCTAACATCTCCAAAAGTTTCTTTGATTTTGTTTTTGAAAATATTAGTGGCAATCAATAAAAGTGGAATAGTGCTTAAGCTGATTAATGCCAACTTCCAATCAAGCGAAAACATTACCGTTATAATAACTATTAGCTGAAGTATGTCGCCAATGATTACAATCAACCCTTCCGAAAAAATATCGGCTATTGTTTCCATGTCCGATACACTTCTAGTGATTGTTGTGCCCACTGGTGTTTTATCGAAATAGCTTAAACGGAAATTGATCATTCGTTTAAATAGGGCGATTCGTAATCCGCGAATAACTTCTTGCCCTAATAAATTAGTATACCACGAATGCATGAACTGGAATAAGGATTGAATAATCAGCAATCCAAACATTAGCATTGTCATCTGCAATAAAGCACCTTCATCATCGTTCGCAACATAATTATCGAGGGTGTATTGCGTCAAAATCGGACGCAATGGTGATAGCAATGCTAATCCGATTGTGAGTGCTACTCCAATCCAAAAGATTTTCTTATACGGTTTCGTGAATTCGAAAATTCGTTTGAACAGTCCTTGGTCAAAGGCTTTTCCGCTAACGCTCATATATTAAAAGGGGATTGTGCTGGATGCGATAAATAAGGATAGGTGATTTGTTCAAGAAATAATGCCTGGGCAGGGACTGCATGTCCTGCTAATTTTCTGTCGCCACTATTCAATATATGAATAAACTCATCTTTTGACATTTTGTTTTTACCTGCTTCCATTAATGTCCCGACTATGGCTCTTACCATTCCGCGTAGAAATCTGTTGGCTGATATTTTGAATTGAAATCCTGTTTCATGTTCAATCCATTTTGCTTCAGTGATGGTGCAAAGATTGGTGTATTGTTGACCGCCCGCTTTGCTGAAACATCCGTAGTCGGTATGAGTTAATAGCAAATCGGATAATTCTTGCATGGCGGAAATATTCAAGCTAAACGGACAAAACCAGACATGATCTGGCTGAAATATATTTTTCTTTTTGGAGATGTAATAACTATAACTGCGAGATGTAGCATCGAAACGTGCATGGGCCTCATTTTCTACTGGGTGTGTATCGAATATGAATATGTCGGAAGGTAGAATTGCATTTATTCTTCGAGAAAATTCCGGTAGCGATGCTATTGGTTCAGCAAAATCGACATGAGCATAAAATTGGCTAGCATGAACTCCTGCGTCGGTCCTTCCGCAACCCATGGTTTCTACAGGTTGTCGGGTAAGTATCGAAATTGCTTCATTCAATTTCTCTTGGACCGAAGGTGCATTGTTTTGCACTTGCCATCCATGATAGTTAGTTCCTTTATAAGCTAATTCAATAAAATAACGATGCATATGCAAATTTAGGTATTTCTCGGTGAATCCGACGTTTTTAGGTGATTGGATTCGTAACATAGGTCCAACTTCTGCGTATAATGAATTCAAGCATTCCATAATGGAAGAAAAATTGACGGCTTATGATGCATTTCACATTGCCCTCTTGGGTTAAAAAACATTACCTTGAATTTAATTCTATCGATGAAGTTCCTCAAGAGGTTTTCGATCGGATTAGAAAGGGTTTCGAGCGATTACATACCGATACTCCATTGGTAAGTATAGTTGTGATTGCTTATAATGAAGAGAAAACAATATTAAAATCATTGTCGTCATTATCTGAATTGGCAAGCAAGTATCCAGTTGAGGTAATTGTAAGTAATAATAATTCGAAAGATCGTACTCAAGAAATTTTAGATCGTTGTGGGGTGAAATCTGTATTTCAACCTTTACAAGGAGTAGGCTTTGCTCGCGATGCCGGTTTGCAAATCGCTAAAGGTGTTTATCATCTTTGTGCCGATGCCGATAGTATATACCCATCTTCATATGTGGATGAAATGATTCAGCCGATGGTTGATGGTGAAGCGGTAGCGACTTATGGCAGAGTTTCATTTTTGCCTGATGGTGAGAAATCGAGACCTGCATTAGCTTTATATGAATTCTTCAAAGATATTGCTATCGGACTCCGTGCAGTCAAACGTCCTGAGTTAGTTGCAGGTGGTGCAAGCTTAGGCTTCTATACTGAGCAAGCTAAACAAATAGGATGGAGAACTGATGTAAAGAGAGGAGAAGATGGGCAGATGATTTTGGCGATGAAAAAAACCGGAAATATTGTAATGGTAAAATCTCCCGGATCTCGAATTTGGACAACAGCTAGAACATTAGATGCTGACGGTAGTTTTGCTACTGTGATTTGGAAAAGGGTTAGGAAAGAGTTTAGTAGATTGCATTTCTACTTTACGACACATAAACAAAATGCATAAACAAAAAGCGACCCCGTAAGGTCGCTTTTTGTTTTATATCATGGAAGGGATTTAATGATGTTTGTGAAGCTTCTTGATTTTAACGATGCTCCTCCAATCAGGCCGCCATCTACATCTGGCAGGTTAAATAATTCTTTTGCATTTTGATCATTGCAGCTACCTCCATATAATATAGAGCAATTCTCGGCAGTTTCATTTCCGTACTTAGCAGCTACGGTTTGGCGAATAAATTTATGTATTTCTTGGGCTTGATCTGATGAAGCTGTTTTGCCAGTGCCAATAGCCCATACAGGTTCATATGCAATTATACACTTTGAGAAATCTTCTTTGTTTAAATAAAAGATCCCTTCTTCCAATTGCTTCTTTAAAATATCGAAGTGAATACCAGATTCTCTTTCATTTAATGTTTCGCCAATACAATAAATGGGAGAGATGTTGTTTTGTAAAGCTAAATCTATTTTGGTTGCGCAACTTTGATTTGTTTCTCCATAATATGATCTTCTTTCGCTATGACCTACTAAAACATATTTGCATCCAAGCGAAGCGAGCATAGGAGCTGAAACTTCTCCTGTATAAGCACCGGACAATTTATCGGAACAATTCTGAGCACCAATGCTAATTCTAGTTTCTGCATTGGCTTGTTGCGTTAATGCATTAATATAAATGAATGGAGGGAAAAGGATAACATTCACCGGACGAGATTCTTCATCTTTTATCATTCCGATAAGTTCAGCAGTTAAAGCTTGAGCTTCTTCTTTTAGAAGATTCATCTTCCAGTTGCCGGCAACAATTTTCTTTCTCATAATTCGTATTCCTACGCAAAAGTACGAATCTGATGTAAATAACAAAATTATTGTTCGTTAACCACAACTCTTAGTATATTGCTATTTTTAGTCCTAGCGATTTGAATATAGTTTATTCCTTTATTCATAAGGTTACTTTCAATAGAGATCGATTGGTTGCCATCCATGCAATAACTATCTGATAGTGTTTTTATGATCCTTCCTGATTCATCGATCAAATTAACTTTTACATAGCCTGGCCATTCATTATTTACTATGAATGTAACAATTTCATTTGGCTTAACTGGATTAGGGTAGGCCATATCTTTTGCCGCATCAGCATCCATGAAATTTACTGCTCGTGCATATGCTGATTCTACCGGACCTATATCCACTCCGAATCCTTGTATTCTTGTGTTTCCGTATATATCGCTCGGATAATCATTTTTTGTAATTGTACTACCGGCATCTATAAGCGGTGATGTCTCAAGGATTGAAATTTTACCATTGCTGTCGAAATCCAATTGCAGTTTTGAATCTTCATAACTACAATAGTTTGTTTTTAGAATAGCATGATTTCCGTTTATATCAATAAATGCATCGCTTGGGTTATTCCCAATTTGTAAATTGTTTGTAGAAATAACATTATTTTGAATTGTATTTCTATCATTGCTCAACGAATTCACCAATAATATTCCTGTCTTTTTGGGATGTAATATCAGATTGTTGTAAATATTGAAATACATTCCAGGATATGCTGATGCATCTGTAGCATATATGCCATAATTCCCGCTCGATTGATTATTAGTTTTTCCTGGATTAATTATTATGTTGTTGTAGATGTTGATATCTCCAAGTCCATTGGTAAAAACACCTGTACCTTCTCCTTCTTCAATTATATTGTCGAAAACACTTCCGGTACTTCCTCCTCCCAGCGTAATACCTGTCATTTGCCAGTCAGTTTTTTCTTGACTATCATAACTCACTCTATTGTGATGTATTGAAGTTGATGCAGCAGAACTTACTTGAATTCCTTCCCATCCTGTGTGCTCTACAATATTATCGTAGATATTTACTCCACGCAATAATGCAGGTAATACAATTTTTGGTCCGCTATCACATTGTAATGTTTGTCCGGAATAAAAAGAACTGCCAACATACATTCCTTCCGTTCCAGTATTGTAAATGTGGCAGTCATGAATAATAGTATTCTCTTGAATAAAAGTATTTCTGTCGAAATTACAATCAGGTTCTGTTTTGGCAATTATTCCGGAGTATAAAATTTCTCCTATTTCTAAATGGTCAGTTTCAACATTTGTTGAATAGTCGCCAATGCTTAATCCAGAGCCTTGAATGTTTAGAATTCTAATTCCGTATTTCAAGTTAGTTTTTCCGGTTCCTGTTAGTTTTATATGATTACAGTGTCGAATTGAAATTCCAAAATAGTGTGTACTGTTAACATCAACAAGACCATCACCATTGGTTATTATAATTGGTTGATCTGTTGTCCCGACCAAGTTTCTCAATATCAATAATTGCTTTTGTCCGGGTTTTAGTCTTATTGTATCACCGGGTACTAACGAATCATAAGGGGCAAAACTTCCGTCAATTAATAATACAGTAGAATCGACTTCAATGGTTTTTTGACCATATACACTTTGATTACCGAAAAAGGTAATTGTGAAAAGTAGAAATAAGGAAAAGTTGATTTGCTTCAAGACTATAGATTATATTATTTAGTTATTGCTACAAGGTAATTGTATTTGTTAGCAAGTTATTGATTTTATTTTAATTTCCTTACAATTCTAATATTTGAGTGGTAGCACTTATAAAAAGAAAGCAACTCGTTGGAGTTGCTTTCTTATAAAGATTATCTGAATAGTAGTTTACTTGGGTCGCGATAGCCGGGATTGTTAGTATACCAATCTCCATAACTTGTTCCACCTGATTGGCACCAAGGTTGGAATTTTAAATATCCCGTTATGATCTGATTCTTTTCGATTACAATCGGATATGCTGCAGGAATGTTTAATGCCCATGGTAGATTTTTATCTGATAAATAATATCTGCCGAGTGCAATGTTTGTTCTGTCATTACCCGTATTAAATAAGGTCGAGTTTGCTAAAGTTGTAGGAGGATTGTTTGGTAAGTGAATTTCGTATCCTCTTCGTTTATTGCTAATCATAAAAGGATTGAATGGTGCACTTCCAATTGTGGCTGATGGAATTGGATGATTAAACCAAGCAGTTACATTTATAGTATCGCTTTGAACTACAGGTGAACCTGATTCAGTGTTTACATAGAATCCACCCGGCCTTGGAGCAAGATTTAGCGCATTATCGAAAGCAATAACAACAGCTTTGTTTTGTCCGGCTTCAGTCGCATTTCCATTTAAGTTAATATAACCATCTTTCAAGCTCTGACCTATTACCATTGATACATCACTTGGACTAACAGGTAATTCAAATCCAAATCCATTTTGATATGATCCCCCTACGGCTTTAACATAGATAGAAGATTGAACTGCCATCACATCATTCCCTGAATTCTTAATTGTGTTATATCTGTAACCTACAATTAAATCATTCATATCGAAATCACCACGATAAGGCCATAAGTCTTCAAAAGCTAGATGTCCGTAAGTTGTTTTGGATGGGTAATAACTGTTGAAAGCTAAATTTATGTCATTTGGATAGTCGTCGCTTGCATCTGCAATTCCGTCGCCATCGCTATCACTTGGAGCAATTGTGTTTACAACGTTTCTTGTGTATATTGCATTTGCCGGACTTGATGTTAAGTAATAAATTGCATCGTTAAAGTCATTATCGCCTCCAGAACGATTTGTTTCTTCAAATCCAATAACCATTTTTTGTGTAGGTAAATCCCATAAGGCTACAACATGCTTTTTGTTATTAATGTTAGTTTCTGGATTTAATTCAGGATTTGAATAGAACTGAGATGCTCCAACTCCTACAGTATAGCTATTTCTGTTATATGCATTTACTAACATAACAAATCCAATAACTGTGTCAGGGCCAAATGAACCTAGATATACTTTATCCCCACTCACTAATCCTCCTCCGCTATTAACAAAACTTAAATTCGGGAATACTACATTGATAAAGTTTATGTCAGCTGTAGTTCGAGGAGGATTGTTTTTATTATATGCGTAGTAAGCAATTGTATTTCTGTTTGCAGATCCTTCATGCACAAAAGTCATCCATATATCTGCACGTTGTGTTATAAGGGTCGTTGCATTGGCTGTAGAGGCCAAGTAAGTTGGATGGAATGCCGGAACCGATTTTTTATCAGGTAGTGAGTTGTTTATCCTTTGAAGGAATGATGGTGAAATTGCATCTCTAGGAGTCGCTAAGTTGGCCGGCACTCCAATGGTATTCCACGTACTTAAATATTTTTTAGTTGGAACCACGTTTGTTCTAAAGTTATTTGATTCGAAGGAATGAATATTCTCTCCTTTGTCATAACAACTTAATCGCTGCGGATTTGAGCCTCCAATAGTAATTGAAGTAGAAGTTCCTGTAAGGGAAGCAATAATATCATCGGGGATTCCCGGCATTTCACTATTGATATATACTTCCGATTTGTTTTTCGCAACCTTAAGGTCAGCAGTTAGTTCTCCGTTTGCATCTGTTGCACCTTTGAACAATTCGTTGCCATCATTTTCAGATGCATCATCCAATATTCGGACAATTACACCTGCCAAGGGAGAGTCGTCGTTAGCCTTAAGCTTAACTTTGACTTGGAAGTTTTTATCTACAGAATAATCAAAAATTCCCGGGACTTGTAGCTCCGACATGTCATTAACGGGAGTATTACTTGGCG
>JAHEYP010000052.1 GCA_023251535.1 Bacteroidota bacterium
CATTCTTTGCTTCCACGGATTGCCGTATATCACGGAAGAAATGGAAGGATTGGATTTCCGCATCGGACCAAAATCGTTCTTTCAAACCAATAGTTTGCAAGCGTTGACTTTATACAAAGTTGCGCGTGAATATGCTGGATTAACAGGAAACGAACATGTGTACGATTTATACACGGGAACGGGAACCATTGCAAATTTCGTTGCGCGTCAGGCGAAGTCGGTTGTGGGAATTGAATATGTGAAAGAAGCCATTGATGATGCGAAGTTGAATTCATCACTAAATAATATCGGCAATACCGTATTTTATGCAGGTGATATGAAAGATTTGTTGGTGGATAGTTTCATGGAAGAAAATGGTCGTCCAGATGTTATCATCACTGATCCTCCTCGTGCAGGAATGCATTCCGATGTAGTTGCGCAGCTATTGAAAGTGGAAGCACCTCGCATCGTTTATGTGAGTTGTAATCCCGCAACACAAGCCCGCGATATCGAGATGATGAGTGCGAAGTATGATGTTATTAAATTGCAACCGGTAGATATGTTTCCGCATACCGCTCATGTTGAAAATGTAGCGTTGTTGGAATTAAAGAAATAGCAAAATGAAAAAAGGCCTGCTGTTAATTTGTTGTGTTTTTTTATTGTCGGCTTTTATGCCGCCGTCGCAATTAATTGATTGCCTAACGGGTTTCGATGGCACAGGACAATTTAAAAAATTTCGTGCCGACCATAACGGAGCAATGTCGAAACCATTCAGAGTGGTTAAAACGGCAAAAGGCGATGAAGAAATTACAGTAATCGATAATTATCGTGTGGCCTATCACAATGCCAAAGATGCCACTACGGTAACGGTAAAGATTGAAAAATCCTCAGATGAAGGATATGCAGTTGATCAAGAAATAATCAGAGATAATCTCAATTATATTGTTGAGCATACGCGCAACTTATCATCGGCGCAACCCGACTCTTTGAATTTCAACGGAACTAACGTTTACGGCTATACGAAATCGAAAGTTGATTCGTCATCCTTTATCGGAAGTTATCTCTTCTTTCCTGGCAACGATTATACTGTATATGTAAACTTCCATCTCGGAAAAGAGAATCCCGCAGGATACACTTCTGTCGAACAATTTATTACTCAACGCGATCAATTTTTAAAGAAATATATTGAGCAGTTGAGGAAGTGTGGGAAGTGAAAATAGATGTTATATAATAGATGTTAGATAATAGATTTTAGATGATTGCTTTTGAAAACAATTCGTAAAATCCATTAAAATCCTTTCATTCGCGTTCTAATTAAATCCCTAGTAAAACGATGGTTTACCAATTGGTAATTTCAAATTGCTGATTTAGTTAATGACTAAGTCTTGTTGCAAAAGTTTAATAAATCAATCAACCATCACCTTCATAACTTCAGTTTTATCTCCGTCAAATATTCTTACAAAATACATTCCACTAGCGAAATTTTCTATGCTAATTGAATTGTTATCTGACTTAGTCTCGGGAATAATAATTTTCCCTTGTAAATCAAAAATGCTTATGCTTTTATTTTCGAATCCTGAGATAGTAAAATAGCCGTGAGAAGGATTTGGAGCAACAACAATATCACTAATGGTGTTTTCTGCAATTCCTACCGATGATTTAGTAGTGAATTGATAAATATTACTCCACAGCGATGTGTCTACATTCGATATCATTCTCACTCTCCAATAGTAATGCGTGTTATAGTTGAATACTCCTGTAGTTAAGCTGTCGGTTGTTGATGAATAGGTAATGGCTGTTGCGAATGATGCTAGCGTGTCGACTTCTATTTCAAAATGATTTATTCCTTCTTCTCTTTCCCATGATAAAACAGTGTTGAGAGGTTGGTTAAGTGAAAGGTCTAACGGACTAATTAATCCAACTTGATCGATGGTTGTAAATAATCTTACTGTCGACCAATTCAATGTATCGATACCCAAAATCACTCTCACTTTCCAATAATAGTTGGTGCCGAAAAATAAATCAGCACATTGATAGGAAGTGTCACTTTGAATATGATCGATCAATAATAGTGAATTGAAATCGATTGAGCTGTCGATGCTAACTTCATATGCTGTTGCTAATGGAATATTCTCCCAAATCAAAGGAACATTAATGGCTGTCGACAAAGCGAAATCATCAGGAGAGATCAACATTGGTTGATCAATTGTTCTGAATTCACGAGGAATCGACCAATAAGTTGAATCTACATTATTGTAAGTGCGAACTCTCCAGTAATAGGTTGTTTGTAAAGCGAGATTGTTTACTGTATAAGTAGTGTCGTTTGTTGTATACAATTGCGAGTTTCCTGAGGAGAAATCCCACGTAGTATCAAGCTCAAGTAAATATCCATTGATAGCGCTCGTTGAACTCCATGTAAAATTTACGTTTTGAGGTAAGTTTTGAGCAGTGTTCGCAGGACTAATATTTTGCAATCGATCAATAACAAAGAAGTTGTTTGTTGCCGACCAATCCGATGAATCTAAATCATGAAAGGCTCTTACTCTCCAAAAGTAAAAATGGTGGAAGTATAAATCGCCAAACGAGGTTGCTGTATTGTTTGTTGTAATGATGCTTGCAACCGACGATGATGAAAAATCATTCGTAGTGTCGTATTGTACTTCATAACCAGTAACACCACCTATTCCAAACCATGATAACGTTGCTGCTGGAGGTAAATTAATACTTCCGCTCAATGGAGTTAACAAAGGAACTTGTCCTATAGTAGTGAAAATGTAAGTCGATGTCCATGCCGTTGTATCCACCGCATTAATAGCCCTAACTCTCCAATAATAAACCGCATTAAAGTAGAGGTTGTCTACTGTGTATCCCGACGATCCTGAAAATAAATCAGAATGCAATGCAGGTGAATTGAAAGTAGATAATGTGTCTAATTCAATTTCATAAAAGAAGATCCCGTTCAATGATGTCCAATCGAATTCTACGGAAGGATTCAAATTGGAAGACCCATCAAATGGAGTTGTTAAGTCAATATGCTCGGCAGTCTTGAATGAAAATATTGATGACCAAGCCGATGTGTCAGTAGCATTCATGGCTCTTACTTGCCAATATTGAAATACTCCGAAGTAAATATCAGAGATAAATGTTTGGTGATTGGAATCGAAATAAGAAACGGCATTTGTAAACGACGGATTTAGTGCCAAACGAAGTTCATAGTTGGTTGCTCCGCTAACATTCGACCAGCTAAAGTTCATTGCTACTGGCTGATTGTTGGCGCCGTTAGATGGTGATGAGAGTGAAGGAGTAGGTAATGATGCTGCGGCAAGATGGCTGCAGAGTAAAATTGACAGAGTAAAAAGTAGTTTTTTCATTAAAAGTAATTGAATTGGAATGCAAAAATATAAACAAAATTTCGAATTCTAGGTGAATAAATTCATGTCCGAAATTTTTAAATGAACATAAAAAAGTTGAAATTCGTGGTAAATACTGAAAACAATGGGAGCTTGGGGACATACCGTATTTGAAGACGACGAAGGTTTAGACTGGTTTGATGAGTTTTGCGACGGCGGACAGCAGCTGCAAGAGCTCGAGGAAGCCTTTGCTGAGGTGAACTTCAATTCAGAGGATCTTATCGAGTACGAATATTGCATCGCTGCGCTCGTTGCTGCGGAGATTATCGCTGCAGCTGGAGGGAATCGCGGGGAAACTTATCCCGATGCCGACTATTTTGAGCCGGATGAGGAAAGTGGACATCAAGTAACCGCTCCCGACTGGACTACCATCAAAGGGTATATTCATCCGGGATTGATCGTTTCTGCCCAAACTGCTATCGATAAAGTTGCTAGTGATGAGCGCTCAGAGTTGAAAGAACTGTGGGAAGAGTCCGAGTTCTATGAGGAATGGAAAGCTTATTTGAGCGATTTGAAAAAGAGGTTGGCAGGGGGAGTTGTTTGAAAGTAGAGAAGGATTTTACTTGTTGAAACTTACTGCATTAAGTTGTAAGTAGTTTGTCAATCTTTTAAAAACATACTTTTTTTAGAAAATAAAGATAGCTTATCACTATTAAGGTTTTTATATGAAAATTAAGAAAATCATAATAACTCCAAGAAGTCAAGATGAATTTAAATTGATGAGTATTCTATTAGATAAACTTGGTATTTTTTCAACTGTTATGTCTGAAGAAGAGTTGGAAGATGTCGGATTATCTCATTTGCTAAGATCTGTGGATAGAGAAGAAAAAGTATCAAAAAAGTCTGTCTTTAGAAAACTAAAAAACTAAACAAAAACGCCCCGAATTTCTTCGAGGCGTTTCTTATTTTATTTCAGTTCTTACATGTGAATTACTTCTCCGTAGGCAGCAGCAACTGCTTCCATAACGGCTTCCGACATAGTTGGGTGTGGATGTATCGATTTAATGATTTCGTGTCCCGTAGTCTCTAAATTACGAGCAACAACAACTTCTGCAATCATCTCCGTTACATTCGCTCCGATGAAGTGAGCTCCTAACCATTCGCCATACTTCGCATCAAAGATAACTTTCACGAATCCGTCAGCAGCACCGCTAGCTTTCGCCTTACCGCTTGCCGAGAATGGGAATTTACCAACTTTGATTTCGTAGCCTGCTTCTTTCGCTGCTTTTTCTGTCATTCCAACAGATGCAATCTCAGGAGAGCAATAGGTACATCCCGGTATGTTTCCGTAGTTGATAGGCTCAACATGTAAGCCGGCAATTTTCTCTACGCAGCAAATACCTTCTGCCGATGCAACGTGTGCTAACGCAGGTCCTTTTACGATGTCGCCGATAGCATAAACTCCCGGGATATTCGTTTGGTAAAAATCATTCACCAATACTTTGCCTTTGTCGGTAATAACTCCTACTTCTTCAAGTCCGATGTTTTCAATATTCGGAGTGATTCCTACTGCCGATAAAACGATTTCAGCTTCTAGGATTTCTTCTCCTTTTTTTGTTTTTACTTTTACTTTGCAATCGCTGCCCGAAGTATCAACCGACTCAACAGTCGATTCAGTCATTACTTCAATGCCGATTTTCTTGAATGAACGTGCTAATTGTTTACTTACTTCTTCGTCTTCTACCGGAACAATATTCGGCATAAACTCTACAATCGTCACTTTCGTGCCCATTGAGTTGTAGAAGTACGCAAACTCACATCCGATAGCTCCCGATCCTACAATTACCATGCTCTTAGGCATAGTTGGTAGTACCATCGCTTCGCGGTAACCGATAATTTTCTTTCCATCTTGTGGAAGGTTCGGCAATACACGGCTTCTAGCACCTGTCGCTAACATAATGTTGGTAGCTTCATATAATGTTACGGTTCCGTCGGCAGCAGTAACTTCTACTTTCTTGCCTGGCTTCAATTTGCCGTAACCGTTAATAACCGCGATGTTATTTTTCTTGAATAAGAATTGAATTCCTTTGCTCATGCCGTCGGCAACATCGCGACTGCGTTTTACAACACCTGGGAAATCGGCTGAACCGCCATTCACTGTGATGCCGTAGTCAGATGCGTGTTTTAGGTATTCAAAAACTTGAGCGCTTTTTAAAAGTGCTTTCGTAGGAATACATCCCCAGTTTAAGCATACTCCTCCTAAAGATTCTTTCTCAACAACAGCTACTTTCATTCCAAGCTGACTGGCACGAATCGCCGCAACATATCCGCCGGGCCCACTGCCTATTACAATCAAATCGTAGTTCATGGTGATTTTTTCAGAATTAATGATGCAAAAGTAGTGGAAAAGGGGATATCTTTTACTTATTGATTTTCAGCTGGAAAGGCGATTTTGAGGGGTGGATTTTTCCAATATTTCGGCGGATTTTTATCCCGCAATTACTCTTCCTAAACACGCTATTAGCCTTGCTTTGGCTACATTTGATGCAATTTAGATCTTATGTGGCAGTATAAAATATCTTCGTCGCTCCCTTCTTCTCGATTTATTGAGGTGAGTTTCAGCGCTCCCGTTTCTTCCGATAGCACCACAGTTTGCTTGCCTTTATGGCGCCCCGGTCGTTATGAGTTGGGTAACTTCGCGAAGAATGTCCGCGATTTTAAGGTGACCGATGAAAAGGGTGCTCTTCTGTCTTTCGTTAAGACCGAGAAGAGTTCGTGGGAAATCAATACTGCTAACATTAAACAGTTAACGGTGTCGTTTAATTATTATGCGGCGCAGCCCGATGCTGGTGCTTGCTGGACCGATATTTCGTTGCTTTATGTGAATCCTGTGCATTGCATGCCTTACCTGCCCGGTGAGTTGCATACGACTTGTGAATTGATAGTTGATGTGCCAAGCCATTGGACTATCGCTTGCGGCTTACCGAAAATGGAGGGGAATAAATTGTTGGCGAAAGATTTTCACGAATTAGTCGATAGCCCTTTCTTTGCCGGAACCGAATTGCAGCATGATTTCTACTCGGTAAACGATATTAATTTTCATATCTGGATTCATGGTAATGCAAAACCTGACTTCGAAAAAATAAAAAAGGATTTCGAGGGATTTACGAAGGTGCAGTTGGCGATGATGGATTCTTTTCCTGTAAAAGATTATCATTTCTTGATTCTTACTTTACCATATCGTTTCTATCACGGCGTAGAACATATTACTTCAACGGTATTGGCTTTAGGTCCCGGCTATGCTTTAATGGAGCCCGAATTATACAACGATTTGATGGGCGTTGCTTCGCATGAATTGTTTCATGTATGGAATGTAAAAACGTTGCGTCCTGTCGACTTTAACGAATACGATTACGCTGGAGAGAACTACAGCCGACTAGGATGGGTGTACGAAGGATTTACGACGTATTATGGTGATTTATTCTTGGCGCGCAGCGGATTCTTTTCTAAGAACGATTGGTTTGCAGAGGTGAATACTCGTTTCCAAAAACATTTCGATAATGATGCGCGTTTTCGGTACTCCGTTGCCGATAGTAGCTTCGATACATGGCTCGACGGATATGTGCCCGGAATTCCTTACCGAAAAACAAATATTTACGACGAAGGAAGTATCATCGCAATGATGCTCGATTTGTATATTCGTCGCGCTTCGAATCATCAATTTTCTCTTGATACTTTGTTCAAGAGATTGTACAACGATTTCGCACCGCATCACCGTGGATACCGCGAACAGGATGTGAAGGCAATCGCCATTGAAATGTCGGATGAAGGTGTGAGCGTGATTTTCGAGAAATATATTTCGGGAGTGGAATCGTATGAACCATTGTTGAATGAATTGCTGAACTTTGTAGGTTGTTATGTCAGCAGAGTTCCGTCTAAGTTAACGCAAGAGCGAAGCTTCGGATTTAAAACTATTCAAGAGGGCGGACTAACAAAAGTTGCTTCTGTTTATCCCAGAAGTATCGCGGAACTTGCGGGTATTGCAAAGGATGATGAAATTGCTGCTGTTAACGGATGGAAAGTAGAAGGAAATTTAAATGATCTTTTAAAGCAAAATAACAGTGTAGCTTTAACTGTGTTTTCGCAGAAGAGAATGAAAGAAGTTAGCATAGTGGCTACTGATAATAGATATTTCGATACAGTAAAGATTGAGAGTATAACGGATGCGAGTGAAGCGCAGAGAGCGGCGTTTAAAAACTGGACAAATTTATAATGAAGAAGCTTCAAAAAAAGAAAGAGCACCCGAAAGAGAAAGCGGGATTGCATCCACGTAATAAACATCGTGAGCGATATAATTTTAAAGAACTCATTGCAAGTTGTCCCGAGTTGGAGCAATATGTGATCATTAATCCTTACGATGATCAGTCGATCGATTTCTTCAATCCCGATGCAGTAATGATGCTCAATAAAGCATTGTTAAAACATTTTTATAAAATTGAAGGTTGGAATATTCCAGAGGGATATTTATGTCCGCCGATTCCCGGCCGCGCCGACTATATTCACCACATGGCTGATTTATTAGCCGAGAAAAACAATGGAGAAGTGCCAACGGGAAGTCGCATCAAAGGATTTGATGTTGGAGTAGGGGCGAACTGCATTTATCCGCTAATCGGAAATCGCGAATACGGATGGTCGTTTGTTGGTTCCGACAATGAGCCAGAAGCGCTTAAATCGGCAAAGGATATTCTTGAAAGTAATGGGACAATAAAAGAACAAGTGGAATTGCGTTTGCAACCCAACTCATCCAATATTTTCAAAGGGATAGTGAAAGATGACGAGTTATTCGATTTCACTATTTGTAATCCTCCTTTTCATTCATCTTACGAGGAAGCGCGCTCTGGAAATATTCGCAAGCTAAGTAATTTACAAGGCAGACCAGTTAAAGAAACGGCTCGTAATTTCGGAGGTAAAAACATGGAATTATGGTGCGATGGAGGAGAAGAAAAATTTGCGCAAAGAATTATCGAGCAAAGTAAGTTAATCGCCAACTCGTGCTTTTGGTTTTCTGTGCTAATTTCAAAGCAAGCCCACCTCGATAAAATTTATAAGGCATTATACAATGCGCAAGCTGTCGAAGTGAAAACAATCGCGATGAGTCAAGGAAATAAAGTAAGCCGTTTAGTAGCTTGGACCTTCTTAACTCCTGTTCAACAAACCAAGTGGGTTATTACTCGCTGGGGGAATACAGTAGAGGAGAAATAGGTTTTTGAGATGGAAGATGAAAGATGCAGGATGCAAGATTAAGGAAATGAGATAAAGAAAAGGTTCTAGAAATGCCGCATCTCGGCTCAACTCAACTCATCTCGAATCTGCGTCAGCCCAACCGCGTCAGCTAACATCGAACATCGAACATCGAACATCGAACATCGAACATCGAACATCGAACATCGAACATCGAACATCGAACATCGAACATCGAACATCGAACCGATGACGTTGTGCGAAAAGCACAAGTCACGGCAGGCCTCGAACCATGCAGTAGAGCTGAAAGAGCACACTGCCCTGACGATAACTGTCAGGGCGCGCCAAGAACTTGAAACTATTTCCAAACTCCTCCTTTACCTTAATTCCTATTCAAAAAAAGATCTCGCCACTCGCTTCGCGAACTAGGAACTAGGAACTAAGAACTAGGAACTAGGAACTAAGAACTAGGAACTAAGAACTAGGAACTAAGAACTAAGAACTAAGAACTAAGAACTAGGAACTAAGAACTAGGAACTAGGAACTAAGAACTAGGAACTAAGAACTAAGAACCAAGAACTAAGAACCATGAACCAATAACTATTTCAAAAACACCACCACCGAAATCTCCACATTTACATCCTTCGGTAATCTCGATACTTGAACTGTTTCGCGAGCCGGAAAATCGCTGCTGAAGTAGCTTCCGTAAACGGTATTTACCGCTGCAAATTGGTTCATGTCTTTTAAGAAAATTCCTGTTTTGATGATGTCTGAATAATCGGCGCCCGCTTCTTTTAAAATAGCTCCGATATTTTTCATTACTTGATGGGTTTCGTTTTCGATTGTCGACAAATCAAGTTCTCCTGTTGCTGGAACAATGGCAATCTGTCCCGATACAAATAGCATATTTCCTGCTTTAACTGCTTGTGAATAAGGTCCTATAGGTGCTGGAGCGTTATTGGTATTGATAATAGTTTTCATACGATAAATTTTTGCAAAACTACCGATTTTTTCAAGTGCTTTGCCGACTACAATGAAAGTCATTTTTTTTATCGAGTAGTGAAAGGAGAATTGTAGTCCCTAACATAGATTTACCATCTTTAATTGGAATTCAATTCTGATATAATTTCCACCTTCAGTTGAAATTGATTATTCTTGGGGACTTCGTTTTCTAATTCGAACCGAATTTTATCTTTTTCTTGCTACAATATTATAGTAGAACGGTATATCAGAATTTCTATTCGAAGCGGAACGTCCGCCTTAAATTTTTGCGGATAGAACGATGAGAACGAAAACGATAGAAAGAAACACTGTTTGAGGCCTGAAAAGGTTTTCTTTCAGGTCGAGTTTGTTTCTTTCCGTTGGAGTTGAAATCGTTCCCGCTAAAAAATTTACAGCGGCGGTCTTTTTGCTTACTTTTTCGACTGAAGGAAAAAGTAAGAGCCATCGCGCGGCTGTAGCGCGTTGGAAGAGGGAAAATGTTTTATCCTGTATTTCTATCATTGAATGAATCAATTGAAATATTAACTCCACAAAGACCAGAAAGTTCCTGTTTGCTCGATAATTTATAAGTGAAACGGTCAACCATATTTAGGGATATTCATATATTCTCCATCTTTTTTTCTTTCTAATTACTTCCGCATTACCTTTGCGCTATGCCTCGCATTTTAATTGTCGATAATTACGATTCCTTTACTTTTAATCTCGTTCATTACTTGGAAGAAATTCCGGGTGTTGAGGTTTTCGTTTTTCGGAATAATGAAATCACTGTTGAGGATGCAGGTAAATATGATGCGATTGTTATTTCTCCTGGTCCCGGATTGCCATCCGAAGCGGGTATAACGTTAACGCTTATCCGAAAATATGCGGGACAAATACCGATATTGGGTGTATGCCTCGGACATCAAGCGATTGCCGAAGCTTTCGGTGGCAAATTGCGTCAGTTACAAGAGGTCATTCACGGACTAGAACGCAAATGCATCGTCTTGAAATCCGACGATCCGATTTTTGAAAATATCCCGACCGAATTTATCGCGGGACGTTATCACAGCTGGGTCCCCGACGAAAAAACTTTTCCTTCAACACTTGAAGTATTAGCAGTCGACGAAAACAACTGCATCATGGTCCTCAAACATAAACATCACTCCGTCTACGGAATGCAATTCCACCCCGAATCAATTATGACTCCTGAAGGAAAGAGATTATTGAGGAATTGGGTGAAGGAAACGATGAAAGATGAAGGTTGAAAGATGCAGGATTCAAGGTTAAAGATTTTCATTGGTACTAAAATTGTACATCAATTCCTGCCAATTTCTCCTTCGTCGAAATATCAGGGCGTATCCTCCATTCCATCCCACCTCGTATTACGACAAAAAATCCTTTTAAATTTATTTCAAATCCTTTCATCTGTGTTCTCCTTCGCCGCAGGCGAATCCAAAATTCCACATCCAAAATTCACCTATCTTTGCCCCGAAAGCAAACCGTCTTGTCGCTTCGGGAAACCGGGGAGGAAAGTCCGGGCAACATAGAGCACCACACTTCTTAACGAGAAGGCAGCTGCGAAGAAATTTGCGGTTGACAGAAAGTGCCGCAGAAAACTATACCGTCTCGAGTGAAAGCTCGCGATAAGGGTGAAAACGTGAGGTAAGAGCTCACGGATCTGTTCGGTGACGGCAGATCGGGTAAACCTTGTGGGTTGAAAGGCCAAATAGGTTGGGGATTAGGGCTGCTCGTCCGATTTACGGTGCTTCGGTATTGTAAGGCCCCAATGGGTAGGCCGACTCAGGTGTTACGCGAGTAACATCGCAGATAAATGACAGGAGTCCCGCTCGCGGGAACACAGAACCCGGCTTATAGGTTTGCTTTCTTTTTATTCCCTCAAACAAAGGATTATATTTGTTGCATGATAAACCTGCGGAAATTATTTATTACCATCAGTAACAAGCATGATCTCTATTACAGAATTGTGCTTATTACGGCGTCGGTATTGCTGATTACTTTTTTTCTTCCTCAGCAGGTGCGCTTTAAGTATGATTATGCTCCAGGTGTTTCTTGGCATTACGACGATTTGCGCGCGCCTTTCGATTTCCCCGTTTATAAAAACACGAAACAGCTCGATGCCGACCGCTTGCAAATTACTCAGCAGTCGCCTTTGTATTTCGCTAAAGACCCAAAAGCGGTTACCCTTGCCGTTAGTGAGTTTCATTCTTTGTTTAAAGATCAACGTAGTTGGCCAGTCGGCGAACAGGTGATTAGTAATATTTATCGCGATGGTGTCTACGAAATTACGCGTAACGTTAATCCTTTGCCCGGACAACAGCTGTTTATCGTTAGCGGTAATGCTGAGTCGCCTTCCGAAATTTCTGCGCTCATCGAAATGCATGAGCTGCCCGAGCGTATCGCTGCAGAACTTTCTTCTCAGAATGTTACAAAACAAAATGATCTCGAGAGCGCTATCCTTCAGTCTATTCGTCCTGATCTTATCTATGATGTTTCACTAACCGATAAAAATCGTCAGCAGCAGTTGTCCGAAATTAACCCCGTGCGCGGTATGGTGAAGGATGGTGTGATGATTATCGAGAAGGGGAAGATCGTTGGACAAACGGAATACGAAATTCTGGAGTCGCTGAAAATCGCTTACCAAGGTGATAAAGCCGCCGCTTCTTCAATCCCTTGGTTGTATTTCGGTTATCTCTTGCTCGTTTGTACTGCCATTTGTGTCTTGCTTACGTTCTTGTGGTTACTGCGTAAAGATATCCTCCTCGATAGCAGAAAGATTTCTTTGCTCTTTTTGATGATCGTTTTTACGTGTGTCTTTTATACTAAATTGCTAGCCATTGGCAAGGTGAATTTGTTGATGGTTCCGCTCTGTATTTTGCCATTGGTGACGCGCGCTTTCTTCGATACACGTACCGCTTTGTTTACACATGTGCTTACTATTCTGATTTTAGGAACCGTCGCTCCCGGTGGATTCGATTTCGTGTATATGCAGGTGATCGCTGGTATGGTGGCGATCTTTAGTATTGTGAATATGCGTAAAAGGGGACAACTCTTTTTGGCAGTGGGATTGATCTTTGTGGCGTATATCGTCTCTTATATCGGACTTTCTTTACTCAACGAAGGAACCATCGGTAAGCTGAATTATATGAGCGCCGTTTGGTTGTTGAGTAATTGTTTGCTCACTTTGTTGAGCTACCCGCTTATATTCTTTATCGAGAAAATATTTGGCGTTACCAGCGACTTCACACTCATGGAGCTCACCGATTTTAATAGTGAGTTGTTGCGCGAGATGTCGATGAAAGCTCCCGGTACGTTTCAACATTCGTTGCAGGTGGCGAATCTTGCGGAGGCTGCTATCTATAAAATCGGTGGAAATTCATTACTCGTGAGAGTAGGTGCCTTGTATCACGATATCGGTAAAATGGAAATGCCGATGTATTTTATCGAGAACCAAAGTACACAGGTGAATCCACATGATGAGTTGTCGTTCGATGAGAGCGCTTCTATCATCATTAGCCATGTGTTAAAGGGAATCAAAATGGCGAAGAAGCAGAAGTTGCCCGATGTGGTGATCGATTTTATTCGTACTCATCACGGAACAACGGTGGTGCAATATTTCTATCAGTCGTTTTTGAAGAATTATCCCGATGAAATTGCTGATGAAGCCGATTTCAGCTACCCTGGACCAAAACCGTTTTCGAAAGAAACTGCTGTGCTCATGATGGCCGATTCGGTGGAAGCTGCCGCTAGAAGTCTTCCGGTGCATGATATGCCGGCGATAGAAAAGTTGGTGGATTCGGTGATAAATCATCAAATCAACAGCGGACAATTTGAGAATTGTGAAATCACTTATAAGGATATCTCAGGCATTAAAAAGATTTTCAAGAAAATGCTAATGAGTATTTATCACGTTCGAGTGGCTTATCCTGCTGCGAGTTAATGAATTAAAAATTTCG
>JAHEYP010000053.1 GCA_023251535.1 Bacteroidota bacterium
TACTGTTTGAAAGAAATAATCATTCCTGTTGAGTTTGCAAATGCAGTCGATTTTTATGGTGTTAACGATGCGAATCTAGATGTGTTGAGGCGAAAGTATCCAGGATTAAAAATAATAGCTAGGGGACAAGAAATTAAGCTTATTGGTGACTCTAACCAGGTGAGTGTTGTTGAGGTGAAGTTCAAGATGTTGATTGATTATTTTGAGCAAAACGGAATTTTAACGCCTACAGAGGTCGATTTTCTTGTTTCGGGACAAGTTGTGCCTGCCAATAGTGTTACGCCCGGCAAAGAGCCTAAAAATGGCAATACGCCGCCTGTCGACAGTAAGGATGTGTTAGTTTATGCGCCCGGCGGATTAATTGTTCGTGCTCGAACTCCGAATCAAAAGCGATTGGTAACAGCCTCCGAAAAAAATGACATCGTATTTGCCATTGGTCCCGCAGGAACTGGAAAGACTTATACTGCCGTGGCCTTAGCGGTTCGTGCATTGAAGAATCGCGAGATCAGAAGAATTATCCTAACTCGTCCCGCGGTAGAAGCAGGTGAGAATTTGGGATTCCTTCCAGGCGATTTAAAAGAGAAAATTGATCCTTATTTACGTCCCTTGTATGATGCTTTGTTCGATATGGTGCCTGGCGAAAAATTAAGGACGTTTATCGAGAGCGGTGTTATTGAAGTTGCTCCCTTAGCTTTTATGCGCGGACGAACACTCGACAATGCTTTCGTCATTCTCGATGAAGCGCAAAACGCTACCGAGAATCAATTGAAAATGTTCTTGACGCGTATGGGTCCTTCGGCGAAGTTTATTGTCACCGGTGATACTACTCAAGTCGATTTACCACGTAACCAGCCATCGGGATTGATTCAAGCGACAAGAATTTTAAAGGGAATTGAAGGAATAGAATTCGTCACTTTAGATGCTACTGATGTCGTTCGCCACCGATTAGTTCGTGAAATTATCGGAGCTTATCATAAGGTTAGCGAGGATAAAGAAAAGAAGATTTAATTATACAAGGTATTAATTTCTTAGTAGGTAGGGATAAAAATTAATGTGAGTGATAAATTATCACTTCTTCGCTCGATGATTATAACTTCTTTATCCGAAAAGATTATTCTTAAAAATTATTTTCATGGATAATGATCAACTCATTTCCTCTCTCTCTACCATCCGCAGCAAGACGGCCGTAGTACAAATTGCGAAGCAACTCAAGGGCGATGAGGAAGGAATTAAATTGCTTTTTAAGCTCATCGACAAGCATCCTGGTGATATTGCCGATAAAGCTTCATGGGTAGCGCGTGTATGCTTCGATATTAATAAAATAAAGGACCTCCCTTACCTCAAACTAAATCTCAAAGCGCTCGAGAAAACTACATCTGATCCTGTTATCAGAAACCTCACGGGCATTTTTGTCGATCAAGGCTTCCCGACATCCTTTAACGATAAAATTACTACCCTCTGCTTTAAATGGTTATCGAATTATTCGCATGCCATTGCTGTCCATGCAAACGCTTTGGTTCTCCTCACTCCCATCCTTCAAAAATATCCCGAGCTGAAACACGAAGTCACCTTCATCTGCGAAGCTCACCCCCAGTCCGACGAAGCAACTTTTAGATGGAGGTTGGAAAGAGCGATGAAAGGGGAAGGAAATGAATGAATGATTGAATGATTGAATGATTGAATGATTGAATGGATGGATGAATGATTGAATGGTGGTAAACCGAAATCTTTTACAAACCTCAAATCTCTCAAATTAATTGAAATCCTATTTTATTGCACACCTACAGCGTGCCGAGACATCACGTTACCATTAGTGCTACATTATTACACCCCTACAGGGTGATTGAGATTCTTATATCCAATAAATTATCTTTTTTACAATTCAAAACTTCAAAACGCGCCAGCTATCCTTTTAAAATCCTTTCAGTCCCAACGGGACGAATCTGTGTTCCCCTGCCGTAAGGCAATATCGTCGAAGACGAGATTTCTGCGTAAATCATAAAAACCATAATAATCAGCGGCCCATCAAGCAAAGCGCCCTTCAAATTTCAATTATATTTGCCCCAAATACAATTCGTGTCCCACCCCAATTACTCCAATACCCCCGACCATGAGTTGCTCACCTTGTTCAAATCGACAGGTAGCAACGAGTGCATTGGCGTGCTTTTTAAACGTTATTCCCACCTCGTTTATGGGGTTTGTAATAAATATTTGAAGGATGAGGAGGCCGCTAAAGATGCCGTAATGCAGATCTTCGAAAAACTGCTCAAAGACATCAATAAGCATGATATTCAGGAGTTTAAGCCCTGGATTTATACCGTTTCCAAAAATCATTGTTTCATGATCTTGAGGGCTAAGCCTAAGGAAATCAGCGGACAAGAAAATGATTTTATGGAAAAACAGGCCTTTCTGCATCTACCGGTCGAACCTGCTGAGGACGTGAACGAAAAACAACGGCAATTGCAAAAGCTCGATGAGGCCATCAGTCAACTCGATGAACAGCAACGAACGTGTATCGAATTATTTTTCATCCATGAAAAAAGTTATCAGGAAATTAGCATTAGCACAGGTTACGATCTCAATAAAGTGAAAAGTTATATTCAAAACGGTAAGCGTAATTTAAAAATCCTCCTCGAAAAATGACCAACTCAACTAATCGCATTTTCGATTCCGGCGAATGTTTATCGTTGGAGGAAATGCAAGCTTATATCGATGGTTCTTTGTCAGGCGCCGCCCTCAACCGCGTGGAACGTCACTTGCTCGATTGCGAAATGTGCGAGGATGCTTTAGAGGGATTGAAGAATTCGCCTAACGCTACTGCTAACATCGAGTTTATCGACGATGCTATCGATCGCATGACGGAGTCGAAACCCAAGGTGATCTTTCCGTGGAAAATAGCTGCTGCCTTTGCCCTTATCTTCGCTTCTACCCTCACCCTCTGGCTCGTCATTCCTAAGGGCGGAGAGAATAAGTTAGCCGAGAAAACAGTAACGCAGGAGCAACAGCTGATCAATAGTGATCAATCGGTGGCTCCAGAACCAGCACAGGCAACAGCTGCTGATCCAATTCCTCAACCTCAATCGCAATCGAGTGCATCTTCAGAAGCTCCGCTTGCGACATCTTACTCGGCAATAAGTAAAAATCAAGAAGTACGTGATGAAGTGGTGGCTGATAAGGAAGTGCTTACAGAAGAAATAACTAGGACTGATGATGCAAAGAATTCCGCTGCAGGTATTTCGTCCGACCTTGCAGAATCTGTTCCACCCGCAGCAGCACCCGCCGAAGTAAGTAAGAAAACGACTTCAACGAAATACAAAGAAGAACAATCACTAAAGCGAGAATCAGAAAATATTTCTGCTGCAAAAGTTTTCGAAAAGGGTGAAGTAACTACATCAGCAACGAAAGATTACAAAGCTAATCAAGGTTCGGATAACCTTTACCTTACTGCAGCAATTACGCAGATTGAAAATGGTGACTATAAAGGTGCGGAGAAGAATCTAAAAAAATATCTATTGTTAGATTCTCCAAAGAAAGATCAAGCGTATTGGTATTTATCGAAAGTTTATCTTCACTACAAAGACACTAAGAAAGCGAAAGAAATGCTGAATGCGGTGATCAAAGAAAACAAAGCATTCATGAAGGAAGCGCAAGAAGAATTATCGAAATTACAATAAATTGAACGTGAAAATCCTACTCATACAAACGGCTTTTATTGGTGATGTTATTCTCGCGACTCCCGTGATTGAGGCATTGCGTAAACATCGTCCGGATGTAATTTTGGATGTATTGGTACGCAAGGGCAACGAAGGATTACTGGAGAATAATCCCGGTATTAATAACATTCTTATTTGGGATAAAAAAACCGACAAATACCGCAATTTTCGTCGCATTATAAAGCAAGTGCGCAGCAACCAATACAACATCGTAATCAACTTACAGCGCTTTGCATCCACTGGAATAATTACTGCATTAAGCAAAGGAAAAACAACGATAGGATACGATAAAAATCCACTGTCCTTTTTATTCACCGAGAGCTATCCGCATATCATCAGCACAGAGGGAGGAAAACATGAAGTAGACCGCAATCTCTCGCTATTAAAAAACATTACTGGCGAAGTGCATGAGCGTCCGAAGATGTACCCTTCAGACAAAGAAGATGCAAAAACGTCACCTTACAAAACCACGCCCTACTACTGCATGGCACCATCGAGTGTATGGTTCACCAAGCAACTACCTTTTGAGCAATGGGTGAAGCTGATAAAAAAGAAAACGAGTGAAGAAGCCTCCGCTAAAATTTATTTATTGGGAGCTAAGAACGAAGCGGAATACATCGACCGCATCATAGCAGCTGCGGGCAGCGACAGCGCCATAAATTTAGCAGGGAAATTCAGTTTCCTCGACACGGCATCCTTGATGCGTGATGCGCAGATGAACTACGTAAACGACTCAGCGCCCTTACACATCGCCTCGGCTATGAATGCACCTGTAACAGCCTTTTTCTGCTCCACCGTACCGGGCTTCGGCTTCGGACCCTTAAGCGACCGCTCCATCATCGCCCAAACCACCGAAACCCTCAACTGCCGTCCCTGCGGATTGCATGGACATAGAGAATGTCCGAAGGGACATTTTAAATGCGGATTTGGGATTGAATTGTAAATTTTTCAAAGCCGTGTAGTGTGCTATTTCAGCTCTACTGCACGGTGTGTCGTCCGGAATTTATTTTTTGAATATGACAATATCGACTCTACTGCAGGGAATTTTGAATTAGGCAGCCAATTGACTATTTCATTCAAAACGAGATCCACGATGGGCCGCAGATTTTTATGGTCTTTATGATTTTTTATGATCTTATAAAAAGTAAACTCTGCTGCATTATGATATAATTCAATTTGATTTAACAGCACTGCCCTGACAGAAATCGTCAGGGCAGTGTGTATTTTAGCTCTACTGCACGGTGTGTCGTATGGGATTTGTTTTTTGAATATGATAATATCGACTCTACTACAGGGGCATTTTAAATGCGGATACGATATTAGATTTTGAATTTAGTCCTATTGTTAATAGGATTGAGTATTTGTAATACTCAAAAATTGTTGTTATAGAGATTTGATCTGAAGTTCAAAAAAATTGTTCAAAAATATATTTTCATCATTTTGTTCAATTAGGCATTTTTCAATATATCTTTCAGATCTAAAATAGCAACCGCCGTGAAATCACTAATTATCCAATTATCTGCATGTTTATTTATTATGCTTTTAATAACTGTTAATGCAAATGCTCAGCAAGACCTTTCTGTTACAATTTCAATCATACAACCCATTTCTTGTAACGGAGGTCATGATGCAATTTTAAATGCCGAATTAACAGGAGGTGCTTCCCCTTATTCATACAAATGGAGTAACCATGAAAATACGCAATCAATTTCAGGGCTTGAAGCTGGTTACTACCGTGTTGAAGTTACCGACAACAACAATGTTGTTGTATCAGCAGAAATTACCTTGCGTAATCCTGACAGGCTTGGAACTGAAGTTTCTATTCATACTTACGCTAACGGATTCAATGTTACTTCTCACAACGAAAACGATGGAATAGTAAATACTAACCCAAGTGGTGGAACAGCACCATATTCATTTTTGTGGAGTGATGGAGGTTCAACTCAAAACAGAATGGGAATTCTCGCAGGAAATTATGTATTCCTGATAACTGATGCTCATGGCTGCAATCTTGAACGGTCTGTATTTCTCAGTGCCCCTGAACGTGATGATTGGCAAAATGGGGGGAACTCAAGTACAAATCCGCCTACGCACTTTCTCGGTACAAGGGACAATAAAGATCTAGTGTTTAAAACTTCTAATTCAGAGGCAGTAAGAATAAAGTCTAATGGAGATTTAAAACTTAGTAAATTGACTGGGGGAATTGGAACGCTTTACGTTGATTCAAATGGGATAATTCAATCTGGTAGGACCACAGCACCTTGTAATGGACTTCAATCTCCAATTTGGTTGAGCAATTATCCTAATAATATTTTTACTTGTCCTGCAACTGTGGTAGGAATAGGGACATATAATTTCCCTTCTGGAATTAGATTTACTGTTTCGGGTAATTCTTATTTTGATGGTTCTGTTGGAATAGGAACTTTACCGCAATCTGGTTATAAATTGGTTGTGGACGGCAATGTAGGGTTTAGAGAAGTAAGAGTGAAAGCATCTGGTCCTTGGCCAGATTTTGTTTTTAATTCAGATTATAGATTAAGGAGCTTCGCTGAGATAAAAGAATTTATTAGGCAAAATAATCGTTTACCTGATATGCCCACGGCTACTTCGATTGAAGCAAATGGACAACAAATAGGCGAACTACAAAGGCTGCAACAGCAAAAAATTGAAGAGTTAGTATTATATAGCATCCAGCTTAATGATAAAATGGAACAAATTACATTAGAAAATAAACGATTGTTGGAAAGAGTTAATGAATTAGAAAAGAAATGAAAAAGTCATTTTTAATAAATTCACTTACATACTTTGCGGTATTAACTGTTTTCATTTCCGAAAAAGGTTACAGTCAGGTTTGGAGCTCTATTGGATCAGGAGTTAACAGCAACGTTTATGCTTTTGCAGTTGACTCTGCATCTAATGAACTATATGTTGGAGGATGGTTTCTAGAAGCCGGTGGGATACCTGCACCGCATATTGCAAAATGGGATGGCACTACATGGTCAAGTGTAGGAGGCGGCATGAATAACACTTTTATATTAACAGACGTAAGAAGTATCTGCTTTTTTAATGGGGATTTATATGCGGCAGGAGCCTTTGATAGTGCGGGAGGAATACAGGTTAAAAATATTGCAAAATGGAATGGCTTAAATTGGGCACCAGTAGGTGCAGGGTTAAATAAACCTGTTCATGTTTTACAAGTTTATAATGGAGAGCTATACGCAGGTGGGGCATTCGATTCTTCAGGAACCATCGCTGTCAATATGATTGCTAAATGGGATGGAAGTAATTGGACAAATGTAGGAAGTGGGACTGATAATGATGTCTTGACAATGTGTAACTTTAACAATAATTTATATGTTGGGGGGTATTTTACACAAGCGGGAGGTATACCAGCCTACAGAGTTGCAAAATGGGATGGAATAAATTGGAATACAGTAGGTAGCGGGTTTGGGAATACAGTAAGAAAACTCTATGTTTTTAATAACGAATTATTTGCCGGTGGAGATTTTACTTCTATTTCGGTTAATCCTTCACAATATATTTCAAAGTTTAATGGAACTTCATGGCAAGCTTTACCCTTCCCTAATGAAAAAATTAAAGATTTTGCTACATACAATGGGAATTTATATGTTACAGGGGCATTTACTTTTCCGTCATATATTGCTAGATTTGATGGGAATACTTATTTTCCTTTAGGACCGGGTTTAAGTTGGACTGGAGATTGCCTTACTATTTACAAAAACGAAATGTATGTAGGAGGATCTTTCTCATCAGTTGGCGGTGGGCTTCCAAATACGGTAGGAATAGCCAAGTGGAATGATGCTGTGGGTGTTTTTGAAAATATTGTTTCTGTTCATGCTCTTACTTATCCTAGTCCATTTCGAGAACAGGTTTGTTTTTCATTGCCGAAATTCATTAACACTTTGTTTCCATTTAGGTTAAGCATATATAACTTATTAGGAGAAAGGTGTATACTTATTGAAAATATCAATTCACTCACTTATCAACTTCAAAATATTAATTTACCAACGGGAATTTACTATTATCGTTTTCAAAACAAAACAGGATCAAGTATTGCAACAGGTCAAATAACTTCTGAATGAAAAACGACAAATTACTTAAACTTCATATCATGAAAATATTAATTACATTATTATTTATTGCTTTTCCGTTTAATAATATCGCTCAAGATGTTCTCAATCCTTATAAAGATTATTCTCAAAGTCCCCATTACCCTGATTGGCCTCTAGTAAATATTAATAGCGGATTTCAATATTCGCATTATTCCGCTCATAATAATCCCGGTTTCATAGGTGAATATGAAATTGATATTGGAACTATACCTAATATTTGGAATTCCAATTTCTCAGTTCTCGCAAAATCATATAAAATTGAAGCGGTTTCTTTTCCGTTTACTATGCCTTGTACATTTCAAAATCCTGGTTGCAATGATGGATCTTCTATACGAAATTTATTTATGCCTGATGAACCATATAATGGCATTACTTCTACTTGGGGTTTTTTGTCTAGAGAAATGTTGGAGCCTGGGATTTTTGATAATCCACAAACTTTATATACACCAACACATCAGGACCTTGCAACTGTTGCATTTTCGGGTCTTGTTTCTACTCCGTTACCAATAGGTCGCTACTATTTCCCTCACACTATTTTAAAGCATACTATAACCATTCATTGCGGTTCTGATGAAAAAAATAACGATCCAGTTACTTCAATAAGTTGGTATTATGATAACACACGTGGCAGAATGCGCTATTATCCTTTTATTAATACCAATTCCAATGCAGGTCCAATTGAATATGACATAATTTACTTCCCTGATTTTTTAGGCTATTCATATAATTACGGAAATACAGACGATAACTACATTGAGAACTATTCCGCAATAAATTATTTTCCCTACACTTCAATTAATAATCCATCAAGTTGCCAACTCACTGGCACTTCTATTCCAACTTCAAGTAGTTATTTTGGAAGTTATGTATATCCCAATGATAATCTTTTAATCAGTGCCTCGGCACGTTCATGGCGTGGGAAATTTATTGCGGGCTTCAATTATGATAATCATACAGCTCCAGATGATGATATTGTTACAAAAATGGAAGGAGTTAAGCATGACTATTTTATTAATAAAGGTTATCCTGATTTGGATTTAACATGGATAAATCCAAATGAAAAATTAATTTTCAATCCAAGCCAAGTTTCAATTATTAGCCAAAATGCAACTCCAACAATATTACGTTTTCCATCCCTATATACATTTAAAACTATATTGGGTGTATATCCATCCATGCAGGAAGTAAATGATGCAAATACTATTGCAAATGGTGGACCTTATTCTGACCCAACAAAAGTACCAGTTCCCGTTAATAGCTACGATTTGATGCCATCAGGTGGTAATCAGAATGACTATCCTGAGGTTGCGTGGGATGATCCCACAACTGCCATTGATGAAAGGTACGGATATTATTATATCGAAAATCTCGGGCAAATATCCGTTGAGCCATGCGTTAAAATATTCGATGCTAAATTTGAAGTTAAACAAGGAGGTACTTTGTTATTTGAAGATTATACTCAAATTAAAAATCCTGACAGATTTACAATAACAGGAACAGGGGGAGCAATTGCTAAAAATTATTTGAACATTCAATTGTTGCAAAATACTATTATGACTCAACCGCAACATATTACATATATTGCGCAAGCAGAAGTACATGCAGGATCAAATGTTGACCCAAATCAACCTATTGCTCCTTTTAGTTTAGAAACTGGCAGTGATGTTGAATTTTTAGCAGGTAATGCTATTTACTTAACTGATGGATTTTCTGCCAAACAAGGAAGTGCTTTTTACGCTGCTTGCGGAACAGTTTCGCCCCCAGTTTGTCCTTCAGGATGGAGAATTTCTTCTTCACATATCGATAATCTCAACAATGGTTCTACATTAAATAATGAAATGAGTATTTCTCCAAATCCAGCCAGCAATGAAGTAAATATATATTGTAAAAATGTTAGCTGTGGAAAAATTCTTATTATTGACATAATAGGCAAAGTGATAAAAGAACAAGTATTCAACTATCATTCTGAATTAAACATCTCAGATCTTCCAAATGGTATTTATTTAGCGCAAATAAATAATTATAAAAATGGCTCAATAATGAAATGTAAATTTATTGTAAATAAATAAGCAAATTTCTTATTACTAACTCTTAAGTCGTTTCACAACTCATTTTTATTACCGTTCTGAAGTATGCTGAATATTTAAATACAAAAATTATATGTTTTCAATAAAAGTACTCACTCTTTGTTATCATTCCTTCATGTTCTTGCTCGAAGCAATCTTAAAAACTCAAGAAACCTACTCGTTTCAAACAACAGCAATGTAAGTCAAAATTGAAATTTATGCAATTATAAAAGAAATGTTAACAAAGTTTATAAACTGCATGCATGTATAAATAATTGTAATGAATTTTAATTGGAAAGATTATTAACTTCAGATCAAATCACTAATTTAACGATTATTGAGTATCACAAATGGCAGATTCTAATATCAAGTACAATGCTAAAAAGCGTTTAGTTGCACTATGGCTAAATAAACAAGATTCAGTTTAGAAGAACTTATAAAAAAGAAGTATGGCTCCATCGAGTGTATGGTTCACCAAGCAGCTCCCTTTTGAGCAATGGGTAAAGCTAATAAAAAAGAAATCGGCGGCAGAGCCATCATCCAAAATATATTTATTGGGAGCCAAGAACGAAGCTGACTATATCAACAGCATCATAGCGGCAGCGGGCAGTGCACAAGCCATCAATTTAGCGGGACAATTTTCCTTCCTCGATACGGCATCTTTGATGCGTGATGCGCAGATGAACTACGTAAACGACTCAGCGCCCTTACACATCGCCTCAGCCATGAATGCACCCGTAACAGCCTTTTTCTGCTCCACCGTACCGGGCTTCGGCTTCGGACCACTCAGCGACCACTCCACCATTGCCCAAACCACCGAAAACCTCGACTGTCGTCCCTGTGGATTGCATGGACATAGAGAATGTCCGAAGGGGCATTTTAAATGCGGATTTGGGATTGAGATTTGAATTTTGAATTTTGAATCTTGAATTTACTGACGCGTGACTTTATTTTCGGGGCAATATATCGAATGATTTTTTTAGACAATAATTCTATCGACTTTACATTTTGGAATAAAGGCTGATTTATTGCTTCACAATTAGCAATTTTAGACAAGCAGATAAGGACATTTAACGAAGTATTGAAATGGGATTCGATTTTAGCTGATCCAATAAAGCGATTAAGTAATTAAAAACGGTTAAAGAGCGTACGCTTTTAGAGATTTGTTGAATAAAATTTAACTATGGAAACCAAGGAAAATCATTTAAAAGCTACATCAATCATTGAATTCGAAAAAAAGATGCTAAACAGGCGGTATAGCGCTAGCACAATTAAAGTTTATTCAGAAGCGATGCAAGTATTTCTTCGGCACTTTCCTGGAGTGTCGGAAAGCGAAATTACTATTAAGCACATAGAACAATTTAACTATGAATTTATAATAGAAAAGGCGCAATCGAGCTCTTATCAAAACCAAATAATTAATGCCATAAAGTTGTTTTACAAATTTAATGGGCGAGGAAATTTAAATATTGAAGCGATAAGTCGCCCCAGGAGAGAACACAAACTACCCTCTGTATTAAGCAAACAAGAAGTAAAATTGATATTAGAATCACTCAGCAACATCAAGCACAAAAGTATGTTATCGTTAATTTATAGTTGTGGGCTAAGGAGAGGAGAGTTACTAAGGTTAAAAATGGCCGATATTGATTCGAAAAGAAATATTCTAATTATCAGACAATCAAAGGGAAAGAAAGACAGAATTGTTCCATTGAGCATAAAAGTGTTAGAAATGTTAAGAGAATACTATAAAGGATATCGACCAGAAGTATGGCTATTTGAGGGACAAGAAAAAGGGATGCAATACGACGAGAGGAGCTTGCAGTTAGTATTAAAGAAAGCGGTAAAAAAAGCAGGAATTAAAAAGGAAGTCTCACTACATTGGTTGCGACACAGTTATGCAACACATTTATTAGAGGCGGGCACAGATTTACGATACATACAAGAATTATTAGGACATTCGAGCAGCAAGACAACAGAGATTTACACGCACGTAAGCACGAGGATCATACAAAACATTATTTCACCATTTGATCAATTATAAAAATTCGATATATTTGTATAGGCGCTATATTTTATCCTCAAGCCAGCTTATTTTGATGTATTGAGGAGAAAAAGTAGCTTCTATAAGTAAGTTAGCGGTAATTGTAGAAACCTACATAACAACTTTAAATATTTAATTCTAATTAAAAATGACTAAAATAAAAATTATCCTTATTCTACTCTTAATTATGAGTATAAACATTTCAAACGCTTGCACAATTTTTACTGCAAAAGATAAAAATGGCAATGTTTGGACAGGTAACAATGCTGACAAGGTTTTTACATTGAACACATACATCACAGTTGTAGCACCTAAAGAAAAGGAATATGGCTTTTTTTACTACACAAATTCTAAAAATATTAAAGAGTTTCCACAAGGTGGTACAAATGAAGCAGGGCTTTATTTTGATGGCAATTCAATTCCAAAATGCAATTATAAAAATTTTGATAAAAAGAAAGATTATCCAACAGGTGATAATGAAATGATGCTTGACATTTTAAGAAAATGCAAGACAGTTCAAGAAGCTTTTAATTATTTTAAAATTTATAGAATTAGAGGGTTAGAAGTAAGTCAATTGCAATTTGTTGACAAATTCGGAAATAAAGGTATCATAGTTGCCGATAGTATGTGGCTTTCAGAAGCAGATTACCAAATTTCTACAAATTATAATTTATGTCACCCAAACAAAGATAGTATTGATTGTTGGCGTTTTCCAATAGCAGAAAGAATGTTAAAATCAAGGGAAATTGGATTAGAATCTTTTAGAGACATTTGCGATTCAACTCGACAAAAAAAATGGACTAACACATCTCAAATTCAGAATTTAAATACTGGAGAGATTTGGCTTTATTATGCAATGAATTTTAGTAGACCTTATAAGACAAGTATTAAAGAACTAATAAATAAAGGGAATCATTCGTTTTACTTTTATGAATTATTTAAAGATGATTTAATTGTAAAACAACTTTTAGAATCAAAGGAAGTTGAAAATAATTTCTTTCTTGTTGTTTTATCATTAGTTTTTGTAATTGTGTGTTTAATAATCTATGTTATAACAATTAAGATAAAATTTAAGAAACAAAGAATATTGAACATAAAGGAGAACAACTACCGCTAACAAGGGTTTG
>JAHEYP010000071.1 GCA_023251535.1 Bacteroidota bacterium
AGGAGAGCTGAAATAGCACCCTGCATGGCAAGCCCCTAACCTGCGTCAGCCAAACAGCGCCAGCCCAAACCGCGCCAGCTTACTTGCGTCAGCCCAAACCGGCTTCGCCGAACTATGAACCATGCAGGAGAGCTGAAATAGCACCCTGCATGGCAAGCCCCTAACCTGCGTCAGCCAAACAGCGCCAGCCCAAACCGCGCCAGCTTACTTGCGTCAGCCCAAACCGGCTTCGCCGAACTATGAACCATGCAGGAGAGCTGAAATAGCACCCTGCATGGCAAGCCCCTAACCTGCGTCAGCCAAACAGCGCCAGCCCAAACCGCGCCAGCTTACTTGCGTCAGCCCAAACCGGCTTCGCCGAACTATGAACTATGAACTATGAACCATGAACTATGATCATCGATCATCAACCTAACTTATTAAATTCCAACCCCTTACCCTTATCAACATCCCTTCTCAGTTACAAACACATTGACTGTTAATAATATTTGGGCGAAATAGTCGTTTTTGTAGGTGAAATATTAATTATCTTTGATGAATAATTTAAATACACCTACACAATGAAAAACCTACTCAGTATCCTGGCTTTATCGCTTTTAATGGTCGGATGTGGTCCGGATTACAAAGCTGAAGTGGAACGCATGATGCACGAACGCGACAGCTTAATGGCTCAGTATGACTCGAAAGATTCAGTGATCAATGGCTACATGCAAGACATCTCTGAAATTCAATCAAGCATCGAGGGATTAACTCGTCAGGAAGAAATGATTAATCGCAGCGATGCTAATAATCCTGAGAATAATCTTGAGGCTAAACAGAAAATCCTTAATGATGTTGAGTCGATTCGTCAATTGATCGATCAAAATAAAAAGAAGTTAGCTGAACTTCAAGCGAAAATCCGTAAGTCGAATGTTAAAATCGGTGAGATGGAAAAAGTTATCGCTTCTTTAAATTCTCAGTTAGCTCAACGTGATTCTAGTATCAATACTTTAAATGAAAAAGTTCTTTCGTTGAATGGTACTATCACTACTATGCAGAGTGAAATCGATACTATCAAATCGGATAATAGCCGCAAAGCAGCAGAGATTTCTGATAAAACTACTAAGCTAAATACTGCTTTCTATACTATCGGAACTTACAAGGAATTGAGAGATAAAAAAGTGCTTTCTAAACAAGGTGGTTTCTTAGGATTAGGTAAACAAAAAACTATGGTTTCTGATTTCAATCAAGAGGCATTTACGCAAGTTGATGTGACTAACACTAAATCTATCGAGATCAATAAGAAGGATGCTAAATTAATCAGCACTCACCCTAGCGGAACTTATAAAATTAATCGCACTAGCGACAAGGTAACTTCTATCGAAATTACAGATTCAGATAAATTCTGGAAGGCTTCTAAGTATTTGGTTGTAGTTACTGAGTAATTAAAACGGGCAACCGTTATGAATAATTTTCCTTTACAAATAAAAAAGGCAATCGCTTCTGTGGTTGCCTTTTTTGTTATCTTGGCGTATGCGTTTCCTCTATAAATTCTTCTTCAACCTTGCGGGTTGGAAGATCAATGGCGATATCCCTCGCAACCTCAATCATTATATTATTATAGCTGCCCCTCACTCGAGCAACTGGGATTTTATGGTGGGACTAGCAACACGAAGTATACTACGATTGAAGGCGAACTTCCTCGGAAAGAAGGAGCTTTTTATGTTTCCCTTCGGGATACTTTTTCGTAAGCTGGGGGGATTCCCAGTGGATCGCAAAAATCCCGGGACATTAATCGACGATGTTGTTCACCTCTATAAAACGCAACCGTATTTTGTATTGGCTCTCGCTCCCGAAGGCACTCGCAAGCATGTGGATAAATGGAAAACAGGATTTTATAAAATCGCCCTAAAAGCGAATGTTCCTATTGTGATGGCTGGACTCGATTATGGCAGTAAAACTGTTTTCTTTAGCGCTCCCTTCACTCCTTGCGGCGATTTAAAATTGGATGCGACTCATATCAATAGTTTCTATGCTCCCCTCAAAGGAAAGACTAGAAATACTGCTCCGGTAATGTTGGATTGATAAAGTGAATTTTCTTTATATAGGTTATTGTTTGGTTGTGAAAAAATGATGGAAC
The DNA here is from genome assembly GCA_023251535.1 of Bacteroidota bacterium. Lineage (GTDB taxonomy): Bacteria > Bacteroidota > Bacteroidia > AKYH767-A > OLB10 > CAINEC01. The sequence goes on from JAHEYP010000071.1 coordinate 2,120, forward strand.
TAAATGATAATAGGCAATAGGCTATAGATATTTTTTCATAAGCTAATATCTATAATCCATATTCAAAATCCATTCAATCCTTTTAAATCTTTTTCAAATCCTTTTAGCTCCGAAGGAGCGAATCAGCGTTCTAATTAAATGCTTCAGCAATTCAAAATCCCCTGCAGTAGAGCCGAAATGGCACACTGCAGGGCACAGCAAAATTCAAAATTACTATTTATATCCCCGACAGTAGCTTCGGCAATGCTTCTTCAACATTCGCCATGATGCGAGCAAATTTATCTTCACTCTCATCTTTCACAAATTTTTGTCCGCTGATTTTTTCAAACAACTCGATATAGCGGTTGCTCACTTCCATCACAAAACTATCAGGGAATGTAGGAATGGTTTGTCCCTCTAATCCTTGGAAGTTATTTTCTATTAACCACTGACGTAAAAATTCTTTCGATAACTGTCGTTGTGCTTCGCCATTCGCTTGACGTTCTTCGTATCCGTCGAGGTAAAAATAACGCGATGAGTCGGGAGTATGAATCTCGTCGATCAAGAAAATTTTATCGTTGGCTTTGCCGAATTCATATTTGGTGTCGACTAATATCAACGATTTATCCTTCGCCATCTCCGCTCCTTTTTTGTAAAGAGCACGCGTATAATTTTCTAATTGTATATAATCGCTTTCAGCAACAATACCTTGCTTAATGATCTCTTCGCGAGAAATATCTTGATCGTGTCCGTGATCACTTTTCGTTGTAGGTGTAATAATCGGCTCAGGAAAAGGATCATTCTCTCTTAATCCTTCTGGCATCGTAACTCCACATAATACTCTCTTCCCTTGCTTGTATTCACGCCAAGCATGTCCCGTGAGGTAACCACGAATCACCATCTCTACTCTGAAAGGCTGGCATAAAATACCGATTGTTACGTTCGGATCTGGGACTTCAATCACCCAATTCGGACAAATATCGCGAGTAGCATTCAAGAAATAAGCCGCCAGCTGATTCAGCACTTGTCCCTTGAAAGGAATCGGACGAGGCATCACAAAATCGAACGCCGAAACACGGTCACTCACCACCATCAGCATCAACTTATTCTCAATTGTATACACATCACGCACCTTACCGTGATACACAGAAGTTAA
>JAHEYP010000024.1 GCA_023251535.1 Bacteroidota bacterium
CCGATGTGCAAAGGACCATTGGCATAAGGTAAGGCTGCTGTAACTAAATATTTAGACATACGATTTTTTCATTTCCCCGTAAATACTGTTTCGGGTGAGACTGCAAAGGTAGTTTTTCGCCCGGTATTTTTCACTATTACCGGCAGAAGCAAATAACTTATTCACACATCGCGTTTTTAGCTTGTTTTCGCCAATATTGCTTTAATTTCGCCCACAGATACTATGAAACCATCCTTTCTAAAACCCGGTGATATTATTGGCATTTGCGCTCCTGCCCGTAAGGTGAGTCGCGAAGAAATGGCCGACGGCATAGCAATGCTGAAATCCCAAGGTTATGAAGTGCTTGAGGCGCCTAATTTATATTCCGAACATCATCAGTTTTCGGGGACGGAAGAACAGCGGGCAGCGGATTTCCAGGGATTTTTAGACAACCCCGAGGTAAAAGCCATCATTTGTGCTCGAGGAGGATACGGGTGTGTTCGATTTATTGATCGTATTGATTTTACGGAATTCAAAAAACATCCGAAATGGATTATTGGGTTTAGCGATGTCACTGTTTTTCACTCACATGTTATTAAGCATTTCGGTATTGCTACAATGCACGCACCGATGTTGTTCAATTACTCAAAAGATCGTATCAACGAAGAAGCAGCATCACACTTTTTGAAGATGCTAACGGGGACGCCTATCCGCTATCAATATTCCACTCCTGAAGACATTAGTAAATTCAACAGAAAAGGATCATGCACAGGAGAATTGGTAGGAGGAAATTTATCGATTCTTTACTCTGTAGCGGGATCAATTTCAGACATAGATACGACTGGAAAAATTCTCTTTTTAGAAGACCTTGATGAGTATTTGTATCATATCGATCGCATGATGCAACAGTTAAAGCGATCAGGGAAAATAAAAGGGTTAAAAGGATTAATTATTGGAGGCATGAACGATATGCGCGACAATACCATTCCATATGGAAAAACAGCAGAAGAGATCATCACAGAAGCCCTTGAGGGCACTGACTTCCCAGTCTGTTTTGGGTTTCCAGCGGGACATATTCCTCGTAACTTCTCGCTTATTTTCGGTACCGAAGTAACGTTAGAAGTGACAGATGAAGTGACATTGACGTTCGAATAGTAAAGATTAACACATTAACCGGGTCGATTTTCAAACGCCCACCAACTATTTTTAAAATGGCTAAACATTTGATCCTTGGGCAACAAGGAGAAGAAATTGCGAGGAAATTTCTCGAAGAAAAGGGCTTTGTCGTTTTAGCTCAAAATTGGCGCTATAAACACAAAGAAATCGATTTAATAGCCCTCGACAGGGGTTTTTTGGCAATAATTGAGGTAAAAACGCGCAGTTCTGATGTATTTGGAGGTGCTGAAGACTTCATTACTTACCGAAAAGTGTGCTTTTTAGCAGATGCGGCCAATGCCTATGTTGAGAAGCTAGAAGGCAATTTTGAGGTCAGATTTGACATAATTACCATCATTTTGAAGGGAAATGAGCCAAAAATCGAGCATATTGAAGGTGCTTTTCATCCGTGATGAATTAAAGTGGTTGGTCTGCTTTTTATTACGACCTTTGTACCCTAATATATTTCAATGAAAAGGTCTGATAATTCAAGCAGAAAGAATTCCCGCGGTGGTGCAGGAAAAAGTGAGCGTACCGGAAATCGTAAAAGAACCGGCAGTGACGAGAAAGGAAGCGGTGGGTTCCGCGGACGTAAAGATGACCGTCCGTCTTTTGATAAGCCAAAAAGAGATGATTTTAGCGGAAGTGCGGCACCTCGTGGTCGTCGTTCCAATTTCAATAATTTCGATAGTCCGAGAAACATAGACAGAGGCGATTCAAAGCCTAAGTCTTCGGGATGGGATGATTTTGATGCTCCTACGGAAAGAGGAGGAGATCGTCCATTTTCAAGAGATCGTAAACCATTCGGCGATAGTTCAGATCGTCCGAAACGTGCTTACAACAGAGAAGAAAAAAGTGATCGTCCGTTTTCACGCGACAGAAAACCTTTCGGTGATGATGATCGCCCGAAACGTCCATACAACAGAGAAGAAAAAAGTGATCGTCCGTACTCACGCGACAGAAAGCCGTTCGGTGATGATGATCGTCCGAAACGTCCATACAACAGAGAAGAAAAAAGTGATCGTCCGTACTCACGCGACAGAAAACCTTTCGGTGATGATGAAAGACCGAAACGTCCGTACAACAGAGAAGAGAAAAGTGATCGTCCGTTTTCACGCGACAGAAAGCCGTTCGGTGATGATGATCGTCCGAAACGTCCGTACAACAGAGAAGAGAAAAGCGATCGTCCATATTCACGCGACAGAAAACCGTTCGGTGATGATGAAAGACCGAAACGTGCTTATAACAGAGAAGAAAAAAGTGATCGTCCGTATGCGCGCGACAGCAAATCTTTCGGAGATGAAGAAAGACCAAAACGTCCGTATAACAGAGAAGAGAAAAGTGATCGTCCGTATGCGCGCGACAAAAAACCTTTTGGAGGAGATGCAACAGACAAGCCAAAGCGCAGTTACAAACGCGAAGAAGGAGATGAACGTCCTGCAAGAAAAACAGAAGGTCGTCCTGAGAAAAGTGATCGTTCTAAGCGAGCCTACAAAGGAGGAAAAGAAGAATTTCGTTCAACAAAATCGCAACGCGGAACATTCACTGAAAACGGTCCCATTCGTTTGAACAGATATATTTCGATGGCAGGAATTTGCTCACGTCGCGAAGCGGATGAGATGATTCTAGCAGGAGTAGTATCGGTAAACGGAGAAGTAGTAACTGAGTTAGGAACGAAAGTAGCTGCGGGAGATGATATCAGATATAATGGAGAACGTTTACGCAATGAAGAATTAAAATATGTCCTTTTGAATAAACCGAAAGACTACATCACCACGATGGAAGATCCTACTGCTCGTAAAACGGTAATGGAATTGATCTCGGGTGCATGTAGAGAACGTGTTTATCCTGTAGGACGATTAGACAGAAATACAACGGGATTATTACTATTTACCAACGACGGAGAATTAGCAAAAGTATTAACGCATCCAAGTTCAATGGTACGCAAAATTTATCGAGTAGAATTAGATAAAAGTGTGAAAGCTGGTGACCTAAAACAAATACTTGAAGGAGTAGAATTGGAAGATGGAATTATGTCGGCCGATGAAGTAAGTTATGATGGAGACGGAAGCGATAAAAAATTAGTTGGGATACAAATTCACTCGGGTAAAAACAGAATTGTAAGAAGAATTTTCGAGCATTTAGGATATCAAGTGATGAAGCTTGATCGTGTGATGTTTGCGGGATTATCTAAAAAAGATCTACCACGCGGGCGCTGGAGAGTACTCAACGAAAATGAAATAGGAATGCTAAAAATGATTTCATCGAAACCGATGAAAGGACAACGATAATTTAATACGATTTAAGTTTATAGAAAGGCTGCATCTACTAAGGTGCGGCTTTTTTATTTTTTAAACCATCCCAGGGCGGGAAACTGTATAATTTTCAAAATGACAAAGAAGTGACACACTACTTTCGATTAAAATCAATTCTGTTTGAAAAAAATTCATTAGGTTTGTTCTACACAAAACACAAAACAATGCAATACAAACTTTCGGGGGCTATTTTCAGCTTCTTACTTGTACTGTGCCTGCAAGGATCTGCTCAGTTAACACAACAATGGAGCAGGACATTTAATGCACGTGGCAAATGCTCCGATCGCATTCAGAAAATTAAAGTAACTAACGTCGGCGATGTAATCGTTGCAGGTTCATCATCTGGGCACAGAGGATTCCCTGATGCCTATGCTATGCGTTACAGCGCTATTGGTGATACGATGTGGACCTATCGCTACGATGGATCAGCTATCAGTGATGATTACGCTTATGCAATGGCAGTAGATGCAAATGAGAATGTTTACTTAACAGGAAAATCAAGAGCAGCATCATCAGGTTGGGATGAAATGATTACCATCAAACTTAATGCAGCGGGTGTGCAGCAATGGGCAGTGCGTTATTCACCAACAGGAGGAGGCGATAGTCAAGGGAATGCAATAGAAGTTGACAATACGGGAAATGTATATGTTGCAGGATGGTTTGATCCTCCATCATCTGGAAAAGATTGGCTGGTTATTAAGTATAACGCTAGTGGAGTACCGCAATTTACAAACTTAGTAAACAGCACACTTAATGGCGATGACGAAGCGTTCGATTTAGCATTAGCGCCAAATGGAAATGTGAGTGTATGCGGATACATGTATAATAATGTTGCGGGCGGCTTTGTTAATGCGGAAGTAAAACAATACACATCATTGGGAACGTTGGTATGGGAAGATACCTATACCAATCCGAATTTTGTTAGTACAGATCACGCTATGAAATTAAAATACAACAGTGCTGGCGATTTAATTGTAGCAGGAGAAACCAATAATGCAACTGGATTTAACAGAGACCCATTTTTGATCAGTTATAATTCGGCAGGTGTACGCAACTGGAGTTTGATTGTACCTGATAGCGCTGGAGCAGATGTGATGGTACAGGATATGAAATTAGATCAGAATGATAATATTTTAATTTCATCATACGACTACGGAAGTTTCATTACAAGCAAAGTAAGTAGTGCTGGAGTTTTTTCATGGAGAAAGCGTTGGAGAGGGCCTGTGAACAACTCATATGATACTCCGTTTGAACTTGGAATTGACGCTAACGGCAGTGTATATACGATAGGTCGAGGAATTTATCCTGGTATAGCCTATTATGGCAACCAAGGAGCTGATGATTTAGTGATATCTAAATTGTCTTCGAATGGAGATTCATTATGGACGTACAGAGCAAATCGTCCAGCAACAAGTTCGATGGGATTTTCAATTTTCGCAAAAGGAGATAAAGTTTACGGAGGAGGATTTACATGTGATACAGCGGCGACAGATGAAAATCTATTCACCGTGATCTTAGATACTTCTGGTGTTGTTCAGAATCGTTGGATCTACAACGGATTGGGAGATGCTATTACTCAAGGACAATTTGTAAGAACAGATGCACAAAACAATGTATACTGCGCAGCCACTGTTGATCGATTATACCAAGGAGGAATGGATGTAGCAGTGGTGAAATATAATTCGGCGGGAACATTACTTTGGGAATCCTATTACTCTACACCAGGATTTAAAAATGATACCTTAACAGGAATGGTGCTAGACATAAATGGTAATCCTGTTTTAAGTATTTCGTCTGACACTAGTGGAGTTGCATCGGGATATAAAATGTCGTTAGTAAAGATGGATGCCAATGGAAACTTTATTGACACTGCTTGGTATTTCGCACCTGTAAGCGGAAATGCTTTTGCGAATGACATGAAAGTGCGCAGTGATAATAGTGTTGTAGTATCGGGTAAATCCGGAAACGGAAGAGGCTTATTAGTGAAGTGGGATAATCAATTCAACTTCGAGTGGGCATTAACAATAGACTCCACACAATTTGTTCCATCTGCAATAAATCAAATTGCATTATTTGCGAACGATGATATTGCCATTGCGGGATTTGTTCAACCGGGAAGCGGAACAACATCAACAATGGTTGTTAATCGTTATGACGGAACAGGGCATCTTATTTGGGCAAGTACAATTGACTCAGTAAATGTTAGTGACGATGCGAAAGGCATTGCGATTGATAATGCCGGAAATATTGCTGTTACGGGAGCATCGGGAGCAACGACGGCTATATTAAAACTTGACGGAAGTACGGGAAGTCAACTTTGGAGAACTATTTACAATCCGAATGCTCCAAATGAATACGGCGTAAAAACAGCCTTCACACCTAGTGGAGATGTTGCTATCATTTGCAGAGGATATACTGGATTTGTATCGCAATATCACATTGCACAATACAACGGAACAAACGGAAATTTACAATGGGCTAAAATTTACAATCAAGCGGCATCAGACCGCGAGCCGAAACAGTTATTAGTAGACCCTTCAGGCCGAGTAGTAACTGCGGGATATGAAATTGTAACAGGAAGTACAAACTTTAATTATGTAATCAACGGATATACTTCTACCGGAACGCAATTATTTGTGAACACCTACACTTCGCCGTCTAACAACCCTGATATTTTGAATTGTTTAACAAGTGATTCACAAGGAAACTACTTGGTAACTGGACAAAGTGCATTAGACTTCATGAATAACTATTTATACCGTATGGTAACCATTAAATACGGAAGTGCTGTAACAGGAATTGAAGATGAGACGAGTTTTGATGCAACTAACGTTCATGTATATCCGAATCCTTCAACAGGAATATTTACAATTGCCAATGGATTATTATCGGCTCCAATAAAAAAAGCTACGGTAACTGATTTATCTGGACGAACAATACTTACTAGCAACGAAACAGAAAGTATTAATCTTAGCGATGCAGTTAACGGTATTTATCTTTTAACACTTGAAAGAGTAGATGGAACGAGAGCAACTATAAAAATATCGAAACAATAAAAAAGAAAGGGGATCAAAAATTTATTGATCCCCTTTTTTTATTCTTTATGTTCTGGTTTAGAAGATTCCTTTTTCAAAACCTCTAAAACCGATTTTACTTTATCGTTCGGAATCATCATTGCCAGTTGGTAATGTCTGATTTTCCAACCGTTTTTTGTTAACGTTGCTACACCCGCTCCTGCGCAAACACCCATCCAAGTATCTAGTTTTTCATCCCACCATGCCGTTTTAAGATCATCAGAAAACTGAATTTTTCTTGATAACGGTTTAAAATCCCACGCCGACTCTCTATCAAAATATTTTTTCGACCAAAGCATAAACTCCGGTTTCACCCAGCGCTCTGTTTCATCGGTACCAAGATATACGGCATCATCGCTCATCGATCCAAAGAAAACATCTTCATCAGCAACGGCAGCGGCATGATGCCAACCATTTACCAGATTAGTAATAGCAAGTGTGTCTTGTGAGAAGGCATTAGCTGAGATTACAAGGCCGATGGCAAGAAACAGGGTTCGTAGGTCTTTCATCCCTCAAATATAACACAGAAGCCTTAAAACCACCCTAAAACAAGATTATTTAGATTGCCTGTAACTTTCGACGTGGTGAAAGCGTCACATTTACATAAATCCTAAATTTTAACCGTTTACAAAATGAAACACTTCATCTTTACCACCTCTTTGATGCTTATGAGCATCTTTCTTTTCGGGCAAACAACCGATAAAATCGTAACCGTAAAACAAAATCTTGAGCCATTCAACAAAGTTTCAACACTTAGTAGCGTCACTGTATTTATTCAAGAAGGCCCAACGCAATCAGTAGAAGTTAAAGGGGAATCCGAACAAATAGAACGTGTTGTTCTTACGGTAGAAAAGAACAAACTAAATATCACATTAAAGAAAGGCGAGAGTCGTTCATACAAATCGAATATTACTGTTTACATTACTGTTCCTGAAATAACAGCTATCAATAGCGCTGGAAGCGGCGACATTCATGTAAAGAACTTTACATCTGGAACTAAATTGATGTTATCAATAAATGGAAGCAGCGATGTCATGATCGACAATAGCAATTTTGATGATGCTAATTTTTCCATCAACGGCAGTGGAGATATTAAAGCCCTCGACACGAAATTACGCGCTGCATCAGTAGCTATTAACGGTAGCGGAAATGTATCGGTGAATTGCAGCGAAAAATTATCGGTGATGATAGCTGGTAGTGGCAATGTTTCATATCTCGGTCAACCGCATGTTGAAAAAAGTATAATGGGAAGTGGAAATGTGAAGCACCTATAGGGACCAATGACTGAAGGAGTGAATGAGTGAATGAATATTACCAACGAAATATCGATCGTCTGATATCTGTCACTAAAAATTAATCCCCGAAGAACATAGGTTTTCGGGGATTAATTTTTAAGTCTAATTCCCTTCTCTTACGACAATCCTGTAATCACTCCATTATTATCGATATCCATATTTTCTGATGCAGGAATAGCTGGTAATCCTGGCATACGCATAATTTCTCCTAAAACAGGAATGATAAATCCTGCGCCCGCAGCATATTCAAATTCACGAACAGTAATGGTGAAGTTACGAGGTCTTCCGATTTTCTTTTCATCATCAGAGAACGACTTTTGTGTTTTCGCCATACAAACAGGGAGCTTATTAAATCCTAGTTCGTTGATTGTTTTAATTTGCGATTTAGCAGTTGAAGAAAACTCTACTCCATCGGCACCATAAATTTCCTTTGCGATGATGTTAATTTTTTCTTCTACACTTAAGTTCCAATCGTAAAGTGGTTTGAAATTATTTTTTCCTGCTTCAATAACAGCAACAACAGCTTCCGCTAAATTAGTAGTTCCGTTTCCGCCTTTAGCAAATCCTTCTGATACTACGGCTTGAACTCCGTGCTTTGCACATTCAGAAGTAATGAAATCCATCTCTTCTGTTGAATCATTCGCAAAGCGATTAATTGCAACTACCGGAGTAATGCCGAATTTCTTACAATTCTCGATATGCTTTTCAAGATTCTCGAATCCCTTTTTCACCTTGTTGATATCCGGAGTATTGTATTCATCTTTCTTCGCTCCGCCATGGTGACGCAATGCACGAACGGTAGCAACCAACACAATAGTATCAGGTTTTAATCCTGCATAACCACATTTAATATTCATGAATTTCTCAGCACCTAAGTCGGCACCGAAACCTGCTTCCGTAACAACATAATCGCCCAATGACAATCCCATTTTTGTTGCGATGATAGTATTCGTTCCTTGAGCGATATTCGCAAAAGGTCCTCCGTGAATAATAGCAGGATTTCCCTCTAATGTTTGAACCAAGTTTGGTTTAATAGCATCTTTTAACAACAAAGCCATTCCGCCTTCAGCTTTCAAATCGCGAGCGAAGATTGGTTTTTTATCGAATGTAAATCCGATGAAAATATTTCCGAGATGTGCTTTTAAATCATCGATGCTCTTCGACATACAAAGAATCGCCATGATCTCAGAAGCTGCAGTAATATTGAATCCATCTTCACGAGGAATACCGTTTGCTGTTCCTCCGATACCGATAACGATATGACGAAGTGCGCGATCATTCATATCCATTACTCGCTTCCATACTACTGTACGCGGATCGATATTTAACGAACGCGTTTTACTTTGAAGATTATTATCGATTAAAGCTGCCAATAGATTATTTGCTTTTTCAACTGCTGAAAAATCTCCCGTGAAATGCAAGTTGATATCTTCCATCGGAATCACTTGCGAATATCCTCCACCTGCTGCTCCACCTTTAATGCCGAATACTGGTCCTAGTGATGGCTCACGTAATACTACGATTGACTTTTTGCCAATTTTATTTAATCCTTCATTTAATCCGATTGACACTGTAGTTTTTCCTTCACCTGCGGGAGTAGGATTGATGGCAGAAACCAAAATCAATTTACTCTTCTTAATTTTTTCGTCGTCGATTAAATCCAACGGTAATTTCGCTTTATGCTTACCATAATAATGTAAATCATCGGCATCGATGCCTAGCTTCGCTGCAATTTCTTTAATGTGACGAATAGGTGCGTTTTGCGCAATCTCTAAGTCGGAAGGGAATGTTGACACAGTATTTTGTTGTTATTGGTTTATAATGGTTGAATTTCTGTTTATCAAAAATATTAAATTACTCTATTCGGGCTCTCGCTTAAGAATACGATAAATGGTTGAACGGCCAATATTCAGCTTTCCCGCTACCACCGAAATATTGTTATCGTATTTACTCAAATAGAACTGAACTATCCTCCTATTGTATTCATCCAGCGTCACTTCCTCATCAACAGTAACAGGGTCGGAGGTGTTTATAATGATATCTCCGGGCTCGATTGTTGACCCTGAACTCATGACAACCGACAGTTCCACAACTGATTTTAATTCTCTAATATTTCCGGGGTAATTGTAAAACATGAGCTTTTCTCCGGCACTTCTCGACAATTCCTTCACTGCAAAATTATTATCAATACAGAATTTTGCGATAAAATGGCGTGCCAACAAGATGATATCGGAGCCACGTTCACGTAAGGCAGGAAGTTGAATTGGAAGACCCAATAAACGGTAATATAAATCCTCACGAAAATTTTTCGCTTTTACTTCTTCTAATAAATTTCTATGGGTTGCAACTAAAATCCTACAATTAATTTTCTTTGATTTACTACCACCCACACGAGTTACTTCACGCTCTTGAAGCACACGTAATAATTTTGCTTGAAGACTTAAATCGAGTTCCCCAATTTCATCGAGAAATAATGTCCCGTCGATTGCCTCTTCAAATCGTCCGGTTCTACTATTTACAGCTCCGGTAAAGGCACCTTTCTCATGTCCGAAAAGTTCACTCTCAGCCAGCTCTTTAGGAATTGCAGCCATATTCACAGCAACGAAAGGACCTTTACTAAAAGATGAATTATAGTGAATTGCTTTCGCAACTTCTTCCTTTCCAGTTCCTGTTTCACCAGTGATACTCACAATAATATTCGATTGAGCTGCTTTATCAATCATCATAAAAACGCGTTTCATTACATCACTATTGCCGATAATATTTTTATGCGCATCGAACTTATTGGTAACTTCAGATTCTAAATTAGAGATTCGATTTTGCAGTGAGCGTTCTCTGTATAAATGCTGCAATGTATTAATTAATTTATCGCGTAAATCGTCGGACTTAGTAAGATAATCGTATGCTCCTTCGTGCAATAAATCGAGCGCTGTTTCAATCTTCTCTTGCTTTGAAATCATCAAAACTTGAATATCCTTATTAAAAGCCTTAATCTTTTTCAGCAAGGACATTCCATCGGTATCAGGCAAATTAAAATCGAGTGTAATAACAGAAGGTTGTTCGTGTAAATGAGCAAGAACATCTTTCCCGCTGCGGAACACTTCAGCTTCAAACTCTGGGATAAGCTCAATCGAATATTTAAGAAATTCGCTGTACCATTCATCGTCTTCAACAACGAAAACTTTAAAAGGGTTAGAGGTTGCAGTACTCATTGTATTACTTAGTTAAACTTTTAAGATGATTTTCAAGAGCAACGATCAAGCTATTAACAGCCTTCATGAGGTCGATATAAACGGGTTCAATAATCTCTACAGATGGCGTCTCCGACTTCCACGTATTAACAACTTCTAGTATATCCACCACCGTTAGTGCTTTAAACTGTTTGCAACTCGGAATCATTCGGTGAGCTATATTTCCCATTTCAACAGGGTTCTCATCGCGGCGAGCGTCTTGCATCAACTCCATTCCTGACTTTGTATTCTTCAAAAACAACTCAATGAATCGCGATAATGCAGCATTATCATCTTTTGTAAGTTGTTTAAGAGCTGAAAGATCAAATATTACTTCTTGCGTTTCCATTATTTTATTTTCGGGGGTCAATTGCATTATTACCTGAGCTAATTGATCTATTTCGAGAGGCTTCAATAATGCATCAGTAAAGCCAGAAGCAATAAGCTGCGTGCGACTTGTTTTCAAGAGATCAGCGGTAAGAGCAATAACAATTATATCGGGATATTTTTCTCTGATTTTAAGTAAGACCTCTTGTCCAGATAGATCGGGCATTAATAAATCGAGGAGAATAATATCGTATTTCTCCTTCGCAATTTTTTCAAGTGCACGCGTTCCATCAACTGCGACATCGGGTTTTGCACCTGCATCTTTCAACAACTCCTTAGTAACATAACGATTCCACTCATCATCATCTACCACGAGAATATTTGCATTACGAAGATTCGTGATTGTTTTTCCTTCGTCTGTTCCTTGTGACGCATTGAGTTCATACGCATACGGAATTTTAATAATGATATCGGTGCCTTTACCATGAACTGAATTAACAGTGATAGTACCATTTAGTAAATCGATTAACGACTTAGTAATAAACAATCCTAATCCGGTGCTTTCTGTTTGTTGCGACTCCTTATTCTCAAAACGACCGAATAATTTCTCCTGTTGTTTTAATGATATTCCGATTCCGGTATCAATGATTCGCAACTCAAGAATACCGTGGTGATCGTTTACTGGATGAAAATCACTTTGCAACGAAACAGTTCCTTTATCGGTATACTTGATTGCATTCCCTGCCAGGTTTAACAAAATCTGTTTGAGACGCAAAGGATCACCAGACAATTGAACGGTATCGACAACAGTATTTTTGGAAATTAATTGTAACTGTTTTTCATTCGCTTTCGGAGAAAGAATTGCAACAACCTCCTCCAAAATACTGTGAGTAAAGAAAGGCTGTTGCGATAATTTTATATTGCCTGATTGAAGAGAAGCCTCATCGAGTAAATTATTTAACAACGATAAAAGGTGAGAAGAAGATTGATGAATTGCCTTTACAAACTCCTCTCGTTGAACATGAGAAGGCTTTTTCAATAAGATAGAAGATAATCCGCTGACTGCACTTAAAGGAGTACGAATCTCGTGACTCATATCCGACAAAAAATCCTCCTTTGCTTTAGTAAGTTGCTCTGCTTTCAAACGCGAGGTATTGAGTGCAATTCGAGCTTTTCGAGCCTTTTGCATATCGCGATAAATGGCAATCATCAAAAGCAACAAGATAAGAGTGCCTACGGAAGAAAGAAGAAACAGTTGTTGTTTAAGCTCTTCGCTGGCTCGTTTAACACTACTAACGTTATCGGCTATCCTAATTACTGAAATTCTTTGTAAGTCGTTAATTTCACTTTGTAACTGAGACGATATTACTTCATCATCGCGGAGTAGCAATAACTCACGATCAGAGAGCGATTTCAACTGTTCGTTCCCTTTTACAGAAGCAACCTTCAATTGAGATTTGAGGTCTGCTATTGACTTTTTGGAAGAGGTTATCGAATCGCTTAGTTGTTCTTCACGAATTTTGCGTGCTCTAAACAAGCGATTAAAAAAGCTTCTTCTTTCTGCAGGCGTTGCCGTTTTTATTTCTGGTTGTTGTAAAGAATCGATCGTAGTAAAGGTTTCCTCGAGCACTTGCGTATAACGAAGCGACATAAGTTCAGCATACAAATTCGTCTTACGAAATAGTAAACGATTTACCTGTTGAATTTTATTTCGAGTGATAACATCATCGGCATACTTATTTAAAATCAAAGTATCGTTAGTAAGAGAATCGAGGTATGCTTCAAAAGACAATTGGTATTTCTCATCACCACTTATCACGAAGCTTCGGATATTATTTTCGGTGAGCGACAAACGAAACAACATACGATCGAGGTGAATCTTGAGGCTATCAGGTTGAGAAGCCTTTTCGGTAGTAGTGATAAATCGATCAGCTATACGTGCACTAAAGAAAACGGTGCCTGCAACCAACAAAGCAGCTAACAGAACTAACACAAATAACTTAAAAGCACCTTTTTCCATGGTTTCCCGATCTTTTTTGGGGATTATAAAGAGTAAAACTAATAAACTAGACGAAAATTGTATCAAAATGATACAATAGTTTGTTCAAAATGACACAATTATAGTTTTGGCACGGTGAATTTTAGCCCTTAGATATCGTCATTATTAATTGATAATCAACAATTTATCTGGTAGTTTATGGAAATTAGCCATTCGCGGCATCATTATTCGAATGGGGTAGGTATCAAAACGATAAAAACTAAAAAACATATCCCATGAAAAAGCTCATCATCCTTTTAGCCGTCGCAGGCTTTGCCTTCACCGGATGCGAAAACTACACTGCACAAATTGAACAATTGAAGCAAGAAAAAGACAGTGTAATTGCGGTTGTAGGACAAAAAGACGCGCAGCTCGGTGAATTTGTAAACGCGGTATCAGACATTGAAAACAATTTGTCGGCAATTACCGAAAAGCAAGGAAGCATTAAAGAAACGATCAGCAATGATCCGGAAAAAGTAAAATCGTCACGTGACCACATTAGTGCACAAATCGCAGAGATCACACGATTGATGGATGAAAGTAAAGCGAAGATGGCATCCATCAACAAAAAACTTAAAAGCTCACGCACTGAAAATGTCAAACTACAAAAATTGCTTGCCACATTAAATGAGCAATTAGCACAGAAAGACGTTGAGTTAGCAGATCTACACACACAGTTATTAGCCTTGAACGAACAAGTAGCGAACTTAAATACAAAAGTTACAGGCTTACAAACTGAAAAAGATCAACAAGCGGCAGTCATCACTGATCAAACAACAAAATTGCATACTGCTTATGTTGCAGTAGGAACCTACAAACAACTTCGCGACAAACAAGTGGTGAAAAAAGAAGGTGGAGTATTAGGAATCGGAGCTGAAAAAGAATTAGTACCAGGAGCAAACGAAGAAGCATTCAACAAGATTGATATTACACAAACGCAAACAATTGCGATTAACAGTAAAGATGCAGAAGTAGTAACAACACATCCGATTGACAGCTATAAACTAGTAAAGAACACTACAGGAAAAGAAGTTTCATATCTTGAAATCACCGACCCTGACAAATTTTGGAAGTCATCGAAATACCTAGTAGTTCTTAAAGACTAAATAGTAAACACTGAAGCGTTGAATGAACAAATTGACAAATTCATAAAAACACTTTTCAAAGTTCATTCAGCGGTTTCGGGGTCAAAAAAGATTACGCTTCAATTGAAGCACAGAAATACAGAAGTAATTACATAAAAACGTTTTTCCGTTTGTTTAAGATTGGTTAGCGCGGTTTAAGCCGCTGAGGTCGCGAAGTTCGCGGCCTCTTTTTTTTATTAATGACTGAATGAATGAGTGAGTGAATGATTGAATGGGGAATCAAACGAGATCTGATTTATTTTTAAAGATGCAGGATAAAGGATACATGGTTCAGGATGATTTTTTGAAGTCTAGAGATAGAATTCTAAACATTCGAGATCAACTTGTATCTTGTATCTTGCGACTTGTATCCTTATCGGAGTCAAAAAATTAATCGTCCTTTTGCTATAAAAATCCTACTTTCGCTTAATGAATGTAGCCGACTATATTTCGGATTGCGATCCTCGAGTACAACCAATCATGTATGCATTGCGAGAAGCAATTGCAAATGCACATCCGCAGATACAAGAAAGCATAAAATACAAGCTGCCGTTTTACACTTACCACGGATTACTTTTCTTTCTAAATCCCCGAAAAGATTATGTAGAAATGGGTTTTTGCAACGGTGCATTTTTGCACGACGAACGAGGAATTTTCAAAGCACTTGATCGTGCTTACATTCGGCATTTACACGTTTACAATATTGAAGATGCTTTTAAAGACAGCACAAGAGAATTGATTCAACAAGCGATTCTTTACAATGAAGTGAAAAAAAAGAAGAAATAGGTTTTTTAAAAGGCGCATTGCTTTTTTAAATTTTGTTCCTTCTAATAACCAATAATCACTTTCACGGTTTTTTGATTCAATCTATCTGAACAATGAATTAGATACATTCCCTCTTGAAGATTGATCGTAGATATTTTTATCCTTTTAGAATGAGTATAATATTTTTTATGCTCAATTAATTTACCTAAGAGATCTGTAATGGTGATAAATGGATTATCAAAATTTTCACTACTCTCGAGCGTAAATTCCTCTTTTGCGGGATTCGGATACAATTTGAAATTAGTTTCAATTGTTGGATTTTGTTGCAACGATGTAGTTTGATACTTCATGCGCATACCAACTACAATTGTTCCGTATCCATTAGTAGGGCCATAGCCATACAAATAAGCTACAACTCCAGAATCTGCCTGTAATTGATGTACTCCTCCCGAAATAGGTATTTGAGCATACAGCCACGTACTATCATCAGGAAAATAATTAAAATTTGCACTTACATTATTCCCATCTAACCATACATTTTGAAAGCCATTCGAAGGACTAAGTAAATGCAAATAATTCTGCGTTATTGTACCTATTGAATCTGACAAAAGCTCGGTAGTAAAAACAGATTGAGTAATTAAACTACTATCGGGGAAAACAGGGTATGCAAAACTAGAGCTCACCCAAACACTATCTTCTACTTGACCACGTGAAACTTGAACAATTTCGATTTTCTTGTTCGACAGCCATGTAGTTGGTGATGAGATAATGGTATCTATTTTTTCGCCTTCGTTTAATAGTACAGAACCTCCTTGAAATTGAACGATAGTAGAATCTTCAAATGCCACCACTTTAATACGATCGCCTGCACGCGTTAAATGCGGAATTGTATGATACTTCGTTGTTAAAAATTCGTAGGGTAATAAATAATTTCCGGTTGGTGAACCCCATTGCCAGATTCCAATTCCTCCTGCTGGGACAATAAAGCCTGTATACATTTGAAATAAACCATTTGAAAATGATGTATCCAATTTTACTTGTGTCCCGGTAAAATCACCAGTCCATTCATCATAAAACCCTTCATGAGGACCAAGATATGCTGAATAAAAAGGTGGGTTTACCAAAAGAGGATGTGGTTGGTTATAATAGATATCCACTTTGATAGAATCCATCCCACTTTCAATTAATGTTATATTCTCATATGGATTGGGAGGATTCAACCACCAAACATTTAAAAAATTACTAATATACACACTGCGACTGCCTATAATATGTTCTGGAGGAATTGCATGTAGCATAGAATAAGTCCCTAAATTTGAGAATGACTCATAAACAGCTATGGAATCGGTAGATACGATTCGCCAAATTTTTTTATTGCCAAAGTTTCCATCATATATAGACTCTCTTTGAAATTCAATAGAATCACATGTGTTTTGAAAAATTGATTTTTGAAAAATCATAACATTAGTAGAATCATAAACGCTTATTGTGCAGTTTTTCCCTGAACAAAAGTACAATTTATTGGGAGAGCACAAACTAAAACATTTTGGGTTCATATTAAAAGTCAATCCATAATAATTTACGGATTGAGGTTTGACTTGTGTATGAATGAGTAAAAATAAAACAAGTACACATATGTGCTTTTTCATGCCAAGAAATTATTTAACACCTGTGATTATTACTTTAAGACTTTTAATTAAACCTACATCATCCCTTACACGTAACATGTAAAGGCCATCAATTGAAGCCATGCCATTAAAATACACATAATGATGAACAATTTTTTCAGATACACATAAATCATAACCCTCTGATACTTGGAGAGAAGAGGCTTCTTGCAAAAATGCTTTGGCAATTGCTTTGAGATTGTTAAGATCTTGTTGCATGGTAAATGTTTAGACAATGAAATTAGAAATAATTTCCAAATGCTACTCGTTTTTAGCGCTTAAATGTTGATTTATAGGCACTATAGAGACTCAGGCATATTCCTATCTTTTTCCTTGGAGCATAGCCTCAAATCTAGTACCTTTCGGACCTGAAAAACCAAAACACATGAAATACAATTTACTTAAATTAATGCTAATAGTTGCCTTGTTTATTGGCAACATTGCAAGCGCTCAAACAGGGACTTACACGCAAACAAAGCCTAATATGTCGAGTGTGTATTCTTCGACCGCAGTCACTTTCACCGGAACACCAACAAGCGCTACTAACGGAACATTGAGTTGCAACTGGTTAGGCTGTCAAGATGTGGGTATGGGGAGCCCTACACTTCATTTTTCTATTTACATAAATGGAACTTATACAACACTTACTTCAAACACACAATCGAGTATGTGCAGTTTAGTTCCCTATACTTACACCATTCCTTTAGCAACATTAAATGCTGCAATTCAATCAGGAGGCGGATCAATTTTAATGTATGTATATGTTCAGGATTATTGTCCGTCAGGCATGGGATGTAGTTTTTCAAATGACCCATTAGTTAACAACCTAACATTAAGTTACGGATATTCGCAAGCAACTTTCTCTGCAACATCAACATCACTTTGTCCGGGACAATCAACAACCTTCACAAACACAACACCAGGAACTACATTAACAACGAAATGGTATTTTAACGGAGGTTCTCCTTCAACATCAACATCAAGTAATCCGACTGTATCTTATGCAACACCGGGAACATATCCTGTAGCTTTAGTAACAACAAGTGCTGCTGGAACTGATTCAACCATTACAAACAGTTTTATTACTGTAAATGCGCCTCCAACCCCAACAGTAACTGCACAAGGTGCGACAACGTTCTGTACTGGAAGTAATGTAGTTTTAAAAGCAAATACAGGATCAGGACTAACGTACCAATGGCAAAAGAATAATAATAATATTTCTGCTGCTACAGCTGCAAATTACACTGCTACAGGAACCGGGAATTACAGAGTAGTAGAAACGAACAGTTATGGATGTAGTGCAGCATCTGCAGCGGTAACTGTAACGTCAAATCCTAAACCAACAGCAATACTTACATCAGGATTAAACACAACAGTTTGTCCAGGAGATTCAGTAGTATTAACTGCGAATGCAGGAAGCGGATACACTTATACATGGAAAAAGAACTATGTATTAATTGCAGGAGCAACATCTGCTACTTATTCTGCAAAAACAACTGGAAATTATTTTGCGGTAGTTGCTAATGCTTTTGGTTGTACAAAGTCTTCAAATATTATTCCCGTTACAGTTAACACACCCAAAGCAACTGTAACTGCACAAGGAGCACTTACAGTATGTAACGGTAACGGAGTAACGTTAAAAGCTAATACAGGTGCGGGATTAACGTATCAATGGAAAGTAAACAATGTTGATATCAACGGAGCAACGGATTCAATGTACACTGCATATACATCGGGAAGTTACAAAGTAAAAGTAACGAACTCATGTGGCTCAACATCATCGGCGGCGAAAGTAGTAACGATTAATCCATTGCCTGCAGTTAGTGTTTCTGCTAACGGAACAACAAGTTTTTGTACAGGAGGAAGTGTTACGCTTACAGCGGTTGGCGATACAGGATTAACTTACCAATGGCGTAAAAACAATGTGAATATTTCAGGCGCAACAACTGCATCATACAATGCTTCTACAACAGGAAGTTATAACGTAATCGCGACTAACAGCTTTGGATGTACCAGCAGTTCAAATGCAATCTCAGTAACTGCGAACACAACAACTGCGAATGTAACAGCTAACGGACCAACATCTTTCTGTAATGGAGATAGCGTTAAATTATCTGCAAATACAGGAGCTAGTTTATCATACCAATGGACAAAGAACAACATTAATATCGCTGGAGCAACAGTAGCAGATTACATGGCTAAAACAGCAGGAGCATATAGAGTAAACATTACGAATACAGCAACAGGTTGTCCAAAAACATCGGCGGCAGTACAAGTAGTTGTTAACTGTCGACTTTCAGATATTGAAAACGGAAATGGTTTAATGTTAACTGCAACACCAAATCCATTTACAGGCGCTACAGAGATCGATTTAACGATTCCTGGAGAAGATGCTGCAACATTGGAAATTTATACAGTAGAAGGCAAATTAATCAGCCAACAGCTAGTTGAAGTTGACACACACACTTTAATGATCGGGAAAGAACTGCTTCCAGGAACATACATTGTAAGTTTGAAGAGCGGAAATGAAACGAAAAACTTAAGATTGATTAAGTATTAATTTATCTCTTCAAAAAGAGAACCCCTGTACTGAAAAGTGCGGGGGTTTTTTTGTGATGATGAAGGATGAAGGATACAAGATTCAAGATGATTTTGTAACGTCTTGAGTTCCTTGCTCTGAAACGAAATTGACATCGCGCAGCAATAAATTTTTTCCCATAAAATAGAATTCAATACTTTCGAGATCTCCTTGCATCTTGAGCCTTGTATCTTTCATCTTTAAATTTTTTCCTATATTTGAATAAGTTAAAAGGTCCTAAGAACCTCAAAAATCAATCAAACATCTACCCAAAAAATTATGAAACGCATTTTATTAGTACTCGTTTTTATTGTGCTTCACGTTGTAGTTAACGCACAGCCTTGCAAGTTCGTAAAAGAAGGAATGGTTAAGAGTGAGGTGTTAAAACTAGTAGGAACTCCTGCCGAAATTGATTCTTTGGGAGAAGATATTAATTCGGATAGCACCTCCAATTACATCATTGTTTGGCACTACGGAGCAGTTGAGAAAGATGGTAATCAACGCGTAGTTTTTTACGGAGATAAAGTTTCGCAAGTAATTCCTGATGGAAAGAAATACGATGCATTACAACTCGCCATCAAAAACGGGAGCATTCCAAAACAAGAAATACCAGTGAGGATGGAAGAAGTGATGAGTTTGTGTAAGTGAGATTGTTACGCATTTGAATTAGCGTTTACCAAATCGAAACGTTTATTGCAAGATTAAAATAAGGAAGACATTCCTGAAAGGGCAATTTTTTATATGCCTTACGATATTTTTAAACAAATAAGAAATTGGTTTATGTTGAACGATTTATCGCAACGACATCAACGCAAATCTATTCGGTTAAAAGGATATGATTATGCAAAAGAGGGATTATATTTCATAACAATTTGTTGCCAAGATAGGGCCTGTTTATTTGGCAATGTGATAGGGCAGGAAAATATTCCGCCCAAAATGATTTTGAATGATGCAGGAAAAATCGCCAACGAATGTTGGTTGGATATCCCCAACCATTTCCCCAATGTGAAATTGCATGAATTCATAATCATGCCAAACCATGTTCATGGAATTATTGAAATTACATACAACGATTCCGCAGGGGCGAAACATATTTCGTCCGGTGGTGGGAATGGTATGATTGGTATTGCCCCGGCGAAACATGTTTCGCCCCTGCGGGGGCCATCAAAAACGATTGGTTCAATGGTACGGGGATTTAAAATTGGTGTTACCAAATGGATGCGTCAAAACACCAATGTTTATGATGTATGGCAACGCAATTATCATGAAATTATCATTCGAAACGAACAATCGTATCAAAATATTTCGAAATACATTATAAATAATCCTGCGAAATGGGCAGGGGACAAATTTTATAAAAAATGAATTCGTTGAAACTATTTCGATCATTTTAAAACAGTCCATTCATCCCAGGTATTCCTCCCATCATAGCGCGTCTCGTTAACTCATCGGGATGACCAAATCCTCAATTCCTACCGTTTCGAGTTTTTCCATATGCGTTACCGTTATACTACAAAAATCGAATTCACGGTCTATTCTTCCGCGTACGGTATACATTCCTCTTCCTCTAAAAGGGAATTGCTTGGCGATTTTCGGGAAATGTGTGGTATCGAAAAAAAATCCTTCGTCGTCAATAAAACAACCGAAGGCCATCGATTCTCCTTTTACTGTTCGTGTAGGCTTTATGGTAACGAGATATCCTGTTAATTCAACCTCTTTTCCCACATACTTATCGAAGTCTTTTACGTGAATATCTTTAATAGCAGTTGTTGCGAAATTTCCTGTTGAAGTATATTGCACGGGAGCCAAATGTTTTTTCATTTGCGGGTAATTTCTCTTGAGCAATTGAAAGGGCGAGCAGAGCGCAAATCCTAATATTTCAATTTCATCGAATGCATCTTCGAGTTTATGATGATGCAATTCAGGCATCTTATATTCGGGAGCTTTAACTTGAAACAGTTCCGCTTTCACTTCTGTTTTCTTTCCTCCTTCCATGTGAAGATGAATATCCCACAACAATTGTTTTTTACTTCGTCCTGTAAAATGAAAGGCGCCGATGCGAATCAGAATTCTCAATTGTTCGAGTTCGATGGCCACTCTTTTCATGAAATCGGGAAGGTCGATATAATCCCCGTTATTATTTCTTTCATCAGCAATTTGCATGGCAACATTATACTCGAGCCCGGCCATATGAACAAACCCTAAATAAATATCAGTTCCACTAATTGTTGTGAGGTATTCGCTCCGATTCACGTCGGGCGGATGTATAGTAGCGCCTGTCATTCGTGCTTCGTGCACATAAAATTCGGTATGATAAAATCCCCCGAAATTATTAATCACGCCCACCATAAATTCGAGCGGATAATGCGCTTTCAAATACAAGCTCTGATAACTTTCTACTGCGTAACTTGCCGAGTGTCCTTTCGAAAATGAATAGCCTGCAAAACTTTCTATCTGCCTCCACACTTCATCGGTGATTTTCGGATCATAGCCGCGCTCATTGCAATTATTAAAGAAGGTATCTTTTATCTTCTGAAATTCTTCTCGTGATCTAAACTTTCCGCTCATTCCTCTTCGCAACACATCCGCCTCCGACAAATCGAGGCCCGCAAAATGATGCGCCACTTTAATCACATCTTCTTGATACACCATGATGCCGTACGTTTCTTCCATCAATGTTTTCATGACGGGATGCGCATAAATTCTTTTCGCGGGATCATGGGTACGCACAATATACTCTCGCATCATTCCGCTGCGCGCTACTCCGGGACGAATAATAGAGCTTGCAGCCACCAATTGAATGTATTGATCAACGCGTAATTTTTTCAGCAGCATACGCATCGCGGGACTCTCCACATAAAAGCAGCCCATGCATTTTCCATCGCGAATGAGGGCTTTTATTTTTTCATCCTCCTTAAATTTTTTCACCTGATGAATATCGATATCAATACCTCTATTTTCTTTCACGATATCAACAGCATCGCGAATATGTCCGAGGCCCCTTTGACTGAGTATATCGAATTTATACAAGCCGACATCTTCTGCTTCGAGCATACTAAACTGCGTGAGGGGAAATCCTTTCGGTGGATGGTTAAGTGCGGTATAACAAACAACTGGTTTTTCGCTGATAAGAATTCCTCCTGCATGCACGCTGAGGTGATGCGGAAAATCCTGCAACAACAAACTATAGCGATGAATAATTTTTCCGAGGCCTTCACCAATCGCCGACAGATCTTTTGTTGCTTGTAATGTATCTATTTCTGCTTTCGGCAAGCCGAACACTTTTCCGAGTTCACGAATTACAGCGTTTGATTGAAAGGTAGTGTATGTGCCTAGCAATGCTACATTCTCAGTTCCATGACGGCGAAAGATATAACGCGTAATTTCATCTCTATCTTTCCATGAGAAATCGAGATCGAAGTCGGGAGGATTTTGTCGGTACGGATTAATAAATCGTTCGAAGTAGAGATCGAGTTCATTGGGATCGACATCGGTAATACGCAAGCAATAGGCTACCATGCTATTCGCTCCGCTTCCTCGTCCTACATAAAAGAACCCTTGACGGCGAGCATATCGAACGATATCCCAGTTAATGAGAAAGTAAGAGCAAAATCCCAAGTCGACGATCATTTGCAGCTCCTTACGAATACGTTCTTTTATTACCTCTGAAGGATTTTCACCATAGCGATAATAAACACCTTTCCATGTTTCACGCTGCAGTAATTCTTTATCGACTACGGCGCTACCAGTAAATAACTTTTTGTTTTTGCTTTGATGAAAATCGAAAGCGATATGAGATTCTTTAAGAATCTTTTCTGTATTCTCTATAAGTTCGGGAAACTGTTCATAACGTTGACGGATATCCGCAGTTGGCAACATTTTCTCTTCGGCATCACAAAACAATTCGTGAGGGACTTTACTCAACAATGAATTTTGTCCGATGGCGGTGAGCAAGCGATGCACATTATGATCAGTTTTATGTCGCACCGTTACAGGATGCAGTGCCACACATTTCTGCAAGTGATCATTCCATATTGAAAACGGTAAGCGATTGAGGTCGCAGGATTTCACACCTACAAATTCGTATTCCTGTAAATCGAAAGGGACTGTTGGAATTATTTTCTTCTTTGATTTAGAAGACGATCTTCCTACTGTTTTCATTGTTGTTCCTTTCTGCAGACGCAGTCCGGGTTTAGTTGCCGAAGTATAGGTCAACTGATCATTTGAAAACAGCGGAGCGTTAAAAGGATAAACCACAAAAACATTTTTGAAGAACGGAGCACGATCGGGCACAAGAGCATCACGATTTCCGGAAGACTCACCCTCTGAAGAAGCGTGCACGAGGCAAGAAGAAAGGAAGCGATTAATTTCCTCAAAGCCTTCATTGTTGGCAGCGATGGCAATAAATTTTAAAGTATCTCCATTGCGAAACTCAACACCAACAACAGGCTCAACATCGTACTTTGGTGCGAGGCGAATAAAATCGAGAACACCAGAAGTATTATTAATATCTGTTAACGCCAATTTTTTCACTCCGCAACTTTGCGCTGATTCAAGGAGAGCCTCTACGGAAAAGGTTCCGTAATAAAAACTAAACCAGGTGTGAGAGTTGAGGAGCAATTGGGGGGGCTGGTGCCGTTTACGGTTTGGGGGGTTACAGTTTACGGTTAGCTGACACGATTTGGGCTAACGCCGTTTGAGAGTTTACGGCTTGCCCTAAAGTGTGCTTTTTCAGCTCTACTGCATGGTTCTTAGTTCGGCAAAGCCGAGATGGGCTGATGCCATTATCGAGCGGAGGTTATTGAGCGGAGTCGAAATAAGTCGAGATGAGCTGACGCCATTATCGAGCGACAGTTATCGACTAGTGGTCAAGGTTATTGAGCGGAGTCGAAATAAGTCGAGATGGGCTAGCGCCATTATCGAGCGACGGTTATCGACCAGTGGTCAAGGTTATTGAGCTTGTCGAAATATCGAGCGGCGGTTATTGAGCGGAGTCGAGATGAGATGAACCTATTTCTGTAACCGAGCTTCTCTCAATTGAAGATACAACAAGTACGAGGCAGCCATTCCCATTAATACGAGAGGTGCATAACGAAACGAAAGGATAATTACATCTACAATGTCCATAGTATTTGTTTTTTAAGGGTTCGTAATAATCTGTTATATGATAAGTACTCTGATCTATCTCTTTTAATTTTCTTCCTCTAATCCCCCTCCTATTGCCTTTGTCTGCGGGGATGAACGCATGACAGCAGCAGGAGGGGAACCGGGTCAACCAACTAATAATCGAATGACAATACAAATGCCCCTACTCTATTCTTATCCCTCGGGAACCTTTACGACAAAACTCCTTCGCAACAGCCGTAAAGATTGTATTACAATCAAACTCAGTGGTTGCAATATAATCACAAAATAAATAAATCAAGCCCCCGACATAAAAAAAATTGTAAGTGGTTGATGATCAAAATGAAATTTTGGGGTGGGTTATCACGACTTTGGTGGACAAAGGGAATTCGGCGGGCGCCAAATATGGAGGAAATCGGAAAACTTCATTAACGGAGCTAATCGGAAATCAGAAAAGCCCCTTTTTCAATATCCGCCAAGGGAATAGCTTATTGCTTAACAATTTTCAGATCGCGTAAAATAGCATAAACGATTTCCATTCGGGCGGCGGCAAACATATGGTTATCGGGCGAAGAGCATTGAATACAATTTGCGAAATAGTACACATTATCGGTGGTTTCGATATATCCTACATACCAACCAATATCTTGATTGTTTTGAACTCCCCATCCTGATTTAGCACGCATTACAAATCCTACCGAATCATCAACCACCATAATATTCTTTACGATATTCATGGTTCGTTGCGAGAAAGGAAGTGCGTTATCGTGAAGATTGCGAAGAAACTCGATTTGTTGTTTCGGGGTAATGCGTAATCCGCCAGTTAACCAAAACTTATCGATTCCTCCGCTGGTATCGCGGTTTCCATAATTGCAGTTATCGAGCGAAAATTTCATGCGCTTACCGCCAACACTGCGTGCTAATGATTGATAATACCAAACAACAGAATTTTGAAAGGCTGATTGGAGATTATGATCTTTATTCCAGTTCGGATTTTTTCGCACGACACTATCCCAAGGAATTACAAAATTCTCATCGCGAATCACGCCCGTTTCGACCCCTATAAGTGAATTACAAATTTTAAATGTGGAAGCCGGAGTAAATTCCTTATTCAATTGATCGGGATTATAAACAATCCACTTCGCCTCTTTTGTATTAAACAAAACGAACGATCCTGTAACAGCATTTTTATCGTAGTAAATTTTAAAATCACTTCTCACCTCTGTTGTTTCGGAATTAACAAAAGAGGTAATAACAACAAATGAAGTTATGATAAAAAATAAAAGTGATCTTGTTGACATATGATCAAAGGTATAATTATTTCTTTCTACCCACAAAACGAATTACCGAACCGACACCATTATGATAAACGCCTTCTGTAAGTTCCACTTCTACTTCCGATAATTCTTCGATTTCGAAATCGGGAAAATCATTTCTAATTTCTTCAATAGAGCATAAAGTATCGAGATCTTTTGGCCCTCCTACTTTTTCATTTCGTGTAACATAATCGAGATGACGTTTACTAAATGCCTCAAAAATTACAACACCACCCGGCTTCAATAAATCAACTAGTTGATGATGAATTTCCGATTTAATTGGTCCGGGAAAATGCGCATAAATCAACGCGATTAAATCGAACGATGCAGGTTCAAACTTCAATGTATATAGTAATCCAACGCGATAATCAATCTCCACTTGTTTCCTCTCTGCCAACTTCACGGCCTTTTTCATTCCCTCCTCGCTGATATCAAAAGCAGAAACCATCCATCCAAGTTGAGCAGCATACACTGCATTTCTTCCTTCGCCCTCTGCAGGGAAAAGAGCTTTTGCTGGAATACGATTTTCTAATTTCAACTTTAAAAACGCATTAGGTTCTTCTCCGTATGCATATTGTTCGTCGCGATAACGTTCATCCCAACGTGACTTCCAAGGATCTTCCGGCTGATTCATCTTCATTTCTATTGTGCTCTATCTTTTGCATAGAGTGAATTGCAAAAACATTTCATTATATGTACTGCAAAGCTAACGATCAACAAACGATTTATTTGCATAATAGATTTCATCTATCTTCTCATAAAATAATTCGATTTGGTTTATCATATAACGAGAACTACTTTTGAGCATCATCAAATACAATCTACTTTATGGAAGACAAAACACACGCACACCATTCGAATGGAAGCGGAGAAGGAAAATGTCCTTTTAACCATGGCGCTGCAATGCCTGTCGCAGGACGAGGAACGGGAAACCGCGACTGGTGGCCTAATCAGGTTAACATTGGCATTTTACATCAACATGCGCCAAAATCGAATCCTTTGGGTGAAGACTTTAACTATTCCGAAGCATTTAGTAAACTTGATTATGCTGCATTAAAAGCAGACTTAACGAAACTAATGACCGACTCACAAGATTGGTGGCCGGCCGATTGGGGACATTACGGTGGATTATTTATTCGTATGGCTTGGCATAGTGCGGGAACATATCGTACCTCTGATGGACGAGGTGGTGGAGGAACGGGAAATCAGCGTTTTGCTCCACTAAACAGTTGGCCTGATAACGGTAACCTCGACAAAGCGCGTCGATTACTTTGGCCGATAAAACAGAATTACGGAAATAATATTTCGTGGGCTGATTTAATGATTTTAGCAGGGAACGTTGCACTTGAATCGATGGGATTCAAAACATTCGGATTTGGTGGAGGAAGAGCAGATATCTGGCAACCTGAAGAAGACATTTACTGGGGAGTAGAAAAAGAGTGGTTAGGAGATAAACGCTACAGTGGAGATCGCGAGTTAGAGAATCCGCTTGCGGCAGTACAGATGGGATTAATTTATGTAAACCCTGAAGGCCCGAATGGAAATCCTGATCCTGTTGCATCGGGACGTGATGTGAG
The DNA here is from genome assembly GCA_023251535.1 of Bacteroidota bacterium. Taxonomy (GTDB): domain Bacteria; phylum Bacteroidota; class Bacteroidia; order AKYH767-A; family OLB10; genus CAINEC01. The sequence continues at coordinate 27,565 of JAHEYP010000024.1, forward strand.
AGAGACGTTTGCGCGCATGGCGATGAACGATGAAGAGACAGTAGCATTAGTAGCAGGGGGACATACATTCGGAAAAGCTCACGGCGCTGGAGATCCGAAGTTAGTAGGACCAGAACCAGAAGCAGCAGCATTAGAAACGCAAGGGTTAGGATGGATAAATGCTTTAGAAAGCGGCAAAGGAGTTCACACAACAACGAGTGGAATTGAAGGAGCTTGGAAACCGAATCCGACGAAGTGGGACAACGGATATTTCGATATGCTATTTGGATATGAATGGGAATTAACAAAGAGTCCAGCAGGAGCGCATCAATGGACAGCGAAGAATTGCAAGCCGGAGCATATGATTCCAGATGCACATGATCCGAATAAAAAGCATGCTCCAATGATGACAACTGCAGATTTATCATTACGCTTTGATCCAGCTTATGAAAAAATTTCTCGTCGTTATCACCAAGACCCGCAAGCATTTGCAGATGCATTTGCAAGAGCTTGGTTTAAGTTGACGCATCGTGATATGGGTCCAAAAGCTTTGTATCAAGGACCAGAGGTGCCGAAAGAAGATTTGATATGGCAAGATCCATTACCAAAGAGAAGTGGTGAGTTGATCAACGACAAAGACATTGCACTACTAAAAGAAAAAGTATTAGCAACGGGAATATCTATTTCACATTTAGTTGAAACGGCATGGGCATCAGCATCAACATACAGAGGTTCTGATAAGCGTGGTGGAGCTAACGGTGCACGCATACGATTAGCACCACAAAAATTCTGGGAAGTAAATAATCCTCCACAGCTGACTAAAGTATTAAATGTACTTGAAACGATACAAAAAGAATTTAATGTTGCTAACAAAGAGAAACATTTATCGTTAGCCGATTTAATTGTATTGGCAGGAAATGCAGGAATAGAAAAAGCAGCGAAAGAAGCAGGACACAATGTTAATGTTCCATTTACTGCGGGACGAGTAGATGCAACACAAGAACAGACCGACGTAGAAAGTTTTGCTGTATTAGAGCCGCAAGCGGATGGATTTAGAAATTATCAAAAGAAAAAATATACTGTTCTCGCAGAAGAGTTGCTTATTGACAAAGCACAATTATTAAGACTTAGTGCGCCTGAGATGACGGTATTGATTGGAGGGCTGCGTGTGCTTGGTGCAAATACAAACGAATCAAAGCATGGAGTATTTACTGAACGTGTTGGTGTTTTAACAAACGACTTCTTTTTGAATTTACTCGACATGAATAATCAATGGTTGCCGACATCAGAAGCGAACGACAACTACGAAGCTAAGGATCGCAAAAAAGGAAAAATAAAATGGACTGCATCACGCGTTGACTTGGTTTTCGGATCGAATTCACAACTACGCGCTATTGCTGAAGTATATGCACAAAACGACAATAAAGAAAAATTTGTGAATGACTTCATTAAAGCATGGACTAAAGTGATGGAACTAGATCGCTTTGATATAAAATAAATACGATAAATTCATTCATACTAAAACCCGTAATCAAATTGATTGCGGGTTTTTTGTTTTCTTTTAATCACATTCAATTAGTGAATGTAGATAAAATAAAAAGGGCTTCCATTTTACAAGAAGCCCTTTTACATTTTTTACTTGTGAATTTTATTGCTTAATGAATTTACTAGAATTTTTAGATTCAGTTCCGATTTGCAATAAATAAATTCCTGTTGCTAAAGATGATATATCAATCGATTCTTCTTCATTAGAAAACACACCATCGAGCACTTTTTTTCCTGTTGTAGAAAAAACAGAATACGATTGATTAATGAGCGATTGTTTTGAAGCAATATGAATTATTGAAGATGCAGGGTTAGGAGCCAATACAATATTTGAAGAAGCATTCGCATATTCAAACAATGCTGTAGGAGAATAAGTATTGAGATACACTTTCCAATATTGATTATTGGGTAACCCGAAGCAATCGCGATATGTACCTGTTCCATTCGAAACTACAATCAGGTCATTCTTCCCATCACCATCAATATCATCAACAGTCCAACCGTTGCTGTTTAAATCATTTGAACCACCATTTGCTAACATATAAAAACCATAAGAGTGGTTACCACTAATTAATCCTCCGGCAGGGAGCGACCAATTAACTGATGTAGGAGCAAAAGAGGAGCCTGTATTGTAATATACCTTCCAGAAATAGTTGCTTCCTGAAGAAAAGCAATTTCCATATGAACCATTACCTTGAGAAGTAACAACCAAATCCGGTTGATCATCATTATTTAAATCGCAAAGGGACCAGCCGTTACTTAAGTTTTCATAGCTCGGGCTTCCGTTTATGTCATAATAACCATAGGTATGTCCACTACCTATTAAACCTCCAGTAGGAAGTGTCCAATTTATTGCAGATGTAGTAAACCCTGTTCCGTTATTTAAATACACTTTCCAATACTGAGTGTTGGGAACACCAAAACAATCTTTATATGAACCCGTTCCTTGCGAAGTCACAACTAAATCGGCTCGGCCATCATTATTCATATCCATAGTGTACCAGCCATTACAATTTAAGTAATAGGCTCCAACTTCATTTGTATTAAAATACCCATATGTATGACTTCCGTCTTTAAATCCGCCGGTAGGCAATGTCCAGTTTGTTGCTGTTGTTGAAAATCCTGATGTGCTTCCGAAATACACCTTCCAATATTGTGAAGTTGGTACCCCAAAGCCGTCGCGATATGAACCTGTTCCTTCACAAGTAACCACCAAATCCTGAAATCCATCAAAATTTAAATCGTTAACAGCCCATCCATTTGAACCACTGTGATAGCTACCTGTTTCGTAAAGAGCAAACCATCCATAAGTATGAGATCCATCTTTATATCCACCGGAAGGAAGCGTATAATTTATTGCTGTTGTAGAGAACCCTGTTCCGTTATTCAAATACACTTTCCAATATTGTGAACTAGGCAATCCAAAGCCGTCGCGGTATGTGCCGGTACCTTCACATGTAACAACCAAATCAGGTAAATGATCGTTATTCATGTCTGTCACTGACCAGCCATTACTTCCTGAATAATAACTTCCTGTTTCAAACAATGCAAAGTACCCGTAAAGATGTGATCCATCTCTATAACCACCTGCAGGAAGCGTCCAATTGGTCGCTGTTGTTGAAAATCCTGAACCATTATTCAAATACACTTTCCAATACTGTGAATTGGGCAATCCGAAGCAATCGCGATATGTACCCGAGCCTTGACAAGTAACAATCAGATCTGGTTTCTGATCGTTGTTAATATCCATTACTCCCCAACCATTACTATTAGCTGCATAACTTCCCACTTCATAATAATCAAAATAACCATAGTTGTGTGAACTTGAAACATAACCACCTGTTGGTAGTCCATAGTTTACTGCCGTGGAAGGGAAGCCTTGACCAACAGACGAAAGAGAAGAAAATATTAATGCTAGTGAAAGTAGAATTTTATTCATTGTTTAAAGTTTAACGCTCAAAAATAAACAATGCCCACATACCTTTGGGATACATTCACAAATTATAATGATGGGCTTATTTGCAATTCACCAAAACAGGTAAATGATCCGACAACCATAAATTATTTTTACGGCGATCATCGATATGAATGTAATGCGTTACCTTAATGTTTTTAGTAAAAATATAATCGATACGTTTAGTTACAGGAGTTAAAATGTCGAAAGCATTAAAAGTACCTAATGGTCCATAAGTAATAACATCTTTAGCATTAAAACCACAATCCATTTTTAATAGAAACAATTGAGCTGCTGATTCATCGGGGGTAGAATTAAAGTCGCCCATTACTACAATTTTATTCGTAGTGATATTCATTTTATCAATAATCTGCATAATGAGTTCTGCTGATTTTTCGCGAGCAACTTTACCTATATGATCCATATGACAATTGAACACATACAAAGTATCATTTGATGATAGACTTTTTAGCATCGCGAAAGTGACGATGCGTTCCATAGCAGCATCCCAACCGACAGAAACTTTTTCGGGAGTATCAGAAAGCCAATATGTTTTTGTGGCAACTAATTTAAATTTATTAGTGTCATAAAAAATTGCGGAGAATTCTCCTTTTTTATCGCCATCATCTCTTCCTACTCCAGCAAACGAATAATTTTCTAAAGAAGAATCGAGGTATTGCACTTGGTTATAAAGGCCCTCTTGAATTCCTAAAATATCGGGATGATAAAACTGAATCATGTTTACCATTTCCTCCTTTCGTAGTGGCCAACTATTTTCTTTATCGCCTGCATTATCATAACGAAGATTATAGGTCATGAATGAAGACTGCGATGAAACGCTTAGTTGGCAGAAAGAAAAAAAGAAGAAGAGAAGTATGTGTTTTTTCATGATGAGTGTGTCTTTAAAAAATTGAATGGGTATCGCCTCTATTAATCTTGCATTCCTTTTCCTTCCAAAATTCTTGGAATACTTTTCGCGATTCTGCTTGCTCTTGTTTCCGATTGTTTAGCCCCAGCGAAGTGTAAAATATATCCACGTTGACGACCGGGAGTAAGTGCATAAAAAGCCTTTTTAAAAGAAGGTTGTTTTTTAAACGCTACATTCAATTCGTCGGGTAAATCCATTTCGTCGGCCTTTTTAGTAATTACTTTTTTGCCTGACTCTTCTATCAATTTAGCTTCCTTAATAAATACTTTAATTGCAGATTCCAATTTAAGCACTTGCTTCACATCCGTAAAGCGAATGAAGCGTGTAGACTGTGAATTCTCCCCAGGCATTACCAACAAATTTTTCGGATCAGTCAACAATGCACCTTTTAAAAAGCTAATGACACAGTTTTCCTTAAATGCGGCGATAATAATTACATTTTTTCCATTCCAAGTATAGGTAGGCATGCCCCATTTCCTTTCTTCGGTAAAACCTGCAGCCAATACAATTCGTCGCAACTCAATAAGAGGATCTGTCCAATTGTGGACTTTGCATTGGGGAGTACCTGCAAGTTTACAACGGCCGCAGCCCTCCAATAAATATTGGTCAACACTTGTTGATTTTATACTAGACATTAGCGCAACTATTATCTGAATTTATTTCTTTAGGAATTTGACTAATCCACTAAAATACGTTTGTTGATCGTCGTACATACACATATGGCTTCCATTGGTACACAATAGAAAATCAGCGTGAGGAATTTGTTTACTCATCCATTCCATATATTTAGGATCCATTGTATCATAAGTGGCTCCTATTACAAGAGTGGGAACATTGATGTTTTTCAATTCGTTGCTGACATCCCAATTCGTTAATTTTCCAGCTATGCCAAACTCACTTGGTCCTTGCATCAATACATACAGTTCATTGTTTAATTTACTAAAGGAACGATTCACAGGTTCTGGCCATTGATCGAGCGGAATGCGACAAATATGTTTTGCATAAAAATTAGGCATCAATAATTCCATGTATTTCGGATCAGTGTATTTACCGTTATTCTCGAAATATGCAATAGAGTCAAGGACTTGCTTAGACATTTGCTTTGCCAATACGGTTTCTGCATACTTGCCGTACTCAGGGCAACTAGCCATCATATTAGAAATAATAAGTCCTTTGATATTTTGTTGATATTTCAATGCATACTGCATTGCCAATATTCCGCCCCAAGAATGTCCAAGTAAATAAAGATTACTACTGTCGAGGTGAAGCGCTATTCTAAGCTGTTCCACTTCTTCAACATATCGATTTAAATCATACAAGGATGTATCATTGGGGTTATCAGAATTCCCACACGCTAGTTGATCGTAATAAATAAACTCTATTCCTTCTTTCGGAAGAAAACTTTCGAAGCACTCAAAATACTCATGTGTTGCACCGGGACCGCCATTTAGCAGCAATAATTTTTTCGTCGGATTATTACCATATCGCTTCGTCCAAACAGAATATTTTCCTTTCGGCGTTTCTATCTGGATGCGTTCCACGCCACCGGTTTGTATTCCAGTCGTTTGCGAATCAAAATAGCTTGTTGTGTTTGATTTATCTTCCGTTGAATTGCTTCGAGAGCAAGAAACGAAGATTGAAGTTATGAAAAGTAAAAGAAGAATAACGCGACTATTTCTACGAGGTATCATAGTATTTAAAATTAGCAGTTAGGAATAGTTTGTTTTAGTGAATCAGGTTTGGACTCTTTTCACAATAACAAAACTAATAAAATAACTGACCTTTTCACTTTAGAGCAAATTTCTCATTAAGCAGTTACCAAACTCATTCTTTACTAAGGAAAACATCAATTCGAAAGGGAAATATCATGAAACAAGAGTGAGAAACATCCATTATATTTACAAAAGGCGGTCTTTATAACAGTTCGTATATTGAATTGGAGCAAATTATACTATCCAAATTCTTCTGTTAATCTTTTTTAACGAGTGGTTTTATCAAATCTACTAATTAAATATTGGCTTTTTGTGTATTGATGAAATATTTTAGAAAGCAGAGAAAAACAATTCAATTAAACTACTATCTTTAACTTTATGAAACATCTTTATTTGACTATTACACTAATACTTCAAATTACAATTGTTCATGCTCAATGGTATAACAATTGGACTAGTTATACGGACGATGGGACTAATGGCAATTATTACCATCATACAATGTTAACAGACGATCAAGGCTATATTTATTGTTTAGGGAAAAACAAAGCCTCTACAAATGTCAGAAATGATATTATGATAGTTAAATACGACACCTCAGGCTCAGAAATTTGGAGCCAAATATATTCACGCGCTGGGGATAGAACAGAAACTATTCAAGGAGCTACAATAGATCATAATGGTGATTTAATTTTTACAGGAGAGTGTTTCAACACCTCAAATATTGCAGATGTACTTATTGCGAAATATTCATCTTCAGGACAATTACTTTGGTCAGATAGCATTGATGGCAGTTCGGGAATGTATGATAAAGGATTTAGTGTATGTGTAGATGATAGTAATAATATCTATTTAACTGGGTATTTGTATAATGCATCATTTAAGGGGTTTTTGGCAAAATATTCTAGTTCAGGTCAGCAACAGTATTTAATATCCTTTCCTTATTTACAACAAGGAAATGGTCTTCAATATAAAAACAACCGTTTATTTTTATATGGTATTACAGGAGCATCTGGTAGTCCTGCCCATACAGAAATTTACAAGCTTAGTTTAACTGGAGCAATCCAAAATTCCTATTTAATTAATGATGCATACAGTAATCAAATTGCCTCTATTATAGAAAAGGATCAAAATATTTATGTGGTAGATAATCGGGGTGCAGGATCGATTGGGTATTCGACATATACTGTTCATTGCCTTGACACTTCACTCAACTTCATTTGGAAAAGCGACCAGGTTGCGAATAACCATTTAGATGTGATTGACATAACTGAACATGATTCATCTATTTACGTATCTTCATTTCACACATTAAATAGTACATTGTTTCACACTGAAATTGATTTACGCCGATTAAGTAAAATCGATGGTGGGTTAACTGCACAAAACACTTTTAGCAATTCAACTGCTCCAATGACTTATTATGCGCATCATGTATCTAACTCTCAAGGAAATCTTTCTATTGGCATGATGTCGAATGGAAATAGTAGTGGAAACTTTTTGTTTCAGATTGCTGAATATGACAAAAACCTTCAGTATCTAAATTTAGTAACACTACCGGACAGTGTTGTAGGAGGTGATGTGTCTATTCTGCAACCAAATGATCACGAAATTTACTTTGCTGCACAAACTTTAACAGGAGGCAATGATAATGATTTAATGCTAGCAAAATTTTCTGATATACAAGTCGGAATTCCGATTACGGATTATGTTAATGACTTTTACTTATTCCCTAATCCATGCACGAACGATATTTATATCAATCCTTCAATAAGCGGTTCATACCAATGGCAAATCATAAATGAATTAGGGCAACTAGTTATTAATGGCAGTTCGGATGGGTTCGAATCGGTTTCAACATGCTCTTTAGAAAGAGGCATTTATTATTTCCGAATTATTCATTCTAAGGGTACATTTTCAAAATCGATTTTAAAAATAAACGAATAATGCTCTCACGAAGTTTTCCCATTAAACGGATTAAACTGTCGCATTTTAAATCCTGTACCGATAGCGCGTTGCACGGCTTGGTCGCCGAAGCGTTGACGCATTTTATCCATTGCTTGATAGAGGTTAATCATTTCTTCGGAATCTTCGAAGAGATTAATTTGTTGTCCTCCGCCCACCAAATGGCTAAACCTAACGCCCAGCAAACGAATCATCATTCTTCTTTCATACAACTTATCGAAAAGCTCTTTGCCGCGCTGTATGAGCGTATGATCACTCGAAGAATACGGGATTCGGGCTTGCATGGTATGGGTATCGAAATTCGAGTATCTTATTTTTACGGTAACGCATGCCGTTAGTTTATTTTCGGAGCGCAGTTGATAGGCTAATTTTTCGGTCATCTTAACGATCAAGGCCTTTAAAAAAGTAACATCGGTAGTATCTTGTTCAAAGGTTTCTTCGCAAGAGATCGATTTACGTTCAGAATACGGCTCTACGGGCGTGTTATCGATGCCATTGGCCTTTTTCCAGAGGACATGTCCGTTTTCACCTAACACGCGCGTAAGGAGCTCGGGAGGCATCTGCTGAAGGGTGAGCACCTTTTCGACGCCCATGCTTCGCAACAAGGTATACGTTTTATCTCCAACCATGGGAATCTTCTTCACCGAAAGCGGGGCGAGAAAATCCTTCTCATTACCAAAATCGATTTTACGTTGACCATTGGGTTTAGCTTCACCGGTAGCGACTTTCGAAACGGTTTTGTTCTGTGACAGCCCGAAAGAGATTGGGAGTCCGGTTTCTTTAGTGATTTTGGAACGCAATTCGGTAGCATAATCGTAGCAACCGTAGAAGCGATCCATGCCACTCATATCGATATAGAATTCATCGATAGAAGACTTTTCGTATACAGGCACCTTCTCTTTAATGATATCGGTAACCATACCGGAGTAATAGCTATAACGCTCGTAGTCGCCTCGGATAATTATAGCATCGGGACATAATCGACGGGCCATACGGATCGGCATAGCGGAATGGACACCGAAGGCGCGGGCTTCGTAGCTACAAGCGGCAACCACCCCTCGATCGCCCGAGCCGCCTACAATAACGGGCTTATTCAAAAGGGCAGAGTTCTCCAGCCTCGAGACAGAAACGAAGAAACTGTCGAGGTCCATATGGACAACGGTGCGATTTTGAGAGGTCATTTTGTGGTTACAAAAATAGTATTTACATTTGACTGCAATACGATCAATTGTAAGGACTGCAATATAAACAAAACCCAAGAAATAATTTTATAAAAAAGCCTTTTCATATGAAACAACCTTATTTACAAACCAAAGAGTATCCATTTAACCACGGAGGGCACCAAGATCACACAGAGGTCACAGAGAGTTCTTCAAATTATGGATATTCAGAAAATGAATTAGCAACACTTGTAATTGGATGTGCAATAGAAGTACATCGAAGGCTTGGCCCTGGACTGTTAGAAAGTGCATACATGAAATGTTTAACTTTTGAGTTGCAAAGCAAAGGGTTAAAAATCGAAATCGAAAAACCACTTCCCCTTGTTTATAAAGGACTAAGAATGGACATTGGTTATAGACTTGACATTTTAGTTGAAAACACATTAATCGTTGAAATAAAATCTGTCGAAGCCATAAATGATGTCCATATTGCACAATGTTTAACTTATTTAAAACTTGCCGATAAAAAACTTGCCCTCCTAATTAATTTTAATACTACTCCTCTTAAACAAGGGATAAAAAGATTGATAAACGGTCAATTGTTATCTCTTAAGTAAATACACGCACTTATAAAAATAATTTAGCAGTTGGCACGAGAATTTCTCTGTGATCTCTGTGTAAGCCGAAGGCCAGTGGTCTCTGTGGTTAAAACTAAATCTCTACTAATCATGCACTTCAACTCCAACATTAAACTTCTTCGCCAGCGACGCAAGCTAACCCAAGACATGGTAGCGGGCGAGTTAGGCGTTAGCCGTTCGACTTTGAACAGCTATGAAAATGGCAGTGTACAAAATCCTACTTTGGAAGCCTTGCTATCATTTTCGAAGTATTTCAAGATGAGCATCGATACGTTGGTAAAAATTGATTTAACGAGAGTATCGGAATTTCAACTATCGGAATTAGAGAGAGGACACGATGTATTTGTAACAGGAGCAAAGTTGCGCGTATTAGCAACAACGGTTGACAGCGATAACAAAGAAAATATTGAAGTTGTTCCGATTAAAGCGAAAGCGGGATACAAAAGTGGATATGCCGATCCTGAGTTTATTAAGAAGTTACCTACTTTTCAGTTGCCGATATTATTTGGCGAGAGGAAGTATCGAATGTTTCAAATTACAGGAGATTCAATGTTACCTATTCCCGATAAAAGCTGGGTGATTGGTGAATACGTTGAAAATTTTTACGATGTGAAAGATGGCAATGCCTATGTGTTTCTTACAGAAGACGACGGCGTAGTATTTAAAGTAGCAACGAATCATATCAAGAAGAAGAAAAGTTTGTTGTTATCTTCATTAAATCCTGCGTACGATCCTTATGAAGTTCCTGTAAACGAGATAAGAGAAATTTGGAAGTTCTGCAACTACTTAAGTTCAGAGATTCCTGATAAATATTGGGAGAAAGATCGCATCTTAAAGAAAATCGAAAAGATGGAATCGGAGATGAAAACGTTAAAAGAAGATTTGGCTTCGTAGTGATTCATTTCATCTCAACTCCATCTCGACTCCGCTCGATGACCAACTCGATGACCATGTCTCGGCTCCGCTCGACAACCACCGCTCGATATTTCGGCAAGCTCAATACCCTATTTCGACAGGCTCAATAACCTTGAATTTCGCCTTATTAAATTGTTATTCGCATAAAAAAGAAAGAGGAACCATTTACAGTTCCCCTTTCTTACAATAATAACCTAACACAACCTACAAATTTTTAGCGTGGTTATTTACGCTTTATAACGTTTACGCCTTACCGAATATTTCCGCAAGGGGCCTTATAATTTTATTCCTACTTCGTTTAAAGGTTTTCTTTTTCGAGGGGCTGTTTCTCTCGATTGAAAAGGTTCAGGAAGTGTTGAAATATCACCAGGATATCCAAGTGCGATAAACACTACTGGTTCATATCCTTGAGGAATTTCGAACAATTCTTTTGTTTTAGCCATATCGAATCCACCTAAAATATGTCCTACGATACCAGCAGAAGTCGCCTCAAGCATTAAGTTTTGATTGGCGGCTCCCACATCATGCATCGCATGACGATTTACATTTCCGTTATCAAAATTCGTTTTTACAAGAGAGATCATTAAAACGGCAGCATGTTGCGCCCATACTTGATTTCCCGGAAGCAAAGCCTCCACAAACTTTTTAAAATTGTCGCTTTCGCGATGTGCATAAATATACAACCATGGTTGTTCGTTCATGCTACTTGAAGCCCAAGATGCGGCTTCGATTAACTGTTCGGCAACGGCAGCAGGAATTGCTGCACTATCAAACGACCGTGCGCTCCATCTCCTTCTTATCACCTCCTGAACAGGGTATTTTGTTTCTGCAATTTTTTCCATTTGGCAGTATCGTTAATCGTATTATGGTATCATTCGTAATATAGACGAATGATACCATAACGTATTTTATTGTCTTATTGTTTTACCAATTGAACTTCTGCGTGAAGTTTAACATCTTCACTTACTAACACGCCACCTGATTCAACAACTGAATTCCATGTTAAACCGAAATCGCTACGGTTAATTTTACCTGTTAGGCTGAATCCTGCCTTTGTATTTCCCCAAGGATCTTTTGCGATACCGCCAAAGTCAACGGCTAATGTAACTGGTTTAGTTACTTCACGAATTGTTAGGTTTCCGTTTAATGCATATTCATCATCTGATTTTTTCTCGAAAGAAGTTGCAGCAAAAGAAAGTTGCGGGTGATTTGCAGCGTCGAAAAAGTCAGGAGATTTTAAGTGACCGTCGCGTTGTTCGTTTCCTGTATTGATTGAATCGATGTCAGCAGTGAAGTTAATTTTCCCTTTTGTGAAATCATCGCCTTCTGTTTCTGCGTTGATGTCGAATTTTCCGAATGATCCAGAAACATTCGTGATCATTAAGTGCTTAATTTTAAAGCCAATTTCTGAGTGTGTTGGGTCAAGAGCCCATTTAGTTGTAGACATGATTAGAATTATTGAATTTTGTATTGTGAATTGTGAATTAGGTACTACTATTTTATTTTGATTAGACTATTGTTCCGTATTTGCCAGCTTCATAATCTTGAATTGCTTCAATGATTTCGGCTTTATTATTCATTACGAATGGACCGTATGATGCGATTGGTTCTTCGATAGGTTCACCTGCCATTAACAAGAACTCACTGTCGTGGATAGCCGAAATTTCGATGTTTTGGTTATCTTCATTATACCAAACCAAATGTTGCTCGGGAATTTCATATCCGTCGGTTGACAGTTCTCCTTTTGTAACAAAAATCGAACTGTGATAATTTTGAGGAATCGGCATCGACAATTTATCTCCTGCTTTAATGATTCCGTGCATCAATAAAATCGGAGTGAATGTTTCTGCTGGGCCTGTTTGATCTACAAATGTTCCTGCTATTAGACGAAGAGTTGTGTTTTCTATTTTAATTGAAGGAATTTTTTCCGAAGGAATATCTTGATACTTCGGCGTCGACATTTTCGCACGCTTTGGTAAATTCACCCATAATTGAATCAAGTGAACAGTGCCTCCTGTTTTTGCAAAATCAATAGGAGCACCTTCCGAATGAATTACACCGCTTCCGGCTGTCATCCATTGAACATCGCCACCTTTTATTGAACCCGAGTTCCCAAGACTGTCTTTGTGCTCCACCTTTCCTTCAAATAGAATAGTTACCGGCTCAAATCCGCGGTGCGGGTGTGGAGGAACAAAGAATGGTTTCCCTGCGGGGATGTCTTTCGGCCCAAAATGGTCGAGCATAATAAAAGGACTGATTTGGTCAACCCATTGGTTAGGTAGCGGGCTCATTACTGATTGGCCTTCCCCTAAACTTTTTCGCTGTGATGCGATGATTTTACGAACCGTTTTCATGCTGTTTGCTTAAAATAATAGCACAAATGTACTTACATTTGTTGTATATACAAGTGTTTTTAAATGAAGAAGGGTTATTTATTTGACTATCAATCAAATAAATATTTAAATGGCGTATTGGTGTCCATGATACTTCATTGCTTTAGGCTTGGCTAATAGGATTTTTGTTGTGCATCGTTTTATTACATTTGGCTATGCAAAAAAAGCTTTACATAATAGCTGGATGTAATGGAGCAGGTAAAACAACTGCTTCATTTAATATCCTTCCTGATCTTCTTGATTGCAAAGAATATGTAAATGCAGATGAAATAGCCAGAGGGCTGTCGCCGTTTCAACCACAAAAAGTGTCGATAGAAGCAGGAAGAATAATGCTTCAAAGAATTTCCGAATTGCTTCTGTCAGGTGAAGACTTTGCGTTTGAAACAACTTTATCAACCAAAAGCTTTAAAAACACAATTAAGTCTGCAAAAGAAAATGGATATTTTGTAAGTATCATCTTCTTCTGGTTGGAATCAAGTCAACTCGCAAAAGATCGAGTAAAAAACAGAGTATTAGAGGGGGGGCATTCTATTGAAGAGCAAACAATTGAACGAAGATATTACGCAGGAATTAAAAATCTTTTTGAAATTTACAGTGAATTAGTGGATTATCTCATCATATACGACAATTCTAAGAGTACTCCTTTTTTAATAGCAGAAAAGGAAATTGACCATTCAATTATAATACATAATCAGAAGATTTATAATTCTTTTGTATCTTTGAAGTATGGGAGATAAGGAAAAAAAAGCCCTTATTGCTAAAATAAAAAACGCAATAATGATTTCATCTGAAAAGATGTTGAGCAAAAAAAAATCGCTAGGGCAAAAACTAATTATCAGTGAAAATGGTATTATAAAGTCCGTGAAACCAAATTGAGTTGTTTCGGTTTTTTTGTATCACGTACAATATTCTAATTGATTTTTTCTTAGACAATCGCCTTTGCAACATTTCGCATTCCCAATAACGAATATATTTATCCCTGAGTCGTTCACGATTTCGATTGACGGCAAACCTCATCCTTTGTGTATTATTGCAGCCGAGCAATTGCAACAATACTTATCCAATGAATTAAACATCAACCATAATTTTGGTTTAGAGAAAGATGACGGACCGATAATCGGGAAAATGTTTGGTGTTTTAGTAGTTAGAAATTCTAAAAATGAAATTGGTTTTCTTGCTGCATTCTCGGGTAAGATGGCCGGAACTAATGATCATTCGATGTTTGTACCGCCTGTTTTCGATTTGCTTACCCAAAACAGCTTTTTAAACATTGGAATGGCGAAGTTGAATGAAATGAACGCAGAGATTCGTGTTATGGAAAGCGCAAATGAAAAAGATGAACGTTTAGAAAAATTAAAAGCAGAAAGAAAAAATTTCTCGAATGCGTTACAAATGGAAATTTTCGATCAATATCATTTCCTAAATAAAAGAGGAGAAACAAAAAGTTTAAGAGCTATCTTTTCAGAAGCGGAGTATAAAAATCCTCCTGCAGGTGCGGGTGAATGCGCGGGGCCGAAACTATTTCAATATGCTTATCAGCATCAATTAGAGCCATTAGCAATAGCAGAATTTTGGTGGGGACAATCGCCGAAGTCGGATACGTGGATACACGGGAACTACTATACCCCTTGCAAAGAAAAGTGCGAACCCATTTTGGGTTGGATGAATAGTTGAATTGTAAAAATTGTATCATAAATTACCATGATATGATTTTTGTCGTTTTTCAATTGATTATCATATCGAAATCACGCCATAGCTTCGTCGAAAACTATTGACCTTATAATCCCGACTTCTAAAAATTCTGTTTTATATGAATAATCCGATTGAGTACATTCCGATTCTGACAACTTGTTTTTCGATTTACTTCACGATAGAAATCTTCAAGCATTATCAATACCGAAAAACGTCCTATTTACTTTGGTGGACACTTGGTGTATTAACATTCGGTATGGGAACATTAGCAGAAAGCATCAATGTGCTTTTCGGTTGGCATGAAATGAATGTACGCTATTGGTATATTGTCGGAGCGTTGTTAGGAGGATTTCCTTTAGCGCAAGGATCAGTTTATTTGTTGCTCAACAAAAAATTCGCTGATATCACATCTGTATTTTTCACTCTTATGATCATAACGGGAGGTATGGCAGTAATGCTTACACCGTTTTCAATTCCGGAAGGATTTAATTACAAATTAACGGGTGCAGTATTTGCATGGAAATGGGTGCGATTATTTTCACCGCTAATAAATATTTACGCTTTTATCTTCTTAGTCGGTGGAGCAATATACTCAGCATATAAATTCAGAAAAGTGTTGCAACGCAATGACAACGCCGGACCAGAAAAAGAAAGCAGAGCTATTACTGCAGCGCGATATAAAGGAAATATACTTATTGCCATTGGGGGATTACTTCCGGGTATAGGCGGAACATTTACCCGAATGGGTTATGTGAATGTACTTTTCATTACCGAACTCGTAGGACTTATTTTGATCTATGTAGGATACAGAATTATTAAAGAAGGGAAGAAAAGTTTAAAGGTTGCATAATTAACAAAAACAAACCGCCGAAATCATTCTCTAAAAGCTTTGATTTCGGCGGTGATTTTATTTATGATTATTAAAGTGCTTTACCTTTCAATCATCACCTTCAACATTTTATTCTTAATGTTTTCATTGTTGAGTGTAATAATATAAAGTCCTTCGGCGAACGACGATGTATTAATTTTCAACTTTGCGTCTTGTGACATCATTTCGGTTTGATAAACAACTTGTCCGATTGTGTTCACACATTTCACATTTATCATTTGGGCATCGCTTTCACCTAAGTCAATTGTTACTTCGTTTGTAGCTGGGTTAGGGAAGAGTGAAATTGTTTGAAGGGAGCTTTCTTCAAAACTTCTTTCATTTTGAGAAACAACATTTCCGATAGGAGCTGTATTTGTTGCAATTGTCCATGGAGTAAAATCTCCTATTGGTGCTGCAGGAAAATTTAACGGCGGGCCCTGAATTGGAGCGATTGGCCAGTCCCAATTTGCGATTTGCACACTATCGCATGAAGCATTTACTTGATCATACGTTTGAGTGTAATTTATTGTAGTTTGCGATTGGTTATATGGGAGTCCGCCTGGCGCAGGAGCACCCGTAACAGTACCTCCACCAGTTGACACTCCTAAAGATGTAATATTGCCAATTGTAAACGTAGTAGCAGTTACAGATGTAACTATGGCATTTGAAATATTATATCCGCTAGGTACAATACCACTAATTGAGACGGACTGCCCTACTACAATATCATGAGTTCCGCTTGTAGTAAAAGTGATGCTAGTTCCATTGGCAGATACTCCGCCTGCTGGAATTGTAAACGTATTTAATGAAGCATTCGCAGTTATTCTAAGCCACTGAGAAGATGCTGCTCTCCATGGTTGTGCTAAACCTCTATTAAGGTTAGTCATAGTTGTTGGACGCTCTGAAACAGGTGTAGCTGCGTTTGTAAACCTCATAGTAATGTCTGCAACAGGGAAGCCGGTTGCGGGATTTTGCGGACCTGTTTTTCCGATCATCCAATATCTATCAACCGTTTTAGAAGCATTGCTAGATGATGTATTATATTCATGCAAATGTGTTACTGTTGGAGGATCAGTTACAGGTGCATTTGATGGCCAATACTTCGTAGAAGCGGAGAACACACCCATATCTCCTGCACGATGTGTTATCGTTAATGGGATATAGGTGATATTAGCATTAACTGTATCTACACGATTACCAAACGGAATTGCTCGAGGCTCAAGAGAAGAGAACAGACCAATATTCCAATTAACCACGGAGGCTGAATTTTCGCTGATTAAAAACCCATCACCAACGCCAGGAATCGTTCCTGATGCTTGTGTAAGTTGGGTTCTCCAAAATGCAGATGGACGAGAATCTTGCATTGAAATTGTTTTTCCATTCATGATCATTTGTCCCGAAGAAAGGTAGAATGTATCTTGAATAGTGATATTCTGATTTAATACTATAGGTCGCTTATTATCGGGTGTTGAACTTCCAGCTGTAGTTTTCGCCATCTTGAATGAATAGAATGTAGTTGGCTGAGATCCTCCAATATAATTTGTTATTGAACTATCCATCACAAACAAACTATTCCCTGCAGTAAATCCATTATTATTGATGAAACTTCCTTGTACAATTATTTGCGGTTTAACGAGCGAACGATTAATGATAAAGGTTGCATTTGGCCGCATTTCTGAAAGCGTATTTATAGTATTTGAAGCTGTAGTAGCTCCATTTGCTGTGATATCGTTCGAAATTACTCCCGTAAATGAACAAGCTGACGGTGTTGTTGCAACAGAAGTTAACAATCTTCCTAAAATTAATGTTGAATAGCGCCCAGTTGTCTGTGTAATTTCTATAAAGTCATTGTTAGCCGAACCAGTAGGCCCCGAATTTGTATAGCAATATTGCAAAACAATATTGTCTACTCCATTCCAAATAATTGATGATGCTAATGTTATTGTATTAACGCCGTAAACAATATTTTGTGATGCATTTGTATAAACAGTTGCAAAACTTCCAGCAATAGCATTGGTAGTGGAAAATGCATTAGGTATTGAACTTGAATTAGCATAGCTAATCGAAAAGTTATGATACGTCCTTGTTAATACAGTGAGGTCATTATTGTTAACTTTCAACTGAATAGATGTAATTTGATCATTCGGTAAAAGTCCCATAGACAATAATTCGGTTGCAGTATAAATAATTTGTGTTTGCGCCTCTTTATAGGTCTTCCCAATAAAGGGGGTCATAATGTAGTTTAGTGTAGTACCTGAGCCTGTAACAATAGAAGGTGCACTCGGACTAGTAACAATGATATGGCCATTATTATTTATACTACCTTTTGTTTTTAATGTAGATGCTGCATTAACTGCGCTAATGATATTCAACGTATCGTCAGCACTAATTGTAATATTCTTGCACTCTGCCTTTACTCCATTTTGTATAGTTGGAGCATAATACGATCCTACAGTAACTGCCAACTGTTTATTAATAACTACATCATCATTTATTGTAGGTATTGATGGACACCAATTAATAGCGCTATTCCAGTCATCGCTAATTCCAAGCCAAAGTGCATAACTAGTACCACAATAAGGAATAATATTTACATCAAAGTCTTCCGTTTCACCAAGAGCATATTGTAGACAAGGATCAGGATTTGTTACACCGTTTACTTCTCGTACTCGTAAACGGGTGCTACCATAAAATCCTGCAGCAGGAACCGTAAAAGGGAAAGTGGCGACTCCATTAGCGGACAAATTTATGGAGCCTAGGGATTCTGAAAATTCAAAATTACCGTTGTGATTATAATCTATCCATGCTCTTATATTATTACTATTTGCATTAGTGCCGACTTGCAATGAAATTGAGTAGCTAGCTCCTTGAAATAAAGTACATGTACTGTTTCTTAGTTCATAATCGGGTGGATGCGTAGTAAATGGACAATTCGGATAACAAGGCCAATTCGGATTTTGTAGGTTCGCAGAATTGGCAGTGGTATTTATCGACGTACCATTAGCACCAACCAATGAAACCGATGCGATATAATTTGAACTTACATTATTTCCTGTTTGTCCGGAATAATATACCGGAATACAATATGGGATATCTATTGGTACTCCTCCAATAATAGTATTCACAGTTGGGATACTAGAAACAGATGATCCAGCAGGAGAAGGACAGATATTAGTTATTCCACCAACAGAAGCTTTTACAAATTCTGCATCAAGAATATTACCGCCAATCCCTGTTGGGCTTATATCATATACTAACCAAAAATACGTGGTGTCATATTCTAGAAAAAAGCATTCGTTAGAACTATTGGTAAATGTTAAATTAGATCCAACAGAATTATTCACACTACCATAATTAGCCTTCGGATATGTTGTGTTTGGTATTAATCCACTTGTTGGAAATGGGCTAAGATAACCTGTACTAAACACAGGCGATCCTCCTGTATAATAAATTTTGGCATTGCTGATATCCTGCGTATTCGTTGTCCCTAATGTGGAAAACAAAAGAGAATCAAGTTTAACAGGCAGCACTCTTGTTAATTGGGTTAGAGCGCCTAAATTTCCACAACCACTTGTATTTGCCACAACGCATCTTACTCCTAAGATCCATTGATTGGTTGCAGCTTGCGAGGTAGATGAAATATTCTGTTGAACAAGTTCAAAAGAGACATCCGACTTTCCCATAGCACTTGGATATGTTTTACATTCGAACTTATCAATATAAATGTTGGCTCCATGAGAACTTACACCACGAATTACAAAGTAGTTTTTCTTTTTACGATAAGACCCAGCGGGGAGGCTAAAGGTGTATTTGTACCAGCCCGCAGTTGCAACAACAGGAAAGCTACCAATATGGCGATTAATATAATTCACACCACTGGCATGGTTAATAGCAACTAACCCTGTAATAGTTGGAGTATTATTCCAATAAACTTCGATTTTATCGTTAATTCCATTGGCAGAAGCGTCACGGTACATCCAAAAACTAAAACTTGGATTGACAATACCGCAATTACTAAAGTCGTAGGGCTTTGAAATAAGGTAAGAAATGTCATTTGTAGTCGATGTAAATGAATTTAACATTAAGCAAGTACTTCCTCCTCCTGACAAACTACTAGGTGTGGGATTGGTGGCTGTTGATGTAGCAATTCTAGAAAAGTTTCCTGATATCGTTGAAATGTCATTTTCTGTTCGCCAACCCGGAGGAGGAAAAATAGTGCTTTCAATATTTTCGTTTTGCAACACTAACGATTGGGCGTTTAAATTTTTTGATATTACCAAACATATACAGAATAATAAGAGCCTCCATTTCATAATTAAATATCTTTAGTGTTTATTAAATACTAAGGTATAAACTTTTTTTAATATCACATATACTAACTGATTCTTTTGCTTAAAAGAAAATTGCACCCGAAAAATGAAATAAAGTTTCTCGAGTGCAATTATATAAATTTAATTAAATAAGTGCCTGTTACCTTTCAATCATCAACTTCAACATATTATTCTTAATGTTTTCATTGTTGAGTGTAATAATATAAAGTCCTTCAGCGAACGAAGAAGTATTAATTTTCAACGTTGAATTTTGTGACATCATTTCGGTTTGATAAACAACTTGTCCGATTGTGTTCACACATTTCACATTTATCATTTGGGCATCTCTTTCACCTAAGTCAATTGTTACTTCGTTTGTGGCTGGGTTTGGATATAGATTAATTTCTGATAATTCCATTTCCGTTCTTGCAAAACATTGAGAGAAAGTTAAGATTAGTGATTTATACGTACTGCTACCACATGCATTATTTGCTCTCACTTTTATTGGCGATGATGTTCCGGCTGCTGCATTAAACGATACATTAACTGTAGAAGTACCTTGTCCACTGTTAAAGATTGTACCTGCTGGAGCAGTCCAGTCGTAAGAGGTTGCTCCTGATGATAGAGCACAACTATAAACCACAGAATTATCATTATAACAATTAATCGTTGGTCCGCTTATAGAAGCAGGAACAGCCGGTATTGCTTTAACCAATTTACTTAAACTTGTTGATGGTCCACAATTGCTACTGGCAATAACTGAAATATTACCTGACACAAATCCTGATCCAAAAGAAACAGATAAACTATTTGTCCCTTGTCCGCTAAGTATTGTTGCTCCTGTCGGTACCGACCAAGTAAACGATACACCTGTTTGATTTGCTACTGAATATGTTTTTGTACTATTACAAACACCATTTGCTGTTCCATTTATTGTGGTAATTGTAGTCGGTATTCCTCCTGCATTTACTGTATAGCATCCTGAGCTACTAGTACCACAACTGTTACTAGCTTTAACACAAACACTACCATTTTTTATTCCGCCTGTACATTTCAGCTTAATTGTAGTAGTACCTTGTCCACTTATAATTTGCGTGTTTGTCGGAATGGTCCATTGGTAAGAAGTTGTGCCACTTACTATAGAGCAAGTGAATGAAACAGTATCTCCTGCACAGAATAAACTAACTCCGGATAAAATAGTAGGATTGTTCGGTTTACCGTAAATTGTTTTTGTTCGAAGTGTACTTGTTCCACATGCTGTATTTGCATATACAGAAATCGCTCCATTAATAAATGTAGATGTATAATTTACACTTATCGTATTCGTTCCTTGTCCTGAAACAATTGTTGCCCCTGAAGGAACACTCCATACAAATGATACTCCTGGAACATTAGTGACAGAATACGATTTTGTACTGTTACAAACTCCAAAATTATTTCCAGTAATTGATGATGGTGTAGTAGGAATAATAGACGTCCCGGTTACAGTAATACATGAAGCATTTGTGCTTCCACAATTATTACTTGCGATAACACATATATCTCCTGTGGTAAATGAACCGTCAAAGTTAACTTGGATACTATCTGTTCCTTGTCCTGAAACAATTGTTGCATTAGCAGGAACTGTCCATTGATAGTTTGTCGCATTAGCAACAGCGGGAATACTATAATACAACGTCGACTGCAAACAAATAGCAGCGTTTCCTATTACAGATCCGATACTTCCCGGTAATTGTCCATTCGTTCCAATAGTAAATGAAGCAGTTGCAGTTGCAGCACTTGCGTCGGTCACAGTAACCGTATATGTTCCTGCTAAAATATTTGTAGCGTTTTGCGTTACCATTCCATTACTCCATTGATAAGCATAAGGAGGGTTCCCTCCTGTTACTTGAAGAGTAATAGATCCGTCAGCTATTCCGGGACAAGAAGCATTTGTAATATTTATTGCAGTGATTGAAATCGGTAATGTTACTACTGCAGTTCCTAAAGGAGAGTTATTAGTAGAGATTGTCCATGGTGTAAAATCACCAATTAATGCAGACGGATAATTTACCGGTGGCCCTTGAATAGGAGCAATTGGCCAATCCCAATTGGTTATTCTTACGCTATCGCTTGATGATACAACTTGAGAATATGCTTGAACATAATTCAACGTAGTTTGTTGGGTATTAAAATTAGTTCCTCCTGGAGCCGAAGATCCTGTTACCGTTCCAGCAGTTGTTGAAGCGCCAAGTGAAGTAGTATTTACTATCGTAAATGAGTTTGCTGTAACTGCAGTTACAATTCCTCCAACAATATTATACCCTGCAGGAGTAATACCTGTCATAGTCACAGCTTGTCCCACTTGAATTGCATGAGCCACAGATGTAGTATAAGTAATTGTAGTACCATTTGCACTTACTCCTCCCACAGGAATCGTATAAACATTTAAGTTAACGTTAGCAGAAATTCTTAACCATTGTGATGATGCTGCTCTCCAAGGCTGTGCTCTTCCTTGATTTAATGCAGACATGGTTGCTGGACGCTCTGATGCAGGTGAGGCGGTATTTGAAAAACGGAAAGTTAAATCAACAACTGGATAATTTGCGGCAGGATTCTGTGGACCTGTTTTGCCAATCATCCAATAGCGATCTACCGTTTGGGCTGAATTATTTGCTGTGCTGTTATAAGTGTTAATATGTGTAACCGTTGATGGATCTGTTATTGGATTATTTGCTGCCCAATACTTCGTTCCAGCTTTAAATGTTCCCAAATCTCCGGCTTTATGCAAGAACGTTATAGGTAAATATGTAATAGCCGCAGATAACGTATCAATACGATTTCCGAAAGGTATTGCACGAGCAACCGTTGGGGAAGCGTACAAACCAACATTCCAATTAACAATTGAATTTGGATTCTCACTGATTAAAAATCCACTGCCAACCCCAGCAGGAGTTCCAGATGCTTGCGTTAATTGTGTTCTCCAGAAAGCAGATGGAAGTGGATTATTCATTGTAAGAGACTTTCCATTCATGATCATTTGACCAGAGGATAAATAGAAAGTGTCTTGAATAGTAATATTGTTATCAAGAATAATCGGTCGTTTATTATCTGCAGTATTTGTACCAGCAGTTGTTTTAGACATAATAAACGTGTTGAAAGTTGAAGGCTGTGTTCCTCCAAGGTGATTCGTTACCGAGCTATCCATAACGAAGATACTGTTTCCGGGAACAAAAGAATTATTATTTATCCAATCACCTTGAACAACCATTCTTGGTTTACCATAAGGGCGGCTAATTTCAAATGTGGCATTGGGTCTAAATTCAGAAAGAACATTAATCGTTTGACTTACATTGGGAGAATTTGATCCATTCGCCGCAATATCGCCAGCAACTTGAGCAACAAATGAACCAGGGAGTGGACTTGTTGAAACAGATGTTGGTATACGACCCAATATTAATACAGAATTTCTTCCTGTTGTTTGGGTTATATCTATAAAATCGTTGTTCGCAGAACCTGTTATATTATTATTCGTGTAACAATATTGCAAACAAATATTATCAACTCCATTCCAGACTATCGGAGTTGAAAGTGCAAATGAGTTTATTCCAAACGTGATAGGCTGCGTTGCATTGCTATATACAGTGGTGAATCCTCCTATAACTGCGTTTGTTGATCCGTAAGAATTAGGAACAACAGAAGAATTTAAATAACCGATAGAAAAATTATTATATAGACGAGTAGTTATTACTGCATCATTATTTTTAATATTTAGTTTTATTGCATTAATTTGATCTCCAGCTATCATACCAAGTGCAGCTAATTCAGACGCTGAATAAATTATTTGTGTTTGGGCTGCTTTATAAATTTTTCCAGGGAACGGTGTCTGAGTAAAATTCTGCAATGAGCCATTAGAAATATTAATGGTAGATATAAGATTTGAAACTACATTAATTTGTCCATTATTAACAATAGTACCGCTTGCCTTCAACGAAATAACTGCAGGACTAGGAGCATTGATGATAAGCGTGTCAACAGAAGAAATAGTAAGATTTTTACAATAGGCTGTTTCGCCATTTCTAATAACTGGATTATAGTATGATCCAGAAGGACTTGCTAATCCTTTATTGATTTGAACATTATCGTTAATTGTCGGAACCGTAGAACACCAATTAATATTGTTATTCCACTCATCCGTAATTCCAAGCCATACATTGTCTGTATTGAAACATATTGGAACAATATTAACAAAAAAGTCTTCGGTCTCGCCATAAGTATATGCCGCACAAGGGTCGATGCTCGGATTAGCAAACACTTCTCTTACTCTCAATCTTGTTGAACCAGTATAGCCTGCTGCAGGAACAAAAAAATTGAGTGTAGTGGTTCCATTTGCCAATAAATTACCAGCGCCTAAACTTTCGCCAGCGTCTACAAAATCACCATCGTGATTAAAGTCAATCCATGCTCGAATATTATTATTTGAAGTCCAATTACCAACTGTTAATGAAATTGAGTATGTTCCTCCTTGTTGAAGATTTGCTGTTTGTCCTGTAACAGCAGGGTGCAACTCATAAAAAGGTGGATATTTAACATAAGGACAATTTGGATAACAAGGCCAAGAAGTGTCTTGTAAGGATGGAGAGTTTGATGTGCTATTAATAAAAGTCCCATTGCTTCCAACTAAAGATACTGCAGCGATATAATCAGCAAATACAGAGTTAGCCCAACCGTGACCAGAATAAAACGTAGGAATACAATAAGCAATTCCAACATTAAGAGAACCTGGTAAAGAAAAAGTGGTAGGAGCTATACTTGTAGAAGTGCCGATTGGAGAAGGACAAACAACTGCGTTACCTCCAACAGAAGCGCCCCTAAACTCTGCATCGATATTCGTTTGAGTTGCGGTAGCGGATATATCGTATGCTAACCAAAAATACGTGGTATCATATTCAAGAAAGAAACAAGAGTTTGAGCTATTAACAAAATCGAGATTCGTAGCAACATTTGTTAGAGAACTTCCAAAACTAGCTTTGGGGTATGAAGTTCCAGACGGCAAACCGGTAGATGGAAAAGGGCTTAAATATCCAGTATTAAACAAAGGAGAACCGCCCGTATAATAAATTTTAGCATTAGTTATATTTGAAAGCTGGGCCGTTCCATTCGTGTTAAACAATAAAGAATCTAATTTGACAGGAAGCGGACCATTCAAGTTGCCGCAACCGCTTGTACCTCCCACGATACAACGGACTCCGACTACCCATTGGTTTGTTGCACCTTGTGAAGTTGAAGCAAGGTTTTGTTGCACTAGATTAACAGATACATCTGCTACATTCATGGCAGAAGGATACGTATTACAAACGAAATTATCGAGGTATATATTTGCACCAAACTGACTAATACCTTTTATGATAAAGTAATTCTTTTTTCCATTATATGATGCGGCAGGCAAGGTAAAAGTATATTGATACCAACCAACTGAAGGAACAACAGGAAAAGACGATATAGGACGATTTATATAATTAACACCACCACTATGATTAATAGCAACTAAATTTGAAGTTGTTGGAGTATTGTTCCAATATACTTCGATTTTATCGTTAACAGGAGCATTTATATTATCACGATACATCCAAAAACTGAATGTCGGATTAACACCTCCATTATTACTGAAATCGTATGGCTTTGTGATTAAAAACGCCGATTCGCCAGCTGGTGCGACAAATGAATTTAACATTAATGCACTTGTTCCTCCTCCTGATAATGCAACCGGAGTTGGGTTAGTTGCGGTTGAGATAGCGGTTCTTGAAAAACCAACTAATGTAGTGTTCGGACCAAGATCCGTCTTCCATCCTGGAATAGGGAAAATACTTCCCTCTACGCTTTCACTTTGAGTAACTAATGATTGTGCATTAATAATACTTGAAAACAATATAAAAAGACTAAATACAAGATGTTTTACTTTCATAAATATAGGTGTTGGTATATCAAATGTAGAAAAAATATTTTTTTGTTCAAACGTTTAGAATTATTGATTTTAATTAACGGCGAGTAAATTAATACACCATAGATCGAATTTGTGGGTAAAAACTATATAAACAAGGGTAAAACACGCAGATTTGATGATAAAATTAGATATACAACCGATCCTTAATTGGTATCTAAAATTCCTCATATCTTTGGCAAAACACCAAATTCAATCAAAATGCCCTTTCCGCTTCATTACAGGCCTCAAGCTATGCTTTCAGCTTGCGTTGCCATATTGATGCTATTTCT
>JAHEYP010000025.1 GCA_023251535.1 Bacteroidota bacterium
CGTATGGAATTCTGTTCTTCTTAGGAACCATTAGCTTACTCTCGAATATTTTCTTCTTATTAGAAGCCACAATGGCTGAACGATTTGTTTATACTCCATCGCTCGGATTCTGCATTGCATTGATGATTGTTTTAGCGAAAGCCTTCAAACTAAACAGCGGAAAAACAAAAGAGATAGCGGTAACGGATATCCGAAAACCAGGAGCATTGCATTTTATAGTTATTGCAATTTGCTTAATCTTCTCGGCACGAACGATTGCCCGAAACAGCGACTGGAAAGATAACTTAACCTTATTGGCAAAAGATGTGCAATCGGCTCCCGAAAGTGCGCGTATTCGTTATGCCTACGGAAGTGCAATCTTGGTTGAACAAGCCTTGAAAGAAGAGAATTCCGCAGTAAAGAATAATTTACTACAGAAATCAATAGAGCAATTACAAAAAGGAGTTTCATTAATTCCCAATTATAACGATGCCTGGTATAATTTAGGTATGGCTTACAAAGAATTGGGTGATAGTAAAAATGCTGTTTATGCTTTCGACCAAGCACGCAGTTACAAGCCTTTTACCGACGCCTCCAAACTTACCAACGCTGGTATAGCATACGGAAAGAACGGACAATACGACAAAGCTATTGCCGATTTAACTAGAGCTGCAGAACTCGACAACGACAATTATGAGATTTACAATAACCTTGGATTATATTTAGGAGAATCGGGAAATAAACAAGCTTCATTCGAAGTCTTTGAAAAAGCTTTAAAATTGAAACCCGATTTTGATAAAGTTTACTATAATAGAGGAAATATTCACGCGCAGAATAAAGAATACCGTGAAGCAATAGACGATTACAAAAAAACGTTAAGCATAAATGCAGCCTTCGGCGATGCCTATAATAATTTAGGGAATTGTTATGCGGTACTAAACGAACGTGACTCAGCTAAAATTTGGTTCGAGAAATCAGTGGCAATTGATCCGAACAATGTAAAAGCCATTATCAATTTGAGTATAATATATCGCAGCTTAGGCGACACCGTTACAGCCAATCAATATTTGCAAAAAGCCCGATCGATGGGTGCTAATTTCTAAAAATGAAAAAGATCCTTTTTTTATTGGTGATGGTTGTGGCGGGATGTACTTCTCCGTCGACAAACAATAATTCCTTAGCCTACTTCTCTATTGAATCATACTTCAATGAGCAAATAAAAATTTTAAGCAGCGACAAAGCAGGCTTGGAAAAGGAAATTATTAAAGACGGGAAAAATGAAAAACGCACATTCTTGAATGTGAATTGGAAGAAAGAACTAAAACCATTTATTGAAGCCGACATTAACAAACCATCATGGAAGCGATCTTATTCGATCGATTCTAATTCAACAGGAAACGAAGTACGAATTTTGTATTCAGCTCTTGAACCCAAACTAAATGTTCGCAGTATTGAAATTTACAAAACGGATAATATTCTATCACGAATAAAAATTATTACTGAGAAACAAAATGCTTATTATCATGCTTTGCAATCGATGGAATATATTCCTTCAAAAGAATACATCATTAGCGGCGGACAAAAAGTGATTCTTGCCGATACTACATCATACTTGATTCATTCAGTATTTATTCATCCTTAAAATTAAGAGAACCTATAAAAACCCCGGATACATCGTTGTGTCCATTTTTCAAAATCCTCATATACGCTCTGTATACTCCGGTTTTGAAAAATTTCCACGCCTCGTCTGCGAGGTTTTTAGATGCTCTCTTTAATAGCATTAATTAAATGTATAATATAACTCTACTCTTCAGCTTATGGCTCGGACAACTGTTTTTAGTTGATCAACCATTGCCTTTTAATTTCGACATCACCGAACAAAACGGTAAACCAGTATTCATCATACACAATGCCGAAGAAAGAATAGTATGCGATATTTATCGCGTAACAGAAGATTCAATGTTCGTGAGGGTTCCAGTATTTGACTCTGAATTTAAATTACGAATTGAAGGTGATCGATTACGAGGTAAATGGGTGAATTACGGAAAGAAAGGATCACCAGAAATAACATTTATGGGATACAAAGGTGTATCGCAACGCTTCACCGATCAAGGGCAACCGGCAGCCGATATAAACGGAAAATGGGAAACATGGTTTGATGTTGATTCGCCAGACTCATCCATTGCCATTGGAGTGTTTAATCAAGATAACAACCATGTTACAGGAACTTATTTAACCGAGACAGGTGATCATCGATTTTTAGAAGGAAGTTTAGTAGGACGCACTTTAAAGATGAGTGTTTTCGACGGAACACATGCGTGGCTATATGTTGCGGAAGTGAAAGGCGATTCGATGAATGGAATGTATTATTCGGGAACAACCTATAAAGCTCCTTTCCATGCTAAAAGAAATCCTTTAGTAAAACTTCGCGATCCAAATACAATCACATCGGTAGAAGGAAAACTCGATTTCTCTTTTCCAGATCTTGATAGTACTATTGTTTCGTTGCACGATACACGATTTAAGAACAAGCCAGTTATCATTCAAATTATGGGATCATGGTGTCCGAATTGCATGGATGAAACAATCTTCTTGAATGAATTTTACAAAGCAAGAAAAGAAGAAGGAGTAGAAGTGATAGGATTAGCTTTTGAGAGAAGTGGTGAATTCAGCAAAGCCAAAACATCGGTGAGTAGATTAATTAAAAAGTACGATGTTCAATATCCCGTTTTAATTGCAGGTGTATCGGGCAAAGACAATGTGCTAAAGCAGATACCACAAATTAAAAATTTCATCTCATTCCCTACTTCCATTTACCTCGACCGCAAAGGCAATGTTGTAAAAGTCCATGCCGGTTTTGCAGGACCCGCAACAGGAGAAGAATATGAAAAATTCAAAAAGGAATTTAATAAGACGATGGATAAGTTGATACGGTGAGGGAAGGGGTACAAATAACAATAATATGATTCAATTGTAAGCTATTAAATTCATTTAAAACTATCTTGATTATTCACTTTAATAGCCAACAAATTAACATCATCCAATTTCGAAAAATGCGATGCCAATTTTTTAAATAAATGAAGCAACTCATATATTTAAAAAGGCCTTCATTAGAGAATTATAGCACCAATTTAATCTTTAATGAACTTTTTGGTTGTTATCTTTTCCTTATAGACAACTTGTAAAAAATACAGGCCATTTGATAAATCGTTAATCGGAAGTAATTTGCTAGAGAATTTCTCTGGAGAAAAAGTTTTTATTACTTGCCCTAATTGTGAACGAATAATAATTTGATCTATGGGAATTGATTGTTCGAATTTAATTTCCAGATATGAATGAGCAGGATTAGGTGATAATGTGAAATACATTGGGTCTTTGTTGCTTAAACCCTGTGGTTGACAAGCTCCTGGTAATGCTGTGTTATAATAGTTGTAGTTTATCGGTAGCCCCCAATAAGTTCTTCTGCCCCCGAGATTGAAACTAAATGGTGCTAAGCCACAAGCAACACCCGGCGAATCGGGATAATTAATGACTGATAAATTTTGATTATACAGTGTAAAGACACTATCAACAGGGTAAAAATATCCTGCTATATCAATATATGAAATATAAATTTTTCCGTCAGGAGCTAACGCATGATTCCCTGCCGCCGCCGGAATATGAGCTGCATATATTACCGTTCTCGAAGCATTAATATTTGAAGCCCATAAATCATATTGCCAGATATAGCTGGAGTCGGCATAGCTGTCGGCGTTGGAGATATACAAATAACGATCAGAAGGGGAAAGCGACACACCGTAAAACATAGGAATAAATCCAACATTGTCACGTATTAGATTTGGATTAGATAGAACTCCAGTGCATCGATTAAAATCAAATTGTTGGATTAATCCTCCCGCCTCAACTATTATTAGTTTTTCGCCATTTTTTGTAAAAATGAGAGTAGAGGCTTCTGACCGCGTATCCTTACCAATTGTTTGATAAATCGGCGAAGAAATTCCACTACTATCTATTAAATATTCAACAAAAGTATTAGCAAACTTTTTATGTACTAATAACCAATATGAAGAACCGTTACCATGTAGTGAAACAGTTGCTCCTTCATTGAAAGTATAATTTAATAAAAACTGATTTTTCAAAATTACAGCGCCTCTTCCACTATCGGCTTGCATATCAATTACAGAATAATGCATACCATTATTAAATGTAATGCTAATTGAAAAAAGATAATATTTGTTTGTGTCATTCGGAAATGGAACTAAGGCTAATTCTCCATTCCAACCTTCTCCATATAAAGAATCACCATTTAACATGATTTCATGATTTCTATTAAATATTACGGTATTAAAACCAGCCCAAGCTCCAATAAGATTATGTCCTGAGTGTGCATAGAACTTCAAAGTACCACTATAATCACATACTGAAACTGATGACTTAATACTTCCTGCAGCTGACTGAAAAGTAGTTGGTGGATTAGTGTTAAAATCAATTCCAGCACTATCGCCAAAACACCAAATATTATTTCGTTGTGCGTATGAATGAAGGCTGCTAAAAAAACAGATAAGAAGAAATATGTAAGATTTAATTTTTCTCATATCTATTTATTCTAAAAAGTGCCGTCTTAAATAAGGTGTAAAATTATATTTCAAATATACAAAAAGATAATTATCTCGGCAATCATTTCAACATTAATCGTTTACAAGCACTTAATTCCCGATTAAGTCAATTAATTTTCGTAATTTTATTTAGGGAGGGGACTAGTCATTCCCACATATAACCAATACGAATTTTAGTTTTAAATAAATTCGTCCACATTCACTTTGGTTTAATAAGCAAACTCATCTCGACTCATTTCAACTACAATCTCGCCTTTCGCTTCGCGCAACCGTAAACCGTAAACCTTAAACCCTAAACCTTAAACCCTAAACCCTAAACCCTAAACTTTATACCCTAAAGTAGTGCTTAAAAATCAAACTTTACACAAGCCTCAAACCCTTGAATTATTTCCCAACTACAATCTCGCCTTTCGCTTCGCGTACCGTAAACCCTAAACCATAAGCCCTAAACCCTAAAGTAGTGCTGAAAAAGCACACTTTAGCGCAAGCCTCAAACCCTTGAATTATTTCCCAACTACAATCTCGCTTTTCGCTTCGCGTACCGTAAACCTTAAACCCTAAACCCTAATCGGCGAAGCCTACTTCTGAATTACCGTATTTGTCATTTTATTCAACTCAATTTTAATCTGCAAAAAGCGATTATATTTTTCGAGTAAATCATCTACTTCAATATTCTCAACTACACGCTCTTTGATTTCGCGTTGCAGTTCGTATAAAAATTTATCGAGTTGTTTTTTCTTAATGTAAACGATGGCATCAATAACTGTTTTATCGAGATGATCTTTATCGGTTTTTACAACAATTCCTTTCTCTTCCCAGTTCGCTAATTCGTATCGAGTAGTTAATAGAGAAATCGCTGTTGCTTTCAATGTTTCCTCTAGTCCTTGAACAAACGATTGCGCTTCGTATTGTTGTTGTTGTTCAACTAACGTACTAAACTCTGCAAGAATTCCTGCATACAATTCATTACTAAAGTGAATTCCGTCTTCAGAAATTTCTCCAATAATAAAATTCTTCACCTTCACAGTAGGTATTGGAGCACTGGGATGTTCGGGTTCAGTACCGGGAATTACAAAATCGAGATCGGCATAATTCAAGAGAATACGAATCAACTCTTCCTCTTGATTAGAAGTGTTTAATTCATCGTGAATAATTTCTTCTTCTTGAGCTTGCTTCTCAATATCATTTAAAATAATTTCTTCGCCGTCGGGGCCCAATTCTGGCGGACCAGGATCAAAGCCTTGTGATCCTTGATAATTTTGCGAAGAAGGAGCACTTTGTGATCCTTGTGATCCTTGTTGCTTAGCAATTTTACCTCGAAGAATTTTATTTAATTCGGTAAGTAAAACGGTCTCGCTCATTTCCATCAACGTGGAAGTCTGGCGTAGATACGCTGCTCTTCCTATCGCATCGGGAACCTTTGCAATGGTATCAACTATATCTCTGATGAGGCCTGCTTTCTTAATCGGATCGCCGGCTGTTTCAGCTAATAATAATTTTGTTTTAAACGTGATGAAATCAACCGCGCTCTTCTCTAAAAATTCAAGCAATTCAACTGTAGAAACTTTTCGCGAAAATGAATCTGGATCTTCGCCTTGTGGAAATAATACCACACGCACGTTCATTCCTTCCTCTAAAATCAAATCGATACCACGAATAGATGCTTTTATTCCTGCAGCATCACCATCATATAATACAGTAATGTTTTTAGTATAACGACCAATTAAGCGTATCTGCTCAACCGTTAGTGAAGTACCCGATGAAGCAACAACATTTTCGATTCCTGCTTGATGCAAAGAAACTACATCGGTATATCCTTCAACCAAGTAGCAAACATCTTTCGCAATAATATCTTTCTTGGCAAGTGAAATACCATAAAGACTTCTACTCTTATGATAAATTTCCGTTTCCGGTGAATTCAAATACTTCGGACTCTTCGGATCCGTTTTTAATATTCGTGCACCAAAAGCGATTACCCTTCCCGTTAAACTAGAAATAGGAAACACCACACGACCACGAAAGCGATCGTATTGTTTTTGCTCATTGATGATTGTGAGTCCGGTTTTCTCTAAAAACTCCAGCTTAAATCCGTTGTCGAGCGCAGCTTTAGTCAAGCCATCCCATTTATCGGGAGCGAAACCTAGTTCAAAGCGACGAATAATTTCATCGGTAAATCCGCGTTCACGGAAATAAGAAAGTCCGATAGCAATTCCTTCTTCATTATTCCATAAATAATCGCGGAAGAAATTTTTGGCAAACTCCGTCATGGCGAACAACGATTCGCGGTTCGACTGAGCCTCTATCATTTCGGCAGAAGGAGCTTCCTCTGCGATTTCGATATTGTACTTATTAGCCAGGTAACGTAATGCCTCAGGGAATGAGAGATGCTCATGTTCCATGATGAACGTTACCGAATCACCAGCTTTCCCGCAGCCAAAGCACTTAAAAAAGCCCTTTGCAGGCGATACGGTAAACGATGGGGTACGTTCGTTATGGAAAGGGCAAACACCCAGCAAATTGGATCCTCGCTTCCTTAAAACCACAAATTCGCCGATCACCTCTTCAATGCGGGCGGCTTCGAGAATTTTTTCTTTGGTTTCCTGGTTAATCACAGGATAAAAATAGGGAATTTTTGGGGAATTTTAGATTCCAACTAGAACACAGATTCGCCTGCGGGACGAGTCCCTAGGCTAAAAGGATACAGCATTGGGGCAAGCCGCCAATTCTGTAATGAATTAATGGGGATTTAATTATAGTTAGGATTAGATAATTGTTGCCCTTAAACAACCTTATTAAAAACGAGCAAAATTTATACGCCTTTTATTGGGACGATTAGTGATTTCGTTCGGTGGTAAATTTCACGAGATTGATCAAGGATTCTTTGTAATTGCTATCGGGAATTCCTTCTAATAAATCGAATGCTTTTTGTTGATAGCTATACATCGCTTTGCGAGCATAATCGAGTCCGCCGTTAGCAAGTACAGTGCGAATTACTTCTTCAACTCTTGTTGCATCTTCTGAATGATGCTTAATCGTATTGATGATAAAATTCTTTTTGTCGGAAGCTACATTTTGCAATGTATAAATTACCGGCAAGGTCATCTTATGTTCTTTGATATCGATGCCACGCGGCTTCCCGGTTTTTTCACTCTGCTCGTAATCGAAGAGATCATCTTTAATTTGAAAAGCAATACCAACTGCTTCTCCAAAATCGTGCATACGTTTCACCATCTCTTTATCGTTTCCTGCAGAGGCGGCGCCTGTTGCACAACACGATGCAATCAATGATGCTGTTTTCGCTGTGATTATTTCGTAATATACTTCTTCCGTGATATCGAGTTTACGCGCCTTTTCAATTTGCAATAATTCACCTTCACTCATCTTGCGCACAGCAGTAGAAACAATTCGAAGTAATTCAAATTCTTCGTGCTCCACAGAAAGCAACAATCCTTTTGAAAGCAAATAATCCCCAACTAGCACGGCGATTTTATTTTTCCAAAGTGCATTGATTGAAAAAAATCCGCGACGTAAATTACTATCATCAACAACATCATCGTGCACTAAAGTTGCAGTATGTAATAACTCGATAAATGAAGCTGCGCGATAGGTGCTTTCTGTTATTCCTCCAGTCATGCCTGCAGTTAAAAAAACAAACATGGGACGCATCTGCTTTCCTTTTCGCTTCACGATATAATGCATGATGCGATCAATCAAAGGAACAGTACTCTGCATAGCAGTACGGAACTTCTTCTCAAAGAGATCCATTTCTCCGTTAATCGGAGCTTTAATTTTATCGAGATGAAGTGACATACCGGGCGGTAAAAGTATTAATTCGCTTTGAAATTGATAGGTAACATCATCTGAACATTTACAGGCTTTCCATCCTGCACACCAGCTTCCCAGTTAGGCATGCCTTTTACCACCCTAACTGCTTCTTTTTCAAGCTTCGCGTTAATATGGTTTTTAGCTTTAACATCTATTACTTTGCCCTTTTTATCGACTACAAAGCTTACCATAACCTTTCCTTCGGCACGTTCTTCCTTGCCGAAATCGGGATATTGGAGATTGATTTTGATATAATCGAACAAAGCTTCTTCTCCACCGGGGAACTTAGGCATTTGTTCTACCATGATAAAAGTGTCGTCGCGAGAAGGACTATGCTCGGGCAGCTGCTGAGCATTTACATTTAATCCCGTTAAGCCAACAATTAAAAATAAGAATAACCACTTTTTCATAGGATGATCAATTTTAACCGTTCAATTTACGAACGCTTTACACAAATGTAATAGAATTTTAGGATTTGGAGGAAGTGAAAACAGAGTAACAATTACCGAAACAAAGATAGGCGATGAGATAAATTGCGGTACCATTATAAAGATCAAGATGAATGATCTATATCACTTCTTTTTATAAACTGGAACAGTGCTACATGGTTCACCGAAAAGTATACTCTTCGCTACGGGACGAAGTAAGGCGGTGAGTGCAACATAGGCAGAAACAGGAACAGGTTTATCGGAACAACCTTTAATAACTACTCTTGCATCACGATAATCTTGAGCATTAATTTTCTCGATCACTTCCGAAAACAATTCATCTTCTAACGTGGAGGCATTACCGAAAATTACTTTTTTAGCGAATGGCTCCAAAGCAGATGCTAACAACATCCATGCCCACATCGGAATAATTGCATCATTGGAACAATGAATACCAACAAATTTTCCGCTGTACTTCGACCAATCCTCTGAAGCAATAAATTCTCTGAATGATTTCTCACGCAATAAAAAATCTTCGATTAGTTGCTCACGAATATCAATAATAACTCGCTCACCTAACGGATATAAGTCCTCCAAGTTAATGGTAATAAGTCCGCTTTGCGCTACTTTATTGATGATATTGTTATCTTCCACTTCTTACTCTTATTTATTTTAATATTCACGAATAAGTACTTCACTGGGAATAGAAAGCACTTCACTAATTTTTCTGATCATATCAAGTGTTAATTTTCTTTTTCTATTTAACACCTCACTCACTCTACTTTTAAACCCAATTAAATCTACTAAATCTTTTTGACGCATATCCATTTGTTCCATTCTAAATTTTATCGCCTCAATAGGATCAGGAAAATCAATTAAATACTTTTCCTTTTCGTAAATATCAATTACCATACTTAGTAACTCCAATTCATCTCCTTCGTTCGTTCCTTTCTCTGCATCAAAAATTGTCTCCAATCGTGCCAATGCACGATCGTAGTCCTTTTTATTCTTGATTGGTCTTACATTCATAATTAAATAGTTTTAGCGTCAATTTTATCATATTGAGCATGAGTACCAACGAAACGAATCCACACAACCGAAACAGAATAATTGATACGTACAATTAGTCGGTACGTATTTCCTTTAATATTGAATACAACTCGATTATTTTGAAGAAACGAGGCAGAAGGATAATCTACTTTAATATCTCCGGGACCCTTCCACTTACATTTTGTAGTTTCATGATACCACGATTTTAAGGATTGCTCTGCATCTGCATGTTTCAACCAAAAATCACGTAAAGTCTTTTTCGCTATTACTCTCAAACTTTGCTCTTTAAACCAAATATACGTAAAAAGTTCCCGTTTTGGTAACTATTTTTTAGATCAAAAATACAATAACTTGATTATCAACGTTATTACCACATACCTAATTCCAAACGAGCTTCATCGCTCATCATTTCTTTTTCCCAAGGAGGATCAAAAGTGATTTCCACTCGTGCGGAATTAACATCCGGCATATCGCGTACTTTCTGTTCTACATCAGGAGGTAATGTTTCGGCAACAGGGCAAGCTGGCGATGTTAATGTCATCATAATATGTACATCGTTGCCTTCGCTGATTCTGATTTCGTAAATCAATCCCAGTTCATAAATATCAACAGGAATTTCAGGATCATAGCACGTTTTTAATACGTCGATGATTCGATCACGCATAGACTTCACTTCCGGTATCGATGACCCGTTTTCTTGTGATGCTGATGATGTATTCATATTCAACTCTTCCATGTCACGCTGTTTTATGTTGAAACCCTATTGCATAAAGTTTCATTTGTTTGATCATTGATGCTAATCCGTTAGCTCTGGTTTGTGCCATATGTTGACGTAAACCGATTCGATCAATGAATCCTAACTCCGCATTAATAATTTCTTCGGGTGTTCGTCCCGACATTACTTGTATTAACAAAGCAATTTCACCTTTTACGAAAGTGGAATCACTATCTGCATTAAATATTATTTTTCCGTCGCTCTCAGAAGCATGCAGCCAAACACTACTCTGACATCCTTTAATTTTTCGATCATCGGTTTTAAATTCTTCCGCTAACGGAGGAAGTTTCTGCCCGAGTTCGATAATGTATTGATACTTCTCTTCCCACTCTTCGAATAATTCGAAGTCCTCTACAATTTCATTTTCTACTTGTTGTATATCCGACATCTCTTAAGGATTTAAGAAGCTAATCGCCTTTTCTACTTGTTCAACAAAAAAGTCGATTTCTTCTTTTGTATTATAGAACATAAACGAAGCACGAATGGTTCCGGGAATGCAGAAACGTGTCATCACAGGTTCGGTGCAATGTTGCCCAGTTCTAACCGCAATACCTTTTGTATCGAGATACATTCCAGCATCCATTGCATTGATTCCTTCGAGCACAAAAGAAACAACACTTGCCTTATTATCGGCATTACCAATAATTCGAACTCCATTCACTACCGATAATTTCTCAGTGCAATAGTGTAATAATTCTTGCTCGTATTTTGTTGCTGCTTCACGGTCGAGAGTATTCCAATAATCGATAGCAGCGCCTAATGCAATTACATCGGCAATATTCGGAGTGCCTGCTTCAAACTTATAAGGTACTTCGTTATAAGTAGTATGATCGAAAGAAACATGAGATATCATTTCTCCTCCACCTTGATAAGGCGGCATCTCTTCGAGTAAATGTAATTTACCATACAAAGCGCCTATACCTGTAGGACCAAGCATTTTATGAGCACTAAATGCAAAAAAGTCGCAATCTAAATATTGCACATCAACACTTCCGTGCGCTACAGCTTGGGCTCCGTCAACCATAACAGGAATTCCCTTTGCATGCGCACGTTTAATAATTTCCTTCACGGGATTAATAGTACCCAAAGAATTTCCCGTATGAACGATTGAAACGATTTTAGTACGCTCATTCAAAAGTTGTTCAAGGTTATCGAGAATTAACTCGCCTTTATCATTCATCGGAATTATTTTCAGCGTTGCGCCTTTCTCCTCGCAGAGCATTTGCCAAGGAACAATATTACTATGATGCTCCATTGCAGACACTAACACTTCATCACCAGCTTTAACATTCTTTCTTCCGTAAGTAGAAGCTACAAGATTAATTCCCTCTGTTGTTCCTCTAACAAAAATAATTTCGCGTTCATCGGCAGCATGAATGAAATCTTTCACCTTGCCGCGTACCGAATCAAAAGCATCAGATGCACGTTGACTCAAATAGTGAACTCCGCGATGAACATTTGCATTATATCGCGTATAATAATCAACTAACGCTTGAATAACCGCAGTAGGCTTTTGTGAGGTAGCAGCATTATCGAAATAGACTAAACGTTTGCCATATGGTTGTTCGTTTAATACAGGAAAATCTCTTCTGATATTAACTACATCGAAAGCTTTTGTGGGGTTGGCTGTTGTTGACATTACTTCAATTTTTAAAAGTTAAGCATTAAGTCGTGCAGTCAATCG
This sequence comes from Bacteroidota bacterium, assembly GCA_023251535.1. Classification (GTDB taxonomy): domain Bacteria; phylum Bacteroidota; class Bacteroidia; order AKYH767-A; family OLB10; genus CAINEC01. Next base: position 12,358 of record JAHEYP010000025.1, read on the forward strand.
ATCTAACAAAGCAGATTTCAAATTCTCATCCGGTATTTGTTCAATTACATCAGCAGCGAAAGCATGGTTCAATAAAGCTCGCCCAGAAACTTCTCCGATTCCACGAGCTCTGAGGTAAAACAATGCCTCTTCATCAATTTGTCCGGTGGTAGCTCCATGACTACACTTCACATCGTCGGCAAAAATTTCCAACTGAGGTTTAGCATTCATTGAAGCATCATCACTCAACAATACATTTTTATTCGATTGGAATGCATTCGTCTTCTGCGCATCTTTTCTAACGAAAATTTTCCCGTTGAAAACACCTTGTGCATGTCCGTCGATGATTCCTTTGTACAATTCATTACTATAACAATTCGGCATAGCATGATCAACAACAGTATGATGATCGATTACTTGATAATCCTTCGCAATTGTTAATCCGTTTAAATACGATGTACAATTCACATCATCTAAACGAATATTCAAATTATTACGAACCAATCCACCGCCCCATGTAAGGGTGCTAATATGTTGATAGCTATCACGCGCCATGTTTACCTTATGGTAATTCACATGACAAGTATTTTGATCTTCGTCTTGTAACTTGATATAATTAACGCGAGCTTGCTCTGCAATAACCACTTCACTTACAACATTCACCAAAACTGGAGATTTTGATCCGAATGAATGATGCGTTTCAGTTACATTAACAATTGCATTTTTCTCGGCAATCACTAAAATTCGAACTGGAATATTTAATGCTTCTCCTGCAGTATTATTTACAACAGCAATTTGAATTGGCGTTGCGCATTCCGTTTTAGCATCTGCAATGATTACAATTCCGTCGAACGTTAAGGCTGTGTTTAAAGCCACCAACGATTCATCCGAGAAATCGGCATGTTTCATTAAATGAGCTTGAACTCGAGCATCACCAGCCATTTCCGCTAAAGAACCAACAGTGATACCTTTCGGTAATGCGTTAGCGTTAGATGCCGATGCGTTGAACTTACCATTTTCAATTACATACAAAAGAGTATCATTCGTAAGAGCTAATGATGCTACATCTGATTTAGAAAGACTGCAATTATCTGATGGGTTAACAGAACGATAAGTATTCTTTGCAAGAACAGCTAAACTTGTATATTTCCATTCTTCATGCTTAGTAGTAGGAATACCCAGCTGAATAAAAACAGCTGCGGCATCTGCTTGCAAGCTTTTTTGAGCAGGGAGATGATTACCGTATAACTCACGAAAATGATCTACTGCTTGCGTAAAGCTTTCAGCTGAAGAATTATTTAATGTTGATGTACTCATTAATTCTTAAGCATTAACAGATGAATCCACTTCTTCTTTAATCCAATCGTATCCTTTCTCTTCTAACTCAAGAGCCAACTCCTTCGGACCAGATTTTACAATTCTTCCTTTGTATAAAACGTGTACATGATCAGGAACGATATAATCGAGTAAACGTTGGTAGTGTGTAATAACGATAAACGAACGTTTTCCGTCGCGCAAAGCGTTTACACCATTCGAAACAATGCGTAATGCGTCGATATCTAATCCTGAATCAGTTTCATCGAGGATAGCTAAAGATGGTTCCAGCATTGCCATTTGAAAAATTTCATTTCTCTTTTTCTCACCACCGCTGAAGCCTTCGTTCACCGAACGTTGCGTCATGGTTTTATCCATCTCCACCAATTTCATTTTCTCTTGCATCACTTTCAAGAACTGTTTTGAATCGAGTGCTTCAAGACCTTTCGACTTACGCACTTCGTTAACGGCAGTTTTTAAAAAGTTAGCGTTGCTCACACCAGGAATTTCTACCGGGTATTGGAAAGCGAGGAAGATACCTGCACGAGCACGATCCTCCGGACTCATCTCCAACAAATCTTCTCCGTTGAAAGTAACCGAACCACTATTCACTTCATACTCTTCACGACCTGCAAGCACAGAAGCAAGCGTACTTTTTCCTGAACCATTCGGACCCATGATTGCATGAACCTCACCTGGCTTCACTTCAAAATTTAATCCTTTTAGGATTTGTTTTTCTTCAACTGAAGCAACAAGATCTTTTATTGATAACATCGTATTTATTTCGAATTGTTGTTTTTCTTTTTTCAATTTCAACTCTAAGTAAGAATTGATTTTTTTATTGGGGAATTATCCTACCGAACCTTCTAAGGAAATCGCCAAAAGCTTTTGCGCTTCTACAGCAAATTCCATTGGTAATTGATTGAACACTTCTTTGCAATAACCATTAACGATTAATCCCACAGCATCTTCTGTAGAGATACCACGTTGATTGCAATAGAAGATTTGATCTTCGCCCACTTTCGAAGTAGTAGCTTCGTGTTCCACCTTCGAAGATTTATTATTTACCTCGAGATATGGGAAAGTATGAGCACCGCATTGATCACCGAGTAAAAGTGAATCACACTGAGAGAAATTTCTCGCGTTAACTGCACCTTTAGCAATCTTCACTAATCCGCGGTAGCTATTCTGACTTCTTCCTCCACTAATCCCTTTAGAGATGATCGTACTACTTGTGTTTTTTCCGAGGTGAATCATTTTCGTACCGGTATCGGCTTGTTGCATGTTATTAGTAACAGCCACCGAATAAAACTCTCCAACTGAATTATCACCTTTCAAAATTACTGAAGGATATTTCCATGTAATAGCAGAACCTGTTTCTACTTGTGTCCATGAAATTTTACTTTTATTACCGAGACAAATTCCGCGTTTAGTAACGAAATTGAAAATTCCACCTTTCCCATCTTTATCACCAGGATACCAGTTTTGTACAGTAGAATATTTCACAGTTGCTTCCTCATGTGAAACGATTTCAACCACTGCAGCGTGCAGCTGATTTTCATCGCGCATAGGAGCAGTACAACCTTCCAAATAACTTACGTAAGCACCTTCATCGGCAACGATCAATGTTCTTTCAAACTGACCTGTTCCTGCCGAATTGATACGGAAGTAAGTACTTAATTCCATAGGGCAACGAACGCCTTTGGGGATATAACAAAACGATCCATCACTAAACACAGCAGCATTTAGTGCGGCGTAGAAATTATCAGTGTAAGGAACAACAGAACCTAAATATTTTTTGATCAACTCAGGGTGTTCGTGAACAGCTTCCGAGAACGAAGAGAAAATAATTCCGAGCTCACCTAACGATTCACGGAAAGTAGTTTTTACCGACACGCTATCGATTACTGCATCAACAGCAACATTCGCTAAACGCTTTTGTTCCTCGAGCGAAATGCCGAGTTTATCGAAAGTAGATTTGATTTCGGGATCTAGCTCATCTAAACTATTCAGTGTAGGTTTTGCTTTAGGTGCCGAGTAATAAATAATATCTTGAAAATCGATTTTCGGATACGAAACATTTGGCCAAGTAGGTTCAGTTAACGTAAGCCAATGTCGATAAGCTTTCAAACGATATTCGAGTAACCATTCAGGTTCATTTTTCTTTGCAGAAATAAAACGAACGATATCCTCGCTTAAACCTTTAGGAGCGTTATCACTTTCAATATTACTCACGAACCCCCATTTATATTCGGAGTTAGTTACTTCATCGAGTATTTTTAAGTCTTCTGACATAATTTTAGTTCATTAAACAGCGAACGATTCGCCGCATCCGCAGGTACGCGAAGCATTCGGGTTATTGAAAGCAAAGCCTTTACCATTTAATCCATCGGTAAAGTCGAGTTCAGTTCCTACTAGGTAAAGGAAGCTTTTCTTATCACAAACTATTTTGATTCCTTTATCCTCAAACACTTTATCGTTAGGGTTTACCACATGGTCGAATTCGAGCATGTAAGTAAGACCGGAACAACCACCACCGGCTACACCGACACGGATAAATGAATCCTCCGGACGGTTTTCCTCTTTTATCAGCATTCGAGCTTTAGCGAGGGCTTTTTCTGTTACAGTAATCATTTGTTAATAATTTGGGCAAAGATACGGCGAAATTCTGTTGTTTAGAACAATTCTAAGTAACAAATAGTTCTGAAAACCACTAAATTTTATCAGAAAACCACAAAAATTCATGATGTAGGCTTATTAACAAAAAGAAGGGTGAATTGAAGTGAAACGACAAAAATTTCGACATCAACTCACCCACTTTAACTTAACTAACTGAATTTGTTTAACTTACAGCAAAAACTCTTCAACATTATCAGGATAAACCATGTTTAGCGTGGCTTCGGGATAATTTGCGCCAAATACCTTAGTCATTTTCCCTTTTGCCTTTCTATTCCATTTGCATTCGAAGGCGTGAAGTTGTCCGTCAACCTCCTCCACAAAATCAATCTCCTGTTGAGCAGCGGTTCGCCAGAAATGGAAAGAACCTGCCTTATTTGCATTGTTCCACATTTTAATACGTTCGCTGATGAACCAATTTTCCCATAATTGGCCGACATCATTTCTCATACTAGCAGGAGCAAATTGATTAATGACAGCGTTACGAATACCATTATCGTAGAAATAAACTTTGTAGCTTTTCTTTAATTCATTGCGCATATTTCTACTGAAAGAAGGCAAACGAAAGACCACAAAAGCTTTCTCTAAAAGTTGAATATATTTCTCGACGGTTTCAGAATTTAATCCGCAGATTTGTCCAATCTCATGACAACTGATTTGTTGCGCTGTTTGAAATGCTAATGCTTGAACTAACTTCTCTAATTTGTTAGGTTTTTGTATGCGATCCCATGTTAAAATATCTTTATACAAATAGCTATTCGTTAATTGTTTTAAGAGCTCAGCTTCATGTCCTTTTGAAGTAACAATTTCGGGATAATATCCGAAAATTAAACGATGCTCGATCAATCGTTTTTCCTCTGTTAAACTAGTATGATTTACCATTTCTGAAAACGACAAAGGAAATAAATGATACTCCCATTTTCGGCCGGTTAAAGGTTCGTTTATTTTATTGGCGAGATCAAATGCAGAAGATCCAGTTGCAAGCACTTTTACATCCTTGATTTGATCGGTGATCAACTTAATGCACACACCAATATTTTCTATGCGTTGAGCCTCATCAATTACAATAGTTTTAGCATCACCGATGAGTGATTTCAATTTAGTAGAAGTTGGTTCTTTCAAAAAATTACGAACGTCTGATTCATCACCACTCCACCAAATAACAGGCGCAGTAAATTCTTTTTCTAAAATTTGGTAGAGCGTGCTTTTCCCAACCTGACGTGGGCCTAAAAGAATTACGGCCTTACGATCAGATAACCTTTTTACAAGCACCTCTTGAAGCTGCCTTTTTATCATTTTTTCGATTCAAACCGTAAAATTAATACTTTTTTTTCGGTTGCAATCGAAATATTTATAGTTTTTTTTCGGTTACAATCGAAATTTTAATAGTTTTTTTCGGTTTGATGGTGGATCAAGGAACAATTTACTTTATGAAATTCAATATTCATAGGACTCCACTTAAGCAGAAATAGATATTTAGGCGATAATTAGGCAAACTACTTCACCAATCACGGATATAAAAATCAATACTGAACAATAACAGGCATTTTTTTTCGTCTTTCTGACATAATTTCCTCTTTTCACGCTTATTTGTTCCGTGATTGGTGTAATTCTTATCACATTTATCTGACTGATATTCAAGCTCCTGTATTTAACTTTGAGAAGTGAAACAGATACCAATAGGAAAAATTATAGAGGAGAAGTTCAACGAAAGTGGGCTAACAAAGCGTGCTTTTGCTGAAAAAATCGGAATCAGTCAACGTCACCTTTATACATTATTCGAGAAAAACTCTGTCGACACATTACAGCTACAACGCATCTGTGAGATTTTACATTTCGACTTTTTTGCTGCCTTTACCGACTACCGAGCTCCAAAAACCAAAGTAACGAGCGAAGAACCAGGCGAGAGTTACCCAGCCAAAGTTAGTTTCAAATTAGAAATCAATATTTCGGGAAAGATTAACAAAGCCGAAATAATGGAAGCGGTGGCCGAAGAACTTAATCGCCGTTTTTAATCACCTTTAACAATCGCATAATTTCTTTCAAGTACAGATAAACCATTAGTGGAAATACAATCACTATGGCTTTGTTATACATGTATGCTGTTTGAAAATCGAAGTGAATCAGATGCTGGACGGCGCGAGTCATTCCGCATCCCGGACAAGTACGATGCAATAGCAGTACCGATATGCAGATAGATTGACCTCGGTCGAAAAAATCGGCAGGCAAGATTAATAATACCATGGGAATAATTCCGAGGACAATCAACCAAAATTTAGCTTTCGATTTTTTCAAGATAGAAATTATCGACCTCTATCGTATAAGATGAAGGCATGAATGATTCCTGGCAACCAGCAAAGCAAGCACAATAAAATATTAATTGCTAATGGTTCAAATTCCCAGTCGGTCATAAGACCAACAGCGATTGGAGGAAGGAAGATGCAAAGCAAAATTAAAACGATCTCTGGGATATCACTATCACCACCGCCACGATGTTCTTTAACGGCCTTCTTTAGCGCTTTATACGCTTTGTATTTACTGATTTTTTTAGGTGCTGTAACTTCACTTTTTTTCTCGGGGCTATTTACCGAAAGCTTTTTTGCAGGCACAAAAGAATTATCATTACTTGCAGATAAATCGGAAGCAGAACCTTGTACTGTTGCCACTTCATTAGAAGGCTCAGGCAATTTTACCTCAGCAATTTGTTCGGCTTTAGGCATTTGTTCTTTGCTCAATGCAGTGGTTGTAGTAGAGCCATTCTTTCCCCAATCGATATAATAACCCGACTGGTAACGACGCTTCTCCATAGTACATGAAGAAATTGCAATGATTGCAACAAATAATAATATTACAGACCCGATTCTATTTTTCATAATGCAGTAAATTAAACGACAATAGTATTCAAATTATTGCTTTGATTTCTACTTGCAAAAATGAATAATAAACAATTTGGTGGTGGAAAAAAGAAATCGGCTGTTGCGAAGGAAATATTCACAACAGCCGACTATAAATACACAGCAATTACTGCTTAATAATTTTAGTAGAGTACATTTTATTATTGGAAGAAACTTGCACCAAATAAATTCCTGGAGTTAATGATGTCAACGGAATATTTACCATTGATTGTTGCAAATTTCGGATATCCATTACCGTTTGTCCCAGTAATGATTTAACAACAACATGATCTGCCATTTCACCTTTCGGCATTACAACAGTAGATTGCTCTTTCGCTGGATTAGGATACACCACAATTTGTGATGTTCTTGGAACCTCTTGCAATCCTGTTATACGCGAAATTGTAATGTCCCAATCGTTTGTTCTAACTGCAGAGTTGAAGTCGAAATAAATATTTGCGGCGCTGCTGATTACTTGCGGGTATTGCAAGTTATCGTATGCCTTCACAGAAAAACTAACGTAGCCATGACTTAACAATTCGTTAGTATTACTATCGGCCAATAAAATATTATTGAAACTGAATTTCAGCAACCGTTGACTATCGATATAATCCATTTTCACATTATGTGATGCATTAATAAATCGCAAAGTAGTTGGATCTAAATAAGCTGACAATGTATCTAACACAACAATATTAAACGCAGTATCATTACCGGTATTTTGGAAACGAATTAAGAAATCGATCTCAGGTCGACTTACAACCTCAGGCTCTTTAATCTCAGAGATATTCGCAGATATATCATTAGGATCGAATGATCCTGTTACGATTACTGATACTGTATCAACATTATTAGATAAATCTGCATCCGGATTGGGAATTTCTATTTTGCCATTTAAATCAATGGTAGAACTTAATACTGCATTTACGTCAATATACCCTTTAACAAGATAATTACGCTTTGTAAGTGGTGCAATTGAATCGATAGTAATTACGACAGAATCAGGAGAAATTATTGAAGTAGCATTGTAAACAGTATCGAAAACAAATCCGCTATCGTTGTAAATAGTAATAGTACCCGGCTGCCACATATTTCCTGTATTCGCAACCTCTACAGATAAATATGCAAAAAATCCGGGGCGAAAAGCTGTTAGAGGATTCATCGACAATGAAAGATCGTACAACTGCGGAATAGGGCATTGCATTGCAAAGTTTAACAATGAATCAACATTGCCTGAAGTAGTAGTAAATGCTGCAGCCTGAGTTTGAGGATGTGGTCCGAAATGTTCAAGTGTATCGGTTACAATTGTAAACGAACCCGAATCGAAAACCATGATTTCATATTTACCATTAGCATCGGTAAATGCTTGTTGTTGTGAAACCACTTCACTTACGGGATGATTCGGCAATCCAAGTTCGAAGGAATCTTGCACTAGGTTATTATTTAAATCGGCATAAACAGTTCCTGAAATGACATTATAATTTGAAGAAAGTTTTCCTATCCAAAATTCATCGGGACCACCGTGAGAATTTAAAATATTTCCGTTAGCAGACAATGTATTCACACCAACTAAAATAGTATTATCATCATTCACTGCAACAGCCCAAGATTCATCATCGGCGGTACCGCCAAATGACTTTTGCCATTCGAGATTTCCTACAGAATCGGTCTTCACGATCCATGCATCATTACCACCGTGATTACCTGAAACCATGATATCATTTGAAGCCGAATAACCTGAAAATATAAATCCGTTATCGGCAGTTTGTAATGCATCATATGCAGCGTCGCTATCGGTTCCACCCAAACATTTTTGCCAAATAATACTTCCAACAGAATCAATTTTCAAAATCCAATAATCATATACGCCATTAACTCCAATAACATTTCCATTTGTAGAACTTCCCATTCCATAAACAATAACATTATTATCGTTGGTCTTCAAGATTCCTCTTGCAAATTCCTGATCGGTACCGCCATACACTCTTCTATGTAATGTTACACCTGCAGTATCGAGATGCATAACTAAATAATCGAAGTAACCATGATTACCTACACCATCAAAATCGGTTGACCAAATTTCTCCAGTGAGCCAATACGAATTATCATCCATTTGAACGATACCATAACCATCATCATAGTTTGTTCCGCCGATACAACGTTGCCATTGTAATGTTCCCACGCTATCGGTTTTAACAACCCACATATCGGTATTAGCGGCATTATGTTGACCACTTACATCACCATCAATTGACAGTGTTGATCCGATAAAAACAAAACCACCATCAGAAGTTGGAGATACATCTCTAAAGCGATCGAGGGCAGTTCCACCGTAGCATTTTTGCCAAACAATATTTCCGCCATTATCGACTTTCACAGCCCAGGCATCGGCAGTTCCTCCATGATTGCCAGAAACATCGCCATCATTTGATATTGCGTATCCGCAGATAACATATCCGCCATCGGCAGTAGCACACATATCATAGCAGATGTCTGTACTAGTTCCACCTAATGCTTTTGTCCATTGAACATTCCCTGCAGAATCTTGCTTTACCAACCAGAAATCGAACCAGCCCGAAGTACCATGAACGCCACTTACATCACCATTCGTTGAATTCGAGTTAACTGCCGAAAGAGATCCTCCGTCGCCGGTAGGAATAATTGCATATCCCATTTCACGAGCCGAGCCCCCCATCGTTTTACTCCACAATAGAGCCGGAATAGTTTGAGCGTTAACGGCAAGAATCGATAGCAAAAAAAATGTAGTAGCAAGTAGTTTTTTCATTCCCCTCAATTTTAGAAACACGAAAATACGGATATTTTTCAAACAAAACGGCTCGAGTTTGAACCCGAGCCGTTTATAAGAGAATATTTTTAGATGTAATTACTTCTTAGAGAATTGCATTAAGTAAATAGAACACCAAAGCAGCTAGTCCGGCTGAAACAGGAATGGTTAGCACCCAAGCCCAAAGTAAGTTAATAGTTACGCCCCATCTAACTGCCGATACACGCTTCAACATACCTACTCCGATAATTGAACCGGTAATTGTGTGAGTAGTACTTACTGGAATACCTAAAGCTGCAGTTCCAAATAATGTAGCAGCACCTGCTGTTTCAGCAGAGAATCCTTCGAATGGACTAAGCTTAGTAATCTTGCTTCCCATCGTTTTAACAATTCTCCATCCTCCAAGCATTGTACCTAAACCGATTGCGGTATAACAACTTACTTCAACCCACACAGGAATATGTTTAATGGCAAGTTTACCTGATTTCGGATCAATCTCTTGAATAACATTCGCCCAATCAGGAATTGGAAGATGTAATCCTTGAAGATATTTTACATACACCAATAAAGCAGCAGAGATAATACCCATAACCTTCTGAGCATCGTTACCTCCATGACCTAAACTAAATGCAGCACTCGAAAACAATTGCAGTGAACGGAAAACCTTATCCACTTTTGAAGGTGCTGTATTCTTGCAAATATTCAATGTAATTACAGAGATAATGTAAGACAAGAACAATCCGATAAAAGGAGCTATCACAATGAATGCGATAATTACAAAAATACCGGAAGGCATACCACCGTCATACCAAGCAACTCCAGCTTTACCTGCTTTATACCATGTAACGCTATCAAATCCACCGTGAGCAATTGCTGCTCCAGCAAATCCTCCAATCAACGTATGAGAAGAACTGGAAGGAATTCCCAGCCACCATGTAATTAAATTCCATATAGTAGCTGCTATTACTCCAGCAAGTACAACGACCAATGTAAAGTCGCCATTTACTGTTTTTGCCACCGTATCAGCTACGTGTAATTTAAATAACCAAAATGCCAACACATTAAAAAACGCAGCCCATACAACAGCTGCTGCAGGACTTAATACTTGCGTTGACACAACAGTAGCAATAGAATTCGCTGCATCATGGAATCCATTGATGAAATCGAAAACGATTGCTATTACTATTACTGTAATAAGTAATGTTAACATATTTTCTTTTTGAAAGAATATTAAGCCATTTTAATCATGATCGATTCGATCACATTTGCTGCATCTTCGCATTTATCGGTTGCAGTTTCTAATCCTTGAAGGATTTCTTTCACCATGATAATACGAACAGCGTTTGTTTCTTTTTCGAACAAACCTGCTACTGCATGATCGAAAATATCGTCGGCATGATTTTCAATGCTATTGATACGCACTAAAGATGCAGTGATATCGCGCATTTTTTTCATGTTCTTTAATTCGAGAACTGCACGTCTTAATTCATCAGTAGTTTGTTGAATTAATTCTGCTAACTTGATAATATCAGAATCGAATTCAGTCAATTTGTATAATTCAATACGCTTTGAAGAACCATGTATGTAATCGATGATATCATCAATTGCAGTAACTAAACGGTGAATATCTTCACGATCGAAAGGAGTAATAAAGTTACTTCCCAATTCTTTGAAAATCTCATGGGTAATTTCATCTCCCATATGTTCAATTTTCTCGATTAAGCGTAAATAATGAACACGCTCTTCGGGAGTTTGGCATGTAACTAATGCATAAATTGCTTTTCCGCCTTCATGAACGTTAGATGCTGCTTTATCAAATAATGGGAAGAATTTTCTATCCTGTGGGATGAAATACTTTAAGAAGCCAAATCCTGACATATTGTACTTTAGTTTGTGGGTGCGAAATTAAACTATTTATTAGTAGTGTTCGCGGTTAACAATTTCTTAATATTGGATTAAAGGTATCGAACTTCGGGAATTTCAATCAAAATGATCAATTTACAATGTATTTTTGCAGGATGTTTGAGAACAAAAACTCCCGAACCGAGCTTAACCAATTAGGTGAATTCGGTCTGATACAGTATATTAAAGACAATGTAACCCTTTCACAACCAGGATCTTTAACAGGAATTGGGGATGATGCGGCTGTAATTGACAATGGCCCAGGCCGTACAGTTATCACCACCGACATGCTTTTAGAAGGAGTTCATTTCGACTTAGCATATTGCCCTTTAAAGCATTTAGGCTACAAATCGGTTGTTGTAAATGTGAGCGATTTATGTGCTATGAACGCCACTCCACGTCAAATAGTGATAGGGTTGGGATTATCGAATCGTTTCTCATTAGACGCAATTGAAGAGTTTTATGCAGGCGTTTTATTGGCTTGTGAACGATATGGAGTAGATTTAGTTGGTGGTGATACAACTTCTTCAAAAAGTGGAATGGTCATCAGCATTACAGCAATTGGTTCTGCACCACAAGAAGAATTAGTTTATCGCAATGGAGCAAAAGAAAATGATTTGATTTGTGTTACAGGCGATTTAGGTGCGGCGTACATGGGATTACAATTGTTAAATCGCGAAAAACAGATTTATCTTGAAAATCCTCAGGCGCAACCAGATTTACAAGGCTACGATTATATTTTAGAGCGTCAACTTAAACCAGAGGCACGACTTGACATAACTCGCCGATTCAAGACTTGGTATATTCAACCAACATCAATGATTGATATTTCTGACGGATTAGCATCTGAGATTTTACATATCTGTAAAGCATCTGATAAAGGTTGTCAGATTTACGAAGAGAAACTTCCTATTGATCATCTTACTCGTGAGTTAGGAATGGAATTAGGTATAGATGCTACTGTTGCAGCACTAAACGGAGGAGAAGATTATGAGTTGCTTTTCACACTGCCTATCAGTGAATATGAAAAGATAAAAGACAGAGCAGAAATTAGCATCATCGGACATATTACCGATGTGAATGCAGGTTATCAATTTATAGATCGTCAGAATGGAGTTCATCCGTTAACCGCACAAGGTTGGGATGCATTCTTAGCTAAATAATATTTCTACTGACGAATGAAAATTGCAATTACCGGATCGAGAGGGATTCCTAATAATTACGGAGGCTTTGAGCAATGTGCCGAAAACCTTGCGGTACTATTAGTAGAAGCGGGGCATGATGTTACCGTTTATAATCCTGATTACCACGATTACAATTCCGACAATTACAAAGGAGTTAGAATTGTGAAGCAATGGAATCCGGAAAAGAAAATAGGTACAGCGGGGAATTTCATTTACGATTTACATTGCATGAAACATGCGATAAATGAAAACTGCGATATTCTCTTAGTATTAGGATATACTACAGCTTCGGTATTCTTTCCGTTTCTGAATAAAAAGAAAAGCATATTGGTAACCAATATGGACGGATTAGAATGGAAGCGAGATAAATGGAATGCAGTTGTAAAGAAGTTGGCATTATGGTTTGAAAAACTAGGAGCCAAATATTCTGATTATCTAGTAAGCGATAATCGAGAGATTAGGAATTATTTACAACGCACTTACAATACCGATTCCACTTTTATAGCATACGGAGCAACGCTCTTCACTGATCCTCAAGAAAAAGTTTTGAAAGAGTACAATGTTGAAACCGGGGCTTACGACATTATTATTGCACGACTGGAAAAAGAAAATAATGTAGAAACTGCGTTGGATGGTGTAATACTTTCAAAATCCTCCACAACTACCTTAGTAATCGGGAACCATCAAACGGAATACGGGAATTACCTAAAAGAAAAATATAAATCGTATTCGCATATTCGATTTATGGGTGGGATATATAACCTTGATCATCTAAACAATTTAAGATGGTATTCGAGGTTTTATTTCCATGGGCATTCAGTTGGTGGCACTAACCCTTCATTATTAGAAGCGATGTCGTCAGGAGCCTTTATTTTGGCCCATGACAACCTCTTTAACCGCGATGTATTAGGAAGTAATGCCTATTACTTTGGCAATCCAGAAGAAGCGGCTAAACTGTTGAGAGAACCTGAAAAACTTCTGACATCGCGCCAAAACTTCATCAATGCCAACTTTTTAAAGATTGAAAATGAGTACAACTGGCAGAAGATTACCAATGAATACGAGCAACTATTCAAAACAGTATTAACTTCGCATAACAAATAACAGACTCGTCTGTTACCTTAAAAATCATTAAAAACTAAATTCTATGTCATTTACACTACCTGCGCTCACTTATGCTTTTGATGCATTAGAGCCACATATCGACGCAAAAACTATGGAAATCCACCATGGTAAACATCACCAAGCGTATGTAACAAATTTAAACAATGCAATTGCGGGAACTGACGCTGAAAAATTAAGCATTGAAGACATTTGCAAAAACATCAGCAAATATCCTATGCCGGTAAGAAATAACGGTGGCGGGCATTACAACCACTCATTATTCTGGACATTATTAAGTCCTAACGGTGGTGGATTACCGACAGGACCATTAGCAGCTGCAATTGATGAAGCTTTCGGAAATTTTGAAGAATTCAAAACTAAATTCAATCAAGCAGCAGCAACTAGATTCGGATCAGGTTGGGCTTGGTTAATTAAAAACGCAAGCGGAAAATTAGAAATCTGCAGCACACCAAATCAAGATAATCCGTTAATGGATATTGCAGAAGTAAAAGGATTTCCAATTATCGGATTAGATGTTTGGGAACATGCCTATTACCTACACTATCAAAACCGTCGCCCAGATTATTGCACGGCATGGTGGAACGTAGTAAACTGGGAAGAAGCAGCGAAGCGATTTGCTATGTAATTCCAACAGAAAACAAAAAAAGGCTACTAAAATTAGTAGCCTTTTTTTTGTTTTATAGTATCGAGAATTACTGACGTAACAATCGCAAATTAATTCTTTCACCGGTTGAAGGATCTTCCAATTGAAGATCATATAATCCCGGAATAAATCCTGTTAGGTCAATTGCATGTTTTAAACGATCGCCTGATACATCAATTTTTTCGTCCATCACTTGTTTCCCTGTAGCATCATTAACAACAATATTAAGGACGCCTGTGGTTGCAGTCATGATATCAAGATTGAATAAACCTTTTGAAGGGTTAGGAGCTACGCTAATTTGGAAGTTAGCTGAAGTATGGCGACGAAGTGCAATGATTTTGCTGGTAGTAGTTGTTCCATCGAAGTCGGTTTGACGTAAGCGATAGTAGCTTACTCCTTTTGGAGGCGTCATATCTTTGAAAGAATACGATAATTGAACGCGGCTGGTACCTGCACCTTGAACTCTTCCAACCGGGATAAACTCAACACCATTTGAAGATCTTTCAAGAGTGAAATATTCGTTATTTGTTTCAGTAAGTGTTACCCACTCTAACAAATTATGATCATTTTTTTCTGTTCCAGTGAATGAAAGTAATTCAATAGGAAGAGGTGAACTTGTTTGGCCGATAGCGAAAGTTCCGAAACCTGATAGATCAGTACGAGCTGCTAAAGACGCATTACTTGACAATACACAAATTCCATCTAAGAACCATGTTGCTCCGTTATCAGTTGATTTAATAACTGTTGTTCCTGCAGTTGGTGAAGCATTGGTATGTCCACGGCTTGCCAAAGTAATATTATAATTTCCTGTTGGGGATGAAGGGGCAGAAGTGAATGTCCAATAACCTGAATTCAACATAGGCAATAAGCTATAGTTAGCTGATCCACAGTCGAGCGAAACAGGACCGTTAGGGACAGTAGTCCAATCATCGAAGCGCACAGTTAATCCGGTAACATCACTTGTATTTGTATAGATGATAGTACCAAGTTCATACCCTTTAGTCGCATTACCAACAGGGAAAGAATAAGAACCATTCGTAGCTAAGATATCACGATATAAATTTCCTTGAACATAACTTGCAGTATTCCCACCTGTTACGGCACTTACGCTTTCATTAAGAACACGTAATGTATTTGCACCAGTATTGAATACTCCAGAAGTCAACTCTAATGTACCATTATCAGAAATTTGCATGTCGGTAGACAAAGTAACAGTACCAGCTGACTTATCTATTTCAACTTCTTTTAAATTGAGCGTAGAAGTTCCTTGGTAGTAAGTTTGGTTTGCAGAACCAACGAATTCTAATTTTGTATAATCGGGAACAGAAACAGAATTCGATGTGTTTGTGAAGTTCCCTGCTAGATTTATATGTTTTCCGTTTAAGTTTACCGTAGTAGAAGTTGAGTTAACAGTAAAGTTTCCTGCAATATCAATATCTTCATTTAACGTTACACTTCCTGTAGATTTTATTACGGATAAATTGCCAAATTGATTTGTACCAATTAGGCTTCCTTCGATAACTTGAATAGTATCTCCTTGAAAAAGTATTGTTGAGTTTGCTGCAGCAGTAAGTACGCCATAGTTTGTAAAGCTTCCACACAATACCAACGTAGAATTTGATCCTAACGTAAGTGAGGCTCCACCTTGAATAGTCATGTTTTTACAGTATACTGTTGCATTTGCCGGAATTACCGGTTGAGCAGCAGATCCACCATAAATCAATACATCTTTACTGCAATCAGGAATATTACACCCACCCCAGTTAACAGTATTGTTCCATGAAGTATTAGAGGCACCTGTCCAAACTAATGTATTACTTGCATTATAGTTAAGGGGAGATGCTCCAAAATTGATATTATATCCAACAAATGTTGTTGTGCTATAATTACTAATAAATAATAAATATTGTTTTCCGGCTGTCATAGCTAATCCAGTAGCCCATCCATCTAAAGTTCCAGAAGTACCATCACAATTTTCAGTTCCTGTGCCACCCATACCTGTTGCACTTGTTCCACCCCAGTAACTACAACGAATTGGCGTTAGTGCATTTGTTCCTATTGAGGCACATGGATTTGAAATTCCTGTGACATCATATAAAGCCCAGTCATAATCAACAGGCACATTTGGTGTAATTGTAAAATTAAGTGTACCTGCAGAAGCTGCAGCAAAGTTATACCATACTGAGTTTCTTTCACCAACAACGATACAAGATCCTGTAGAGCATCCTCCTGAATTACCTGGATAATCACAAGTATTTCCACTTCCGATAAAACCAGGATCTCCTACAGAAATAGATGAACTACAAACTGGGAAAGATGCACTGCAATCTTGTCCCGGTGTTGAAGGCCAAGCGTTATTTCCATCTATAGCTGTGATTGTAAAATCACCCATCATACCGTTGAAACCATCTACTCGAATATAATAAGTGGCACCTGCTGTTAAACCTGTAAAGGAAAGTTCAGACCACAATTGTGTATTTGTACATAAAGTAGTATCATTAGAACAACCTCGAGAAGTTAACGATCCGCATGAACCAGAAAATAATTGAATCTGTGTATTTGTTAATGTCCCTAATCCAGTTCGAACCTTTAATTTACCAGATGCAGGAGCTTCTACTGAATACCATACTGTATTTAATTGATTTGCTCCGTTTGTCCAACATGATGGTGCAGCTGGTTCACTTGTTGCTGTTGCGCAACTATTGTTACCTGTAGCAGGAACTGCCAATGTAAGAGGAATAGCATCTGCACAAGCATCATTAGCCGGAGCACCACCCGGACAAGGATCTGTTACACAAATACCAAATAAACCATTATTATCGTTTCCATTTTCCCACATACGAACAAAATAAATTGTTCCAGGTGTTGCGCCTGTTACTGACAATGTAGGCATATTAGTACTTCCATTATCATTACAAGAAACTAGAGTTAATGCAGAACAAGTACCAGAATAAATTGCCATTCCACCATCTGACATTATGTTTGCTTGAGTATTAACAGTAAAGGATCCTGAAGCAGGAGTAGTAACCTTAAACCAAACATCACTACCACTATAACCTCCACAACCTGGAGCGGTTACTCCTGAAGTGTTCGTAGCACACATATTTGTATAATTCGTGTAACTACAACTTGCTGTTGGAGTTAATGTTATTGCATTACAAGGGTCATCATTTGAAGGGGGTGATGAAGATCCACCTGGATCATATGCAGAAATATTAAATGTTCCTGTTAAATCATTACTGTATTCCCAAAAGCGAATCCAAACTGTGGTACCCGGTGTTTGACAAGAAACAGTAATTTGAGGCATTAAAAGTGTAACTCCGTATCCGTCGTCACTACATGCATATTGTGTTAATGAAGAGCAAGAACTTCCTGTATAAACAGCCATTCCTCCATCCGTAATTACTTGGTTATCGGTAGTAATTATTAAATTTCCAGATGCTGGAATTACCGCTGAAAACCAAACATCAGCTCCGTTATAACTAGCACAACCTGGATCAGCTACGCTCGTAGTTGCGGTTGCACAAGTATTTGAATATGTTGTGTAGGATACAGAACTTCCAACTGTTAATGCTGTAGCTCCGCATGGGTTATCGTTTGCGGGAATTGAATAAGATCCACCTGGATCTGTTGAACAAATTCTAAAAGTTCCAAATACATTATTCCCATTTTCCCATACACGAATACGAATAGTATCACCTGGGGTTAAACAAGTTAAAGTTATTTTCGGCATTAAGGCATTCGCGCCAAAACCATCACTTGAACATGTAAGAAGTGTTAACGACCCACATGCACCTGAATAAGCAGCCATAGAACCATCAATAACGGAACCAGTATCAGTTGTAAAAACAATTGCACCTGAAGAAGGTACTACCGCTTTAAACCAAACATCTCCTCCACTATATCCTCCACATCCCGGAGCTGTTACTCCTGAAGTATTTGTAGCGCTAACATTTGTTCCATAAACATAAGAACAAGAAGAACCTACTGTCAAAAGAGTGGCTTGGCAAGGATCATCATTTGAAGG
Organism: Bacteroidota bacterium; assembly: GCA_023251535.1. GTDB lineage: Bacteria > Bacteroidota > Bacteroidia > AKYH767-A > OLB10 > CAINEC01. The sequence continues at coordinate 30,887 of JAHEYP010000025.1, forward strand.
TGCCGGTGGCGGAGTAACGGAGATTACGCAAATTGACCCACTCATACTTGCAGATCCATTTCCAGACATACGACCAATTCGTATATAATAAGTTGAACCTACTGTTGTAGCAAAAGTTACCGTTTCAGTACCTATTCCGGCAACACTGTTTACGCAAGTCAACTGCGTTAGAGCGGCACAAGAAGCTCCACTATAAATCCAAATACCCGCATCGCGATCTGTATTTAAATAGTTAACAGTTGAACTAGTACCTGTTGCTGTAAATTTTGCCCAAGCATCATCAACTATTGAACCGCTAGTGCAACTTGTTGCAGTATTGGCTGATTTAGTTAGAGAACCTGCAAGGTTAAACGTACTGTAAGTGCACGTTGAGCCCGGAGTAAGAGTTGTTGCACTCGAACATTCGTCCTGAGCATTTACAACATTTGATACTGCAAGAAGCAGTATTACAGCTAAAATCCTGAAAACTGATTTCATGGGGGATAGATTTTGATGGTTTTTGCTTCCCCCTTTTATGTGAAATCGTGATATTTTGTTTCAAATTTGATCGAAAATAATAGAATTACGCCACTATTTTGGAGCTTTTCAGGACATTTAAACAACCGAAAATGAAAAAAGGCCATCTTTCGAATGGCCTTTAATAATATGATTAACAGCTAATTATACTGTCATGATCTCTTTTTCTTTCGCTTCTAGGTGTTTATCGACCTTAACGATGTAAGAATCCACCAATTTTTGGATTTTATCTTCCGCATCTTTAGCTAAATCTTCAGGAAGTCCGGCTTTTTGAGCCTTTTTCACGTTTTCGTTAGCATCGCGGCGGAAAGTACGGATACCTACTTTCGCGTGCTCACCTTCAGCTTTTGCTTTCTTCACAAGATCCTTACGACGATCTTCGCTTAATGGCGGGATACTGATACGAATCATTACACCATCATTTTGAGGAGCAAAGCCTAGGTTTCCATCAATAATTGACTTCTCGATAGGCTTGATCATTGCTTTTTCCCATGGTTGAACCACCAAAGTACGAGCATCGGGAGTATTTACGCTGGCAACTTGATTTAAAGGTGTTTGTGCACCATAATAATCAACATATAAGCCATCGAGCATAGAAGGATTTGCTTTCCCTGCTCTTACTTTAACTAATTCAGCCTCCAAGTGAGTGATGGCTTTCGACATTTGATCTTCTAAAAGATCCATTATTTTTTTTACCTCTTCCATAGGGTTATTCTTTCGGCTATTAATATGCGAAGCTAAGAAGTGCGGATTGCAAATTCAAAACTTACAGATTGATTTTTATTATACTTCGACTAATGTTCCAACCTCAGCACCTTCCATCAACGATTTCAGGTTGCCCGGCTTATTCATATCAAACACAATAATTGGTAATTTATTTTCTTGACAAAGCGTGAACGCTGTCATGTCCATTACTTGAAGATTCTTTTCATACACTTCAGTAAAGCTTACCTTATTATAACGAGTTGCTGTTTTATCTTTCTCAGGATCTGCGGTATAGATTCCATCAACGCGAGTACCTTTCAAGATCACATTGGCTTCAATTTCGATAGCACGTAGCGAAGCAGCTGTATCTGTAGTGAAATAAGGATTACCTGTTCCTGCACCAAAAATCACTACGCGACCTTTCTCAAGATGGCGAACAGCGCGGCGGCGGATAAAAGGCTCACAGATGGCCTCCATCTTAATAGCAGACTGAAGTCGAGTACTAACACCTTTTGTCTCCAAAGCGCTTTGTAGGGCCATAGAATTGATCACAGTGGCAAGCATTCCCATATAGTCACCTTGCACACGATCCATGCCTCCTTCAGCTGCCTGAAGGCCACGGAAGATGTTGCCTCCACCGATTACGATGGCTACTTCGGCGCCCATATCGACAATAGTTTTAATATCGTCGGCATATTGGGAAATACGTTTATTGTCGATGCCAAACTGTTTCTCCCCCATGAGGGCTTCACCGCTTAGCTTTAGTAGGATGCGTTTATATTTCATATTAGGATGCAAAATTATCAATTCTGATCAGATTGCAGCAGGAATCATGTTGCGAATTATATCATCGAGGGTTTCGCGGCGACGAATTAGGTGTGATTGGCCTTTATACCAGAGCACTTCGGCGGGTCGAGGACGAGAATTATAATTATTACTCATGGTATATCCGTAGGCTCCAGCATTCAGGATTGCCAAATAATCGCCTTCTCTCACCTCATTGATTTTACGATCGAGGGCGAAAGTATCAGTTTCGCAAATATTCCCTACCACTGAGTATAATCGCGGAGTACCTGTAGGATTACTGATATTAATGATATGATGGTATGCATCGTAAAACATAGGGCGAATCAAGTGATTTTGCCCGGAATTAACGCCGGCAAAAACAGTAGCCGTTGTTTGTTTTACCACATTCACCTTTACCAGAAGGTAGCCCGATTCACTTACCAAGAATTTGCCCGGTTCGAACCACAATTGAAGATTACGTCCGTATTCAGAACAAAAAGCCTGAAAGCGTTCGGTGATCGCAGTAGCGAGATCTTCGATATCGGTAGTTACATCATCCACTTTATACGCCACTTTGAATCCGCTGCCAAAATCGAGGAATTGCAAATCTTTAAATTGCACTGCGGCATCGAATAATAATTCGGCAGCGCGAATAAAAACAGATGCATCGAGAATATCACTACCGGTATGCATATGCAATCCGTTAACATTCATTTTCTCCTTCTCAACGATACGAATCACATGACGGAGCTGATGAATAGAGATGCCGAATTTAGAATCGATATGTCCAGTTTGGATATGTGAAGTACCACCGGCAACAATATGCGGATTAATACGAATGCAGCAAGGCACAGAATTTCCGTACTTATGTCCGAATTGTTCTAACAAAGAAATATTATCGATATTGATTTGCACTCCTGCATCAACAGCTTTAACAATTTCATCGAAGGCAACGCTATTAGGAGTAAACAAAATTGAAGAAGGATGAAATCCTGCCATCATTCCCAGTTGCACCTCTTCAAAAGAAACTGCATCGAGGCCTGCCCCTTGTTTCAATAATAGTTTTAAGATGGAAAGATTATTAGAAGCCTTTAAAGCATATTTAATTTTAACATCAACGTTAGAAAATGCTTTTGTGAGACGTTGATATTGTTGTTCAATTTTTTCTCCGTTATAAAGGTAAATTGGAGATCCGAATTCTTCGATGATTTGATGAACGGGTAAATTATTTAATGCTGTGATTGAATTTTCTATGGACATAGATACGAATATAAAATAAATTTTGGATTTTGAATTTTGTTAGGCGCTTTGCTTTTTGTTTAAACGCGGAGACCGCCAAGGCGCTTTGCTTGGCACAGAGGTCGCGGAGGCGGCGAAGCCAATAATTTTTATACGCGAAGATTGCTACGCAATTTAGTCGCCCATGGGATTCTAAATAAAGGATGAATTGGGGGGAATACAGATGAAAGGATTTGAAATGGTTTTAAGAGGATAAGCTGACGCGTTTGGATGGGTTTATGCTGATATTTCGACGAAGGAAAAAACGTTAGTACCGCTGATGACGCTGATTTTATAAGAATCAGTAATGCTATTGAATAGTAAATAATAACTGGGAGATACAACATTCAATCATTCAACAATTCAATCATTCAGTCATTTGTTCATTCAGTCATTCAGTCAATATTTAGTTCTAGGTATAAACGACAAAAGCCGCTCTTGCGAAGCGGCTTTTTATCTTTTATAGCGAATCGGTTATTATCCGATTTGAACTCTTTTGAATACGCTAACAGTAAGACCTTTTTCAACGCTGTCTAAGTATTGACGAACCGTTTTCTTGTCTTCCTTCACGAAGTTTTGGTTTAACAAAGTGCTTTCTTGGTAGAATTTATTCAATTTACCTGCAGCAATTTTCTCAACCATTTCTTCAGGTTTTCCTTCTTGGCGGATAACCTCTTTAGCGATTTCTAACTCACGCTCGATAGTAGCTGAATCAACATCATCTTTGTCGATAGCTACAGGATTCATGGCAGCGATTTGCATAGCAACATCTTTACCTGCATTTTCAGGTGCAGAAGCGCTAGAAAGACCCACCATAGAAGCCAAACGATTTCCTGGGTGATTGTAAGCAATCACTTTAGGAGCAGAAACCATTTCGTAACGAGATAATTCGATTTTCTCTCCGATTTTACCAACCATGTCGAAAATTTTATCGTTCACGGTAGCTCCATCGAAAGGCAATGCTTTCAATGCTTCGGCATCAGCAGGACTGTTAGCCATAGCAACATCAAGAATACCTTGAGCGAAGTTTACGAAATCTTGGTTTTTAGCTACGAAGTCTGTTTCGCAGCTAATAGCTACTAAATAACCTTTAGTACCTTCAGCATTAGTTTGAGCTAATATATAGCCTTCTTTTGCTTCACGATCTGCACGGTTAGCAGCAACTTTCTGACCTTTTTTACGGAGATAATCGATTGCTTTTTCGAAATCACCTTCAGCTTCTGCTAAGGCTTTCTTACAATCCATCATTCCTGCACCGGTCATTTGGCGCAATTTATTTACATCAGCAGCGGTGATAGTTGCGGTTGACATGATATGTTTTTAATGTGGTTACTAATTAAAGATAGCGGGATGATAAATCACCCCGCTTAATTTTATTTTCCGGAAAGGGAATCGTAATTATTTACGAGGGCCACCTTTGCGAGAGCGATTTCCACCTGCAGGTTTTTTAGCACCTTCAGTAGAACCTTCTTCGTCATCGCTTCCGCTAAGAACTTTACGATCTTCTGCTTCTTCTTCATTAGCAGCATCACGCTCACGTTCTTGTTCTTTATCTACTTTACGCTCAGCTAAACCTTCCTCGATAGAACGAACCATGCAATTCATGATTAATTCGATTGATTTAGAAGCATCGTCGTTAGCAGGGATTGGGAAATCGATTAAAGAAGGATCGCTATTTGTATCGCAGATTGCGATAGTAGGGATTCCTAATTTGATTGCTTCATCAACAGCGATATGTTCTTTCACTGTATCTACGATGAACAAAGCAGCAGGAAGGCGATTCAAGTCAGCGATTGACCCGATCAATTTTTCCATCTTTGCCTTTTGACGAGAAATTTGGAGACGCTCTTTTTTAGAAACGACAGCCAAAGTTCCATCACTCATCATTTTATCAAGATTAGCCATCTTCTTAACCGACTTACGCTGCGTAGCGAAGTTGGTAAGCATACCACCTGGCCAGCGCTCGGTGATGTATGGCATATTCACTGATTTTGATGCAGAGGCAACGATTTCTTTTGCTTGCTTTTTTGTTGCTACAAACAAGATTTTCTTGCCTGATTTTGCGATTTGTTTTACCGCTGCAGCTGCTTCTTCCAGCTTTGCATGCGTTTTGTTCAAATCTATAATGTGGATGCCATTGCGCTCCATGAAGATGTAGGCTCCCATTTTTGGGTTCCATTTGCGCTTCAGGTGACCAAAATGGACACCGGCATTGAGAAGTTCTTCTTGCGTTACGTTGATCATTACGCTTATTGCTGTGAGGGGTGAAGAATTAACGTTTACTGAACTGGAAGCGGCGACGTGCTTTACGTTGTCCGTATTTCTTACGCTCAACCATACGAGGGTCGCGGGTAAGTAGTCCATTTGATTTTAATGCAGGACGGTAGTCCGCATTGATTTTGCATAGAGCACGGGCTATTGCCATACGGATAGCTTCTGCTTGTCCGTTGTACCCACCGCCATTTACGTTGATTTTAACATCATACTGGTCTTTAAGATTCGATACTTCGAACGCTTGTTGAACCAGCTTTTGTAAAGGCATAGTTGGGAAATACTCTGTGTATTCGCGGTTGTTTACCGTGATGGTGCCATTACCCGGAGATAGATATACGCGGGCTACTGCTGTTTTACGGCGACCAATGGTATGGGTGATTTCCATGTAGATTGATTGATCAGTACTTAAGGGTTACAACTTTAGGTTGCTGTGCGTTATGAGGATGCTCTTCTCCTGCGTACAGGTAAAGATTTCCTTTTACTGCGTTTCCAAGGCGATTCTTAGGAATCATACCGTAGATTGCTTTCTCAAGCACAGCTGTAGGTTTTTTTACGATCAGTTTCGCAGGTGTCACATGACGTTGACCTCCCGGATATCCGGTATGAGATACATACTCTTTCATGGTCCACTTACGGCCGGTAAGACGAATCTTATCTGCGTTAATGATGATCACATTGTCACCGCAATCGGCGTGCGGCGTGTAATTAGCTTTATGCTTTCCGCGAAGAATCATAGCAGCTTGAGAAGCGAAACGACCTAATACTTGGTCTTTAGCATCAATAACTACCCACTCTTTCGTAGCGGTTTTAGCATTTACCGATATCGTTTTATAACTTAACGTATCCACGATGTTAGTTTTATTAAATGATTTTTACTTTGGGGATGCAAAATTAGAAAGAATAATGACAAAAGCAAAACATATTAACATATTTTAATTGATTGATAAGTAGCTGATTAAAAAGGCTATGCACAGCCAAATGTTCATTTCCATTTTTGGGAATTGTCCCACAGGGGGAAAAATGTGCAAAAAAGTTATTCACTTTTACGAGGTAATTCGAGGTTATTTAAAGCCATAGGATTTTTGCTTTGAATGGGCACGAACGTATATTAGTGTGGAGGATAATTCCCACCGATTTAGGACAAAATCAGGGTAAAATTATTTTCAAATTTATTTTTTTACGCCCACCGAAATAACCGATAATCCGGCTTTTTTCATCAAAATGGCATCAAACAGCTTCGCCAAAGGGACCAATTTATTGTAGAAACTCATCTGCCCATGGCTAATAACTCCGAGTTTTGAAGTAAGTCCGCCGTACATCCAAGCCGGTATTCCCAAAGCATTAAAATAGCTAGTCGTTTCAATTTCAAACCCTGCATCCATCAACAATCCTTCAAGGGAACGTTTGGAATACCTCTTATAATGCTGGAGATTCTTATCGAGTTTATTATAGAGCCATTGCCCTGCCGGTACCAAAATGACCACTTTCCCGCCTTTAGCAAGGAGTTTATGCATGTTTTTGAGGGCTTGGAGGTCATCCTCTATATGTTCTACCACATTAAGCGCGAATACCGAATTGAAGGTCCCGAAGCAAATAGCCATATTCGCATCGAAGTTGGGGTCAACCAAATCGAACGACCAAACGGCACTCAAATGAGGGTGACCATCGAAATGGGCATGAAGTTGGCGGCAATAGGCGGGACGGATATCGCTTAAAGTAGTTTGAAAATCATCTTCGAGGCAGCAACGCGAGAGGTTACCTATTCCGCTACCGATTTCTAATACCGGTGACGACAAATAAGGTTTTACACGACTAAACATCCATGCATTAAATGCATCTGCATCTTTAATCGCCTCTAACGTTTCTAGTCCTTCGGGATCATCTTCACTGTAATGAAAATGCAGCATTTCTTATGAGAAAAGGTTATACCTGAGAATACAATAAATAGCTCTGAATCCGTCTTTCCAGTTAATTTTCTTCCCTTCTTCATACGTTCGGCCATAATATGAAATACCTACTTCATAAATACGAATATTCGGAATTTTTGAAATGCGGGCAGTAACTTCTGGTTCGAAGCCGAAGCGATTTTCCTTCAATTTCAACGACTGGATAATTTCACGACGGAAAACCTTATAACATGTTTCCATATCAGTAAGGTTTAAGTTAGTGAACATATTAGAAGCAAACGTGAGCATTTTATTGCCCAATGTATGCCAGAAGAATAAAATTCTATGAGGTTTTCCTCCTATGAAACGAGAACCATATACAACATCCGCGAAGCCGTCTAAAATTGGTTTAAGCAAGCTATTATACTCTGCTGGATCGTATTCGAGATCGGCATCTTGAATAATCACGTAATCGCCCGTTGCAAGGCTAATTCCTTTATGAATTGCAGCTCCTTTACCCATATTAACAGGTTGGCTAAACAAACGTATCGGGAATTCGGGATGAGCAGATGCATAACTTTCAATTGCCTCTACAGTTTTATCTGTAGAACAGTCGTTAACCATAATGACCTCCATATTAAGATCGCCGATTAATTTAACTGCTCTAACCTTGTCGAGAATAAAATGAATGGTTCTTGCCTCGTTATATGCAGGGATTACAACTGAAAGTACTTGTGACATTAGCTTAAGTTATCGGTACAAAAAATTATGATTTCGATGCTGTAAAGTTAACACCGAAGAAGAAATATTCTTTAGCGATGCTATTTGATTTCCACAATGCTTGTTCTTTGCGGATCGCTTCTTGATATCCGTATTTATTAAACAGAAAAGGAGGATAAGCGCGCACATAATTAACCGACTTTTCATTAAGTCCTAGTCCGTTTTTCTTCAGGGCATCCCTCCACTTCGCTAGCGAGCGAATATTCTCATTCCCCAATAAAATTGTCTTCTTCAAGCGTTCATCATAAAACTCGATGATGCGATTATTCCCTCGTTGTTTATAGAGCTTAAGCGATTGTATAATATTGCTACCATTCTCCTCAATCGACACCATTTGTCCATCAGGTTTTAAATGGTGACGAATAATTTGAAGTGCTTGATCGAGCGGTTCGAGATGATGAAGAGTATCTTGAACAATGATATAATCGAATTCACCTTTCCCTTCACTTTCGTCGAATAAATCTTCATAGCCGAAAGTAAATCCGCTTACATCACCAAACTGACTCCAATAAGCGATACGTGCCGGAATTTCCTTGAAATAGAACTCAAGGGTCGTTCCATGCACTTTATAGCCATTCAGCGCAAGAAACAAAGCCGTAGTGCCATATCCGCAGCCGATATCCCAAGTGATACTATCCTTTTTAGTGATATTATCGGCAATATACTGCAAGCGTTGACAGAAGTAAGCCTTACGGAATTCGAGGCTACCCGGATCGGTATGAAACTTATAATAATGCCATAAAGTTGGCTGTGTTTCCAGTTCTTTCAGGAAGAGGGAAAAGAATTGATCGATATTCATAATGAGTCGACAAAGATATTACTTAGATCTCAATTATACAGAAAGTCCCTTAGTTGATAGTAAATGAATCGGGGCTGCTATTTAAATTATAGCTTTTTTGTGAGTCATGTAGGTCAAAAACTAACTTATACCTTCCTTTTTTATCAGGGCTTTTTATGTTTATGAGTTGTTTCAAATGACCAGGCTTTAAATCTGCAAGCAGTTTTACAGAACCTTCTTCAACAAACTCATGATTATCATTAATCCATTTATAGTTTAACAAGTATCCTTTATCATCAATAACAGCTGAAGGAATTGAAAATTCTGAACTATTATTTATGTCAATAAATATTTTGTTGCTTTTACCAGCTAAATCAATCCTATCATTTATGCTGATATAGATTTTTTGTCCTATAGAATCACACATCATGGAATCAATATTTGATGTAGTGTTTAGTAAAGTAAGCCCTTGCTCATAAAAATGAAAATAATCTGGATTCAACTCGTTTTGATTAATCGAATACCAAGGGAAATGGACGTACTGGTTTACTTCGAATCGATTAAACAATTCTTTATCGAATGATTGCAAAATAGAAACTTGAACAGTAGTATTATTCCCGACAATTCTAGAGAGCAATATTGATTCTGTTGTCATAATCCAGTCATGACCTAGTCTCTCAGGATTGAAATTGAAATAATCTACGACCACTTTACACAAATGATTGTTTTGTGCATACTCGATAACATTTATTAACTGCCTATTGCGTAACTGGACTTTCTTTCCGTAACTAACAATTTGAACAGTTTGAACAACAAAAATTATTGTAAGAATGATAGCCCAATTGATTTTTTTCAAATCTCCTGCAAGGAAATAAATTATGCCTCCAAAAATTGAAAGAGGGAAAAGATATCTTTCAAATGGCTCTAGAGTATCAGGGAAAAGATTCTGAAATTTATACATTACCATGCCAAAATATCCAAAACCAAATAAAATGCAATAAACTGCTAATACCCTTCTCCCCGAAATGAAAAAAGTATAAACTGCTGATATAATTATTATAAAGAGAGGAATACAGTAAAGAAGATAACTACCTAGCTCATGCTGAGAGATATAATATTGAACTGTATCAAAAAGTCCTCTTGTATTAGCTATATCCATTTGCTGCTTGTCGTAGCCCGCCATTTTTGTGAAATGGTAAACAGCAGTAAGAATAAAAATACTAATATGTGAGATAATCCATTTTATGGAAATGCGCTTTTGAATAACTAATAACCCATAAGAAACCGGGAATAGAATATTAAACAGAGGGTGAGAATAAATAATAAAAACAACAAAAGGTATAAAAATTAAATTGACTAGATTTTTTGTGCCGAATTTATCAAGTATCCCTATCCATAAAATTAAAACGGGACTTGCTAATAGCAACTCAGATACAGGATTAAAGTAATTATATCGGTCTCCAAGAAAAAAGGGCAAAAGTATTGCAATTGAGATTTTGATATCCTTTAAGATTCCATATGCTAATACAGCAAATCCAACCAAAACCAAAGATTCATTATACGAAAACCATTCAATGATTGTTTTCATATCAGAACCATGCTTTACCAAAAATAAAGGGATAAACTCAACAAGATATCCCGAAGGTCTATTATGGGCAATAGAAAACTTTAACTCATTAATTACATTAAACAAATAATAGGCTGAGTCGCCATAAAGACGATCCAGCCTATAAATGAAACTTAAGGTTAACCAAATCAATCCTGCCAATATTGCAGGAATGAATAATAAATTTTTATTGCGTAGCAATTTTAATAGAATGCTATTTCAAGATCGTCACAGAAAGCAGCACTAGCTGTTCCGTTACTAACATAGATACGGAAAATATTTGTGGGGTTTAATCTATTCTTTTCAGTTAAATCCACATCATATTCATAATACTCCCAATCTTTTGTATTTAATACTGGACCTGAAAATTTCTTTGCAAGCCACTCAATACTTTGGTTATTTGCATCGTGAATATCCAAAACAAGGTTAGGTTCAGCATTTTGACTTTCCGCCTTCATCCAGCCACTAATTTTCACATGTGAAAACTTTTTGTCTGTAATATTTTTTACCACCATATTAAATGTCGGCCCATAAGGGTGAACTGAATCCATTCGACATATATAAATGCCGGACTTTGCAGATGGGCTTTTTATTAAGCCGGGGATTGGATTATCGGTCCAAGCAACTTGGGTATCCATATCGCTTCTATATAAGGCCACATAGTCCTTATTAGAGCTTCCACATGAAGTGAATAAGAATGCAATTAATGCAATAATTATAAGTGTATTCGTTTTCATAATGCAAATATAAGTTAATCTATGTTACTTTTTAAATATGCAGAAATACAAGTCATCTAATTTAATTTGTTCTGAGGGAGCCATTAAATAGATATTGACAGTAGGGTTTATTGCTTCTCTTTTTATATCAGATCTAAATTCAAATTTAGAAAAACCATCATAATTTGATTCTCCTTTTGAGATCAGATCTTTCAAACCAAGATCTTCCTTATAGATTTCATTGCCATCAGCATCTTTAATGGAAATAATCAGTCGAGATTCATTTTTGGGTTGCTTTACATTTATAAACCCTCGTACAAAAATTGAGGGCTCTTTTAATTCGCCATTTAATGGTTTATTGAATGCGGGAGAATAAGGATACTCGGCACCAAAAAGTGCTACGTGGTTTCCCGAGACTGCAACATCAGAATAATCACTATGGCAAGGATTCCAATCGGGGATTCCGTTATTACAAGACTCAAAATCAGCAAATGATTTTACAATTACAGGACGATCTTTAATGTCATCCGGCATTTGTTCGTTTTCATTATAAAACACTTTCCATTCATATTCTTTTCCTGTACGAAGGAAAACCTCGAAATACTTCTTCTTATCCATTGAATCATAATGAAGAATATTATTGCGATATTGGTATGATTGAATAATATTCAAGAGTACACATACGATAAGAAATACTTTCAAAAAAACAGTTTTATCTTTGATAAAATGCAGCAATGGAATAAACGATAAAGCAGCTATAGGGTAAAACTCGATAAATGCACGTTGACCAAAACTACCTCCATAGTACCAGCACCACCATGAAGAAATCATATAAATCGCAGAGGTCCAAAAAACAATAAAACCAATTATTTTAACAACTTCCTTACGAACGATCATTGAAATAAAAGCAGGAATTAAAAGAAGCATTAAAGGAGTATATAACAACCAGCCCTTTCTAAAACTGAATAACACTTTGGTTATTTCAGGATGATCCCATTTAAAACTTTCTCCTAGGTAAGTCCAAACATACCAATGTCCATTTTCTAAGTACCAAAGTAACGGTTGAATAAAAATTACAAGGGATGCAATAAATGCACATTTTAATAGCAAAGGAATATTTCCGAGTAGCTTCTTTATAAATCCCCCTAATTCGGTTGAACTATTAAATAATAACAAAACAGCAAATACAACTATTCCATTTACCGGACGAATTAAGATTGTTACGCCTAGAAATAAAGCAGCTATTAATAAATTCTTATTTGATTCACCATCTATCCATCTTTTCAAATAAAGTAGAAATCCAGATACTGCAGCAAACGAATAAACATGTGACATACTCGGCTCATGAATAACATAGACCAACAAATTAGTTCCAAATACTAATGAGAGAACAATCCAAAGGGAAATATTTGAACCGATATTATAACGTCTAAAAATTTCGAGTAGATTTCTAACTCCGAAAACACAATAAACAATAGCCGCAATAGAAACGAATATTTGGTAGAAAAAGCTATAACCTGTTAATTCAAATCCAAAAACAATTGACAATACCGTTGCAACAATATAAAAAGGAGATAATAGCAAAGCAACTCCGGGGGGATACTTGATAACATAATGTCCATCGATGATAAACAAAAAATTGTAGGTGTAATCAGCAGGGACGTTTAATTTACCACTAAAAAAATAGCGGAAGTCTAAGTCAAAGTAAGTAAACAGTGCAGGTAAATAAGAGAAATAACCACGTCCATCACTATCGACAATATGTTCCCAACCATGATTAACCCAACGAAAAACGATTGCCAATATTAGTAACCCTATAAATAGCAGAGTTAGAAATTTAGACTTAACATTTTCATTATTAATCCCTGGAACCATTCTTTAATCTGTTTAAATTGACTACGATTACTTTTTAAAACTCAAATTAATTATACTGTAATTCGCGGCTTTAATTTTTACTACAGCTAGTATCACTTACAACATATAATGGCCTATTCCTCACATTAGAGCTAACCCTGCTGATGTACTCACCTATAATACCTATACTTATCAATTGAACACCACCGATAAATAAAACGGCTAAAATCAAGGATGTCCAACCCGGCACATAGTCTTTCGATACAAAACGGGCATACAATGCATATAAGCTAAGTAAAAACGTTATACCACTAACAAAAAAACCGGCAATGGTTGCGAATTTCAATGGCAAGTTTGAAAAGCCTGTAATTCCGTCTAGGGCAAAGCGGATCATTTTTTTGTATGTATAACCAGTAGACCCTGCATGACGTTCTTCACGATCATACATAATATACGTTTGATTAAATCCGACCCATGCTATTTGACCTCGTAAATATTTTTGTTGCTCAGGCATTTTCATTAATACTTCAACAATTTTACGATCCATTATTCGGAAATCACCTGTATCAACGGGAATTTTAATGGAAGTAATTTTTGCTAAAATTCTATAAAACATTTTAGCTGTAAACTTTTTCATGAAGCTTTCGCCTGAACGAGAATTCCTACGCGCATAAACTACTTGAAATCCTTCCTTCATTTTCGCATACAATTCGATTATTAATTCAGGAGGATCTTGCAAATCGGCATCTATAATTACTACGGCATCACCTTTACAACTATCTATTCCAGCAGTAACAGCTATTTGGTGTCCGAAATTTCTTGATAGATTTATGTAATGAACATTAGAATCGGTTTGCGATAAAGCTATTAACATTCCTAAGGAGGCGTCCGCACTACCATCGTTAATAAAAAGCAACTCATAACTAAGTGACATACTTTGAGCCACCTTCGTTAGTCGATTATAAAGTACAGGTATATTATCCTGTTCATTATAAATAGGAATGATAATACTTAAATCAATAGACATATTATGCTTAATTAAATTAATCAATCACCATCTCGGGAATTTCTCCTTCGATGATAAGTTTACCCGCAGTTGCTTTTTGAATTTCTTCTACCGTAACTCCAGGTGCTCGTTCAAGAAGAATAAATCCTTTTCCAGGAACAACCTCCAACACTGCCAATTCCGTAACAATTTTTTTAACACATTTAACTCCAGTTAGAGGCAATGAACATTCAGGTAATAGCTTCGACTCACCTGCTTTATTTACGTGTTGCATAGCGACAATAATATTCTTTGCTGCTGCAACTAGATCCATCGCACCACCCATTCCTTTCACCATTTTACCGGGAATTTTCCAGTTAGCGATATCTCCATTTTCACTTACTTCCATTGCACCGAGAATAGTTAAATCAACTTTACCAGCGCGAATCATTCCGAAGCTTAATGCTGAATCGAAATAAGAAGTTCCTGCAACTTCAGTAATAGTTTGCTTGCCGGCATTAATCAAATCAGGATCTTCTTCTCCTTCAAAAGGGAAAGGACCCATACCTAACATACCGTTTTCTGATTGAAGAGTAACATTAACTCCTTCAGGAATATAATTTGCTACCAATGTAGGAATACCTATTCCTAAATTTACATAGTAGCCATCTTTAACTTCTTTTGCGATGCGTTTCGCAATTCCTATCTTATCTAACATATTTTAATTTGCTAGTTTGCTAATCTGCTAATTTGCCAATATTGTGATCTCGATTTACACAAGATTTGATTTACAAGTTAGAGATTAATTTTTGTTTTGAATTTTATTTTTTGCGGTTCTAAGAATTGAACTCAGGAGTTTTTGTACTTCAGTCAATGGGTTTATTAATCTTTCTTTTGAAGGTGAAGGATAATGTATCGATCTTTCCGCCAATTCCAACCAGTATTTACTTTCTTCCGCTTCTTTAGCTGCTACTTTAAGTTTATGAATAAAATCATTTAGCGACTCTGGACTTTGTGCTTCTCTTACCATGGCTCCAACTGCAGTTCCACTTCGAAAGAGCTGATTTGCCATAATATATTTTTTTAATTCAGATAGCTTTTCAGTATAATCTATAATGTCAATAGAAAACTGAAATGATTTTTGCAATAGTGGATTGTTGTTATTCATATGAAAACATATTTAAATGATTTTTAATTTAACTTTAACACCCTTTTTTTCATTAGCACATTAGCACATTAGCACATTAGCACATTAGCACATTAGCACATTACTTACGTGTCGTTCTCTGTTCAATTCTCTTTTCATAATTCTTGCCTTGGAAAATACGATGAATGTAAATTCCGGGAACATGAATATGATCTGGATCTAAACTACCTGCAGGTACAAGTTCTTCTACTTCTGCAATTGTAATTTGTCCGGCCATTGCCATTGGCATATTGAAGTTACGCGTAGTTTTTCTGAAGACTAAATTTCCATGAGTATCGCCTTTCCACGCTTTCACAATTGAGAACTGCGCTTTGAATGCCATTTCTAACAAGAAATCTTCTCCGTCGAATTGTCGTACTTCTTTCCCAATAGCTACTTCAGTTCCTACTCCTGCTTTCACCCATACTGCTGGCATACCATATGCTGCAGCCATGCAACGCGTAGCTAGTGTTCCCTGAGGAATTAATTCAACTTCTAATTCACCACTTAATAATTGACGTTCGAATTCTGCATTCTCACCTACGTATGATGAAATCATTTTTTTTACCTGACGTGTTTTAAGCATAAGACCGATTCCGAAATCATCAACACCGGCATTATTCGAAATACAAGTTAATTCTTTCGTTCCCTGCTTCACTAATGCATTTATACAGTTCTCAGGGATACCGCATAAACCGAATCCGCCGAGCATAATCACAGCACCATCTTTGATATCAGCGATTGCTACTTCTGCATTTTCAACAACTTTGTTCATACTATAATTATTTTATATGATGAAATTCTTTTATTTTTAGTTGATATCAAAATCCTTGTTGTCTGTATTAGTACCAGAAGGATTTTTATACTTCGAACAATCGAGTTCAACGCCAAGAGGTTTTTCAGGTCTTTCAAAATCGCCTTTCGAATAATTCAAATCAGGATCCGCTAACACCTTTTTCATGAATAAGCCCCATACAGGCAATGCTGTATTCGCGCCTTGTCCTAATTGCGTTGTTCTAAAGTGTACAGAACGATCTTCACAACCCACCCAACAACCGGCTACTAATTCAGGAGTAATTCCCATGAACCAACCATCACTCTGGTTTTGTGTTGTTCCTGTTTTACCTGCAATCGGATTTGTAAATCCATATTTAGATCCACGTAAACGTGCACCTGTTCCGAAGATGGTTACACCTTGCATTAAATTCAACATTAGAAAAGATGTCTCTTCACTTATTGCTTCAACTTTCCGAGGAACGAAGTCTTGCAAAACAACGCCGTTCTTATCTTCTATACGCAATATATAATTAGGCTCTGTCCAAACACCTTTATTGGCGAATGTACTATAAGCGCCAACCATCTCATAAACGGATACATCGGCTGTACCTAATGCTAAAGAAGGATATGGATCTAATGGAGAAGTAATTCCCATTTTTCTTGCCACTTGAATCACTGCTTCAGGTCCGAATTGTTTCATAAGGTATGCTGAAACACAGTTAACAGAATTTGCCAATGCTTCTTTTAAAGATAGCATTCCGCCATATTTGCCATCTGAGTTCGAAGGTGTCCAAGCCACACCTGCTTTATCAATAATTGTAACAGGAACATTCGGTACTTCATAGCAAGGAGAATAGCCCTCTTGCATTGCAAGAGTATATAAGAATGGTTTAAACGTTGAACCAACTTGACGCTTACCATCTTTCACTTGATCATACTGGAAGTATTTATAATCGTTACCTCCAACCCAAGCACGTACATATCCTGTTTGTGGTTCCATTGCCATAAACCCTGTTCTTAAGAACATTTTATAATAGCGAATAGAATCCATTGGAGTCATCGTTGTATCGCGTTCACCTTTCCAACTAAACACAGTCATTTTAACTTTCTTATTGAAAGCCTTTTTAATATCTGACTCTGATACACCAGCAGCTTTCATATCGCGATAGCGATCACTGCGTTTCATTGCATCTTCAATAATTTCAGGATGATCTTCCCATGGAACTCTACCCTTCCAATGATCATAAAAAGTTTTTTGCAATTCAGCCATATGCGTATTCACTGCATCTTCTGCATACTCTTGCATTCTAGTATCGATAGTAGTATAAATTCTTAATCCGTCTTTATAAAGGTTATAAGGAGTTCCGTCGGCTTTCTTGTGATCTTTACACCACTTCATAAGATCTTGCTTTAATACCTCTCTAAAATACTGTGCAAGCCCAGAAGTATGACTATCGGGTTGGAAATTTAATTTAATAGGAAGCTTTTGCAAAGAATCACTTTGTTGCTCATTAATAAAATTATATTTCTCTAATTGTCCAATAACAGTATTTCTTCTGTTGATTGCATTCTGCGGATTACGAACAGGATTGTAAAGCGAAGGAGCTTGTAATAATCCGATTAACATTGCTGCTTCTTCGAGCGAAACATCCTTAGTATCTTTCTGAAAATAAGTAGTACATGCGGAACGAATACCGAAAGCATTATTCCCGAATTCTACAGTATTTAAATACATCGCAAGGATTTCATGCTTTGTATAGTTTCTCTCAAGTTTTACTGCGATAATCCACTCTTTAATTTTTCTAATGATCAATCCCGGTTTCGATAAACTTTCACCACGAGGAAAGAGATTTTTTGCAAGCTGCTGTGTAATGGTACTACCGCCACCGGCGCCCTGTTGTAATACAACAGTCTTTACCAATACACGCATTAATCCACGAATATCAACGCCACTATGTTCTTCGAATCGAACATCTTCTGTTGCCTTTAATGCATTAATGATATTGGGAGAAAGATCTTTATAGTGAATATTGACGCGATTCTCTCTGAAGTACTTTCCGAGTGTTTTCATGTCAGATGAATACACTTCACTCGCCAATAAGCTATTGGGATTTTCAAGTTCTTCGAAAGTTGGCAATCCTCCGAAAACGCCTGCCGCTATTAAGCTGACTAATAAAAACAAAAACACAAATGGACCTAACAAAATAAGCCATACCCATCGGGCATACTTTTTTTGATTAGCAGGTACTTTAAAATTCGACATCATATTAATTTATCAACGGGAATTATCAAATTTATTTCTTAGAAGTCAGGATTCATATCCGGCTGCATTTCCGGCTGACGATTTTGTTTCTTTTTCTGGAACAAGTTATTATCGGTAGAACCGAATCGGTAAGACAAAGTGAAATTTGCCACTCGTGTTTCGCGTTTTCTCCATGAATCAAGTTCAAATCCTTCTCCAACATTATAAATTACGAATTTCCTAGTATTAAAGATATCACTCACATTAACACTTAATGTTAATTTTCCTTTTAGAAAATCTTGGCGAAAGCCTGCATCAACTCCACTCATCCCTTTGAAACTTCCTTGTGGTTGTTTCGCTGGCGACATATACATTCCACTAACCTGGAATGAAGTTGCAGGTGTTAATCGGAAGCTGATATTAGATCGTAACGTCCAATTAGTATTTGAACTTTGTAACTCAGCGCTAACATTATCTCCATTAACTTTATTATTGAAGAAATTGAATGTCGTTGTTGCATTAACAATTTTACCAATTTGGTTTTTAATCACTACTTCAACTCCGGTATTTTCGGATGAGCTAAAGTTGGTAAACGTCATTGTAGAAATTCCTGTAGTTTGATCAATAGTACGATATCTCACAATAAGATTATTCGTCTTTCTATAATACAATGTTCCTGAAACACTATGATCTCCCAAGCGACGGAAATAATTAAATTCATAACTACTGATATATTCCGGCTTTAAATATGGATTACCTGTTCTAACGTTAAGGCTATCCGAAAGATCAGTAAATGGATTTAAGTCGCGCGTATTTGGACGATTAATTCTTCTGCTGTATGTAATTTGAAATTCATTCTTTTGCTTTAATACATATTTCAATGCAGCGCTAGGAAATAAATCAAGGTAGTCGTTTGTAAAATCTTTATTCTGTGTTTTCGAATCACCGTTGATATTAGTTTGCTCTGCTCTTAATCCACCTTGGACTTCAAACATCTTTATTTTCCCTGCATACTGTGCATAAGCTGCATAAATCTGATCGGCATAAACAAAATTGTCGGTGTTATTTGTGTCAGCAATATATTGATCAGATACTTCCGAGATATATGCTTTCTGATCAGTATCATTGCTTCGAATAGTTGCTTTAATTCCTGTTTCGAATTTCGACTTGTCGTTAATAGGATGAGTATAATCCGATTGGAAAGTTCCTACTGTAAACAAGCCATCAACATTTTGTTTGGTATAAGCTAAGAAACCATCATCGGTTAAATAATCACTATGGTTTCTGCTGTCGCTAGATGAAAATGTTCCGCTTGCGGATAACTCACGCTTTGTACCAGGAATAGTATGTCTGAAGTCGATACCAGCATCAAAATTCTTATTGATATTATTCTCTGCAGAAGTTCTATAAAATGCATCAGTTATATTTCTAACAGAATCTTCAAATGAATAATCTGTAACATCATTTCTATGTTCGTAGCGAGTACTAAAACCTCCTGATAAGCCAAGAGTACTATACTTCGACAGATTCACATCAAATCCAGCCTTTAAACTTTGGTTTTCATTATACTGACGTCCGTGATTTGCTGTCTCATAAAACGTCTCAGGATTTGTATAATAATTTCTTCTATCAGAAGCCCCTGTAAATGTTCTGGCTTCTTCTCGATAGTTATAACTTAAACTTAGATTAGTATTCTTAGTACGATTGTTTAATGAGAATCCTCCATTATATTTATCACGAGTTCCTACTCCTGCAGTTATTGTACCGTTAATACCATTACGCTTATCCTTCTTCGTTTTAATATTGATAATACCTGCCATTCCTTCGGCATCATATCGAGCAGAAGGATTTGTAATCACTTCAATCTGTTCAATAGATCCTGCAGGTAATTGTTGAAGTAAGGCTGCTTTATCACCACCACCTAATCCGGAAGGCTTTCCGTCGATTAGGATAGTTAAATTCTCACTTCCTCTTAAACTCACTTTGCCATCGATATCAACGTTCACTGAAGGAACATTTTTTAAAACATCAGCAGCAGTACCGCCCGTGCTCACGATATCTTTTTCGACATTAAAAACTTTTTTGTCAAGTGAATTTACATAATCAGCTTTTTCACCGGCTACTTCAACTTCTTTTAAATTCTTTTGAGTTGAAGCAACATAAACAGTTCCGAAATCTTTTAATGGATCCATTGGACTTAACATAAAAGGCTTTGAATCCATTTTACGATATCCAATCGAATTAATACGAAGTATATATCTTCCTGGAGGCAATTCTTCAATACTGAATTGTCCTTTTGAATCTGTTAAACTTCCTCCAATAGCAACGCTATCGCGCATACGTATTAATGCTACAGAAGCAAATTCAATACTTGATTTTGAAGCAGAATCACGTAATACTCCAATCACCTTTGCAATTGCTGGTGCATTTCTAAATGCAGAATCACGACCCATTCCTCCTCTTGATCGAGAAGAATCTCTTACTGCACCTGCAGGCATCTGACAAAAACCGAACGTCACTACGGTTACAAAAATTAACGACAATATCCACTGCTTCTTCATAATCCTTTTCTTTAAGCCTATGATTGATAAATCAAAGGGTAGAAAGTTTAATCGTTCATCACTATTTAACTAAATCTTAATTCACAAGTTCGTTAAAGACTACTTGCAATAATGTTTGTCCGCAAGCCTTTAATGAATTTTTATCGATTTTATCAATCGTATCACCATGCGTATGCCAATGCTTCCAGAAATTAGAAGGTGAGTTAAAATCATAATGGATAACATCCACCATTTTAATTTGCGCTAATTGATTTACGTAATAGTGATCATCAATAATCGGTTTCGTTTTATCAAAGACGAAATAATCTGAGTATCCTATATCACTTGCTGTTTTCCAAACCATATCAACTACAGCAGGAGCATAGCGATTTGAAGTTCCTTCTTGAGTATATGTTGCATGAGCACCGCCTACCATATCCAATAAAATACCATAGCGTGCAAAGTAATTTGGAGTATGTAAATTTTTTGCCCAATACTGTGACCCGAGACAATATGAATCATCCATCTCTGGAAACTTACTGTCTTCCGGTTGACCATAATCTTCTATATCAAAGAAAATAATGTCAACACCAACATCTGGTTTGGCAATTGATAATTGACGAGCAACTTCAATGAGAACTCCTACACCACTTGCGCCATCGTTTGCACCATCAATAGGTTTGTCTTTGTCAACACTATCTTGATCAGCCCACGGACGAGAATCCCAGTGAGAGCAAAGTAAAACACGATTCCCTTTTGAAGGATTAAACGAACTGATAATGTTTTTTCCGTTCAACGTTTTACCATCAAATCCACGTGTTTGAAAATTTTGGACAATCACCGTATCGGCAAATTGCTTCATTGTTTCTGCTAGCCATGCCGCACATTTTGATTGTGAAACCGAATTAGGTACACGAGGACCAAAATCAGTTTGCGCTTTCACATATACAAATGCCGAATCACTATTGAAAGACGGAGCAGTTGGTGCTGCAGGTTTAACAACATTACTTGTTGAAGAACTATTGGTCTTAGTGTCGTTGTTACAAGAAACAACAACAAATGAAACGCATAATGCAATCCATTTCAAACTACGCTTTACTCCACGTGGAACCATCTTTACTATCTTTAATTGTGAAATTCAATTTGATTAATTCATCACGAATTTTATCGGATGTAGCAAAATCTTTATTTGCTTTTGCTTCTGCTCGCATTGCTAATAAAAGCTTCATCACATTATCTAAATCATCATCTGATTTTTTTTCCTCTGATCTTAAGCCAAGAATATCAAAAATAAATGTGTTCATTAATGATTTGAGTGCTTCAATATCACTAGCTGTTAAGCTCTCAGTTCCCGCATTTGCAGAATTAATTACTCTTACAGCATCGAATAAATGAGACAATACAATTGCAGTATTCAAATCATCATTCATTGCATCGTAACATTTCTTCGACAATGCATTTACATCATAAGATGAAGTTGACGAAGCTTGCAATGAATTCAACACTTCTAATGCTGCCATTATTCGGTTGTATCCTTTCTCGGCTGCTATTAATCCTTCATTAGAGAAATCTAGTGTACTACGATAATGTGCTTGAAGAATGAAGAATCGAATAGCCATAGCGCTGTACGATTGCTCTAACAATTTATGATCACCGGTAAAGAATTGTCGCAGGGTAATAAAATTACCTAACGACTTTCCCATTTTTTGTCCGTTGATGGTAATCATGTTATTATGCATCCAATATTTTACAGGAGCATGTCCGCAACTACCTTTCGA
>JAHEYP010000026.1 GCA_023251535.1 Bacteroidota bacterium
TCGCGGTATCGGCGGAGGTTGCGACGAAGAAGCTATTCGCGTGATTAAGTCGATGCCAGACTGGAAACCCGGAAAACAAAACGGGCGAGCAGTACAGGTTAGCTTTAATGTACCGATTAATTTTACCTTACGTTAATAGAAAAAACCCTCTTCAGAAATGGAGAGGGTTTTTTTTGGCGCTTAACTCAAGATCTTTTAAACCAACAAAAATTAGGTGCGTTTTTAGTTTTTTGTCACTTTCTTTCCTGCTCAAAGAACCGAACGAAGTGAGCTCAAGGATGCAATTAAAAACAAGCGCTAATCCTAAAAGTAACCAAAGAAAGCGCACAACCGAAAACCAATTGATCGAACGCGCCACGAAGTAAAAAAACTGAGTAAATAGTTCGAACTGCAACGGTTATCGTTCTCTCAATTCGCACTTTTCGCTTGACCGCCCACGCGCCATAACATATTGACTTTAGGAAATTTAATATACTCAGGTCCTTATCAAATTAAGGTAGCCTAGCCTTATAAATTATGTCAATGTCTGTAAGAATTAGATTTCACTCAGCGAATCTATTTTTCAACCCAATAGCTTTAATGTACCGATTAATTTTACCTTACGTTAATAGAAAAAACCCTCTTCAGAAATGGAGAGGGATTTTTTTTGAGGACTATTGACGTCGTAATGAATGAATGAATGAATGTGCGATTAAACGAGCTTTTTACTGAAAATTTTAAAATTTCGGATCAATTATATTCTAAATTTATTTTACTCCCCCAAATGAAATAGACCCCTCATTCGTCACTTCAGGGTTTCGCTGGGGTGGTTGAGATCTTTTTAGCAATTTAATTTCGTTTTTTCATT
This sequence comes from Bacteroidota bacterium, assembly GCA_023251535.1. Taxonomy (GTDB): domain Bacteria; phylum Bacteroidota; class Bacteroidia; order AKYH767-A; family OLB10; genus CAINEC01. The sequence continues at coordinate 848 of JAHEYP010000026.1, forward strand.
CGATGCTTGATCTGAAATTTAAGATTACGAGTAAAGCGGCTTCGACGAAAACAGCGAGTCGAAGACGATAATCATATTCTCGTCGCAAGACGAGATCATAACAAATCTGTGATTTGTCGTTAATGACGAATTCTGCGTTAGCTCCAACGGAGCGAATCTGCGGCCCATTTAATAATTACCCAAAGAGAGGCTGCTTTTTCGACTTAAAACTAGTATCAATCGTCTATGAACGAATAGTAAATTCAATATCCAAGGTTGGGGCTGAATATCATACCCGTTTTTCGAGGTAGATAGCCTAAATTTTTGTAATTTCGTAGCCCTTATTAAGCCTATCCATGTCAAATAAGTCGAAACCAATATTATTCTACCTCACGGCATTTATGTCGTCGCTCTACCCTATTCTGGGTTTTTACGTGCTATTGGCTCCTGATGTGGAATATTTATTACCCGGCTACAAACGCTATGTATTGGGTATTTTGCTGATCGGCTACGGAGGATTCCGCATGTACCGCATCAAGCAACTTCACAAGCAAATGCAACAACAAGATTAATCTTAAGCCGAAATATTTTTTTACTCTGAGCCATGCTAAATACAAATTGTTGCCGTTTCAGTAATATGATGAAAGGATCTTTCCTATTACTTGCTGCTACCCTATTGTTTAGCGCTTGTGGTACAGACTTCAAAAAGCCTTACAGCGACACCACCACTTCGGGGAATGTCACGCTGGCTTCTGACGAGACATTACAGCCTTTTACCGATGCCGAAAAAGATACTTTCATGGGATTGTATCGCTATTCGAATATCACGATGAAGCATCAGTCGGAAGCCGATTGCTTCAGCGACCTTATTAAAGATTCAGTGAAAGTGATTCTTGCAACACGAAAGTTAAATGCGCAAGAAGAAGCTTATTTCAAATCGAGAAACCTCTTCCCTGTTACTACCAAAGTAGCTATCGATGCGCTTGCATTAGTGGTGAACAAAGACAATCCCGATAGCTTGATTCAGATGAGTCAGCTGATAGATATTTTATCGGGCAAGACTAGCACTTGGAAACAATTCAACCCTAAATCACCTTTAGGCGATATCACCTTTGTATTCGACAATAATGGATCATCGAATGTTCGCTATTTACGCGACAGCGTGATGAAAGGCAAAGCACTGCCTGAATATTGCTTCGCAGCGAAATCGAATCCCGATGTGATTAGTTATGTAGAAACGCATAAGAATGCGATTGGCGTGATTGGAGTAGCATGGATCAGCGACTTTAAAGATCCTGCAGCCAACCAATTCCTCTCTCGAATTAAAGTATTGGATGTAGCTACTACCTCCGACCCGGTTTATCCCGACGACTACTACAAGCCCTACCAAGCCTATATTGCACTTCAACAATATCCTTTGGTACGTGAAGTTTACATGATTAACCGCGAAGGGCGCGCAGGACTTGGCACAGGCTTTGTTTCCTTCGTAGCCGGAGATCAGGGACAAAGGATCGTAAGAATGTCGGGGTTACTACCCGCTACGATGCCAGTTAGACTGATCCAAACAAATTAGAACAAGACGACGAAATCGACCCACAGATCGAGCGTAAATTGCAAAACCAAAATGAAAAAATTAATTCCTATTGCAGCCATTGCTTTTGTTTCATTCAGCGCAGAAGCACAGACATTAAAAGATGCGATCCGACTTAATGAGAATGAGCAACACGAAGCTGCATCATCCATTTATCAGCAACTTATTTCAAAAGAGCCGACAAACGGAACTTACTATTACTATTACGGCGAAAATTTAATGGATGCCGAAAATCCTGATTCAGCAAAAATCATTTTCGAAGCGGGATTACAAAAAGATCCTACCAACGGATTAGTACAAATCGGATTAGCGGAATTGTCACTCGAAAAAGGTGATATGAATACAGCTAAACCAATGATTGATGCTGCGGTAAAAAATGCTGCAGGCAAAAGTGCCATTGTATTGATGGAAGCTGCAGAAGCATATATCCATCATCCGAAAGCGCAAGATCTAATGACGGCGCAATCGTACCTCGATCAAGCTGCGAAGTTAGACCCAAAGAATCCTGAAGTTTATAATTTGATGGGCGATATTTACTCTGAACAAAACAACGGATCGAGTGCTGCCTTGAACTACAACAAAGCCATTGATCTTGATAAAGCAAATATCAAAGCGGTACTTCACAAAGGACAATTATACAAGCGTTCTACCAACTACGACGGTGCTATTGAAGAGTTCAACAATACATTAAAAATTGATCCGAATTTTGCACCTGCATATCGTGAACTTGGTGAGGTAAACTTTAAACTTCGCAAACTCGACTTAGCAAAAGAGAACTACAAAAAATATCTTGAGCTATCGAAAAACAATACCAATGCGCGTTTACGCTATGCTTACTTCTTATATGAAAGTGCTGACTACGTTAACTCACTAAATGAATTAGCGAATATCACACGTGTTGATTCAACTAACTTAGGCATGATGCGTATTATGGCATATGTAAATTGCGAAGGAGGAAAGAACGACACAGCGATGAAAACTATAAAGAAAGTTTTTGAGATCACTGCAAACGATACATCACGCCGTTACGCTCGCGACTATTCATACTATGGAAAGATCCTTGCGAAAGCTGGCAACGACAGCTTAGGAGCGCAATACATCAAGACAGCATTAAGCATCGATCCGAAGCAATCGGAATTATACGACGACCTTGCTGACCTTTATAACAAATCAAAGAAATTTGATTTCGCTGCACGCACCTACGAAGATAAAATTGCAAATGTTGCGAAGATCACCACAACCGATCGTTTTAATTTAGGACGTGCATGGTATTCAGCGAAAGACTATGTGAAAGCAGATACAGCATTCGCTAAAGTAACCGAATTAAATCCTAGTTGGCCAAACGGATACTTCTGGAGAGGACGTGCAAATGCACAGATTGACACAGGAGCAAAACAAGGATTAGCAAATCCACACTACGCAAAATTCATTGCATTAGCAGAGGCAGATACTACCAATATCGCTAAGCAAAAAAACAATTTAATTGAAGCGAACAGTTACCTTGCATATGCTGCATTCGTAGCGAAAGACTGCAAACTTTCTATCGAATTATGGAATAAAGTACTAAGCATCGAACCAACAACTAAGCAAGCGAAAGATGCGATTGAGAGTATAAAGAATTCGAAAGATTGTAAATAATGTGCTAATGTGCTAATGTGCTAATGTGCTAATGTGCTAATGTGCTAATGTGCTAATGTGCTAATGTGCTAATGTGCTAATGTGCTAATGTGCTAATGTGCTAATGTGCTAATGGAGCGAAGCTCATTTTAATTTGCTAGTATTTTAATAAAGCAAAGTTTGTTTTAAGAGAGAAAAGAAATAACGAATTAGTAATAAATAAAAAAACGTCGGTGATTCATCGACGGTTTTTTTTGTTGGACGTAAGATAATTTCTAATTTTCGATTATCATTTTCAGATGCATCAAAAAAAAGAGCATCTCTTTTAGAAATGCTCTTTTCAATGTTAGTTGTACATATTACGCTTCTACATCGTCACCGCTATTTTGGAATTTGAATCCCAGTTTTTTGGATTCGCCTATTGCAGTTTGGATGGTATAATTTAGTGCATCGCTTACGGTGATTTCTTTCATTGCATCGATGGGTGGAACAGTTACATCAATATCCATTGAATACACGAGGCAAGCTTCAACAATAGATTGCATAAACTCTTCCGACACCACTTGCGTTGGGTAATCGCTATGCAGTATTCCAATTTGTCGTTTTCCTTCTACGAAGAAATGGTTTTCGCTATTCACGAAGATTCGTCCCACAAGTTGTCCTGTCTCCCCTCCTCTTTCATACTTCATGGCATCAGAAAGAAAATTATAAATGCTAATCATGCCGCAAGTACCTCTTGCTTTATTCAAGCTTACATATCCTGTTTTCCAGATTGAATGTCCGGGTTCAAACACAAATGCATTCGTATGCATAATAAAAATCAACACATCATCAGCCACTTTCAATTCCGCTTCAAATGTTCCTCGGTCGGTATATTGAATTTTAATACGTGCATCTTCTTTTACCATCACATGTTTTAATTCTCTTTCTATATGTTGAAGAATTAATTTCAATGATGTGAAAGCATGAAAGGTAGCGTCGGTAGCATCTTTATTCTGCTTTGCTTTAGTACGCAGCAGTTGAAACACCTGATCGTTTACGGGAGTCATCGATTACAAATTAATTAATACGCACGTGCAAATAACACTCGTTGTCCCGAAGGATTTCCAGTAAGAATACACTTACCATCTTCCGGTTGGTTATCGAGTGGAATACAACGGATAGTAGCTTTTGAAAGTTCTTTGATTTTCACTTCCGTTTCAGTGGTACCGTCCCAATGTGCGTAAACGAATCCGCCTTTGTTATCGAGGATATCCATGAACTCATCCCAAGTATCGGCACGATACGTCTTCTCATCGCGGAAATCGAGTGCTTTACGATAGATATTATCTTGTATCTGCTCTAACAAATGTTCAATCTTGATATGTAGATCAGTCATTTGATACACTGCTTTCTCTTTAGTATCGCGGCGAGCCACTTCAACAGTACCGTTTTCGAGGTCACGCGGACCGATAGCGATACGAACAGGAACACCTTTCAACTCATACTCTGCAAATTTCCATCCCGGTTTATGAGTATCGCGATTATCATATTTCACAGAAATACCTTTTTTCTCGAGAGCTTTTTTCAATTCTGCTACTTTTTCATTGATAGCATACAATTGATTTTCTCCTTTAAAAATCGGAATAATCACCACTTGAATAGGAGCCAAACGTGGAGGCAATACCAATCCTTGATCGTCGGAATGCGCCATCACCAAAGCACCCATTAAACGTGTAGAAACACCCCAAGAAGTAGCCCAAACATATTCACGTTTTCCTTCTTTAGTAGTAAACTTCACATCGAAAGCTTTCGCAAAATTTTGTCCGAGGAAGTGGGAAGTCCCTGCTTGCAAAGCCTTACCATCCTGCATTAAAGCCTCAATACAATACGTATCGATAGCACCAGCGAAACGCTCATTTGGCGACTTCATTCCTTTAACAACAGGGATAGCCAAGATATTTTCGGCAAAATCGGCATATACGTCAAGCATCCTAACTGTCTCTTCTACAGCATCTTCAGCAGTAGCATGAGCAGTATGTCCCTCTTGCCACAAGAACTCAGCAGTACGTAAAAACAAGCGAGTACGCATTTCCCATCGCACTACATTCGCCCATTGGTTTATGAGTATAGGCAAATCGCGGTACGACTCGATCCATCCGCGGTACGTATTCCAAATAATCGTTTCGGAAGTAGGACGCACGATTAACTCCTCCTCGAGCTTCGCTTCTTCATCAACAATAATTCCTCCTCCATTAGGGTCATTTTTAAGGCGATAGTGAGTCACTACGGCACATTCTTTAGCAAATCCGTCGACATGACTAGCCTCCTTACTAAAGAACGATTTGGGTATAAATAGGGGGAAATATGCATTTGAGTGACCAGTTTCTTTAAAACGGCGGTCGAGTTCCTGCTGCATCTTTTCCCAGATAGCATATCCATAAGGTTTAATTACCATGCAGCCTCTCACTGCAGAGTTCTCGGCCAGATCGGCCTTAATTACCAGATCCTGGTACCATTGAGAATAATTTTCTTCTCTTGACGTTAATTGTTCGCTCATACCTTTCTACCTTTACAAAAATTTGGCACTGTGTTTGCCTGTGGTTTAGACAACAAAATTGAACAACTGGCAGCACATTACCAATTCGGGATTAAACTAAAACGGGTATTTGTTGTCAAATGATAGGAGAAAACACCATGAAAAAGGTAACTTTTATGCTGATTGCATCGGCGATGTACATCAGCTCCTGTTCTACGAACAGAATTTCAGCGAGGGATTACGACGACGTTTATTTTTCAAACAAAGACGCTACGGCCGATAACTACCGTCGTGATGAGGGGTCAGGATCGCAACCTGCCGCACAACCGGAGCAATACAGCAGCAACCAAGACAATCAAGAGAACCGCGCTGCCGACCAAAACAACTCCGACAATTCTTATCAGAATAGCGATAATGGGAATAACACTTCTAACGAACGTTTCTCAGACCAAAACAATGGCGATACTGAGCAATATTCTGACGGAAAGGGAAATACCTACGTAACAAATAACTATTACGACGACGACGATTATTACGATTATGCCTACTCGGCACGATTACGTCGCTTTCACCACCCTTACGGATGGAACTATTACGATTCATACTATACTAATATGTACTGGTATGACTACAACCCATATTCATACGGGGTAAGTTTATACACAACGTATAGCTGGTGGTCGCCATGTTTCTGGACACCAGGAATAAGTATTTCGATTGGCAATGCATGGCCATCCTATTATGGAGGGTATTACGGAAGTTATTACAATCCTTGGTATTCATCACCTTATTATGGATGGGGTGGATACAACAACGGATATTGGAATGGCTACAACCAAGGATACATGAACGGTTATTATGCTGGACTTTACAATGGAAGCTTCAACCCTTACTACTATAATAGTATGGATTCATACAGTTACTATTATGGTCCTAGAGGTGGCGGCAGAGGTTTAACAGCCAACAACACACCAAGAGGCGGAAGAAACTTAGGCGAACTTTATGGAAGAGGAGATGCAGTAAAAAATCCTCGTTCATTTGTTTCAAGTGACGGTATCGAAGCGATTGGTCGCCCGAAACGTGATATCAGATCAACAGTAACACCTACCTCTGAACCACGCACTGTTCGTCCTGCAGACCCTCGCACAAAAGGCGATGTAAACACACCAAGAACAGTTACTCCGCGCGACAATAACACACCGCGTCAGACAGAAACTCCGAGAGAAAATACTCCACGTACAACTACTCCACGTGATAACAACACACCACGTCAGATAGAAACACCAAGAGAAAATACTCCGCGTACAACTACTCCACGTGATAACAATACACCACGTACAACATCACCAAGCGAGTACAGTACACCAAGAACGAATGAGACGCCACGCGACAATAATACGCCAAGAGAGAATAGCACTCCACGTAATTATGAATCGCCACGCGACAACAATACGCCAAGAGAAAACAACACTCCGCGCAACTACGAAACTCCGCGTAACAACAACACGCCGAGAGAAAATAACACTCCGCGCAACTACGAAACTCCACGTAACAACAATACGCCAAGAGAAAACAACACTCCGCGTTCATACGATACACCACGAGACAATAGCACACCACGTAGTTACGATGCACCAAGAAACAATGGAAATAGTCCGAGGTCATATGAATCGCCAAGAGACAACAACAATCCGAGATCATACGATGCGCCAAAAACAAGCAGTCCTAGAACTGTAGAATCAGCGCCACGTCAACAACAAAGCACTCCGAGCTATTCAGCTCCGGCACCACGTCAGCAACAAAGTTCACCAAGCTATAGCGCTCCATCTCCACGTAGTTCAAGTGGAAGCAGCAGCGGAAATGGTGGCGGACGCAGACGATAATTAGATAAACAAAGAATTCAATAACAATAAACTGTTTCACCATCGAAGCGAAGGTCCTATCATTCGTAATCGGGAAGTGAAACAGTTTTTTTCGTTCAACCCAAAATCAATTATGTTAAAGAAAATTCTTCTTACAATAACAGCAGGGATCACGTTCAGCATAGCTTCGGCACAAACCGATGCAGACGTCTTACGCTATGGAATGCTCAACTACGGAAGTACGGCAAGATCTTTAGGCATGGGTAATTCATTTGGTGCTTTAGGAGCAGACTTTAGCTCAGCGATGACGAATCCCGCTGGACTAGGTCTTTACCGAAGATCAGAAGTTACGCTATCGCCATTTTTCAATTTACGCACAACAGAAAGCGACTATTTAAGCAATAGCGAAAAAGAAAGCAGATTAAAATTCGGGTTCGGAAACTTCGGATTAGTATGGGCTACACCATCCAAAAAAGAATACAGTGAATGGAAAGGATTTTCATTCGGCATTGGATACAACAAAACCAACGACTTCAGCAGCAACAGCAATGCGATGTCGGTGAACAGTAAAAACTCCTTGCTACACTCCTACTCCGAAGAACTAGGAACGCTTACTAACGGTGGTGGCTTTCCGTACTACCAAGCAAGTAGTGATTACAATGGATCGAATGCTGATTACATCTCGAGTGATTTTCCTTTTGATGTAAACCTTGCATGGCAAACTTATTTATTAGACTCTGTGAATGTTGGAACCGACACCTACTACTACAACGCAATTCCTTATGCAGGAGCGAAGCAAACAAGAAAAGTAAAAACGAGAGGTGGACAAGGAGAATGGGATTTTTCATTCGCAGCTAATTATGAAAACAAATTATTTCTAGGAGCTACGTTAGGACTAACAACAGTAAACTACAATGAAGACATTGACTGGACGGAAACAGACGCAGGAGATACAATACCCGGATTTAAGAGTTATACATTGTCGTCGCATTTAAAAACCGATGGCACCGGAATCAACTTCAAAGTTGGTATGATTTACAAGCCGATTGAAGCATTGCGTATCGGATTAGCCATTCACACTCCAACATATTATACACTCACTGACGAATACAATACAACTATCAGTGCGCAATTAGAAGACACGAATGGAATCGTAGAATACTTAGACTATGCATCACCTGCATCAATTCCATTTCAATATGATATAGTAACGCCATTTAGATTTATAGGAAGTATTGCTGCGATTGCAGGAAAGACAGGAGCGTTTAATATCGAATATGAATACATCGACTATAGCATGGGATCGATCACACCGGTTGACAAGGCATTTAAATCGGACTTTGATCCTGCTAACGAAGCTATCGACAACAAATACACTGCATCGCACAACATTCGAGTAGGAGGAGAATTACGATTCGACAATTTACGATTTAGAGTTGGAGCGTTTCATTCAACGTCGCCATTTAAATCGGCCTATAAAGGAAGTACATCAACCGATTTATCGAAGACAGGAATTACAGCAGGCTTCGGGATTAGACAAGAAAAATACTTCATTGATTTTGCGGTGGCACATACCGAAACTGGATCATTCTTAAGACCCTATTCAATGAATAGTCAAGTTGTGGATGGGATAACTTATAATGAGAAAGACAATAGATTACTGGTGACGTTTGGTTTTAATTTTTAAGATGAGGTTCCAAAGGCACAAAAATCGATAACAAAAAAATTAATCAATAAAAAAGTCCCGAATGATCGGGACTTTTTTTTATTTGGTGACAAGCACTCTGAAATCGTCGAGTTCAACGGAGTATTTGCCGGGATTGTAGACGTAAATTTTAAGGATATCATCGGGATTAATATCGTCGATGTATTTATATCCGTAGTAGATGCTTGTCCATTGTCCGGGAACAATTTTATAAGGCGCAAACTGTTCGCTGCGCCACACTTTACTTTTACCTTCTTTATCCTCGAGTGAAACGACAATCATTAATTTATCGAAGATTGGAAGTTCATTCATTTTTGCTTGAATAGAAACCATCAAGGTACGATCTTTTGTTAAGCCGATATTATCAACTTTCGCTTGATAAGTTGCAGAATATTCCAAAGTAGAATCGATGAAAGAAACCATTTTGCCGTTGAAAGCATTCGGCGATTCTTTAACCAGCTTACGATCTATGCCCCACATCTCTTTTTCGAAATCGTTCGTTTCATCATAAACGACTTCAGGATTGTACACATTATTTTTCAAATCCTTTTTACTGTACAAAACTAATCCCGCATTAAAATGAGTATCACGTTCAGCGACAAAAGGAAAGTACTTCTTAATACGTAATTCGAGTTCAGGAGCATGATAATTATTCGACCAAGCATGCAAGAAAAAAGGCTTATTACTAATTGCAAGCAACGAATCTAAAGCGCGATAATCGGAAGATTGATTGCATCGATATTGCAAGAACTCCACTTTATTTTTTTGAGCATTTGCATAATGATCGAAGTAATAAGGCTTAATGACATTCACCGTATAATCGATATTCTCTTTACCATACTTATCCGTTAAATCGGAAATGCGAACCGCTAAATCTTTAAACACTGCGAAATGTTCAGTAGAATAAAAACGCTGTGCAAAAACAGTGCTTACGAATGTCATCATGAATGCAACTGCTAAAAACGACGACTCAATTTTATTCCACTTTACAGCAGGAAGGTTTGAGAAAATCCACATCACCAAGAACGGAAATCCGAAAATAAGAATCGAATATTGGAAAACCGGATTTTTATAAATCGAATAGAAGTAAGCAATCACTGCAGGAAGCATGGCAAAAACAAATGCCAACCATTTAAATCGTTTATCATTTTGTCCTTTGAAGTAGAACATAGAAACGAAGAATGCGAGCAACAATATTCCTGCAATAATATAATCACTGTTAAAGCCATACAAAACATATTTCCAGATGGCATCTTTCTGTGGTGGTCCGAGCCAACCTTCGGGTCCACCTAATCCACCGACACCAAACTGATAAAAGAACACATCTAGATTAGGAATGTAGAGCAAGAACATCAACCCACCAGATATCAGAAAACTCAAATAAGATTCTTTCTTCAAGAAGAGGAATCCTGATAACCCAACGATACCAACAAACATAAAACTAAAATAATGAGTGTACATTGCAGCAACACCAGAGAGTACTAGCAATACATTCCACTTACTAAATTTCTTCGAAGTCGATTCATCAGGAAAAACAATGTTTGTCCATGCATAAACAAACATCAAACTAAACAACATCCCCGGGCTATAAGGTCGAGCTAATTGGCTGTAAAGAATCGGAAACTGCAATGCAGAAAAAACTGCCAAAGAAAACAAAGCCGATGATTTATTAAACCATTTCGCAGCGATCAAATAAAAGAACACTAAAGAAAGCGAGCCCATCAACACGAAAGGCAAGCGGAACATAGCATCTGACAATCCTGTGAGGTGAGTCCACAGCCAAAGAAACGACTGCACCCCCATCGGATGCATATCATCGAGCTTCACGCCCTTTTCGATCATCTCGGCAAAAGAAGGAAATTGCAGACGAGCCATTGCACTAAGCTCATCATTCGACAACGACCAATTCGAATAATTATAAAAACGCATTGCAGTACCTAACAGTACAAACAGCAACGCCAATTTATCCTCAATCGAAAACTTTTTCATTTCACAAATCTTTGACGCATCGTTTCAAACAAGATCATACCAGCAGCAACAGAAACATTATACGACTCGATATGTCCTGACATTGGAATTTTCGCAATCGCATCACACTTCTTCATATACTCGGGAGACACACCATTCTCTTCACTACCCATAATAATAGCGAGTGGTTTTTTAAAATCGATATCAAAAACATACTTATCGGTTTTCTCAGAACAAGCCACGATATAAAAACCAGAATCTCTTAAATAATCGATAGTAGCTTTGAGATTGTCCTCACGACATACAGGAAGATGATGCAAAGCACCTGCAGAAGTTTTTACGGTATCAGCATTTATTAATGCAGAGCCACGAGATGGGATAACGATAGCATTAACACCAGAACACTCAGCAGTACGAGCTATAGCGCCCAAGTTACGAGTATCAGTTATTCGATCTAAAATTAAAATAAGAGGAGTTTTTCCGGACTCAAATATTCCGGGAACGATCTCCTCTACTCTACTATATTCCACTTCAGAAATATAACCTACTACGCCCTGATGATTTTGACGAGTGAGTCTATTTAATTTTTCGATAGGCACTTGTTGATACATAATATCAGCTGCCTTCAACTCCGTTTTCAATTCACGCATGAGAGGATTATTCAATCCCGCTTGCACAAACAAACGCTCAAGTTCTTTTCCCGATTTAATAGCCTCAATTATTGCTCTTGTGCCATAAATCATGGAAGCATCATTATCGTTATTACGATTATTTCTATGTTGGAAATTATCTCTCATTCTTTTGAATTAACTGCTCTTCCCTGTCGCCATTGATCGACCGACATATACCAAGCATTTTCATAATATAACTGACGAATTAAACTATAATCATTATTTGAAAACGGATTTCCTACCCGTTTAAAAGTGAATACCAAATCAGGACTATTCACCATTGTAGAGTAAGTCCATTGTTCACTATCATTACTTCGGTACACCGACTGAGGTTCACCAAAGATAATATAGATCATACCACGATCGGTTCTCCATCCCTCGAGATAAGAAGAAAACAAACGATTAGCATGTTGGACACGTGAATAGTACTCACGAATTAAAGCCTTTGCATTATTGGCATTCCCTCCCACCGACAACCAGAAATTATCGAGTGCTTTTTTCTTATCGGCTGAAGACATCAACTCCTTATGCTCCTTAGCAGTAGTGATGTAACGAGTAGATTCAATCAGCTGAGATGCTGAATTAATAATTGGAAAATTTTCGGGCAATACAAACAAGGTATAACCATTACGATCGCTCTTACTCAACTTAAAATGCAAGAAACCATAACGGTGAAGCCTTAACGAAGAAACATCAGCAACGGCAACAGCAAATGTGCTATCAGGAATCATAGAGAACACCTTATCATCCTCCTCTTTAAACGGAGGAGAAGCCAAAGGAAAATTACGATAATAACAACTCACATAAAAAGAATCACTGATTGCTGGAGCGAAGCAACGCAAATTAAATTGTTGATTGGGATAAATGAAATTGCTGTATTTAATTTTATCGTTCTCATCATAGAGTGAGAAAAACTGACGAGTTCCTGATTCTGACTTATCGACATCGACGAAACGAAATCCGGATAAGTTTCTATAAACATCAGTGAGATCAATTCTCATCACAGCAATTTGCGAGCGACTTATTTTAAACTTAATATTCCCCGACAACTCCTGCGCACCGCTATCGACATTAAAAATGAACGAACCACTATCAAGAATAGTTGTTTGATTGTAGCCGGGCATCAAAGCGAAATGCAATTTAAGTTTACCATAAAAATTGCCATCGGTATTTTTTCGCAGCACATCCTCCACGGGAATACGATAAACGAGAACAGAAGTATCGCTATCGACATGCAAGATGGTATAATCGGGAGCAGAAGCAGCAAAATTATAATCGAGATGCGTACTAAGATTTTCACGATTCAATTTAGACACAGGACCGCAAGCCGTAAAGAACAGCAGCAGCAACCATGCATAAAAAGACCTTTGCGACATTCAATTAAGCGTTATTTCCAGGAGTTGCGGCATCAATAGAATCATCGAGACCTTCGGTACGATCGAGTAATTTTTGATTTACTTGTTTCGTTGTTTTCAATCCGAGTTTCTTCAAATTCTCGACACGTGAAATTAGATTTCCTTTACCTGAATACAATTTATTCATAGCAGCTTCATAAGCCTTATCGGCATCTTTCATTTTACCACCGACAGAAATTAAGTCGTCGAGGTGAGCCGATAATTTATCGTAAAGATCACCTGCTTGACGAGCGATCTCCAATGAATTTTTATTTTGGTATTCGAGTCGCCAGATGCTAGCAATAGTTCTCAACGTAGCCAATAACGTTGACGTAGTAACGATAACGATATTCCGTTCGAAAGCCTCGTTGAATAATTCAGGATCTGACTCAACAGCGATAGAAAAAGCAGGTTCGATAGGCACGAACAACAAAACGAAATCGAGTGTATTGATCGCATATAAATTCTGGTAACTCTTTCCGCTCAAATCGCGAACATGTTTACGAAGCGAAGCGATATGCTCTTTCAAGAAAGCCTCCTTCAACTCATCGGTATCGGCAGAAGAATAACGCTCGTAAGCGATTAACGAAACTTTAGAATCTACCACTAAACTTCTTCCTTCGGGAAGATTGATAATCACATCGGGTTGTAAACGACGGCCTTCATCATTCGTCATGCTCGCTTGCACTGAATACTCGCGGCCCTTCATTAATCCCGAACGCTCGAGCACCTTCTCGAGAATCATCTCACCCCAGTTACCCTGCGTTTTGGTTTGACCTTTGAGAGCGGTAACAAGATTACGAGCTTCATCACCGATTGACTTATTCATCGTTTGAAGTTGAGCAAGCTGCTCCTTCAACGATTGATGTTCGCGGATACGCTCTTCATGCGTTATCTTCACCTGTGATTCGAACTTATCGATCTTTTCACGCAAAGGAGACAGAACATCATCGAGGCGCGACTTATGCTCCTCCTGAATACGCTTTGAATTATGAAGTACCACCTCATTTGCGATATTGCTAAATTGCTCCTTCAACAAAGTTTGTAATTTTTCATGCTCCGACTTCTCCTCTTTGAGACGATTTTCGGCAGCCTCAAAATTCGCTTTCCAGTGAGCGGATTCCGAATGAGAAGAACTCACATCGCTACGCAGCTGAGCAACAGTAGCTTCGAGAGAAGCCACAGAAGAACGAGTATCGGCAAGCTGTTGCGACAAAACTGCATTTTTCTTATCGGCCTCGAGTGCATCTTGGCTTACTACGACAGGAACATTAAAACGAGATTTAGCAGCAAGCCAGCCAACAGCGGCACCCACAATGATACCTATGATGAGATAAATTATTTCCATGATTCAATATACAGAACAAAAATAAGCATAAACCACACTCGAAAGCGGTGGTTGGGAGATAACCTTAAACAGCAGGGAAATCGGGCAGGTCGTTTAAGAACTCAAAAGCCTCGCCATTAAAGAACAAACAGAAATGTTCTATTCCGTTCGTCAGGGCAAAAAACGGGACATTAAGCGACAAATTATAGCGAGCGGCCTGTAAAAAAGTATCGTGATCGATATTTACGGAAGGGGCTTTACACTCGACGATCAGCCAAGGTTTGCCCTCTCGGTTATACACCACAATATCGGCACGTTGGTTTAAGTTATTGACTTTTACCTGTTTCTCTACAGCGAGCAAGCTACCAGGGTAGGACCTATAATCGGTCATATAACGCAAAAAATGCTGTCGGACCCACTCCTCGGGAGTAAGAGTTACAAATCTCTTCCGAACGGGGTCAAATATTTGCTTACTTTGTCCTTCCGTTTTAATGGCGAACTCGAACTCGGGCAAGTTTAATAAAATCAGCTGATCATTGCTCATGCTGCGAAGATACGCCAACCACTAAAATAAAAAGAAGAGGACAGGACATGAAAAACAAAAAAGAAATAGTAGACAACTGGTTACCGAGATATACTGGACAAGAATTATCGAAATTCGGGAAATACATTTTGCTTACCAATTTTCAGCATTACGTAACACTTTTTGCGAAATGGTACAAAGTACCTGTTGTGGGAATAGACAAACCGATGCCGAATGCAACAGCAAACGGAATTACGATCATCAACTTTGGTATGGGGAGTCCGAATGCAGCGACAGTAATGGATTTATTAAGTGCCATATCGCCGAAATCGGTATTATTCCTAGGTAAATGTGGGGGATTAAAAAAGAAAAACAAGTTAGGAGATTTAATATTACCAATAGCTGCGATTAGAGGAGACGGAACATCGAACGACTATTTGCCGAAAGAAGTCCCAGCCTTACCAGCCTTCAGTTTACAAAAAGCAGTATCGACCACCATTAGAAACTTCAACAAAGACTACTGGACAGGAACTGTATATACTACGAATCGCAGGGTATGGGAACACGATACAGACTTCAAGAAATATCTAGTATCGACGAGATCGATGGGAATAGATATGGAAACAGCGACGATTTTTGTTGCAGGATTCGTGAACAAAATCCCTACAGGAGCATTATTACTAGTATCAGATCAACCGATGATACCAGAAGGCATCAAGACAGCTACGAGCGATTCGAAAGTAACGAAGAACTATGTAGAAGATCATTTAAAGATCGGTATTGCCGCATTAAATGAGTTAATCAACAACGGACTAACGGTGAAGCATCTCCGCTTTTAACGAAAACGAATTAAAAAACGAATACCAGTGGCGATTAAGAGTTACGACGAACTAATAAGAGACATCAAAAACAAGATTTATCATCCTGTATATTTACTACAGGGAGATGAAGCTTTTTACATTGACAAAGTCTCTGATTTATTAGAAAGCTCCGTGTTAGACGACATGGAAAAAGAATTCAACCAGAGTGTAGTTTACGGAAGAGATTTAGAAGCGCCGGAGATGGTGAGTATTGCCAAGCGATATCCGATGATGGCAAACTACCAAGTAGTAATTGTAAAAGAAGCGCAAGATTTCAAAGCGCTTATGGGAAGAAAATCGGACGACGACGACAATGAAAAAGAAGACGAGCCGGCAGAAAAAAATCCGTTAATCAACTACCTGAACAATCCGCTGAAATCGACCGTACTTGTATTCTGTGTGAAATATAAAACACTCGACAAGCGAGGAAAGATATACAAAGCATTAGAAAAAAATGGAATTGTATATGAGTCGAAGAAAATTTACGAGAATAAAGTTCCCGAGTGGATTGAAAAATATTTAGCAGAAAAAAACTTCAAGATAGCGCCTGTTGCTGCAAAGCTGATGGCCGATCATTTAGGCACTGACCTATCGAAAGTAGTGAACGAATGTGACAAACTATTGATTAATCAGAAGCCGGGCACTACGATAGACGTATCGATAATAGAAACGAATATTGGAATCAGCAAAGACTTCAATATTTTCGAATTGAATTCAGCGTTAGGAAGAAGAGATGTAATTAAAGCAACGAGAATAGTAAACTACTTCAGAGCTAATCCGAAGAGCAACCCCTTTGTGTTATCGATCTTCAACTTCTATAGTTATTTCTCGAAGATATTAATGTATCATGCATTAATTGACAAATCGAAAAACAACGTAGCTGTAGCATTAAAAGTTAATCCGTTTTTTGTTGAAGAATACATAAATGCAGCGAAGAACTATCCTTTTGCAAAGACGGAACAGATCATCAGCACCTTAAGAGAATACGATTTAAAATCGAAAGGAGTAAACAACAACGGAACGCCGGAAGGAGATTTGTTAAGAGAATTAGTGTACAAGATTCTGCATTAAAAATGGAGAAGAACAAACTTAAAATTTCGGTAGTATCCTATTTAAACTCGTTACCATTTGTTGCGGGATTAGAACAAGAAACTATAAAGCAACAATTTAAAATCAGCAAAGACATTCCATCGATATGTGCTGAAAAAGTAATTAATGGAAATGCTGATATTGGATTGATGCCAATAGCGATGTTACCAAAAGTAAAAGGCGGAAATGTAATAACCGACTATTGCATTTCGGCGGATGGAGAAGTAGGATCAGTGCTATTGGTTTCGAACGAACCGATAGAAGAAATAGAAGTTATTACCAAAGACAATGAATCGCGAACATCAGTTACGTTAGCGCGAATACTAATTGAGAATCATTGGAAGAAAGAAGTAAAATGGAAAGAAGAAAGTGATCACTTTTTAAATCTTCAAAAAAACGAAGGCTTAGTAATCATTGGCGACAGAGCACTAAAATACAGTTCACAATTCAAGTACATTTACGACTTAGCTGGAGAATGGAAAAAGTACACAGGACTACCATTTGTATTTGCCTGTTGGATAGCGAACAAACCGATTAACGAAACAGAAATTCAAACCTTGAATGCCTGTTTTGCTGAAGGGCTAAAGAAGCGCCCTGAAATTGCAGAAAGAAGTGAAACTGGACATCCGAGCATAACAACATTGAGCTATTTGAATGACTACATCAAATACGACCTCAACGAAGAAGCGAGAAAGGGAATGAAACTTTTTTTAGAGATGATGAATCAAATAGAATCATCATTCATCTCGCGATGAAGGCGATCGGTAGCTGAAGTCAGCTTATTAATCAAGCGTTGTTGTTCTTTCGACAAAGCATTCAACGTAAGTTGAGAAGAAGCATTTGTAGAACGAAGGCGAGAAATAATTTTCTCTTGTGCTGATTCAGTATTATTATTTCTTTCAGGGAGTAAACGCACAAAAAGCTCATTCATATAACGAAGACGTTCAGAAGGCTCTAATTCATTCAATAATGTTTTAATTGAACGAACATGATTTTCTAGTTCTGTGTAAACAGGAGCAGCAGCGTTTGATTTTGAAACAATTTTCATGGCATGGTGGTTTTAACACTTCTTACGCAAGAAAATATATTTAGTTTCAAGCTAGTTCATATTCGTAGTCGAGGACAACCTCATCGGGGTTACGTCGAACTTTAGGCCAAGTAAAGCAGAAAGTGGCTCCACAACCTTTTTCTGATTCAACCCAAATTCGTCCACCCTCTTCTTCAATAATTTTCTTCACGATAGCGAGTCCGACACCGCGAGCCTCCACTTCATCACGCGCATTGAGCGTTTGGAAGATGACAAAAATTTTCTCGTGGTATTTACTCTCTATTCCAGGACCATTATCCTTCACATAGAACTTGTATTCAGCACCCATATCCTCACAACCGATATCCACCTGAATATCCTCCTTATCATTATACTTAACAGCATTATGAATTAAGTTCATAAAAATTTGTTGGAGTTTTACTTTTTCTGTTTGCATTTCAGGCATCTGATCACGCACATGTATAACGGCATTCTCAGGAACACCAATCAAGTCGATACTTTCACGAAGGAGATCATCGGACATAAACTTCTGCATTTCGCCTTCATTCTTAGCGGCCTTTGTATAATCGAGGATACCATTGATAAGACCCTCCATGCGTACTACTCTACCTTTAATAATATTAAAGTGACCGCGGATATCATCCGGCAATCGATCAGCCATATCCTCTTCGATCCAACCGGTAAGATTACCGATAGCTCTAAGTGGAGCTTTCAGATCATGAGAAACCACATAAGCGAACTTATCGAGTTCTTTATTCGTTTTCTCGAGGTTGATATTATACTGTTGCATACGCTCCTCAGCAATCTTACGAGGAGTGATATCACTCTCGATAAAGATGAACTGCTGGGAATTATTTTCATCGGAAGTAATTGGCGTCATGGTAATTTGCGACCAGAACGTCTTTCCATTTTTCTTGTATTTAAGGAGTTCGCACGAAAAAGGCTGATTATTTTTCATTGCCTCGTTTAGATCAGCCAAGACGTTCGGGTTAGTACCTTTTCCTTTAAGTAATTCGAAAGGATTAGCGCCAACGGTATTTTCGGCGGAGTATCCAGTTAATCGAACAAAACCATCATTGACCCATTCGGCGATGCCCATATTATCGGTGATAGTGATGGCATTATCGGCTTTACTTGCCACGATCGACAACTTTTTAAGCTCAATGTTTTTCTCTCTCAACTCATTTCGCTGCTCCGTAATACGCTGAATAACAACGTTTTTCCCCGACTCCAAATAACTAATTTGGGCACCGAGGATGATAGAAGCGGTGATACTAGTTATAAGGTAATCGAAATTGATTTGATGACCAGTTTGACCGATCAGCTCATACGAAGTGAGGTTTGTATTCTCAGAAATGTAATAAAAGTAAGCTGCATTTAGGATTACCAAAAGGAACATCGTTTTGCCGATTTTATTCCCTAACAGCATGAAAATCATTAAGATAATTGGAGCGAAGTAAAATGCTGCAGAAGCTTTAATTCCTCCAGTACCATACATATTCACATGAATAATTAGGTTTGCTGATAATCCCAAGATGACATAAGCCATTTTAGAATTCTTATGACGTGGGAGCCAAAGCATATTGGCAATAAAAGTCATTCCGATTAAGATAGTCATTAAGACAACCGGATGAGAAAGGGAATAAACAGCCAGATTTTGGATTACAAAAATGAAGCAAGCAAAAGCCCCTACCATCGAAGTTGTCCTGAACAACTTATGACGCTGCTTACTGATGAGGTCATCATCAGGAATCAAGGCGTAATACGAATCTTCGAGGAGGAAATCTTTCAGCATGAGCTTGGGATCTTATTGAAACAATTGGACTTGCTTAAGATGAATCACAATAATTTTTAATTTTATTACGGGAAGTCATTAAAAAAGTTACATTTGGTGGAAATTAAGGTATAAGCCATGGGAGACAAAAAAATTATCCTCCTGCATATTGAAGACGATAGCGTTGACAAGATGGTAGTTGAAAGGGTGCTAAAAAAAATGGACATTGTTTCCAATGTTCATCACGCATCTAATGGAGAAGAAGCCCTCAATAAATTAAAGGGCACTAATGGGGAGGAAAAAATTTCTCCTTTACCGCATGTTATTTTACTTGACATTAATATGCCAAAAATGAATGGATTAGAGTTCCTAAAGGAACTAAGAAATGATCCTGAATTAAAGCATATTTCGGTCTATATGGTTACAACTTCGAGCGACGACAGTGACGTTGCGGGGGCTTACGAATACAATGTTGCAGGATATATTTTAAAGCCTGTTGATATTGCTCATTTCGAAGGTACATTTAAGTTGATTACCGACTTCTGGAGACTCTGCGAGTTTCCTAAAATCTAATTATTAATTAAGCAGTTCTTGGGGAAGAACTGCCGATACATCTTTTACGCTTATTGAAATACGTATGTCCTGACAAAATCAGGCAGGAAGGATTTTGCGTTAAATAAAAATAAAAAAGGGACTCTCAGAAATGAAAGTCCCTTTTAAAATTTATAGTCCTGTTATAGCTTAAAGTACCTGTTAATTTCCTTCATACTAGAACCGCATTCAACCAATACTTCTGGCAGATGGCGTGCGATAGCAGTGAGCAAATTATGGATATCTTCAATTGTATGATGACGAGTTAATGCAATTCTAATTCCCGTATTATTATACGACACGCTAGGATAAACGCAAAGGCTGGTATAGATTCCGTCGTTCATTAAACGCGTAACCATATTATATCCTACTTGAGGTTTTCCTAATGCCACGAAACGCACAGGAGTATCGGTATCTGAATGTAAAGGAACGCCCAATGTCTTTGCTGTTTCATTGAAGTAAAGAATTCTCTCCATCAACTGAGCCTGATATAAAGTGATATCATTCGACAAATGCAACTTTGCAGAAGCTCTGATTGCACCTAATATTGGCGGCGACAATTGAGTTGAGAAAATAAACGTTCTGCCGTAATCGTGGACTCTATGGAAAGAACTTTTTTCAGGGAAAGCTAAAACTCCACCAGAAGCTCCGAAGCCTTTTGCCAACGAAGTAGTGAAATACATTTTAGGGTGATAAGACAATTTAGAATAAACATATCCTGCTCCATTCTCACCAGCCCAGCTCATACCGTGAGCGTCATCGATATACAAATAGAACTGCTCATTATTATCGAGAAGGTCTTTTAGCTTATCAAGAGGTGCTGCATCACCGAACATAGAGTAAACTCCGTCGGCCATATACCAGATCTTCTCATACTTCTTACTCAAATCCACGATACGCTCTTCTAAAAGATCCATACGATTGTGGCGAACGCGTTCGATATGAATTCCTCTTTCCACCAAAAGTGAAACTGCTTCTTGAACTGTTGCGTGAACGCTGATATCCATGATAACAGCATCGTTATCGCCCACTAAAATGGGGATATTTGAAATATGTCCGAGGGAGGTAGTTTGAGAAAGAGCTACCGGCATTTTAAAAATTTGCGCCAACAACTCCTCCACTTCTTTGTACAATGTAATAGATAAGTATGAACGTGATGAAGCAAATTGGGTACCAAAACGAGTGGTAGCATCAATTGTCCCTGCGATTAAACGAGGATCTAATTCGAGCCCCAAGTAACTACATGAAGTGAAATTAACTAATCGTTTGCCATTAACTTTTACTGTTCTTCCATCTACTTGCTCATCTTCGGTATCTTGTAAAATAATACCGAGCGATTTTCCGGTATGCGCGATCTCATCCAATAACTCCAGCATTTGCTGATGTTTGGTTTTTAATTCATTATTGGTATTCATAGGTTAGATATTTTATTGCCGAAATTCGATCGCGAAGTCACTAGAAAAGCAAGAGAACATTGTCACAATCCATACGCAAAGTAACATCTTAGTTTGAATTATGCAACTATTTAAAAAAACTCTTATTAACCACCGGAAAAACAATTCTGAAAAAATACTGATACCCTCTATAAAAAACAAAAACACACGGACTAAATTCGGTCCATGTGTTAATAACTGTGAAGGATTACCTAAGAAAAAAAAATCAGTTTTTTGCTGACATTCTCGGCATAATTAAATCATGCTCACCTTCGCGCAAATCACCTTTGGTGATCATTACTTTTTCTGTAACTTTAAGATCGTTAGAAAGACTTACTTTCATACCTGAACGATCTTTGTTTAACACTAAACATCTAACCGCATTTGGTTCTGGTGTTGTAACAAACATTCCTGTTTGCTGAGGCTGTGATAAAGTATAATACATGTAGATGCCTCCCGAATTAAACAAACGAGTTGAAGTTTGAATATTTCCTTTTGCTTCAGCAGAACAAATTCCGTCTTGGTGTCCGATACCTAAAGTAGCTTGGTCATCAAGAACGAATTCTCCATCACCGCTAACGATTGCATTTTCGCATAATAAAGATCCTGTTTTAGCGACTTCGATTTTACATTCTGAAGCAACAGCTCCCATTTTATCGCCTTTAATAATAAGTTCTCTATTATTATTAATACTTACATTTCCTAACAATACATCAGCTTCTGGTTTTTGCATCCAACGCGATGTTCCTTTGCCTTCAAAGTTGATACATGACTGAACTCCTCTTGAGAAGTTAAATCGTCCTACCAGCAACATCATATCGCCACCAACAGTCATTTCTGTTGTTCCTTTATTCTTTAAAAGATCGGCATCTTGGAATGATCCGCCTTTAAGAATAAAATTTTGTCCGATATGAATATTTAGGCTTGCGCTTTCAGATGAAGAAATCCCTTTAAAGTTTCCCCCGCTCATGATCAACGATCCACCGATACGCATTGTATCGCAACCGCCAACGAACAAACCGTTATTTGCTAAACCTGTGCGACGAATTTCAAGATCACCTTGAACATTTTTGAAGTATTGTTTTACATCAATATCGAGTGGAGTTGTAGCATCGATCACTACATTTCCCCAAGCTACATTATCAGTAAAAGTTGCTTGTCCGTATTGGAAGAAAGTTTGGTTTGAATGAGTTTCAAAACGGCAATGTAATCCAGGTACGTATCCTGTATTATTGTGGATATAATTACTTCCGTTATCCATAATGAATTCGTTGAAGCAATAGTAATCAGTAACCGTAATATCTTGTTCTACCACACCACCGAATGCTACATACATAGTATTAAGACGTAAAGGAGCAGTAATTCTCAATTCACCTCCACGTTCAACTACTAATGTTTGCAGGCTTGATCCAGTGCTAGAAATCATACGATGACCTGCTTGAATAAAATAGCTATTGCGATTAGCATGTAATTGCTTTGGAGGTAAACCAGTACCATCACGTTTCGAATTCCATGCGCTTAGATTATTAACGGCATAGCTGCCCATTGAATAATAAGCGATATTAGGTTCCGTATAACGTTTTCCGGCAGGATCGCTAACAGATGGTTTATAGCTGATAGCTCCAATGCGGAATTCTTCGCACGTTGCATCCACTGAACCTGGACCTGTTAAAGCTTCCGACTTCACATCTACTGTTAACCAGAAGTAGTTTTTTCCCGGAACCAATTCTTGATCACAATTCACGTCGAATTTCACTTCAGTAACGCGAGCGATAGTTGCTCCAACTTGTTGTGAAGGCACGAAATTCGGATCGTTACCTGTATACCATAAACGAGCGTTTTCGATATTTTGAGCTACGGGGATAGAAGTTCCATGTGCAGAAAAAGTCATTTCCGACATTTTCACAGCATTACCTTTCCCAGTTGTTTCAACCATCACTCCGATAACACGCTGATTGGTGCTACCACGAAGAATGGCAGATGTATCTTGAATAGTTTCTGCGTTTTTAAAAGACATTGCAGATTGAGCAGCACGACCTTCTTCTTGTTGAGTCATGTTAAATACAACAATTAAAAGCAGCACCAAGCCTGCAACTGAAGCGGCTGTGGCAATTACGGCTAAACGTAACGACGTTTTTAATTTACCTTGCTGACGAATTTTTTGATTACGAGACATGTATAATTTTTTGGTTTAAAACTTCCCTCGTTATACTGCCTCCTTATTTATGATGTTACGTTTGGACATAAAAAAACCGGGATTGTTGGTCCCGGTTCTTGAAGATGAAGAAATCTTACAGATTTCCTCTTAATGCTTGTTCGCGCTCAATTGCCTCAAAAAGGGCCTTAAAATTGCCTTTTCCGAATGATTTTGCTCCTTTTCGTTGAATAATCTCGAAAAATACGGTTGGACGATCTTCTACCGGTTTGGTAAATAATTGCAATAAATAGCCTTCATCATCGCGATCAACTAAGATTCCCAATTTCGATAAGATCTCAAGATCTTCATCAATCTTCCCTACTCTATCCAACAAATCGCTGTAATAAGTTTGCGGAACGGCTAAGAATTCAACTCCTCTTTCTTTTAATTCAGTAACCGTATCGATGATATCGTTAGTAAGAATTGCCATATGTTGAACACCAGCTCCATGATAGAATTCTAGATACTCATCAATTTGAGACTTCTTCTTTCCTTCAGCAGGTTCGTTAATTGGGAATTTCACATATCCATTACCGTTAGTAACCACTTTACTCATCAAAGCTGAGTACTCAGTACTGATATCTTTATCGTCGAATGTAATGATCATTTTGAAGCCCATTACATCTTCGTAAAATTTCACCCAATCGTTCATTTTACCTAACTCAACATTACCTACGCAATGGTCGATTACTTCGAAGCCAACAGGTTTAGTTTTGAATGATGATTTAGCAGGTTTGTATCCCGGAAGGAAAGTTCCTTTATAATTTTTACGCTCTACAAATTTGTGAATGGTATCACCGTAAGTATGTATTGCTGAAATTTTCACTTCACCAAATTCATCTGAAACAACATGAGGTTCGGTATGTGCTTTCGCTCCGCGCGACATTGTTTCATAAAACGATTTTTCAGCATCATCAACCCACAATGCCAATACTTTCACTCCATCACCATGCTGTGCAACGTGACGAGTAATTTCGTGATCGGGATGTAATGCTGTAGTTAAAACGAAGCGTACTTTTCCTTGTTGAATAACATAAGAAGCACGGTCGCGAACTCCTGTTTCAGGTCCTGCGTATGCGATAAGCTCGAACCCGAAGGCATGCTGGTAATAATAAGCAGCTTGCTTGGCATTACCCACATAAAACTCAATATGGTCGGTGCCATTTAATGGAAGGAAATCAGTTGACATAGTTGTAATAGTTTGGGACAACAAATTTACGCATAAAGCCTTGGCTATACAACCTAAATCTCAGGGAATTAATCCTGATTCACCGAATCCGAAATCTTTTTCCAATCAAGTCCGTTAACCAAGTCTTCTACCCTCGTGGTAAATCCAACGACTTTCTCAGGCGGCGCCTCATGACTTACCAAAATTTGCTTGGTAGGCTTAATATCCGAAAGCCATAAAAAATATGCAGGAAAGTCGGCTAAACGGGGATTTACATAAGTAGTATCAAAATCCTCCACCTTTTCGGTTCTTATATAGGCGAGCAATGAATCCATTTGAGATCCTGAAAGACGTGCTTGGTAGGTTCCAACTAAATTCACATGTCGGCGACCATTATAAATGGCGAGTCCTGATTTATAAACGGTAGCTTTAAACTCCGGACAAGCCCCAAAGCAAGCACCGCGTTCAATAGCCACCAGCAGCGAATCTTTCTGATATTGCTTTACCGACGAAGACTTTGTAGATGAACATGAAACGGAGGCCAGTAAAACCAGACAACTCACAATGGTTAAAAGATTTTTCATAGATGAATTTGAAATACTAAGATAAAAAAAGCGCCCCGATAATCTCGGAGCGCTAGCATTATTTTTTAGGCATTTGATAACCTTTTTCTTTTGCCATTTTTTCAAGGCGCTGTTGGAACTTCGATTTAGTAGCAGCAGCGGGACGTTTTTTATTCTCTTGAATCTTGCGGTGAATTTCATCTTCATCGACAAATGAACGGAACAAATACTGTTGTCCGATACTGATTGTATTTGCCAAGAAATAATAGTAACTCAAACCTGCGCTATAGCTATTGAATACACCTAGGAAAATGATTGGCATTAAATACATCATCCACTTCATTTGAGGATTTGTCATTTGCGTGCTGCTATTCACTTTCGTGATTAACAACGTAGAAATGGTCATCAACAAAGTAAACAATGAAACGTGATCTCCATAGAAAGGAATATTAAATGGAAGATCGAGGATAGAGTCGTACGAACTTAAATCATGTGCCCATAAGAAACTCTCTTGACGTAACTCAATTGATTGCGGGAAGAAGCGGAACATGGCGATGAGGATCGGCATCTGCAACAACATCGGCAAGCATCCGCCTAACGGACTAACACCTGCTTTACGGTAAAGACCCATCATCTCCTGTTGAAGTTTCATCGGATCCTCTTTATGCTTCGCTTGAATTTCGTCGACTTCAGGCTTCAACACTTTCATCTTCGCTTGCGATAAATACGCTTTGAACGTAAGCGGAAGCAACATCAACTTAATAACGATAGTTAAGATAAGAATGATGATACCATAATTCCAGTCGAAGCTATTTAAGAAGTTAAAGATTGGAATAACCACAAAGCGATTTACCCATCCGAAGATTCCCCAACCTAACGGAATTTGTTTCTCTAAATTGAATCCTTCAGCCTTTAAAGTTTGGTAGTGATTTGGTCCGAAATAGAAATGCATTCCGAAACTTTCGTTACCATTATGTGCATAAGGAATTGTGAAAGAAGCCTTCATTTGTTTTACAAACGAATCGGTTTCTCCACCTGCTTTTGTCTCGATATGTGTAGGTTTATCGAAGGCATTATCTGCCATTAAGACTTGCGTAAAGAAATGCTGCTTCATGGCTACCCACTTCACTTTCGTAGGTAGGTCCATTGCTTCATCTTTACGTTCGCTGATATAATCAACTTCATCATCAGAGAACATATAATAGATCGTCGAATTTTGACGTTCAGTTTTTACATCCTTCTCTTGATTATCGATAATTTGATTCCAGTTTAACTCGAGGTAACCAGTATTTTGAGCGATCACATCACTTACACCAACGAGATTAATTTTATATCCCAGTTTATAATCATTTCCTTTTAAGAAATATTGAAACTCGATATAACGGTCGGGGCTACCCGCAAATAATCGCATTGATAAAGCAGCGCTATCTTTTTCTCCTACATTGGCGGCATTACCAACAGCAGTAAAGTAAAGATTATCGGTAGAGATACTTCTATTTTGAGCAAAGAAATTCAATCCGAATTTAGTACTGTCGCTATCAAACAAAGTAACTGGCTTTCCATCCCATGTTTTATACTTCTTCAACTCAACCGACTTAACTCGTCCGCCTTTATTTGTCAAAGTAACTTTGATGAGATTATTTTCGAGAACAGTAGTTTGTTCAGCACCTGCAGCAGCAGCAGCGAAAACACCATAACGAGCAGCACTTGCAGCATTCGCTAATGTATCATTTGCTGAATCGGCAACAGCCACAACAGCAGTATCGGCAACTAAAGTTTTTGATACAGCTGCTTTTTGAAGATCAGCCTTTTGCTTTGCAACTAACGCAATACTATCCTGCGTTTTTTTCTCAGCAGCCAATTGTTCGGCTGTGGGAGCGGTAAAGAAAGAATAACTGATAAGAATGATGCCGATCAGAACGAGACCGGCTACGGAATTACGATCCATACTTGGAATTTTGGAGGCGCAAATATACGAGGAATTCTGCCTCCGCCCTCACTGAAAGGAGACAGTCCCGAAATTTAATTATATGATCACAATTGACTTTAGGTCGGATTAAGCTTTCGCTGTATGTGCCTGTTCTGCAATTAATTGTCCGGAAGCCTTTTCAAGTGCTGCCTTTACAAATCGAACAAAAAGCGGATGTGGATTTAATACAGTTGACTTATACTCAGGGTGGAACTGAACACCTACGAACCAAGGATGGCTTTTAATCTCAACGATTTCAACCAATCCAGAGTCGGGGTTCATACCCGAAGCAATCATTCCTGCTTCTTCAAACTGCTTTAAGTAACTGTTATTAAACTCATAACGGTGGCGATGGCGTTCGCCAATTTTGCTCTTTCCATAAGCTTGGTACGCTTTGGTACCTTTGGTAACTGAGCAAGGGTATTCACCGAGGCGCATAGTACCGCCTTTATTGGTAATTTTCTTTTGTTCCTCCATCATATCGATAACAGGGAATGCTGTTTCGGGACGCATCTCGGTAGAGTGAGCATCTTTCATATGTAAAACGTTGCGCGCAAACTCCACAACTGCACATTGCATTCCGAGGCAAATTCCTAAAAATGGAATTTTGTTCTCACGTGCGAAGCGGATTGCTGCTATTTTACCTTCAATTCCTCTCTCACCAAAACCGGGCGCAACCAATATTGCATTCAGGTTACCTAACTGATGACGAATATTCTCCGGATCTATTTTCTCAGAGTGAATCCATTCCAGTTTCACGCGACATTCGTTCGAAACGCCGGCATGGATAAAAGCCTCAACGATAGACTTATACGCATCTTTTAACTCAATATATTTTCCGATGAGTCCGATTTTTACTTCATATACTGGATTCTTCAGTTTACCTAAGAAATCCTTCCAAGCAGCCATATCGGGTTCATGCTTCAATGCAAGCTTCAACTTATTGATAATCACCTTGTCGAGTTGCTCTTTAAGCATCAACAAAGGCACTTCATAAATGGTGCTGGCATCGATAGATTCGATTACAGCATTGATATTCACATTACAGAAAAGAGCGATTTTGCGACGAAGATCGTTGCTCATTGGCTTCTCGGTACGACATACTAAAACATCGGGTTGGATACCATATTCAAGCAACGTTTTTACAGAATGCTGAGTAGGTTTCGTTTTAAGCTCACCAGTAGTAGATAAATACGGGAGTAAAGTCAGGTGGATTACAGCTGAATTCGAAGAACCGATTTCCCAGATCAACTGACGAACAGACTCAATATAAGGAAGCGACTCAATATCACCTACAGTACCGCCAATTTCGGTGATAATAATATCAAACTGTCCAGTATCGCCGAGTAATTTAATACGACGTTTAATTTCGTCGGTGATATGTGGAATAACCTGAACAGTCTTTCCCAAATAAGCGCCTTCACGCTCACGATTGATTACAGTTTGGTAAATTTTTCCTGTAGTAACGTTATTGGCCTGCGAAGTCGGGATATTTAAAAAACGCTCGTAATGGCCTAAATCTAAGTCGGTTTCAGCGCCATCGTCGGTCACAAAACACTCACCATGCTCATAAGGATTTAATGTACCCGGATCGACATTGATATATGGATCAAGCTTTTGGATGGTAACACGATACCCTCTGGCTTGCAATAATTTAGCTAATGAGGCGGAGATAATTCCTTTTCCTAATGAGGAAGTAACGCCACCGGTTACAAATATAAACTTGGCGGGAGAAGCACTTTGAGGCATGATTGCTGCGGGTTTTGGCAAAATTAAAGAAAACGGGGGGAAATGACGGATGGTTTTTAAAAAGTTCCTGAAAATGATGAGAAATAAATTCAGGATTAATGGAATAAACTAAGGGAAAGGATTAACAAATCGCGATTACAGATGTTAATACGCTACGTTTCCTAATTTCGAGAGCATCCTTTCTGCGAATAAAATTCGGGAAATCAGCGTTCGCCGACAACCACTACAGCTAAGGCCCCAACAAAATCGAAAAGCAAAATGAGTCTCCATATTTTAAAAACTTCACAAAAGCTACCCATCGACATTAATACCGCATGGGAATTTTTATCGTCGCCAGGAAACTTAGAAAAGATAACTCCGCCTAATATGAGTTTCAAAATCACCTCGGGACATTCAGAAGGCGACAAGATGTATCAAGGTATGGTGATTAGTTATATTGTAAAACCTTATCCGATTCTTCCTTTGCAATGGGTAACTGAAATAACGCACGTAAACGAACCGCATTATTTTGTTGACGAACAACGCTTCGGGCCTTACAGCTTTTGGCATCACAAACACTTCCTAAAAGAAATAGATGGAGGAGTATTGATGGAAGACACGGTTCACTATAAAATTCCGATGGGTATTATTGGAGACATAGCAAATGCGATCATGATCAAATCTCAATTAAAATCGATTTTCGAATTCCGACACGAAGAACTAGAAAGAATTTTCGGGAAGTGGCCGGGACAAGATGTATCGTTATCGTTGCATTCAGTTTAATTTTAGGATAGCCGTTGCCGTTATAACAAACGACTACAAATACTTAAAATTCGTAAAACGAAAATGCGACAAGTAGTTTTGCTTCCCTATGAAGGAAGACTTTCTACACTACATTTGGAAGAACGGATACTTTAACCAACAACATCTTTATACGACCGAAGGAGAATCGATCGATATTCAATTTGTAGGAATGCATAATATGGATGCAGGTCCTGATTTTTTTAATGCACGAATTAAAATCGGAGACTTTCTTTGGGCAGGAAATGTAGAGATACATTTAAAAGCTGGCGACTGGTACAAACACAAACATCAATTCGACAAAAACTACGACAACATCATTTTGCACGTTGTTTATGACGACGACGAACCAGTATATAGAAGTACTGGAGAGATGATGCCAACGTTAATACTGAATGAAAGAATAGAAGAAAACATTCGCCAAAAGTACCTTGATCTACTTCAAAGCGGGCACCAACAAATTCCCTGTGAGCGAAACATCAGAAATGTACCGGCTTTAGTGATTCAGCATTGGTTCGACAGGCTATTAGTAGAACGGTTAGAAGACAGAAATAAATTTGTAGAAGAGCAATTAGAATTAACACGAAACAATTGGGAAGAAGTTTTTTATAGGATGTTAGCTAGAGCATTCGGATTCAGAGTGAACAATATTCCTTTTCAAATATTATCGGAACAACTTCCATATACACTAGTAATTAAAGAAAGGAAAGACCTACTCTCTATCGAATCATTACTTTATGGACAAGCTGGCTTTCTCGACGAAAGAAACTCGGATCCCTATTACAAAAAGTTAAAGAAGCAATTTGAAATACTACAAGCCAAATACAAGCTCATAAAACTACAGCCAGGTATGTGGAAATTCGGAAAGATGCGTCCTGCGAATTTTCCTACCATCAGGATTGCACAATTCGCCATGCTATGGCATCGCAACGAGCGACTCTTTCACAAACTGATAGGAGCGCAGAGTATAGAAGAACTTTACAAGATTCTTGACGTAGAAGCATCTGATTACTGGTACTTGCATTATAGTTTCAACACTGAAAGCAAAGCTGGGATAAAAAAGATCGGAAAAGAATCGATTGAAAATCTAATAATCAACTGCATTGCACCGTTTGCCTTTCTATATGGAAAGTATCATCATCAAGAAGCATTGATGGAAAAAGCGATCAGTTGGTTAGAAGCCTTGCCCGCCGAAAAAAACAAAATAACTGAAATTTGGCATGGATTAGGATTAACAATTCGCGATGCAGGTTGTTCTCAATCGATACTTCATCTAAAAAAGTTTTATTGTGACCAAAAAAATTGCGTAAATTGCGCCATTGGAAATCATCTACTGAACAAAACATGAATACGCCCGTTGAATTAATTAAGTCGTGGTTTGAGCGACAAGCCTTCGGAGTATGCGAATGGTGGGGAGATCGATTAAACATCAGATCATCGAACATTCGTATTTTCTTTATTTACACCTCCTTTTTAACAGTAGGATCACCGATTATTATTTACATGATCATGGCCTTCTGGATGCGACTAAAAAAGATGGTAGGCACAAGAGATCGTCACAGAGTGTGGGATTTATAATCGCCATCAACAATTGCGGTTGATAAAATCCTAGTTTACCCCTACTCTTCCTGTTTGCCAAGCACGTATTGCAGTTATCTTCGCAATATGCATAAAAGGCATTTCCATTTCCTAAAGAAAATCCGAATAGCGCTACTCTTAATATTTGGAGCGTTATTAGTCGGCATTGCCGGATTCATGCTCATTGAAGGATACAATTTCACGGAAGCATTTTACACTACCATTATCATTCTATCGACGGTAGGATTAGGAGTGGTACATCAACTATCAGATGCGGGACGTTGGTTTGTTTCGGGATTAATTGTTATCAGCATCGGAATTTTCGCCTATGGCATTTCAATGCTCACCACCTACATTATGGAAGGTGAATTACAACGCTATTTAAAATACAGAAAAGTTCTGAAGATGATTGATAAACTAAACAACCATGTAATAGTTTGCGGATACGGAAGGAACGGCAAACAAGCATGCGAACAACTCCGAAGCCATAATCAGCAATTTGTAGTTATTGAAAGCGGAGAAAAAGCAATTGCTGAATTACGTGAGCAAGAAGAATTCCTTTTTATTGAAGGAGATGCTACGCGAGATGAAATATTGTTAGAGAGCGGAATCAAAAAGGCAAAAGCCTTGATCGCAACTTTACCGAATGATGCAGCGAATGTTTTTGTGGTACTTACAGCACGCGAACTACAACCAAACTTAAAGATTATCAGCCGTGCTTCGGAAGATTCATCAGAAGGAAAATTAAAACGTGCAGGAGCAAACAATGTGATTATGCCAGACAAAATTGGCGGCACGCACATGGCAACATTAGTTACTCGTCCCGATGTTTTAGAATTTATCGATCATATCACCGGAAAAATAAATATTCGTCTCGAAGAAATTCATTGCTCTAGCCTAGCTGATCAATACAAAGGGAAAACAATTCGCGAACTAGAGATCAGAAATAAAACAGGAGCGAATATTATCGGATATAAAACAGGGGCTGGTGAATATATTATTAATCCGGAACCCGACACTGTAATGAACCCTGACGCCAAACTTTTCGTATTAGGCACTAGAGAACAAGTTACCAAATTAATTGCAGTACTGTCGTAGAGAAATCTTTCTGCAATTACATTAATCAATACTGAATACTATGTCGAAATTAAAGATACTGATAACAGGATCAAACGGACTACTCGGACAAAAACTGGTTTATGGTTTGCGCAACAATGAACAAGTAGAACTAGTAGCAACTGCTCGAGGAGAAAATCGTGTATTCGAAAAAACGGGGTATGCTTATGAGAGCATGGATTTGACAGATGCAGAAAAAGTAAAATCAGTATTAGAAAAACATCGTCCCGATTGCATCATACATACAGCAGCAATGACCAATGTTGATGCATGTGAATTAGATCCTGCAGCTTGCGAATTACAAAACGTAACAGCAGTAAAAAATCTTTTAGCGGGATGTAAATCATTTGCTCCGCATTTCATCGACATCAGCACCGACTTTGTATTTAACGGAGAAGCGGGACCTTATTCAGAAGAAGACGAAGTAGATCCATTAAGTGTTTATGCGCGTTCTAAAGTAGAAGCTGAAAAGCTGGTCATGAACAGCGGATTAAAGTGGGCGATATTGCGCACCATGATTATTTACGGAGTAACAGATGATGTGCAACGCTCGAATGTAATTATATGGACAAAGAACTCAATTGAGCAAGGAAAAGAGATTACTGTAATTACTGATCAATTCAGAGGACCAACGCTAGCAGAAGACTTAGCAGATGCATGTATTCAGGCAGCATTGAGAAAAGCAGAAGGAATATTTCACGTGAGCGGACGAGAAGTGATGCCGATAATAGATATCTCGTTAATGGTTGCCGAATTTTTCGGACTCGATAAAAGTTTCATCAAACCAATTACGACATCATCATTAAATCAGCCGGCGAAACGTCCATTGAAAACAGGATTTATAATCAGCAAAGCAGAAAGAGAACTTGGATATAAACCGCATTCATTAAAAGAAGGAATTGCGATTATAGAAGAGCAGATGAGGACGCGGGGGAGGATGTGATTTTGGATTTTGAATGACGCTTTGCTTTTTGTTTAAACGCGGAGGCGCGTTGCTTTGCGCGTAGATTGCTTCGCAATTTTATCTCCCATGAAATTTTGGATTGATAACGAGTTATTTCAATCACTCAGTCACTCAGTCATTCAATCATTCAGTAATTCAGTAATTCGTCACTCATTCATTAGTCAATAAAAAAGGAAGGCAGCATAAAATATGCTGCCTTCCTTTTTTATTGACTCGAAATATTATTTCTTCTTATCGAAATCGACAACGATTGGAGAAGCGATACAAAGAGAAGAGTAAGTTCCTACTACGATACCAACAAGCAAAGCGAATGCGAATCCGCGGATCACATCACCACCGAATACGAAGATCGATAAGAGTACGAAGAACGTAATCAACGATGTATTCATAGTACGGCTAAGTGTTGCATTTAATGCATTATTGATAACTTGTTTTTGATCCATGTTAGGGTGGATTCCTACATATTCACGAATACGGTCAAATACCACGACAGTATCTGTCATTGAGTAACCCATTACGGTTAACAAGGCAGCGATAAAGTCCTGATTGATTTCGAGTGTGAAAGGAAGGATACCATTAAAGATTGAGTAGATCGATAAGATCATCAACACGTCATGGAACAAGGCTGCAGTTGCACCTAAACCATATTGCCATTTTTTGAATCGCACTAAGATGTAGATGAACATCAATACACAAGCAAATAAGATTGCCCAAACTGCAGAAGACTTAATATCGTCGGCAACTGTTGGTCCTACTTTCTGAGAGTTGATGATTTTTTCAGACTTAAAGTTCTCTGCAGAAATAGCTGTAGGATAGAATCCTTTAACACCTTCATAAAGAGCATTCGTCACTTTCAATTCAGCATCAGCACCATTCTCTTCAATAAGATAATCAGTAGTGATTTTGTAACGGTTATCAGTACCGAAAGTTTTAACATCCGGAGCTTCACCGAAGTTCTTCGCTAATGACTCACGAATATCATTTGTAGTTAATGATTTATCGAATTGAACAACATAAGTACGTCCTCCGTCGAAGTCAACACCAAAGTTGAATCCTTTAACCACGATAGAAACGATACCACCAGCGATAATTAAACCGGAGATAGTATAGTATAACTTTCTTTTTTCGATGAAAGGAAGGTGGATATTTTGGAATGCATTCTTAGAGAATTCGCTCCAGAATTTAATTTCAGTTCCTTTATCAAGCATGCTTTCGAATAACAAGCGAGTGATAAAGATTGCGCTAAACAATGAACAAAGGATACCAATGATCAATGTAGTTGCGAAACCTTGAACTGGACCGCTACCGAATACATAAAGGATGATACCTAAGATTAATGTTGTAAAGTTTGAATCGACGATAGAAGACAATGCATGCTTATAACCATCAGAAACCGCAAGACGTAATCCTTTACCTGCACGTAACTCTTCACGAACACGTTCGAAGATTAGGATATTCGCATCGACAGAAAGTCCGATGATTAGGACGATACCCGCGATACCAGGTAATGTTAGAACCGCACCTAAGGAAGCAAGAACTCCCATGATGAAGAACATATTACATAGTAGAGCGATATCGGCAACAACACCTGCCTTATTATAATATACGATTACGAAGATGAATACGATTAACAATGCAACTGCGAATGATAATAATCCGTTGTTGATTGCTTCCTTACCTAAAGATGGTCCTACAACAGCTTCCTCCACGATACGTGCAGGAGCAGGAAGTTTACCAGCCTTTAAGATATTCGCAAGATCTTTCGCTTCATTGATTTCGAAGTTACCTGTGATACTTGAGTTACCGTTAGGGATTTCTCCTTGAACGTTAGGGAAGCTATATACATAATCATCGAGAACGATAGCAATTGACTTACCAACGTTTTCACCTGTTAAGCGTTTCCATGTTTTAGCACCTTCAAGATTCATTTTCATTGAAATCTCAGGCTTGCTATTAAATTGACCGAAGTCTTGGCGCGCATCAGAGATTGCACCACCATCAAGCGGAGCAGAACCATCGCGGCTATTCACTTTAATACCGATTAATTGCAAAGATTGCGACTCAGGGCTTGGAGGTTTAACCGCCCATAACAAACGTAAGTTTTTAGGCAATACTTGTTTCACGTCTTCACGCGCAAGTAAAGCATTCACTTTCGCTGTATCTTTAATTAAAGTATAACCGATAACAGCTTGTTTGTCGACAATATTTTTTTCGTCTTGCGTACGAACTTGTCCGTCAGCAGGGAATAAATAAGCAAATAACGGATTCTCCTGAGCAAACTCTTCGAAAGTCTTTTTCGATGAATCTTGCTTAGCAGTTGTATCGCTACCTAATTTGTCTACTAACGAATTTTTCTTACTTGTATCAGCAGCTGCTGTAGCAGAAGAATCAGTTTTAGCAGCCGTTGAATCTGTAGCAACCTTAGCAGTAGAATCTACCGGAGCAGTACCAGCTAACATTTTATTTACAGCAACAAGGCTCGGAGCCACATCACCGAAAGAATATGTTTCCCAGAATTCAAGCTTCGCAGTTCCCTGTAATAATTTACGAACACGCTCAGGCTCTTTCACTCCCGGAAGTTCAACAAGGATACGTCCTGAACCCAATTGCTGGATATTTGGTTGAGTAACCCCAAACTTATCGATACGCGTACGAAGAATGTTAAATGAACGGCTGATAGCTGCAGTAGCTTCTTCGTTCAAATGCTTTAACACTTGATCGTTTGTACTGTTAAAATTGATTTTATCCTGATTTTCGATGTTCGCGAAAATGGCAGCAAGGCTGGCATTAGGATCAACTTCCTTATAAGCCTGACCGAATAGATCAACAAAACCCTTGTTAGAGCTTTTTTGTAGTTCTAAAGCACGATCGATTGCTTTTTTGAAAGTTGGATCATTTTGATTTGCTCCAGCAAGAGAACGAACTAAGTCAACCACCGATACTTCGAGGGTAACGTTCATTCCGCCTTTCAAATCCAGACCCAAATTAATTTCACGCTCTTTACATTCCTGATAAGTATAATCCTTTACTAAAAGATTATACACCCCTTTATTAGAGATAGAATCCAGATACGATTTTTCTTTTTGCTCATCGCCTTTCGCGAATTCTTTAGCATCGCTTTCGATACCTCTGGTCACCAGCGTGAATGATAGCTGATAGATACATACCAGAGCCAGAAGGATTGCAAACAGCTTTACTGCGCCTTTACTTTGCATTGATTTTAGTTATTTTACAGAGGCGGCAAATATAGGGCAACGAACGATACGAAACAATTGGTTTCACGACACTTCTACAAGAAAATAACAGGATTTCTTTCACTTTGACGTGAACCCGACTAACTTTGCCCTTGAATGGCTCAAAGAATTCTAGTTTCTGTAACCAGCGATATGGTAACCGATCAGCGGGTAAACCGCATGGCTTCGACCTTAAAAGAGGCCGGCCATAGAGTTCTTGTTATTGCTAGAGCATTGAAAACCAGCGCAGAGCTAACTCCAAAGCGCTACCGAACCGTCCGTTTCCGACTTTGGTTTGAGAAAGGACCATTGTTCTATATTGCCTTCAACCTCCGCCTTTTTTGGTTTTTATTATGGCATCATGCCGATATTTTGGTGGCCAACGACCTCGACACTTTATTGCCAAATTATTTGGTTTCGCGCATAAAAAGGATCCCTTTGGTGTACGATAGCCATGAATATTTCACTGGAGTTCCTGAATTGGAGGGTCGTCCGAAGGTCAAAAAAATGTGGAAAGCGATCGAAAAGTTCTGCTTGCCTGGCTTGAAACATACCATTACGGTTAATCAGAGCATTGCCGATTTGTACGATAATGAATACGGAACAGCCTTTCAGATCATCAGAAATGTGCCTGAAGTGAGTATGCCTTTTATGGACGAGAAGCAAGACTTGAGGGTTCGACTGAATCTACCTACCGACAAAAAAATCGTCATCCTTCAAGGTGCTGGCATCAATATTCAACGTGGCGCTGAAGAAGCAGTTGAAGCGATGAAATATTTGAAAGATGTCGTTTTATTGATTGTTGGCGGTGGCGATGTAATTGACAACCTAAAGCAACAGGTAATTGAATCGGGACTATCAGAAAATGTAATGTTTGTAGCTAAGCAACCGGTTTTATCGCTGCGTAAATATACAGCGGCGGCCGACTTAGGCATCACCCTCGACAAAGACACGAATATCAATTATCGATTTAGTTTACCCAATAAATTATTCGATTATATCCAAGCAGGAATCCCTATCCTTGCAAGTAATCTCCCTGAAGTAAGAAGAGTGATTGAATCCTATCAAGTAGGACGCATTAGCGAGGATCACAATCCGAAAAATATCGCGAAGCATATTGATGAAATGTTAAACGACGAAGAAGCTAATTCGCAATGGAAAATCAACCTAGAAAAAGCATCGAAAGAATTAAATTGGGAGAAAGAAAAAGAAAAATTTTTGAGAATATTCAGAGCCATTGACTAATCGCGAATTACATATCGTAAGTTTCGACATTCCTTACCCTGCAGACTACGGCGGAGTTATTGATGTATTCTATAAAATCAAAGCACTTTCTGAATTAGGAATTAAGATTCATCTCCATTGTTTTTTTCATCATCGTAGTTTTAGTAATACATTAGAATCGCTTTGCGAAACCGTAAATTATTATCCAAGAAATACCAGTTTCGTTAAACAACTTTCAAAAACTCCATTCATTGTTACTTCGCGCGATTCGCGATTACTCTTACATCGCTTAAGCGAAAAGACTTGTCAGATTTTATTTGAAGGTTTACACACTACATCTGTGCTAAATAGCGATAGTAGTTTAGGAATAAGAAGCACCATTCGTACGCACAATGTAGAACATCATTACTACAAATATTTGATGTTAGCGGAGAGTAGTTATTTGAAAAAATTTTATTTCTACTTCGAATCGAAAAAGCTTAAACCATATCAGCAAATATTAAAAAAGGCAAAGAAGATAATTGCTATTTCGTCTGGCGACTTCCACTATTTTCGTCAACGATATAACGACAAAGTTAGCTATATACCAGCCTTTCACCCTTACACAGAAGTCACTTCCGATACTGGCATAGGCAAGTACTTGCTTTATCACGGTAATTTATCGGTTGTAGAGAATGAAAAGGCCGCAATGTTTTTGATTAAAAAAGTGATGCAGGGAATATCAGCCACACTTATAATTGCAGGGAAGAATCCAAAACAGAACCTGCGACAAGAAATTGCAAAACATAGCAATATTCAATTGATTGAAAATCCTGATCATGCAAAAATGCAGCAACTGATAAAGGATGCTCAAATACATTTGCTACCTACATTTCAACCTACGGGAGTAAAGCTAAAATTAGTAGCTTCATTATATGAAGGGCGTCATATCATTGCCAACGAACAAATGACGAAAGGCTTTCCTGAAAACAAATTAATTTACAAGGCGAATAAGCCAGAAGAATTCAGGAATCAAATTCAGAAATTAATTAATCTTCCTTTTACAGAAAAGAACATAGATGCGCGAAATGCTTTTTTAAATGAGCATTTCAACAATCAGAAAAACGCATTACAGCTTACTAAGGAAATTTACAATTACAGAGGAGATGCGGCGGCCCAAGCTTGGACTTCACCTCCCAACTCCGACAACTTACCTTGATCTACTTTCACCACGCGTGAAGGAAATTTGTCGATTAAGTTATAGTTGTGCGTCACCATCACCACAGCTCTTTTATTTGAACTTACATCAAACAGCAAATTCATAATTTCATTGCTAGTTTCAGGGTCTAAGTTTCCTGTTGGTTCATCGGCTAAAATTAAGTCGGGATCGTTAAGTAAAGCACGAGCAATCACCAATCGCTGTTGCTCTCCACCCGATAATTCCTGAGGCATTTTAAACCCTTTAGAACTTAGATTTACTTTATTCAAAACTTCACTCACGCGCTCTTCCATTTTCGCTTTATCATCCCAACCCGTAGCACGTAAATAGAAAGTCAGATTATCTTTTGCTGTACGATCGGTGAGCAATTGAAAATCTTGGAAGATAATTCCCAGTTTGCGACGCATAACGGGAATCTCTTTATTCTTCATTGTTTTAAGGTTAAAGCCTGCAACAGAAGCTTCCCCTTGCTTCAAAGGAAGGTCGCCGTAAAGGAGGCGCATAATAGAACTCTTTCCGCTACCTGTTTTCCCAATAAGGTAAACGAAATCGCCTCGGTTAACTTTAAAATTCACATCATTCAACACCATGTTTTTATTGTGAAAAATTGAAACATGTTCGAGGTTTACGACAGTATCCGACATCCTATTTATTTTTTAAAGTTCTATTTGTTGCACTTTACCGAATTGCATTTTTTCGAGAATCGACAAAATCTCCCCCTCCTTTTCACCCAACCCAATACGAGTTAATGATTTCTCTGGTCGGTCGAGGCGGAAATAGGCCAATAAGGTAAACTGATCGTCGCGCATTTGCACATAATCAGGGATCTTAGCTTTGCCTTTTATTTTGAGGAGATAATAGGTTTTCATAAATGCTAGTGCAAACATAGTTATAGAAATAAAAAAGCCACCCTGTTGAGGTGGCTTTTTATCAGTAATGCACTGTTATTATTTTCTTTTTCCAGAATTCAATCCTACTGGGCTACCCACGCGCGCCATAGCACAACGGAATCCCAACCAGTCAGTACGTTGATTTTCATCTAGGAAGCGACGAGTACCAGGAGTCATGTAGTAAACACGATCTTTCCAAGAACCACCTTTTACAACACGTGCTTTATCATCGATCAAAGTACTTGATCCTGAAACATATGTAGCATAATCAGGTTCGTCACCGTCAGTATAGTTTTTGTTATCTGCTTTTTGGTAGTTACGACGTGAAGAAGCTTCTTCTTCAGTAACGTCACGTAATTGAACGCGACCTAAACTATCCTTTTCAGCGATTGCACCTTCTTCGTCGCGTTGTTGTGTTTGAAACACGTTACCACGGAAAGAGTTGAAGTCAGATTTATCTTCATGAGATAAAGGACGATACACATCCATTACCCACTCAGCAACGTTACCACCCATATTATACAAACCATAATCGTTTGGAACATATGAATAAACCGGACCAGAGATATCGGCATTATCATTCAAGCGGCCTGCAACCCCCATTTGGTCACCTCGTCCACGTTTAAAGTTACCCAACATTTCACCTTTGAATTTATCTTCAGGGTTACGTACTGAGTGACCTTGCCAAGGATATAGTTTACGCTCGTTTACGTTTTCATAAACCGTATTACCGATTAAGCCTAGAGCAGCATATTCCCACTCAGCTTCAGTTGGTAGTCGGTAACGAGGAAGTAGAATACCATCTTCCATACGTACTTTACGAGTATCGTTATTCGGATTTAAATCCTGTAGCGGGCTTTTTACTAAACCTTCATACTGACCTGCAAGATATGCATCCGTATTAAAGTTATCTTCATTCACCTGAGCAGGATTCACACGAAGAATACCTTCGCGGATCATGATTTGTTCGTTCACACGGTCAGTTCTCCATGCGCAATAATCGTTTGCTTGAAGCCAGTTCACACCAACTACAGGGTAATCTTTATAGGCTGGGTGACGATAGTATAACTCTACATAAGGCTCGTTGAAAGCTAAACGATCACGCCATACTAATGTATCAGGAAGCGCTTTACGAGCAACTTCAGGATAATCAGTTCCGAAAACACGCTCTAACCAGTACACGTATTCACGGTAGTACTCGTTAGAAACTTCTGTTTCGTCCATATAGAATGAAGCAACGGTAGCACGGCGAGGCACATTATCCCAATCTTGGATAACATCCTGTTCGGTACGACCCATTACGAAGGTTCCACCTTCAATAAGGATCAATCCCGGGCCAGTTTCTTGTTCAGTATAGGGAACTGATTCGAAACCACCGTTTCTTTCATCGTTGTAATTCCAGCCGGTAGCACCTGATTTCTCATAGTTGTTACACGCTGAAAAAATCATCATTCCGATGGCAAGCACAGGAAGCAAATGATTTTTAAATTTCATGTTGATAGGGTCTTTGGAAGGACAAATATGGTGAATAAACTAAAAACTTGGGCAACTTATTGCACGGAATCTCTTCTTTTTTGGTCGGCACTCGAACTGTAGTCCTAAGCTTACCTCATGAGATCCACCTGTTGAATTACTTAAAGATGAAACAGTTACGTCGTAACTATAGCCAAATTTAAACACTCCACGCTGGATTCCAATTAATGCAATAAATGAGTCACTAGAAAGGAATTTATCCTTTCCGAAGTTACCGCGGTACCATAATCCACCCACAATTGGCGAGTGTAAAATGTACATACCGAAGTTTAACTGATTGAAAGATCCTTGTTGTTGGTACAATATATTAGGAGAGAAGAATGTTCCTTCGTCCTTATCTACTTTACCACGGTATCCTCTTCCTGCATTATCACCAACAGGCAATAAAGCACCAAGGTGGGCAGTAACTTTCATTGGTAATTTGCTCGACCCTTTCACGATAAACGCTTCATCAGGTTGAGTCATATGATGAACGGCTAATCCGCCGTACACTTTACTAGAGTAGATCAATAAACCTGAAGAGAAATCCATGAATGAACGTGATTCCTTTGGTCTAACTTCCTGAGTTTCATATACAAACCCATAACGAGGGTCGATCATGTCTCCGAAAGTCAATTTATCCCAATCGAGTTTTTTCTGAACATACGTGGCTTGTAATCCGAAACGCATTGATAGCTTGCGGTTTACGTTAAGTTGGTAAGCATACATCCCACTGATATTAGTTGTGGAAATAGTACCCTCGCCCGCTTTATCGTTCAAGACCATTAATCCGATACCTCCGTTCAATGCATCGAAATGCTGATCGTAAGAAGCACTGGTCGTAATATAGGTCTGCTTTAATGCAGGCCATTGGTTTCTATAGTTGATTCCTACACGCGGACAACGACCCGATCCTGCAAATGCCGGGTTTAAATACAACGGATTTGCATAGAATTGGGTGAACTGGGGATCCTGCGCATCAGCAACAAGACTGAGCCCAACTAACAAACACAGGAATAAGCGCTTTAGCATATTGATTGGCTTTAACTACTAAACTTATACGAAGTATTCTATTTTTGTTACGTAATCATGAAACAAAAATTGCAATATTCTGCTCAAGACTTCGTTCATTTGTTCCGGATTTAAACTTCAAAGATGTAAAAATCGTGGTTCACTTCAGCTACAAATGTAATTTTTTTTATTCTTGAAAAAAGTTTATTACCCATCAAACCTTACGCTTAAATGTCAATATTTCGCCAAAAACAGTCGCTACCGCCCGCTCAATTCGCTTTTATTTGTTTGCTTTTCAGCATTTTGCAACTCCCTTTGCAGGGTTTTAGCCAAATAAATAAATATTCGATTGAATGGCAAACAATTCAGGTTGACGAGACCGGAAAAGCCCGATTTTCGTTCAAAGATGCTTCCTACCCCACCGATTTTAACGGTTTGCCGGAATATTCGATCCTGCTCGAAGGCCATAAATCGGCTGGATTAAGCGACCAGAAATACCTTGCTTGCACTTCCGAAGAAAATAACATCTTGAATTCTGCCGACCTTTCTTCTTTTCCGCAAGAAATCAACGCCGTTCACGGAATTTCGCGTAAAGAAAAATTTACCACCATCCATATTTTTCCTTTTCGCAGATCACTCAACGGACAATTCGAAAAACTAACCCAATTTTCGCTCGATTTGCGCGATATGCCTAATGCCTTCTCTTCAGCGAAAACGAATGCTCATGTGTATGCCGCAAACTCTGTACTCTCAACGGGAAAATGGATGAAAATTGCTGTTACCGATGATGGAGTTTATAAAGTCGATTATGACTTCCTTACTCGCAACGGATTTTCAAGTTCTGAATTAAGCTTAACTGGTTTACAGTTATTCGGAAATGGCGGCGGAATGTTACCTCTTCAAAATAGTGTTTCACGCGCTGACGATTTAACAGAAAATGCAATCGAAATGGTAGATGCAGATCAGAGTGGGACTTTTAATGCCGGTGATTATTTCTTGTTTTATGGTGAAGGCCCCAACCGCTGGACATATAGCAACATAGAAAAAAAATATCAGCACTCGAAAAATTATTTCAGTGATAGCACTTTTTATTTTGTTACGGTTAATCCATCTGCAACAGGAAAAAGAATCACTTCTTCAAACGCAAATAATTCTACCACCTCCAACCGTTTTGCTTCGTCGTTTACCGACTATGCTTTTCACGAAAACGATGACTATAACTTTATTAAATCTGGACGCAATTGGTACGGTAATCCGTTTGACGTTACGCTCTCTCAAAACTTCGATTTCAGCTTCCCGAATTTAATTCCCGGTACCGCTAAAATCAAATCGAGTGTTATAGCGCGAACTTCCACTAAAACATCTACCAGTAGCAAGTTCAATATTATATATAATGGGACGAATGTTTTAACGCATACAATTTCAAATGTAGGCACTGGTTATACCGATGATTTTGCGAGAGCAAGTATACTAGCAGGGACTTTCAATGCTTCAGGAAATGACATCAATTTAAACTACGTTTTTGTTCCTTACAATTCATCATCTACTGGATGGATAGATTATATAGAACTTAATGTAACCAGAGCATTAAATTTCCAAGGAATTAATTTAGCGTTCCGTGATCAAGACACTGTAAATACGGCGAGCATTACTCGTTACAGCATCACATCTGGATCATCGGGAGAAAAGATTTGGAATGTTACTGACCCAACAAATGCCTTTGAACAGAAGTTCGACAAAACAGGAAATCTCGCTGAGTTCACTTCATCATTAGCGGCTTCAGGTAGCAGTGAATATTATATGTTCACAAATACAGCTATTAAGTCGCCTCAG
Source organism: Bacteroidota bacterium (assembly GCA_023251535.1). GTDB lineage: Bacteria > Bacteroidota > Bacteroidia > AKYH767-A > OLB10 > CAINEC01. Next base: position 45,783 of record JAHEYP010000026.1, read on the forward strand.
TACTCAGGAAAAATCGTAAATCAAGATTTACATTCATTAGCAGCTACCGATATGATTATCGTTACGCATCCTGATTTCTTACAGGAGTCGGAGCGCTTAGCACAGTTCAGAAGAGATCATGACAATTTACGTGTTGTAGTTGCTACTATTGATCAAATATTCAACGAGTTTTCATCGGGCGCTCAAGATGCTGCAGCGATTCGCGATTTCGTAAAAATGTTTTACGACAGAGCTAATGGAACTAATGATCAACCTCGCTATTTATTGTTGATGGGCGATGGATCCTATGATCCTAAAACGCGTATCGGCGGAAACACTAACTTCATCACTACTTTCCAATCCGACAATTCAATTTCTCTTATCAATTCTTATACTTCCGATGATTTTTACGGAATGTTGGACGACAATGAAGGCTCGTTATCATCGTCCGATTTAATTGACATCGGAGTAGGACGAATTCCTGTTCGCGATGCAACCGACGCTCGATTGATGGTCGACAAAATCATCACTTACGAAACACCGGGAACAATTACCGATCAGACATTTTGCGCAGGCACCAACTCAACACGTTTCGGGGATTGGAGAAATACACTTTGCTTTGTAGCCGACGATCAAGATAGCAATTTACACTTCCGTCAGAGCGAAAGAATTGCCAATACGATTCAAGCTAATCAACCGGTTTATAATGTCGATAAGATTGTTTCGGATGCATACAAGCAACAATCGACTCCCGGCGGACAACGTTATCCCGATGTAAACGACGCCATCGACAAACGCATCGAGAAAGGAGCATTCTTAATGAACTATACTGGCCATGGCGGTGAGTTAGGATGGGCGGCTGAAGCTATCTTGAACATCAACATGATTAACGGTTGGAATAACATCAACAGCCTTCCGGCATTCATCACTGCAACATGCGAATTCAGTCGCTACGACGATCCGAAAAGAACATCAGCAGGCGAACTAGTTTTATTGAATAGCAACGGTGGAGGAATTTGTTTGTTCACTACAGTACGACTTGCCTTTGCCATCGACAATGAATACATCAATGCCGATATGCTTCGCTATATGTTCACTCCTATTAACGGAGAAATGCCGCGCATCGGAGATATCCAACGCTTAGCGAAACGCGAAAATGCTGGCAACAGAAATGTTACTTTATTAGGCGACCCTTCGATTCGATTAGCTTATCCGCAATACAAAGTAAATACTACTTCTATTCAGGAAACGGGAACAGGAGTTACAATTGACACCCTTTCATCACTTAGCAAAATAACCATTACTGGAAATGTAAGTGATGCGGGAGGAAATTTGCTCAATAACTTCAACGGAGTAGTTTACACCACCATCTTCGATAAAACCACTAAAGTTTACAATTTAGTGAACGATGTAAATGGCGATGATGTAAGTAAACCGGATAGCTTCTTGTTACGTAAAAATATTCTATATAAAGGAAAATCGAGTGTAACCAACGGACAATTCAGCTGTTCGTTTATCGTTCCGAAAGATATATCATATCAATATGGAACAGGTCGTTTGAGCTATTATGCTCACACCACAGAAACTGATGCACAAGGTTACAATGAGCAAATCCAGATCGGTGGAATTTCGAACAACTCCATTCAAGATCAATACGGTCCGAAAATAAATCTATATATTAACGACGAGAACTTCACCGCTGGCGGTATGACCGATGAAAACCCTTCGATCTTAGCCGTTCTATTCGACTCCAGCGGAATCAATACCGTAGGTAATGGAATCGGACATGATATTACCGCAATTATCGACAATAAACAGCAAGCCCTTTTCGTTCTAAATGACTATTACGAATCCGACCTCGACAGCTATCAGAAAGGAAGAGTCCGTTATAAACTCAGCGATTTAGCCGACGGGAACCATACCTTAACCTTCAAAGCATGGGACATCAACGGGAATTCATCTGACGTATCGACCGACTTCGTCGTAACCTCATCGGCGGAGCTTGCCATCGACCATGTGCTCAACTACCCAAATCCGTTTAGCACCAAAACGGCCTTCTACTTCGAACACAACAAGCCATGTACAGGCATGACGGTTCAGGTTCAAGTATTTACGGTTAGCGGCAAGCTGGTGAAGACCCTCAGCAACTACCAAGTTTGCGAAGGATATCGGAATAGTCCGTTGGAATGGGACGGAAAAGACGACTTTGGCGATCAATTGGCCAAAGGTGTTTATATTTATCGACTGAAAATCAGGACTGCCGACGGCGAAACCGCGGAAAAGCTCGAACGATTGGTTTTGCTCAGATAAACCGTCGATTTGGTAACCTTTCGAGTCCGATTATCGTTATATTTGCCAGCTTAATACCCTAAAAAGGGACCTATTAATGATTATGAAACGAATTACGAAACATTGTCTGATTCTGTTAGGTTTTTCAACAGTATTGCAACACTCGGCCCAAGCACAAAGCGACAAGTCGAACTTACTTGGCCAGATCAATACGATCACCACAGCAGTTCCATTCCTGTCGATTTCACCTGACGCACGCGCAGGCGGGATGGGCGATATGGGAGTTGCATCTTCAGCAGACATTAACTCCATTCACTGGAACGCATCAAAATTAGCATTCAACGAAAAGAAAACGGGATTCTCTGTTTCTTACACTCCTTGGTTGAAAGCCTTAGTAAACGATATGTTTATCGCTTATGTATCAGGCTATTCGAAGATGAAAGGAGAGCAAGCGATCGGAGCATCACTACGTTATTTCTCTTTGGGAAATATCACTTTTACCGATGCTAACGGAAATACAATTCGTGATTTCAAACCAAACGAATTTGCATTCGATGTGGCTTACTCAAGAAAACTAAGCGAATATTTCAGCGGTGGTATCACATTACGTTATATCCACTCGAATTTAACGGGAGGAACTTCTGTTGAAGGAACCGATTCAAAAGCGGGTAACTCAGCAGCAGCAGATATCTCTTCATTCTTCCAAAAGAATATTGAATTAGGAAATAAAGATGCGGTGTTAACTGCTGGTATCAACATCAGCAATATCGGTGCGAAAATTTCTTATACCGAAACAGGAACGAAAAACTTCCTTCCTACTAACTTAAGATTAGGACCGGGATTAAAGTTAAAACTGAATGAATACAATGATTTAGCTTTCGGTTTAGATATCAATAAATTATTGGTTCCTACACCTCCTATCTATACGCAAGATTCAACAAACAGCGCAAACGATGTAATCCTTTACGGACAAGATCCTGATGTGAGTGTTGCTTCAGGTATCTTCCAATCGTTTAGCGATGCTCCAGGTGGATCGAAAGAAGAATTAAAAGAATTCAATTTAGGATTCGGAATGGAATACTGGTACGATAAGCAATTTGCTTTCCGTGCGGGATATTTCTACGAAGACAAAACAAAAGGAAATCGTAAGTACTTTACATTAGGAGCAGGATTACGCTACAATGTATTCGGATTAGATCTTGCTTACTTGATTCCTACCGATCAACGTAATCCGTTAGAAAACACGTTACACTTCACGTTAACGTTCGACTTCGATGCGCAAGACGGAGCTAAAACAGACAAAGCCACAGAATAATCTGTGCTATCAATAAAGAAAAAGGACGCCGAAAAGCGTCCTTTTTTTATGCGCTTAATCGGGAAGTATTATCTTCGTAACATGAAAATGAGAGTAGGATTCGGGTTTGATGTACATCAACTACAAGAAGGATTAACATTTACACTTGGAGGAATTCAAATTCCGCATACCAAAGGAGCTTTAGGACATTCAGATGCCGATGTAGTGATACATGCAATTTGTGATGCATTGTTAGGTGCAGCGGGATTAAAAGATATCGGATTTTATTTTCCCGATACGTCTGCTGAATTCAAAGGCATCGACAGCAAAATACTTTTGCAACGCGTAATGTCACTTATCGAAGAACGTGGTTATTCAGTAGGCAATGTTGATGTAAGTTTAGTTTTAGAAAAACCGAAAATCAAACCTCATATCGATGCCATGAAAACAGCACTTGCGCCTATCATGAAAATCGAAGAAGCAGATCTTTCTATCAAAGCTACTACCAACGAAAAAATGGGATATGTAGGAAGAGAAGAAGGAGTAGCGGCGTATGCGGTGGTTTTAATTGGAACTTGATTCAAGATAAAAGATACATGATTCAAGTTGGTCGATTTTATGATCGATGATCGATGATAGATAATCGATGATAGATGATTGACCAATTACCTAAAAATCTATTGACTATTTCGATGCTCGATTTTTTTAATAGTATTTTGATTACGATTCGAGCAACATATTTTGATTATTGATTATTGATTATTGATTATCGATGCTTGATTATCGATTTTATGATTTTATGATCTCGTATCTTAACAATGAATCGCGAACATCTAGAATCGATTTCTGATTCTTGATGACCGATTCTTGATTCTCGATTTCATTACTTTATGATCTCGTATCTTAATAATGAATCGCGAACATCTATAATCTATTATCGAGCATCTATCATCATTAAACTTGTATCACTTCCCTAATCACAAAAAAAACCACAAACCACCTCCACATCCCCATCCACATCCCCCTCAACTCACCCTACTAAAATTAGATTTTTCTTTTTCTTGGTATTGCAATTGATCGTTGATGATTTGATATTTTGAAGTGGTGAGTGTGGGATCTTCGGAGATAATTTCGGCGGCGGTTAATCGTGCTTCTTCCATTATCGCTCTGTCTTTTGTGATGTCGGCAATATGCAAATTCACTACTCCACTTTGTTGCGTACCGGTGATATCGCCAGGGCCGCGAAGTTTTAAATCTACTTCCGCAATTTCGAATCCGTTGTTAGTGTCCACCATCGTTTTCATGCGTAAGCGTCCCTCGTTACTGATTTTATTTCCCGTCATCAATACACAATAACTCTGCTCTGCTCCTCGTCCTACTCTACCGCGCAATTGATGCAATTGAGATAATCCGAAACGCTCTGCCGACTCAATCACCATCACCGATGCATTCGGCACATTCACTCCTACTTCTATAACAGTAGTGGCAACCATGATTTGTGTATCGCCATTTTTGAAACGCTGCATTTCAAAATCTTTTTCAGCAGGTTTCATTCTTCCATGCACTACACTCACTTTATAATCGGGCAACGGAAAATCTTTACACAAGGCTTCATATCCTGCAAAGAGATTCATGTAATCGAGTTTCTCTGATTCTTCAATTAAAGGATATACCACATATACTTGTCGCCCTAAAGCAATTTCTCTTTTTATAAATCCGATCACCGCTAATCGTCCCGATTCAAATTTATGCAAGGTCGTTATTGGCTTTCTGCCTGGAGGTAATTCATCAATCACTGAGGTATCGAGATCACCATATAAAGTCATTGCTAATGTCCGCGGAATCGGCGTAGCTGTCATTACTAAAACATGCGGCACTTCATCATCTTTCATCCACAACTTAGCGCGCTGTTGAACACCGAAACGATGCTGCTCATCAATAACTACTAATCCTAAATTATTAAACTGCACACGGTCTTCAATCAACGCATGCGTACCAATTAAAATATTCAGATTTCCGTTTTTCAATTCTTCAAGTAAGAACCTACGATGCGCAGTTTTTGTGCTACCTGTGAGTAATCCTACTTTGATATCCATCTGCTGCAGCGACTCGGCAATCGACTGAAAATGTTGCGATGCTAATATTTCTGTTGGCGCCATCAAGCAAGCTTGATAACCATTATCGATCACCATCAACATACTCAGCAATGCCACCATCGTTTTACCGCTTCCTACATCGCCTTGCAACAAACGATTCATTTGTTTTCCCGTGCCCATATCGAGACGAATCTCTTTGAGCACGCGCTTCTGCGCATTGGTGAGCTCGAAAGGAAGATGCTTTTGATAGAACTCATTAAACACTTCACCAATCTTAGTTACCGCCTTTCCTTTGAACGCCTCATTGCGCTGCGCCTTTGCTCGCAACAAACGAATTTGAACATAAAATAATTCTTCGAATTTCAATCGGCGAACGGCTAAGGCTAGCATATTTTCATTCGACGGGAAATGAATGTTTACCAAGGCATCGTGCAGCGACATCAACTGATGGCGACTAATCACATCGGCGGTCAGCGACTCCGGCATGAACTTAGGCAATCCCGCCACTAAAGTGCGTTGTAATTTCACAATCGCCTTCGAATCTAGTCCGTGTACTTTCGCTTTCTCAGTTACACTATAAACCCCAGTTAAAGAAGGGCCCGAAAACGACTCCGCCTTCGACGACTCCTCGAGTTCGGGATGAACAATGTTAAACTTGCCGTTAAAAGAAGTAGGCTTTCCGAAAACGATATACTCTACATTGGTCTTTAGCGACGATTTTAGCCACTTAACACCCTGAAACCAAACGAGTTCCATTTGTCCTGTATCGTCGGCGAAGATGGCCGACAAGCGCGTAGTACGTTTATCGCCATGCGAAATAATCCGTAACAACTTGCCTTTCAACTGGATATAAGGTAAATCCTCGCGGATTTCAGCAATCTTATAAAACTTCGACCGATCGATATAACGGAAAGGGTAATGTCGGACGAGGTCATCGAAATTGAAAATAGAAAATTCAGTACGTAGCACGGCCCCGCGTTGGGGACCAACACCTTTGAGGTACTCGATAGGAGTATCAAAATATTCGCGGCGCACTTGCATGATGCAAAAATATTCAAATACCGATGGGAAAAGTACTAAGCCTGAATTAAGCGGTGATATTTGAAATTCGGGAGTGACGAAGAACGAAAAATTCGACAGCAGATTAATTCACTACAGTTATCAATTTTACGAGTGAAAATGCAGGTAAAATGAAAGAGATTTCTATTGATGAAACAGGCCTAAAAAGAAGAATCCCGTCTTCTTGGTAGAAAACGGGACTCTCACGTTGAAAAGACAATTTTTTATTGCACTTTTTTCACGTTCACAGCATTGAGACCTTTGCGACCTTCAATAACTTCGTAGCTCACTTGGTCGTTCTCGCGAACTTTGTCAACAAGACCACTGTGGTGAATGAAGATTTCTCTGCTTGTTTCATCTTCGATTATGAAGCCGTATCCTTTAGCCTCATTGAAGAATTTTACTTTACCTGTTTTCATTGAATTGAAATTAATGGATGAATGTTGACAAAACTAAGGAAAAACATCGACCTTTTCTACAAATAAGAATATTTTTCATGATAAACTGC
>JAHEYP010000072.1 GCA_023251535.1 Bacteroidota bacterium
CTTCAGCAACATCAGTGATGGCATAATCAGTTCCCGGGACTAAAGGAATATCGTATTTCTTAGCGGCAGCTTTCGCCGATAATTTATCACCCATCATTTCCATCGACTCAGGCGAAGGACCAATTAAAACGATTCCCGCTTCTCTCAATGCACGAGCAAAAGCTGCATTCTCACTCAAAAATCCGTAGCCGGGATGAATAGCCTGCGCTCCTGTAGATTTAGCAGCAGCAATAATTTTATCAATTACCAAATAACTCTGATTTGAAGGAGGAGGTCCGATACAAACCGACTCATCGGCATAACGAACATGTAACGCGTTGCGGTCGGCTTCCGAATAAACAGCCACCGTTTTTATTCCCATTTCACGAGCTGAACGCATAATGCGTAAAGCAATTTCACCTCGGTTCGCAATCAGTATTTTGGTAAATTTCATAACTGTAGGATAAGTAAATATCATGGCAAAGAGGTTGATCCCTCTTCACGGGGTAAAAATAGTCTATCCTGAGTACTTATAAAAGGCTATTGACAAATGAGCATTATTTACTCAAAATCAATTTTTTCCTTTAAAATTGAGTCAGTTAGACCATGCTAAGAAGGAATAATAAATGCTTTTACAATTGATTTTTCAAAAAGGCTAAGGTTTGTTCGGGAGTCATGATCACCGTTTCGCTCGACTTATAATCCTTTGTATTCCTTGTCACAAACCCATCGATCTTCGAAAATGCTAAAGCGGAAAAATTTTGAATCGCATCTTCAAAGTTCTTGAAGTCCGATTTTAATGCTAAAGCTATTGCCTCTTTGGGAGTATCGATGGTATGCAGTAATTCCGATAATTCGCGAAGCACTTTCATCGTTTCTTTATGTGGCAATAACTTCTTTAAAACATAATACAAGTTGTTATATGAAACTGCGGTGACGTATAACTTCACTTTCCCTCTTTCAGCTAATGAAAATAACTTCGCCGATTCTGTAGAGAATGGTTTTCTATCTGTCAGAAAATCGATAATTACATTCGTATCAAGCACAAAATGTTTCATCAGCAATGTTTCGAATTGATGGAATCTGAAAGTATGTTTTTATAGTTAAAATCGGCAGGGACTTTAACGCTTCCTAACAAAGATTTCACCCTAGGGGACAAATGGGAAACTTCTTCTTCCTGCTGACTTAATGCCTTCAAATAGCCTTCGATTAAAGACGATAAACTTCGACCATTTTTCTTTGCATAGATCTTTGCATTTTCAACCACCTCTTGATCGATGGTGAGCGTTAATTTGGTTAACATTACACGTATATTTTGAAAATCAAATATACGTGTATTTGGAAATTTTTCCAAATGCATATTCTTATTTTTTCGCAAAGCAACAAAACAATATTTAAAACAAGCGTTTTCAATCGTTTACAAACGATTAATTAAAGGTGTTTCACGAAAAAATAGTAGTGATCTTAATCCTTCACACAACGAACCGAAAGTCCGTAGGTATTAATGGCATCATACTTCTGCAAACTACCATCCATATAATAAAACTGACGACTATATGAGCTTCCAGGTCCGAAGGCTGTAGTGTTCCAGAAATATCCATCTAAATGAATAAATAAATAATTCCCATTGTAACTTCTCCATCCTGCAGGCAATACAGTAAATGATGAACTGTTAGTAGCGGATCCATTTGGTGATGTCCAATGCGCTGTTCCTGTTTCTTTCATCTTCCCTCCTAACGTTGCACTTTGCGTACACCAATTGCAAGAAGTATCAGCAGCTGGCTCTAAGTATTTAGCCATAATATTCCATTCTGATTCACTAGGTACATGCCAGTTTGCGGGACAAAGTCCAGCAGGATCAACTACAGTATAGTAGTTATAGAGCTTACCATAAATCGAATCGTTAGCGGGGTCGTTATTATAAATCGCATAAGCACCTGATGTCGTTGCACCCCAATCTGTATTATTTAATCCAGTAGGAATTGCTGTCCCGTTCCTATAATGTCCTGTTTTAAGATTCTCTTTCGTCCAGCATTGGTTTCCTATCGTGATCACATCGTAAACATTTCCTTCAACATCGGTAACAACAGTTTGTCCACCGCAACCACCAACAGTAGCAGCTGATGTAGTAAAGCTCACAGAAAGTCCATATGCCGTATCAACTGCGTTGATAGCAAAAGCACGCACATTATAAGTAGTAGAGGCTGTTAATCCCGTCATATTACCTTGGAAAGTACTTATGCCTGCTCCGCTAAATACATGCGAATTAGTAATAGTAGGATTAGCTGCAGTACTCCAACAAATACCTCGAGAAGTAATAGCGCTACCTCCATCAAAGGTGATATTTCCTCCACCAATAGCTGTTGTAGAAGTAATACTAGTAACTGCATTAGTTGATAGCACGATAGCTGCAACCGCAGTCGTGAAACTCACCGAACCTCCGTAAGCGGTGTCGTTAGCATTAATGGCATAAGCACGAACATAATAAGTTGAATTGGGACTCAATCCACTGAGGTTACTTACAAAAACTCCTGTCCCTGAACTATCACTGGTATGATTATCAAAATAACTTGGCAATGTATTCATACTCCAACAAACACCTCGTTTAGTAATGGCACTTCCGCCATCGCTGGTAATATTTCCGCCAGTAGTAGCTGAAGTAGTAGTAATGTTAGAAGCAGCAGTTGTTGTTAATGCAATCGCTGAAGAAACCTTAGTACTACTATCTGAAGTATCATCCTTTTTGCAGCCAATAATTACAGCTATTATAAATAAAATGGAGAGTAAACTTTTGCCAATTGAATTCATATGATCATTATTGTTTAGCGTAAATAATTTATCTTCTAATTATTTACGCCTCAATAACGATTATCGATTGAGGAAATAATAGGAAGCATTCAATACACTTGCAAAACTTACCCAACAGAGGTAAGGAATGTTAATGTATGAAGCAAACTTATTCAATTTCTTGAACTTATGTATCATTAAAGCGATGAAAATCCACATTATTATGATCTCAAGTAATGCCAAACCAATTA
>JAHEYP010000002.1 GCA_023251535.1 Bacteroidota bacterium
AGGACCACGGTCAGGAATAATGTGGGAATGCTTTTTTGCCGGCAATAATTATTCAGGTGATCTTCCATTAAACTATTATAGCGTATATAGCGGTGCAGTGGTAAATTATATTGATGTTAGTATTGCAAAAGAAATAAACAGCAATGTTATTCATGCCTTAGCTGTTTTTTCGGTTAATTCTATTTATGGAAACCAATGGTTGTTGGAAGATTTTATTTGGAACGGCTCAGCATTTATTTCAAATCCTTCAATTCCTCAGTGGAGCATAGCTTACGGAAATTTTGGAACTACCATACATATTGATGCTAATACCAATGGCGAGTTTATTGTGGTGTATGATGATGCTGGAGGAAATTTGTATCACATTACAGGAAATTTAGCGGGTGGTGTGAATTTGCTTTCTTTGTATTCAGATCAAGTAAATTCAACTTTTCCTGATGTAACACTATCACATGACATCTTTGGTAATAGCTATGTTTATGAATCTGCAATTATTTCTGGAAAATTAACAATAAATGAAGATCAATTTTCAGCAGTATCAACATCATCATTTTCATTTTTTTCCCAAATAAATAATTTTGGGGTAATAGTTAACAGACCAAGAATATCAAGTCCGAATTCATTCGGCGGATCCTATGAATATGAGGTGGTATATGAAGCTACTAACAATGCGCGTACCTATTATGAAATTAGAGGATACAACAATGCTGCAGCATTTGGGTTCAGGTATAATATAGGGTCATTCGTACCTGGAGGAAATACAACTTCGGTTCCTAATCATCATCCTGTTGTGTCTTACGACCAATATAACAACGTAAATGTGGGATGGGTATTAGACAATTCTACCGGAGCAATTTCAGGAGCGTTTCAATCACATTATCCAATTGTAGTTCCTTGCGACAACACAGGAACACCAACTGTTTCTACATACTGGGAAACACCACGAGCAGGAGCCAATTTCGGCAACTATTTTAGCATTCCTTATTTAGCTCTATCAGGGCGACATTCATTCACATTTGACAAAACATTTGTATCAACTTATAGTCAAACGAATACAGATTTTTTAACAAAATGGGCTTCAATAAATAGCTCAAGTAGTTTGAAAATAGCCAATGTAAAAAACACTGTTACAAGCAACTTGCAAACCTTTATCCAAACTGCCGATCCCTTTAGTAAATACAAAACTACTATTTGGAATACTGAAGGTCGAGAGGTATCTAGTCGTTATTTAAACTTAAGTGAAATAGAAAATTTCATCAAATCAAATTTAGATGAATTGCCCATCGGCATCTATTTCACCCGTTTAATTAACGACAAAAACCAAACTGTTTTCGCAGGAAAAATAAGCAATTAATAATGTTAATCACAGGCTACTGTAATTTTACGGTAGCCTGAAAATTTTTACAACTATGAAACGCTCTATATTAGCAATAATTGTTGCTGTTATATATATGCCAATTTTCTCTAACGCTCAAATATTTGAAATCATTAAAGACAAAGCGATTGGAACTGTTGGTCATGAATTCTTCCCATCATTAATAGCAATAAACGATCATGAGTTGATTATGGCTTGTCGTACGGATTGTGATATTGATGGTGATAAAACAGATCCTATATGCGATGACATAACCCAACCAATAAGATCAGATATCTGGTTGGTTAAAATGGATACTGCTCTTAATATTATTTGGGATAAAAGTATCGGAGGTGCGTATACCGAATCTGAGTCTAAGCTGACTTTCGATTCCATTAGCGGGCACATTTTTATTGCGAGCACATCCATTTCAGATTCTTCATGCGACAAATCATCCAATAGTTTTGGAAATATCTCAGATTTTTGGGTTGTTGAATTGGATACTGCCGGCAATATTTTAAGTGATCATCGATATGGTGGATTAGATGAAGAAGCATGGCCAACTTTAGTATTTCTTCCGAATCGAAAGCGCTTTATCTGTGGATATAGTAAATCATCTATCGGAGGAGACAAAACATCTGCAAACCACAGTATACAAAGCGACTTTTGGGTAATCAAAACCGATTCGATTGGTCAAATGATTTGGGATAAATCATATGGAGGAACAGGAGTTGAAAATGGATTATCAGGAGACCACTTAAATTCTCCAAATACAATTCATTATGACCCATACAATAAGGGATTTACAATCATAGGAATGACAAATAGTCCTCAAAATGGTGACATATCATTTCCACCTATACCGACTTTTCAAAATTCGCCAAATTTATGGCTTGCAAAATTCGACTCATCCGGCAATAAAATATGGGACAAAAGATATTTAGGCTTAATGGATAGCTATATAACCTCACTACCATTGGACTCTGGAAAATTTTTGATTGCCACTCACGGAATATCAGGTTTCGATATGACAGATAGCAACAAAATAGCAGGAAAACCAAATATTTGGATAGTCAAAATTGATTCAACAGGGAACAAAATTTGGGATCGTTTTTATGGAGGAAGCGGTGGAATAGTGAATGGGATTGGAGGAACCGATAGATGGCCTTCTCAAATAGAAAAGTCAATTGATGGAGGGTATTTAATTGCCGCGACAACTAATAATGACATTGGCTATGATATATCAGAGCCAACATATGGAGGATTAGATTATTGGTTATTTAATATTGATGAAAACGGGAATAAGCTTTGGGACAAACGTTTTGGTGGTTCAAAAAACGATGTTTGTGCCGGTTTTTTACAAATGCCGGATTCATCAATATATATTTATGGATATTCAGATGCCGGTGGTGTAACAAGCATGAAAACCGATTCAGGTCATTTTTATCAAGACATTTGGATTGTCCATTTCAAATACCATGATACCACCACTGTAACTTCTGTAAATTCCAATTTCGAGTTTGAACAGGGGATAAAACTTTTCCCTAATCCTGCAAACAATTTCTGCACCGTACAGTCGAGCAAAGAGCGCATCAACAGTGTATTAGTTTATAATACTGTTGGAGAGTTAATCGATGAAATTAGGTCGCCTTCGGCTACAAGTATTCAAATACCTCTGGCTTCTTATGCTCCGGGCTTGTATTTTGCAACAATAAAAAGTGCGAATTATAAAGTCACCAAGAAAATGGTGGTGTCGAAGTAAAAAATAGTATGGTTAATAGGTTTGAAAATCTGCCAATCCTGAAATTCCCTCTACGTCATTCCCATTACTTCTTTCGCATAATCGAATATAGTCCAAATAGGGAAATGGTGGTCCACGAGGCTTCCAGAATTACGAATGGCCAATAATGGATGAGATAGCTGGCAAATCCCGCAATACCGGCTCCTATCGCATTTAATGCAGGATACCACTTATTGTCGGAGGGAAGCTTCCCCGATAAATTCAGGAAATAGGTCACCAGCAGTATGAAAACACCGGAAGCACCGATTAAATCATTTAACGACATATAATATTTGAGTTTAGTTTAAAATAAAAAGGCTGTCTAGTAATGACAGCCTTTTAGTTTTATCTAATAATGTCAAATTACATTGACTTTAATTCAGCTACTAATTTCGTTAACACATCTTTCGCATCGCCAAACAACATACTTGTTTTCGGATTGAAGAATAATTCGTTTTCAATTCCTGCATATCCTGCATTCATTGAACGTTTGTTAACGATGATATGTGTTGCGTTTTCTACATCTAAAATCGGCATTCCGTAGATAGGAGAGGAAGGATCATTGTGAGCCGCAGGATTTACTACGTCGTTCGCTCCAACTACTAATACCACATCGGTAGATGCAAACTCAGGATTGATATCTTCCATCTCTACTAATTTGTCGTACGATACGTTCGACTCGGCAAGGAGTACGTTCATATGTCCCGGCATACGTCCCGCAACAGGGTGAATCGCATATTTAACAGTAACTCCACGTTCTTCTAAAATTGTTTCTAATTCGTGAATTACGTGTTGTGCTTGTGCTACTGCTAATCCGTAACCCGGCACGATAATAACTTTCTTAGAGTAGTTCATCAACACAGCTGTATCAGATACGTTGATGTCTTTGATGCTTCCAGAAACTTCATGTCCTGCGCCTGCAGTATCGCCACCACCGAATGCTCCAAAGATTACATTGCTCAACGGACGATTCATTGCTTTACACATGATCAACGTAAGTAATGTACCTGCAGATCCAACTAGGATACCACCCGTTAACATGATTTTATTATCGTAAAGGAATCCTCCGAAAGCAGCAGCTAATCCCGTAAACGAGTTCAACAATGAAATGACTACCGGCATATCGGCTCCGCCAATTGGAATGGTAAACAATACTCCGTAAACAATTGCCACTGCAAATAAGCCATACAATAAAACTGAATTTTCAGGTGAGTTGTAAACCATCCATACTCCGTATGCGATCGTTAAGATCATCACTACAGTATTCAAGATATTATAAGAAGGCAAACGAACCGGCTTTTTCATGGTTCCGTTAAGCTTCAAATAAGCGATCACTGAACCTGAGAAGGATACCGAACCGATAACCATTCCTGCAATGATTGCAGAAAGAGCTCCGGGATTTCCTAGGTTATGGTGATATTCCATCAATCCGATTAATGCAGCACAAGCACCACCCATACCGTTAAACATCGATACCAACTCGGGCATCTTTGTCATTTGTACGCGCTTCGCTGTTAACCAACCAATGATGGTTCCTACGATAATTGCTCCGAAGATTAAAGCGTAAACTAATCCTGAAACAGTATAGTCGGGATTCACCACTCCGTTTTCTTTCTTCTCGAATAAAAAGATAGTTCCGAGGATGGCAAGCGTCATTCCCGCCGCTCCAATAAGGTTTCCTTTTCTGGCTGTCTTCGGATTCCCCATCATTTTTAGTCCGACGATGAAGGTAACCGAGCCGATTAGGTATGATATTTCGAGTAATGCACTCTTCATAAATTTCTTAATTAAGGTAAACTGTAATAATTAATGGGGATTATTTTTTCTTGAACATTTCAAGCATGCGGTCGGTTACTACGAATCCACCAACAACGTTCAATGTTCCTAATAATACCGCCAATGTTCCTAACGCTAATGCAACAACATTGTCGGCATCAACATTTAACATTACATATATTGCTCCTACGATTACAACCCCGTGAATAGCATTCGCGCCACTCATTAATGGAGTATGTAATACTGTTGGTACTCCGCCAATCACTTCAATTCCTACGAATATGCTCAACACTACGAAATAGATCATTTCGCGGTGGTTTGAGATAAGTTCTAGTATTTGTTCCATGTGTATATTTTGATTCTTTATTGGTAAATTAATGAATGACTGAATTAATGAATGACTGAATGTTGGGTTCTCGGTTCAATTTTGATATCTATCTCCGAATGTACTTCTAGATGTCGCTAAAATTGCAGTAATTTCTTTTGATTCTTTAATTAGGTGATTTATTTCTTCAGTTACTTCAATTTCAGCTTCTTTTATTACTTCAAGCCATAAGTTTGTTTCATCTATCTCTTCAACAACGATACTCAATTTTGAAAAGAATTCATTATTTGATCTCGATCTGCATACTGCTCTGTAATTTGAGGCTACTGATGTAGCTGAACGAATCATTTGTTGCTTGATTATATAGGTTACATAATCATTTTTTATTGTTCGGCTAAATTTTATGACTTCAACCGCTAGTCTTTTTGTTCGATCTTGCATTTGATTTGCAAAATCAACTTTAGCTTTTGTGCTTTTGTTTTCTTGATTCATTGGAAAGGGGGTTTATAAAAAGTATTTTAAACACTAATCATTTCCCCAACATTCAATCATTCAGTCATTCAATCATTCAGTCATTTATTTCATTCAGTCATTTATTTCAATTTCTGACCTTGGTGCGTAATCAACGATCCTTTTGTGATTTCTTCATCCATTTCCCACTTGAAGCCATCTTTTGTAGCGAGGTGTAAAAGGAATGTTTGAATGTTTTTTGCGTATAAGTCGGATGCATTTAATGGTAGAAGGGAAGGGATGTTCGATTCTCCGATAATGGTCACTCCGTGTTTTACTACTGTTTTGTTTACTTCACTTAACACGCAGTTTCCGCCTTGTTCTACTGCCATGTCCACAATTACTGATCCGAAGCGCATGCTTTTTACCATGTCTTCGGTGACTAATACCGGTGCTTTGCGTCCCGGGATTAATGCTGTGGTGATAACGATGTCGGCTTCCGATACATGTTTCGCAACTAATTCTTGTTGGTTTTTAAGGAATTCTTCCGATACTCCTTTCACATATCCACCTTCTATCTTGATAGATGCATCACCTTTTACCATGATGAATTTACCACCCAATGATTCTACTTGTTCTTTGGTCTCTGGACGAATATCGGTTACTTCTACAATTGCACCTAAACGCTTCGCTGTCGCAATAGCTTGTAATCCAGCAACACCGGCGCCGAAGATTACCACCTTCGATGGCTTAATCGTCCCTGCAGCTGTCATTAGAAGGGGGAAGATTTTTCCTAAGGTGTTGGCAGCAAGAATTACCGACTTATATCCAGCAAGGTTGGCTTGAGAACTAAGAGCGTCCATTTTCTGTGCACGAGAAATACGCGGAATCGCATCTACTGAAAATGCTGAAATGCCTTTCGCAGCACATGCATCCACTAACTCGGGATTCGTTGCAGCCCACATGAACGATAATAATACCGCCCCACTTTTCATTCCGCCGATTTCGGCAGTTGAAGGTGCATTAACTTTTAAAATTACATCTGAGTTTGCGTAAAGCTTGTTGACATCGCTTTCGAGGGTCGCACCCGCCGCCACATATTGGTCGTCGGAAAAATAGGAACTAAGTCCTGCACCCGCTTCTATGTTTACCGAAAAGCCCGCTTTAATCAGTTGCTCGGCAACGACAGGGGTAATGGCTACTCTTTTTTCAAATTCTTTGGTTTCTTTCGGAACTCCTATCAGCATAATCGATGAATAAGGATTAATAAATAAATAACCGTAGTTCGGTTACGGGTGCAAAGGAAACTAAAATCAACGATTTTTGGGGTGATATTCTACCATGTTTCGTGAGATTTATGTCACAATGAAATCATTTATTAAATTATTGATGAGCTTGAGTTTTTTAATGTTTGGTTTGAAATTATATGTTATTTAATTTAAAATGTTTAAAAACAGATTATTACAGTAATTAACTTAAAGTAATGCTTTACATGCTGATTTTAACCCTTATAATGACTTTTAGCAGTGATGTCGAAATATTTATTCCCGATTATATTTTTTAGGTTGCTTTAGTTTTACGATTTTTGTTGAGTAATATTCACTCGAATGGCCAAGTTTACTCCCGCATTTCTGAAAAAATTGGAAGACCTCTTGAAAGAGCAAGGCTACGACGTACGCTATGAAAAGGGTAATTTTAAGTCGGGGTTTTGTGTGCTGGAGGATAAGAAAGTGGTGGTTATCAATAAGTTCTCGACATTGGAAAGCCGAATTCAGGCTTTAACCGAGATTATTGTTTCACTTACAAAAGGCGGACAAATTAACGCTGATTTGAGATCGGTGGGATTGAAAAATCCGATGGTTGATTCTGCTTCCGATGCTGAAATTGAATTCGACGCACCTGAATCGACCGACGTTCCTTCTGAAGAATCATCAAATACTGGAGAGTAAAAAATTGGCACTAAAAGTTACATTTTTAGGGACGGGTACTTCGCAAGGTGTGCCAGTAATTGCTTGTGATTGTGAGGTTTGCACTTCGCTAGATCCTCGTGATAACCGATTACGTACTTCAATAATGGTTGAAGATGACTCAACAACCGTTGTTATTGATTCGGGTCCCGATTTCCGCCAGCAGCTATTACGCGCTAAAGTCAAAAAACTCGACGGCTTACTATTTACGCACGAACATAAAGATCATATTGCTGGTATGGATGATATTCGTGCTTTCAACTATATCTGCCGACAACCCGTTGATATTTACGCTACTAAGCAAGTGCAATCGGCTTTAGAGCGAGAGTTTCATTATGCATTCGATGAGATTAAATATCCCGGAGTTCCTGAGTTAACTGTGCATACAATTGAAAATAAGCAGTTTAATATCGGAACTATTTCGTTTCTTCCCATTTTGGTAAAGCACTTTAAGCTAGATGTTTTCGGATATCGAATTGGTGATTTTACCTATATCACTGATGCGAATTTTATATCTGATGACGAAATAGAAAAGATTAAAGGATCGAAAGTTTTAGTCATCAATGCTTTGCGTCGCGAGCCCCATGTATCGCATTTTACTTTAGACGAAGCCATTAAAATGATCGATCGCATTGCGCCCGAAAAGGCATACTTGACGCATTTGAGTCACCAAATGGGCCGTCATGAAGACATAGCCAAAGAACTACCCTCATATATTGAATGTGCCTTCGACGGATTAGTCCTTAATTTCGGATAACAATAATTCTCGACACATTCAGTTTTGTTAGAAATTCAGTGATATTTTAATAGGAAAAATCAGCTTTAACATCGTATCTTTGTGAACATGCATCCTCGATTGATTATTGCCATAGACGGATACTCTTCGTGTGGCAAAAGCACTGTTGCGAAAGCCCTAGCCAAACGCTTGGGACTTCAGTATATCGACTCCGGAGCAATGTACAGAGCTGTGACTCTGTATTTTATGCAGAATAACATCCCGATTCCTTCTCCTGAACAACTACATAACCTGGATTTCAATTTTGAACCGGTACTCGATAAAATCCATATTGAATTTCGTGTAAATCCCGAAACTGGACTCAGCGACGTTCATTTAAATGGAGTAGATGTAGAGCAAGAAATCCGATCAATGACTATCAGCGAACAAGTGAGTCACGTAAGTGCCATTAAAGCTGTTCGTGTAAGATTGGTTGAATTGCAGAAGAAAGCAGGGGTGATGGGAGGATTAGTAATGGACGGAAGAGATATCGGCACCACTGTATTTCCTCATGCCGACCTCAAAATTTTCATGAAAGCCGATCCGATGGTTCGTGCAGAAAGAAGATTTAAAGAACTTTCACTAAAAGGAGCGGAGGTATCGATGGAAGATGTGATTAATAATGTTGTAGGACGTGATTATGAAGATACGCACAGAGAAGAAAGTCCTTTGCGTAAAGCTAACGATGCAATTGTTCTCGACAATACTTACCTTACACAAGAAGAGCAAGTAGAATTTGTGATGAAGGAAATCGTTAAGTTAAACGATAGTGTAAAACAGGATTTTTAAACTTTTCAGTACTTTTAATTGTTACTGCTAAAATGGACAAAGTGAAAATTACAATTGACGGAAATTCAGGATTTTGCTTCGGGGTAGTATATGCTATTCAGATGGCAGAAGACGAATTAGATCAAAATGGACATCTTTATTGCCTTGGCGATATTGTACATAATAATATGGAGGTTGATCGCTTAAAGGCGAAAGGACTCGAAATTATTGATCACGCTCAATTGGAATCACTTCACGATTGTAAAGTGCTAATAAGAGCACATGGAGAACCACCATCAACGTACAAGACTGCACTAAAGAACAATATCGAATTAATTGATGCCTCTTGTCCCGTAGTACTAAAGTTACAACATCGCGTAAAAACGAGCTTTGAAGATGTAACGGAAGGAGGGCAGATAGTGATTTACGGTCAGCCTGGACATGCCGAAGTAAACGGATTAGTAGGGCAAACCAACGGCGATGCGATTGTAGTATTTTCAGAAGAAGACCTCGATAATATCGACTATAACAAGCCAGTACATTTTTTCTCACAAACCACCAAAAGTACGTTAGGGTTTGAGAAAATGGAGCAATTGATTCAAGAGCGAATTTTAAAGCACAAAGGATCGATTGAAGAAGGAGATTTTGTATCGAACGATACGCTATGCCGACAAGTATCGAACCGCGAACCACAACTAAAACGCTTCTCAAAAGAGCACGACGTAATTGTATTTGTAAGCGGAAAGAAAAGCTCCAACGGAAAAGCCCTTTACAGCGTTTGTAAAGCACAAAACGAGCAAAGCTACTTTGTATCGAGTCCCGATGAAATCGAAGCCGCCTGGTTCGAAAACAAGCACTCGGTAGGCATTGCGGGAGCAACCTCAACACCAATGTGGTTAATGAAGAAAGTACAAGAAAAAATCGCCGGATTTGTTGGCGAAGCACAATTTGCTTAACTGATTTTCATCCTGTTATCCACAGGAAACCCCTTTTGTAATATTTAATTCACTGATAATCAGAAATTTTGGTATTTAGGCAGGGTGGTCATAAATGATTACCATAAATGCTTTGATATTCATTATTAGTTTATTACATTTGCGCTCCTTTTTTACGGAAGGTCCGTAAAGAGTTAACAATTTAGATGGCAACTACTACCAATATCATGGAGAAAAACTCCGCAGTGAAGTTTGCAACGCCTGACCCGAACGATTTCGATTGGGACAACACAGGCAAAGCTTTTGAAACCTACAAAGCAGAGGATCGCGAGAAACTCGAGTCATTGTATGACCAAAAGTTGAATCAAGTGCTGGAACGTGAAATCGTAATAGGTTCTATTATCGGTTTAACCAGCAAGGAAGCCGTAGTCAATATTGGCTACAAGTCAGACGGCTTAATTCCATTAACTGAATTCCGTCACATGCCTGATTTAAAGGCTGGTGATCAGATTGAAGTTTATGTGGAGACAGCAGAAGACAAAAACGGTCAGCTAATTCTTTCTCACAAGAAAGCTCGCGCTATGAAATCATGGGAGCGTGTTAATGAGTCTTTAGAAAAAGATGAAGTAATTACTGGATACGTGAAATGCCGCACAAAAGGTGGTTTGATCGTTGACGTATTCGGCATCGAAGCGTTCCTTCCCGGCTCGCAAATCGATGTTAAACCTATTCGTGACTATGATGTTTACGTAGGTAAAACCATGGAATTCAAGATTGTGAAAATCAATCAGGAGTTCAAAAACGTGGTTGTTTCTCACAAAGTTCTTATCGAGAATGAATTGGAGAAACAAAAGCTTGAAATCATGAGTAAGTTGGAGAAAGGTCAAGTACTCGAAGGAACTGTGAAAAACATCACTTCTTATGGTGTGTTCATGGATCTTGGCGGTGTTGACGGATTACTTCACATCACTGATATCAGCTGGGGCCGTATAAGCCATCCGGAAGAAGTGCTTAAATTAGATGAGAAAGTAAATGTGGTAATTCTCGACTTTGATGACGAGAAAAAACGCATCGCTTTAGGATTGAAACAACTTACTGCTCAACCTTGGGAATCACTTGATCAAAACCTTAAACAAGGTGATCGCGTGAAAGGTAAAGTAGTGGTGTTAACCGATTACGGTGCATTTGTTGAAATCATCCCTGGAGTTGAAGGTTTGATCCACGTTTCTGAAATGTCATGGTCGCAACACTTACGTAGCCCTCAAGATTTCTTGAAAGTGGGTGACGAAGTGGAGACAGTGATCCTTTCTATCGATCGCGACGAACACAAAATGTCGTTAGGTCTGAAACAACTTTCTGATGATCCTTGGGGAGCTATCTTAGCGAAATACCCTGTTGGTTCTCAACACAAAGCTAAAGTGCGTAACTTCACTAACTTCGGAGTATTCGTTGAGTTAGAAGAAGGAGTTGACGGACTTATCCATATCAGCGATTTAAGCTGGAACAAGAAAATCAAACATCCTGCTGAATTCACTAAAATTGGTGAAGAGTTAGCAGTAGTTGTTCTTGAAGTTGACGTTGAAAACCGTCGCTTAAGCTTAGGTCACAAACAACTTGAAGAAAACCCTTGGGATGCTTATGAAACAGTATTTACTGTTGGTAGCGCACACGAAGGTGTTATCGGAAAAGTAACTGATAAAGGTGCTTCTGTAATGTTTGCAGCTTACGGTGTTGAAGCTTTCGCTCCTTACCGTCAGTTATCTAAAGAAGATGGAACTGTTGCTAAAGAAAACGAAACACTTGAGTTCCGAGTGATCGAATTCAGCAAAGAAAACCGTCGTATCGTAGTTTCTCACTCTCGTGTATTTGATGAAAAAGCACATGAAGTGAAGAAAGCTGAAGCTTCTGAAAAAGATGCAGCTCAGCAAACTACTGCGAAAGCGGTGAAGAAAATCAAGGACACTCAAGAAAAATCTACTTTAGGTGATATTTCTGCCCTTGCTGCTCTTAAGTCTTCAATGGAAGAAAACGAAAAGAAAGATAAATAATATCTTCTCGAATATTTAAAAATGCCCTGACAGATATCGTCAGGGCATTTTTTTTGCATTAAATTTCTATTACTTTTGTATCCCGATGTCGACGGCTTTAACTAAACGGATTTTTGATAAGGAATTACTTTCCATCACGATTGATCGTTTGTGTTATCAACTGATCGAAAATCACGATAATTTTCATGATGCCGTTATCGTAGGCCTTCAGCCCCGCGGTGTTTACCTTTCTCGTCGTATCTACCAACGTATTAAAGAGATTAATCCCAAAGCCGAATTGAAGCATGGAGAGCTCGATATTAGCTTCTTCCGTGACGATTTTCGCCGCCGTGAGATGATCGTCCCAAGCTCTACTAATATGGAGTTTATTGTGGAGGATAAAGACGTGATCTTGGTAGATGATGTTCTCTTTACTGGTCGTACTATCAGAGCAGGAATGGATGCACTGATGGCTTTCGGTCGACCGAAAAAGGTAGAATTACTCGTGCTCATCAACCGTAAGTTTAGCCGACAATTACCTATTGCTCCCGATTATACAGGGCAGTCCATCGATACAGTTACATCCGAAAAGGTAAAAGTTCAATTGCAGTCGACAGATGGTGACGACGGCGTGTGGATAATTTCATCAGATTCAAAATTATGAGCCAACAACTGAGTGTACAACATCTTCTAGGAATTAAAGACCTTACTAAAGAGGATATTGAACTCATTTTTAATACGGCCGATAATTTTAAAGATGTTATTAATCGCCCTATCAAGAAAGTCCCTTCGCTTCGCGATATCACCGTAGCAAATATCTTTTTCGAAAATTCAACGCGTACCCGTTTAAGCTTCGAACTTGCCGAAAAACGCCTCTCTGCCGATGTTGTTAATTTCTCTGCCTCAGGATCTTCAGTGTCGAAGGGCGAGACGTTAATCGATACCGTGAATAATATCCTCGCCATGAAGGTGGACATGGTAGTGATGCGTCACCCGAAACCTGGTGCTGCCGTTTTCCTCGCTAAACATATTCAAGCTAACGTGGTGAATGCCGGCGATGGAACACACGAACATCCCACTCAAGCCTTACTTGATGCATTCTCAATTCGCGAGAAACTGGGTAGTGTAGAAGGGAAGAAAGTGGTTATTGTAGGAGATATTCTTCACTCTCGCGTAGCTTTATCTAATATCTTCTGCCTTAAAAAGCTGGGTGCCGAAGTGATGGTTTGCGGTCCAGCTACGTTGATTCCTCGCTACATTAGCGAGCTAGATGTAAAAGTTGAACATAATCTGCTTAAAGCGCTCGAATGGTGCGATGTTGCCAATATGCTTCGCATTCAGCTCGAACGTCAAGATATCAAGTACTTCCCGTCGCTAAGAGAATATAGTATGATGTACGGTCTCAATAAGGAAATCCTCGATAACCTGCCTAAGGAAATTGTAGTGATGCACCCTGGACCCATCAATCGCGGAGTTGAAATTACGAGTGATGTAGCCGATAGTAAACAGAGTATTATCCTCGATCAAGTAGAGAATGGAGTGGCAGTTAGGATGGCTGTTCTGTATCTTTTGGCACAAACTCGCTGATTTTAACAATTCATCGTTAACAAAGTAGGGGATCACCCCCGACAGTAGAATCATTTTTACTTATATTTGTTTAAAACTAACAGGTATTATGCACTTTACCTTAGACAAGAACGAAAAATATGTGGTCGTGAAACTTCACGAACAAAAATTAAATACGCTCATTGCCGCGGAGTTAAAATCAGAATTGTTGCTGCTGAACACGCAGGGATTCAACAATATTATTCTGGATTTATCAGAGTCATTATACTGTGATTCTTCGGGATTAAGCGCCATCTTGGTTGGAAATCGTTTGTGCCGTAATTCGAACGGAGCATTCGTGATAACTGGCCTTAGCGATACCGTTAAGAAGCTGGTTCAAATTTCACAACTCGACCAAGTGCTTAACATCAAAGCGAACATTCAAGAGGCGGTAGAATTTGTTATTGCCGACGAACTAGAAAGAAATATCAACAATAATTAATCCGTAAGGATGAACAAGAAAGGGAAATTACAATGTAGTTTCCCTTTCTTTATTTTCGGCATTCGAAAATCAATTCTTATCTTCGTATTCAGAAAACACCTATCCCATGAACAAACTTCTACTTCTTATATGCACCGTTTTTGCTTTAAGCGCTACCAATAGTTATTCTCAGTGTACGCCGAATACCGCTATTACTACTCCGGGAATTTTCCCTGATAGTGCTACGGGTTTATCGCCTGCAGTGACTGGCCAATTGTACACGCAAATAATGCAATTGAGAGTGCCAGTAGATACGGTAACTATGATCGGACCGCTTCCAGTTACAGTTCCAATTATCTCAATTGAACTATTGTCGTTCGCGGGATTACCTGCGGGATTAACGTATTCATGTAATCCTACAAATTGTGTTTATCCGGGCGGTACAAACGGTTGCGTTGCCATTACAGGAACACCAAGTGTAGCGGGACATTATCCTATCACAGCCATTACTAAAACAATTGCTAATATTTTCGGTTCGAACGTATCTCAATTCGATACAATCGACTATTACTATATTGATGTAACTACAACATCAGGATTAATGAGTGAAGATGGTTTGCCAACATTTACAATGAGTCAGAATATGCCGAATCCTTCAGAAGATTTCACCAATATCGTTTATACATTACCATCGAAATCGGATGTAGAATTTTTCATGTTTAACATGATCGGAAAAGAAGTTTATCATAAAGTATTAGACGGTGATCAAGGCGAAAATGCACTTAAAATCGATGTGCGTGATTTTACTCCCGGCATATACATGTACACTATGACAGTAGGAGGGGAATCGATCTCCAAACGCATGGTGATTTCGAAAAAATAAATGGGATTTGAACTGACTATCTTGGGAAGTAGTTCTGCTACGCCCATCTATAATCGACACCCTACTTCTCAATTACTTTCTATTCGTGATCACATCTTTTTGATTGATTGCGGAGAAGGTACTTTGATGCAGTTACTCAACTATCGAATAAAATACCACCGAATTTCTCGGATCTTTATTAGTCACTTGCATGGCGATCACTATCTCGGATTATTGGGATTGATTTCCACATTCCATCTCCAAGGTCGTACCAGCGATTTGCATATCTACGGACAGCAAGAATTGATGGATATAATCGAGTTACAATTACGCATATCCAATACACATCTTCGTTACAATCTCATTTTTCATGCGGTGCGACATTACACGCCTGAAATTATATTTGAAGACGAAGAAGTGATTGTTCGATCAATCGTATTGAATCACCGAGTGCCATGCACCGGATTTATCTTTTTAGAAAAACCTCGTCCGAGGAAACTAAAGATCGAGAAACTGCAAGAATACAATGTCCCTTTTACCTTTTTCAACCGCATCCGCAAAGGTGATAACTTCCAAACGCAAGACGGAGAAACAATATCGAACGATATCCTTACCGAACCACCGGCTAAGCCACGTTCATATGCTTATTGCTCCGATACCGTTTATGAACCGAGAATAGCTGATGAAGTAAAAGAAGTAGATTTACTTTACCACGAAGCCACTTTTTTGCACGACCAAGCTGAACGAGCAGCATTCACCTATCATTCCACGTGTTTACAAGCCGCTGAGGTCGCTTTGAATGCCAATGTGGGTAAGTTGCTCATCGGACATTTTTCCGCGCGTTATAGAGACCTACAGCCGCTTTTGGCAGAAGCTCGATCGTTATTCCCGAATACGGAATTAGCCCTTGAAGGACGTAAGTTTAAAATCGATTAAGCTATAGCTTACCTTCTAAAATTAGCAACTTAGCTTTGAAGATAGTTGCCAAGGATAATCCGTCCTTAATCTCACCACGCATCGCCATTTGAAATAACTCCTCAAAAGGAAGTTTACGCACTTGTAATTGCTCCGTTTCTTCGGGTTCACTAGAAGAGAGTGTTAATCCTTTCGCCACATAACTATAACCGATTTCATCGGAAACGGAATTCGACAATTGCGATTCCATAATCATCTCCCATGAAGTAGCTTCTAGCCCCGTTTCCTCTTTGAGTTCGCGTTTGGCTCCCTCCAAAATATCCTCGTTCAACGGACAACCACCTTCAACTACTTCCCATTCGTACGAATTCAAAGTGTAGCGATATTGGCCCACGATCCACGTATTGTACTCATCGTCGAGCGGCAGAATGGCCATCGCACGATTTTTAAAATGTACCACACCATAAATTCCGGGATTCCCTGCAGGATTTAATACTTGCGACTCAGAAAGACTGATCCATTGATTATCATATTTTTTCTCAGTAGAAAGTGTTTTCCAAGGGTTATGTTGAGTGGATTCCATCTTCCAAAAATAAGAATGCCTGTGGTTAGAATATTTTGGGAAACAAAAAGTTTTAAACGGATATTATTGAAAATTGAATTTTTGGTTGATCTGTTTTTACGAATATTACATCCCATTAAAGAGTGCAGATAAAAACCAATTATATTAGCCAAACAATTTTAAACGATGAAAAGAATAGCTGTTTTTACTTCCGGTGGCGATGCTCCCGGTATGAATGCTTGTATACGTGCCGTAGTGCGAACCTGTTTGGTAAACAAGATTCAGGTATATGGAGTGATGAGAGGATACCAGGGAATGATTGAAGGGGAATTCAAGCCTATGACGTCGCGATCGGTGAGTAATATTATTCAACGTGGAGGAACCATTTTAAAGGCTGCCAGAAGCAAAGATTTCATGACTCCCGAAGGAATGGCGAAAGCCTATAAAAACCTTCAAGATCATCAAATAGACGGGATCGTAGCGATTGGCGGTGATGGTACATTCAAAGGTGCTGAAGAATTTACGGCTCGTTATCCCGATATTAAAATTGTAGGAATTCCCGGTACCATTGATAACGATTTAGCTGGAACAGATTTTACTTTAGGCTTCGATACCGCATTAAATACCGTTGTAAGTGCAGTCGATAAGATTAAAGATACTGCGGCATCTCACGATCGATGTTTCTTTATTGAAGTAATGGGTCGCGATTCAGGATGCATTGCGCTCTGGGCTGCAGTTGCGGGAGGGGCAGAGTCGGTTTTGTTGCCTGAAAAAGAAACCAACCTCGACGATTTAGTTGCGAAGCTCGAACTCGGAAAAGCACATAATAAATCGAGTAGTATTGTGATTGTTGCCGAAGGTGAGAAGAATGGAGGGGCTCAGAATATTGCCAATCAACTGAAAGAAAGAATTGATGAATACGAAACCAAAGTAACGGTACTCGGACATATTCAACGCGGCGGAAGTCCTACAGTATTCGACAGGATCTTGGCAGCTCGCTTTGGAGTTACTGCCGTTGATACTTTGCTTGCCGGAGGTAATAAAGTAATGATCGGTATTCGCAACAATGAAGTATGTTTAACCGAACTTTGCAAAGCCACCAAACAACATGATCCACTCGACGAAAAGCTATTCAGAATAGCCAATATTTTATCATATTAACAAGCTTCGTATAATTTAAAAAGCGATTTAACGTTATCTGCCCAGAACTAACCAAAATGAAAAAAATACTTCTCTTATCACTCTGTTTATCACTTGCCGGAATCAGTAATGCGCAAGAAGTTTTAACCGACAAACAAGGTCACCCGATATTGCCGAAAGCAGGCGATTATAGTCTAGGTTTCGATGCTGCGCCTTTTATTACTTACTTCGGAAACCTCTTTAACCACGGATCTAATAATTCGCCTGAAGCGCTATTTACACAGCAACATCCCATGACCATTTCGGGAATGTATCTCAAGAAAGATGACTTGGCCTACAGAGGGAAAATACGTGTCGGATTCGGAACCGAAAAATCAGATACAATGGTTCAAAAGAATGGAAGTACTAATCCCAATGAAACCGTTGCCAACGAAACCAAACGCAATACCAGTAATGTTACCTTGGGATTCGGCATTCAAAAGTGGAGAGGTTATGGAAGACTGAGAGCATTTTACGGAGGAGAAATTTTATTCGGAGTAGGTACCGACAAAACGACCTATACTTACGGAAATGCATTAAGTAACGAAAATCAAGATACACGAAATACTTCCTATAAACCAGGCAATACAATTGCGTTTTCATTACGCGGAATTATTGGCGTTGAATACTTCTTTGCTCCGAAAGTTTCATTGAGTGCTGAATACGGCTGGGGACCATCAGTAGCGTCGAAAGGACAAGGAGAATTGGTACGTGAAAAATGGAATGGAGGAGGACTCGAAACTGTTACCACCAACACCGGAAAATCATCTAAATTCTTATTCGACAACGACAATAACGGAGGATCAATTAACTTGAACTTTTATTTTTAATTACATTCAGTCATTCAATCAATCACTCATTCAATCATTCAGTCATTCAGTCATTCAATCATTCAATCATTCAGTCATTCATCCCTTCAGTCATTCACTCACTGCCCTCACTGCCCAACATACTCTTCCCATTTCTTGGTTTTATAAATATCCTCACCAAAATATTTTAAAATTGGGATTAACTGCTCAGGTGTTTGATATCCCGGTAAGGGAGTTAGCAATTGGTATTTTTCATCCATGAAAATAAAAGAAGGATAGCTCATTTTTCCCTGTAAGAGCGAAAGAGCTAATTCGTTCGATTTGTAATCAGATTTATAAACAAATTCTTTTCCTTTAAAACGAATGGTATCTTTTGTTTCTGCGTCCAATTTTACGGCATAATAATGATCGTTCATGTAGCGCACAACAGCAGTATCCTTAAAGGTAGAAGCATCCATGCGTTTACACCATCCGCACCATTGCGTATAGGTATCGATAAATATTTTCTTCGGTGCTTTATCGTTCAATGCAACCGC
The DNA here is from genome assembly GCA_023251535.1 of Bacteroidota bacterium. Lineage (GTDB taxonomy): Bacteria > Bacteroidota > Bacteroidia > AKYH767-A > OLB10 > CAINEC01. The sequence goes on from JAHEYP010000002.1 coordinate 19,047, forward strand.
TTGCTCAAAACTCATCCAATGAATTCCATTGGGATCGTATTTTTCATGCTCAGTTTGAGCATTACAAGAAGAAATGGAGAAATAACTTAGTAGAATTATAAAACTGAATATTTTTTTCATCATTTGCGGTTGTACGTGCAATTTACAATAAAGATCATATTATTTAACATCACCCATTAACTTTTTCACGAGAGGAGAGATGGCGATAAGTACCACTCCACTAATTACTGCATAGATTGCAAGTTGCTGATAACCATCGGTATATGATATTAGTTTCTCTGTAAGCGATGCGTTTTCATTGGGAGATACCATTCCTGCCCCCAAAATTCCTGCCACATATTGTCCGTAGGCACTTGCAAGGAACCACATTCCCATCATCACTCCTTGTAAAGGCTGGGGCGAAAGTTTGGTCATGATCGATAATCCAATAGGAGATAGGCAAAGTTCTCCGAAGGTGATAACAAAGTAGGCCATCGTAAATACTTCCAATGATGTTTTTCCGTCGCTGCCAGCGAAGAATCGAGTGGCATAAAATGTATAAAATGCTAAAGCCAGGAAAATAAATCCTAGTCCAAATTTGATAATTGTATTTGGTTCGCTATTTCGTTTGCTGAGCCACACCCAAAGCAATCCCAAGAGAGGAGCGAAGATGATGACGAATAATGAATTTGATGAGTTATTGATACCATTCGGATCGAAGTGCATTCCCAAAATAGTATCGTTTAAGTTATTCGATGCAAAGAGATTTAGCGATCCTCCGCTTTGTTCGAAGAAAGCCCAAAACAAAATGGAGAAAATAATAAATACCAAGGCTGCCAGTAATTTCTTTTGTTCGACAGCACTGTATTTACGCATTTCATAAAACAAGTAAATCAAAGTACAAGGACCGATAATGTACATAAACCAATCGGTATATTCCGTTTTAGCAACCATCACCATGATTACAGGAATAATCGCTAATGATCCTATGTAGGTAGCATATTCGTACCATTTTTTACCTTTCGATTTACCGCTTTCAATCGGACTTAATCCGATAGGCCCCATTTTACGTTGCGTGAACACAAAAGTGATTAATGAAATAGTCATCACAATTGCTGCCAAACCGAAAGCTAAATTCCAGCTATAATTTTTAGCGATAGTAACGCAAGCATATCCTCCTAAAAGTGCACCGATATTAATCCCAGCATAGAACAACGAAAATCCGGCATCGCGGCGCGAATCATTCTCGTGGTACAAGGCACCCACCATAGTGGAGATATTAGGCTTAAAAAATCCAGTACCAACAATGGTAAAACTCAATCCCAAAAAGAACCAGAAGCTATTCAATTCAACTGTTTGTGCTTTTCCTAATCCGAACGCCAAGATACAGCTACCGGTAATCATGAGTAATCCGCCCCAGAACAGCGATTTTCTGAACCCTAAAATTTTATCGGCAAATAATCCACCAATAAACGTAAAGGCATAAACGAAAGCTTGAGTAGCACCATATTGAAGATTCGCCACATCCTCTTTCATCATTAACTGACTTACCATGAATACGGTAAGCATACCTCTCATTCCATAGAAACAGAAGCGTTCCCACATTTCAGAGAAGAACAAATACCAAAGTTGTTTAGGGTATTTGCCTTTAAAATCTTGTATTTCTTCGAGAGTTGTTTGCATAGTAGTTGGAGTAATTATTCAAAGAAAGTCTTTTTAGGAGAAATAGACAAACTTCATAAACGACAAAGTCCCGCTTTAGGGCGGGACTTCATCTTTATTTTAAAGTGCTATTAGTTTACTCCGTGCATCATTTTGATGATTTTGCGGAATAGCGCTAATAAGATTAACGATGCTGCACCGCTTAATACGATGAATACGCAGAAGAAAATAAATAAGTTAGAGATTTCAATTCCCATAAAGCTTGGAATAGCTGCTCCTGCTGCTGCAGGCTCTTCTCCAGCTCCCGGAGGAATTAATGCGCTTAATGTTCCTGCAAATTTATTAGCAACAGCATTTGCTAAGAACCATGTTCCCATTAATAATGATGACAAACGAGCAGGCGCTAATTTACTCACCATACTTAATCCGATAGGTGATAGGCAAAGTTCTCCCATGGTATGTACAATGTACAATGCAAATAACCAGAACATCGCAATTTTTGTTGATGGAGAAATTCCATGTACGGCATAGGCAATAATCACGTATCCTAACGCTACTAATCCTAATCCCATCGCCATCTTTAATGGTGATGATGGTTCCATATTTACATTCGCTAATTTACCCCATAACATGGTAAAGAATGGAGCCAAAATGATAATCGCTAACGGATTAATCGACTGGAACCATGGTGAAGGGAATTCGCTTAAATGGATGTCAGAAATTTTGTCGATTAGTGTTAATGCTACGATTGCAACAACGCCTACAATTTGAATCATCGAAATCGTTTTTTTCGACCATTCAAAGAACCATCCTAATGCTTTTCCTAAGTAGAAAATGATCACTGAGAATAATGCAGCAATCATAAATTTACTAATATGCACATCTATTGCTCTGTCAACTTGTTGATCAGCGAAGAGTGTAAGTGAAGCTCCTGCTTGTTCGAAACATGCCCAGAAGAAGATTACGAAGAATGCAAGAATGAAAATTACAATGATTCGCTCTCTTTCGTCTTTCGTTAATGATTTATCTGTTAAGATAATCAATGGCATAATGATCAATGATGCGTAGATTAAGTAAGCAACTAAATCAAGGTGCTCAATCATGTACGACATTGAATTCGGGTCTGCTAATGCTCCTGCACTGCAAACCATTGCAATAATATTTTTGAAGTTCAATAATCCGAAGATCAATAGAATCGATCCGATAATTGCTCCATATGTTTTTCCATCAACTTTAGCTACAGGCATTCCCAATGGCTTGCCATCTGGTCCGTTGAGGTGTTTGTTTTTCAATAGTTCGAATGATATCAAACTCGCAATCATTCCAATTGCTGCTGCAAGGAATCCGTATTTGAATTCTGAGAAGCTTCCGCAAATAAGTGGAGAGAAGAAGGCTCCCATGTTAATACCCATGTAGAAAATGGTAAACGCTCCGTCAACGCGTGAGTCGTTTTGCGGATATAATTGTCCTACCATGGTAGAGATATTCGGCTTGAAGAATCCGTTACCGATAATCAATAGCGTAAGTCCCGCCCACATAAATGTGACTGCCGATGCTGATTGTACATCAGGCGTAGCCATACTCGCACTTAAATAAAGGAATATCTGACCAATGGCCATTAAAATCCCTCCGTAGAGAATACTTCTTCTGTTACCCCAGAATTTATCGCATAAATATCCTCCTAATAAGGGAGTTAAGTAAACGAGTCCGGTGAAGCTTCCATAGATATTAGAGGCAAAGGCTTTATCAATAAATAAAGCTTTGGTCATGTATAATATGAATATGGCACGCATACCATAGTAACTGAAACGTTCCCACATTTCAGTAAAGAATAAGAGATATAGGCCTCTTGGATGGCCTTGCTCAGAAGTTTTGCTCATGATTTTCTCAGGTTGTTGTATTAGAGGGCTCCAATATAACAAAAAGTTCAAATGGCGGGGCCGCCAATCGACCAATAGCCTCTTTGTTTTCCTTAATCCATTGATTTTATCGACCATTTATTCCGTCGATAGCTGCTTTTTTCTTTTTTATAGGTTCTTTTCAAGGTTTCGTTTCCTCTTTTTATCTTCGTATCCGAAATCAATTCTAATTATTATGTTCGATATTTTAAGTAAACTGGGCGATGTGAAGAAGAAAATGGACGAGATTAAGTCTCGCCTCGATGCCGTTTCAGTGGATGGTGATGCCGGCAACGGTAAGGTGAAGGTAACGGTGACCGGTAACCGAAAATTGAAGTCGATTCATATCGATGATAGCTTGCTTTCTATGGATGCCAAGGATGAGTTAATCGATTTACTCGAAATGGCTACGAATAATGCTTTGGAGCGTGCCGAACAGGTTTCGGAGGCCGAAATGAAGGCTGCTGGCCGCGATTTCTTACCGGGGATGCCGGGATTTTAATTTAAATACTATCTGACCATGACTCATCAACAAAAAGTCGACTTTTTATTACTCGAGTTCCCTGAGCGTTTACATGAACTCGATCCGAATGCTGCTCCGCAATGGGGAAAAATGAATGTGCAGCAGATGATTGAACATATGGTGGATGCCGTGAGTAATGCGAACGGAAAAATTAGTCTTCCGCTTGTAACGCCCGCCGATAAATTGCAGTTGTTTAGGGATTTTATGCTTAGCGATAAGGACTTTCGTCCCGATACTAAAAACCCTTTAATGCCCGAAACTCCTGCGCCCGTTCATTTTGAGGATGTGCAAAAGGCAATTGGTAAGTTGCGTGTCGAGCTTTCTGATTTTGTGGATTTCTACAAAGAGAATCCTGAAAAGAAATTCTTGAATCCTATTTTCGGGGAGTTGAATTATGAGGAGTGGACGCATTTATTGTATAAACACGCCCACCATCATTTGCGTCAGTTTGCGATGATTATTTAACGTAAATATCGCGTCGCGTAATATTTTGTAATACTCCTAAAGTGTCGGTATAGACGTCACTATAATCGAGCTGGATTTTGTTCGATTGACCAACTTGTGTTAGTGATCCTGCAATTCCTGAAAAACTATGTACAGAGGTATCAGTAGGTGTTAAGCAATAAAACCATTGCATTGGTAATACAAAAGTCGAATTTGCCGGATCAAAGGTGATAATAGGATCTGCAAGGTAGCTATCGCCAATCTTAAATACTTTTAAGGTATTGTTTACTGTTACTCCAGCTTGAATGGTGGTGGTCCAGTGCGTGGTGTCGAGGCCAGTTACGGTCATACAGGTATATTGTCCCGATAAATAGTTAAGGGAATTTAAGACATGCACGGCACGTGTTACCGAATCTTTTAATCCTCCCGAATCATATACCACGTAGCTGATGGTATAGACTCCAACCGAATCAGCATTTACGGTTCCGCTAATAACAACTGATGAATTCAGATTGCCATCTTCAGGGTCAATAGCCGTCGCGCCTGGCTCTGAATAAGTGGAGTTTAGGACGATGTCGATCGATGATGGTCCGTTGAGGTTTAGCGTAGGACTAATATTCGGCTTCGCCGATACTTGTAAAACAAATGTCCTTGAAAACGATTTTCCCGATTCGGCAGTTGCAGTAACGGTGATGGAGTAACTACCAGTATCTGTTTGGTTAGTGATGATCGTTTGCGTGCATGAAAAATCGGCTGTCCCTGAATTCGGACTAAATTTTATGCTCGTTCCAGAAGGCAATCCCGCTACCGAAAAATGGACTTCTTCATGCTTCCCGCCTAAATATAATACGGTTACTGTTCGGTCAATGCTATCGGTAGGATATAGGGCAAGATTTTTTAATCCGTTGATTTTAAAATCCATGCCGTCGTCTTCTTCCTTCGTACAGGCATTAAATAATGTTGAAAGGCCGATGATTATCAGCAGATAAAAAGTGTTTTTTCTCATAATGACATGCCTAAATTATAAAATAAAAAGGTAAAAATATCAGCTTGCTCATCAATCAATTTCGATTTTGGCTTTCCAGCACCATGTCCCGCGTTCGAATCTATCCTAATTAACATCGGACGATCGCCTTTATATTTTTCTTGCAAAGTAGCGGCAAACTTAAATGAATGCGCTGGCACAACACGATCATCGTGATCTGCTGTGGTGACCATCGTACAAGGGTATTGCACGTTCTCTTTCAGATTATGCAAAGGTGAATAAGCATACAGCGCTTTGAATTGAGTGCTGTCGTCGCTGCTACCATAGTCTCCTGTCCACGACCAACCGATAGTGAATTTATGGAAGCGTAGCATATCCATAACACCAACCGCAGGAAGTGCCACTTTAAATAAATCGGGACGCTGCGTCATTACTGCACCAATTAATAATCCGCCGTTTGAACGCCCGCTAACAGCGAGCTTCGACGAATTCGTATATTTTTCTTTGATTAAATATTCCGCAGCAGCAATGAAATCGTCGAATACATTTTGCTTTTTCAACTTCGTTCCTGCTTCATGCCATTCACTTCCATACTCGCCGCCGCCTCTCAAGCAAGGCATGGCAAAAACACCGCCACTCATTAAAAACACTAAACGTTCAGCTTTAAATTCGGGCGTTTTACTAATGTTAAATCCCCCGTAACCGAACAGTAGAGTAGGGTTATTCCCATCAAGAGTAATTCCTTTTTTATGCACTATAAACATGGGGATTTTAGTGCCATCCTTCGAAGTATAAAACACCTGTTTTGTTTCAAACATTTCAGGATCATACGGCAATTTGGTTTTAAATTGATCGTACCTTTTGCTCGTATACATGTTGTAGCGATACACATGCGAAGGAGTAGTGAAATTAGAGATAGAAACGAATAGATTAGTATCACTTTGCGATCCTACCATTCCGTCAACTGTACCAATCATCGAAGAAGTTAATTCGCCTTTTAGGGCTCCAGTGAAATCATACAGCAACATTTTACTCATGGCATCATGCATATAATGAGTCACGATGTTTTTAAAACTCACTACGGCTCCTTGCAATATATCTTTCGACTCAGGAATTAAATCCTTCCACATAGCAGGCAATGGGAATTTCGGATCAATTTGAATGATCTTTTTATGCGGTGCTTTATAGTCGGTGATGAATAATAATTTACCGTTCACTAATCCGATGAACTCAAAATCATTATTAAATGATTTTACGATTGTATTAAATACTCTCTTAGTACCTGTGAGTGATTGAATGATTACATTATTACCACTGGTTCCTTCCGATCCTGAAATAATCAACATGGATTCATCTTCGCTTACCGCTGCCGAAAAGTTTCTTAGTGGATGTTCTTTATCTTCAAATACCAATGAATCTTTACTCTGATCTGTATTTAATTTATGATAATAAATCTTGTGATATTCATTCTTAGCGGTGTACATTGAATCACCGTTTTCTGAATCATAGCGGCTGTAGAAGAATCCGTCTTTATACCATGCTGTACTCGAAAATTTAACTCCTTTTAAGACTTCGGGAAGCGATTTTAATGTCTTCGTTTCTTTTATACGCATAATATTCCAATCACTGCCAGCACTAGCAACTTGAAATGCTAGATGCATTCCGTCAGCCGACGATGTTGTTTCTGTAATATGAGTAGTGCCATCGGCCGATAATTTATTCTGATCGAAATAGGCCATCGGAACATATTCCAACGATCGCATGTAATACAATACTGGCTGATTGGTATTCGCATCATCGCGATAATACAAATACGAGCTGCCCGCTCTGATAGGCAATGAGTATTTGTTGAAATTCCACAAAGCTTTCATACTATCTTTCAAAGCTTGACGAAATGGTATAGTATTCAAGTAGTTATCTGTAACCGAATTTTCTTCTTTCACCCATTGTTCCGTCTCAGGAGCATGGTCGTTTTCCATCCAACGATAAGGATCGTAGACGAATGTCCCGAAATAGTTGTCAACACGTTCTATTTTTTTGGGCTGAGGATACTTCAATGGTTGAGCTCCTGCGCTGATAATTGCGAATAAAAACAGGGCTGTAAGTCGTAGCGATTTCATAGGCTGCAAAATAAAGATTAATTTCGTGAAGATTGTGGTAAGAAACGCCACAAATTCAAACGAAAACTATGAAAAAGAACTTTCTAATAGGTTGTATGGCGGCAGGATTGGCAATTGCCGGTTGTTCGGGGAATAAATCGGGCTCCACTGCTTCAACCGATGCCGACTTCGAGGCTTATAAAGGCCGATTTGTGGAGAAAATGTGGGAAATGAATCCTTCAGCGGCCATCTACGCTGGTTTCCATAAATACGATAGCTTATTGCTGATTCCAGATGCTGCCGCACGCGCTGCTTCCGATCAACAGTACAATGCTATGCTCGATAGCTTAGCTAAATTCGACGAGAATAAATTATCGCAAGCTAATAAAACGGATTTGTGGATGATGCGCGATTACTTGAAGTCGAATATTTGGTACGATACTGCTTTTAAGTCGTTTGAATGGAATCCTGCTTCATTTAATGTTGCTGGTGATTTTGCTGAAATCCTCAATGGAAATTATGATAAACTGGACGCTCGTTTAACGATGTTCGATAAGCGACTCGTTAATGTGAAAGCCTATTATGCTGCTGCAAAGACGCAAATCACACAACCTACTATCGAGCATACCGATCTTGCTATTATGCAGCATGAAGGCTCTATCGAGGAGGTTTTCGGAAAATCATTAGCCGATTCGGTTGCCGCTTCGGGATTATCCGACGACACTAAAAAGCATCTGTTAGCTTATGCCGATTCGGCGAAGTCTGCCATGCTCGATTACGCTGCTTGGTTGAAGGAGAAAAGAAAAACGATGACTCCCGAAAATAGCCGCAGCTTCCGCATCGGAAAAGAATTGTATGACAAGAAATTCGATTTCGATATTGCCAGCGGATATACTGCTGAATCGATCTACGAAAAAGCAGTGAACCGCAAAGCTGAACTGCATCATGAAATGGCGAATCTTAGTCGCCAATTATGGCCGAAGTATTTCGGTAAAGCACCTATGCCTGTCGATAGTTTACAGCTCATCCGCCAGATGATCGACAAGTTATCGTTGAAGCATGTCAACCGCGATTCCTTCTTGCAATCGATCGAGGCTCAAATTCCTACATTGGTGAAGTTTATCAATGATAAAAACTTAATCTATATCGATCCTTCAAAACCTTTGGTAGTGCGCAAAACTCCTGCATATATGGAAGGTAGTGGAGCAGGGGCTTCAATTTCGGCTCCGGGACCGTATGATAAAGGTGGAAATACGTACTATAATGTATCGCCGTTAACGGGATATTCACCAGAGGAAGCAGAGAGCTATTTGAGAGAATACAACTATTATATTTTGCAAATCTTGAATATCCACGAAGCTATTCCGGGACATTATACGCAGTTAGTTTACAGCAATAATTCTCCTTCAATTATCAAGAGTTTAATGGGTAATGGAGCAATGGTAGAAGGATGGGCTGTTTATTCAGAACGTATGATGTTGGAAAGCGGATACGGTAATAATGAACCTGAAATGTGGTTGATGTATTACAAATGGCATTTGCGATCTGTTTGTAATACGATTCTCGATTACAGTGTTCATGTGAACAATATGAGTGAGCAAGATGCCATGAAATTGTTGGTGGATGGTGCTTTCCAACAACAAGCTGAGGCAGCTGGAAAATGGCGTCGCGTGAAGTTATCACAAGTTCAACTTACTAGTTATTTCACAGGATTTAGTGAAATCTATGACTTAAGAGAAGACATCAAAAAATCGGATCCTAATTTCGACTTGAAGAAATTCCATGAGAAATTCTTGAGCTATGGCTCGGCACCGGTAAAATACATCCGTCAGTTGATGATGGACGAGAAAAAGAAATAGTTTTTGAGTTTTGCAATAAACTGTTTTTGTATTCGACTGTTCTATCACTGTGAGCGCTAAAAAAGAAAATATTATAAGTCAAAGAAGCCTTCTCTCAACAGAGGGCTTCTTTAATTCTATCGATAAGATTGATCCCGAATTTTTTGTATTGCATCCCATCTCTAATGTATTTCTTAATGCGGAATATTTCAGAAGTATTGAGCGAGCTGGGTTTCAGGGATTATCGTTTCGTTATTATTTGCATCCTTTGAAGGATGGCAGCTTTCAATTTCAGTATTTTCAGTTGCTCGATTTGTCGACGCGCGATTTAGAGTCGATCGTGAACCTCGATCCGTATGGCAAGGTGCTGACGGGATTATCGGGCGTGCTTGATAAATTTATCTTCGGTATTCAGCGCAACAAACCGCATTATCTGGTGATTTGTGGCAATATGTTGATGAGTGGCAACCATGGACTTCATTGTGGAAGCGGAAATCATCAAGCCTTATTAGAAACTATCACGAAAGTGAAGCAAGATCTTTCTAAATCGGGGAAGGTAGCTGCAATGATTGTTAAAGATTTTGAGGCCGATCGCGATCCTTTAGGACCATTGCTAAAGAAAGATAAGTTTCATTCAATGATAATGGATCCGATCATGGAAATGGATCTTGCTCCGAATTGGAAATCGTTCAGTGATTATTTGGCTGCTATGTCGTCGAAATACCGCGTGCGTACCAATAATGTCAGGAAAAAATTAGCCAATACTACGATCAAGCAATTATCGCTTGCCGATGTTGAAGAGCATTACGATCGTCTTGAATTCCTTTATAAATCGGTGCAACAAAAGAGTCCGATTCGCTTGATACAATGCAGCTTTTTGTATCTCAAAAATCTGATGATGTATATGTCGGACAAAGTTGTGATGGAAGCCTATATAGAGAATGGTGAAATCATCGCTTTCCTCTGCGGAATCAAGAACGGAAAATCACTCGAAGCACATCATATTGGTATCGATTATAAGTATAATAAGAGCCACGCATTATATCAGAATATCTTGTACGATTTTATTGAGATGGGTATTCAGGAATCGATGAATCATGTTTCATTCGGAAGAACTGCGATGGAGATGAAGTCGACGGTAGGAGCGGTGCCGGTGACGTATAATGCGTATATACGTTTTGAAAACAGAGTTGTGAATTCGTTGATTTGTCATTTTTTACCTGACGAGCCCGCAGGCGATTGGGTGCAGCGTAATCCTTTTAAGTAAATTTTTTTCTTTAGATTGAAGACTACGGAATAAGGTGTAATTTGTTTTTAAGTCAAAAGATTTTATATTTTCAATTGATTTATTCAACGATTGGAATACAGGATAAAACATTTTCCCTCTTCCAACGCGCTACAGCCGCGCGATGGCGCAGGCTTTTTCCTGCAGTGGGAGAATTTAGCCGCTGTAAATTTTTTAGCGGGAACGATTTCAACTCCAACGGAAAGAAACAAACTCGGCCTGAAAGAAAACCTCTTCAGGCCTCAAACAGTGTTTCTTTCTATCGTTGTCGTTCTCATCGTTCTTTCCGCAAAAATTTAAGGCGGACGTTCTGCTTCGAATAGAGATTCAGATATACCGATTCAAAAATGAAACGTTGAAAAAAAATCTAGATTATATTGGAGAAGATATAATTCTTGGGATTTGACTTTTGCAATTATTAGCTATTCTGCATTCCCAATAGTTTTCGGGACTGAGTTTTTCTTTGTTTATTTAATTTTGTTTGAGAGAATTCAATGTAGGCCCCTGTTGTAGCAGAAATTCAAAATTTAATCGGTAGAATCCTTAAAATAAGTTAATTGATATTATCCAATAATCAATTTTGAAACTACTTGTAACGATGATTTAGTCATCAAAATTTAGCTTTACAAAAACAAAAAACATAACTTTAATCCCTTTCAACCGACATTCACCCCCAATTTTCTGAAGTTTACACAAAAAACGAGCATGGCTTTTTAGGTTGATATAACTTGCATGCATTGTGAGAAAGATAGGACTATTATTAGTGATGACGGCAGCGATGTTATCCCTCCCGGAAGCTTCAGTGCGTGCAGGAAATATTGATATTCCTGTTGCGGGAAAATCGTGCCTTTCATCGTTATCGGTATCGTCGTATCCTATGGCATATCCTAACCCTTTCAGAGGAGAAACCAGTATCTTTTACAAAGCAGATAAAGACGAAACTATTGCTTTGCGCTTATTTACAAAAGACGGTAAGTTGATTGATGTAATATACAGTGGAAAGGTGGAAAAAGAAACAATAAATCGTTTTGAACTTGACGGAAAATACATGCCCCCTGGGGTCTATTATTACTCTATAGAGAATGGTGAGAAAATTGTTCACAAGCGACTTGAATTAGTCCGGTGAACGCAAGAGGTGTTTTTATGGTTTGATTGAGCATTCGTGGTCCTCGTTGACCACGTTTGCAATTAATAGGGATGCCATCGCGAGACGGCATCCCTTAATTTTTATTATTCATTACCGCTAATAAATCCTCCAAGCATTCCGCCTAATCCGCGTGACTCTTCTCGTCCGCCGCCATAGCGACTAGCCGAAATAATTCGGTCGGCTAGGCGAGAGAATGGAACGCTTTGTAGGTACACCAATCCCGGACCAGTTAGCACGGCATAAAACAATCCTTCACCGCCAAACAACGCGTTTTTAAATCCGCCAATGAATTTAATATCGTAGTCAACCGATGTTTCTAGTCCCACCAAACAGCCTGTATCGACTCTCAATTGTTCTCCCACCGCTAGTTGACGTTTCAAGATTGTTCCTCCAGCATGAATGAACGTATTTCCGTCGCCCGACAGCTCTTGCAAGATAAATCCCTCACCACCGAAAAGTCCGGCGCCAATTTTCTTAGTAAATGCAATATTGATATCGATACCCTGAGCAGCGGCCAAGAAACCATCTTTCTGGCAAAGGAATTTACCTCCGTAGTTAGCAGGGTTAATTGGGATGATTTTTCCGGGATAAGGAGCTGCAAAAGCCAATTTTCTTTTCACCGACCCATTATTGGTGAATGAAGTAATAAAGAAACTCTCACCAGTAATCATTCGCTTAAGTCCCTTTAAAATTCCGCCTCCGGTACCCGTTTGCATGTCAATATCATTTTCCATGTAAAGCATGGCGCCTGCCTCAGCGCGAACGCCTTCTGCGGGATCTAGTTCAATTTCTACAACCTGAATATCGTCGCCGATAATTTTGTAATCAATATCGTGTGCCATAATAGTTTTTGTTTTCTTTTCGGGGATGAAAATAGGAGATAGAAACAACTTTTTAAAGCCAAAAGCATGAAATATCAATTCTTCCTTCCAAAACGACGAAATAGCCGAATGAAATGATATAAAATTTGTACATTGCAGAATGAAACGACGGGTTTTACTACTTACTTTTTTGGTGTCGATTAGCTTTTCGGCAGTGAAGGCACAGTCGCTGCGCAATGATTCATTATTTGTTCCCGATGCACTTCGCAGATACCAGTTCAACCTCGAGAATCCTGTAAAATCAATCGAGAATTTACGGTACGACAAATCCAACGAGCCCATTCGAGGAGAGCTCTCGAAAGACGGCAAGAAAGTGATCATGGACAACTACAAAAAAGGACAACGTATAAAATTCGATGCGACCTTCCCCGACGGCAGGGTAGAGCACTTCGAAAAATCACCTTGTTTTATTGATCCAGTGGTTTATGAGATTTAGGTAGATTTTAAATAAATATAGGTTTGTTTGTAAAAGTTATGTTTTTATTATATACTTTTGATTATAACGTATTAAAATTTAAAGGCAGATTCAACTTTCTAGTGCAACGCTAAAAAGCGTTAAGTTGCACTAAGGCTAAATACACAAGATTCAGTTTAGAAGAACGGATTAAAATAGAAGTATATCGTTTATTAAAATGGACTTTAGAAGAAATTGGGAAGGAAATAAATCGATCTAAAAGTAGCATTAGTCGAGAGCTGTCTAGATATCCTGGCAAATATTCAGCCTTCAAAGCCCATGAGTTAGCAATTAAAAGAAGCAGGGATCATAATTCAAACTGCAAGATTGCTGACAATCCACTGCTTTTCAAAAAAATCCATGAATTGTTAAAAAAGCGATGGTCACCCGAACAAATTTCCACATATTTGAGGAAAGATTACTCGGAATTTAAAGACATGCAAATATCGCACGAATCGATTTATACCTTCATATACATTCTACCAAGGGGAGAACTGCGTAAGGAGCTAATAGGCTATTTACGGCAAAAGAAAAAAATGAGAAACAGCAGAAAAGGAGAATATATCCAGAGAGGTAAAATTCCGGACATGATTAGTATTGAAGAGCGTCCAGCCGAAGTCGAGTCGCGATCAATTGCAGGTCATTGGGAAGGAGATCTAATTATGGGTAAAGATCACAAGTCAGCAATGGGTACAATAGTGGAGCGTAAGACAAGGTCTGTCCTATTAGTAAAGCTAAAAAACAAAGATGCTGCCTCAGTAAGAAAAGCCTTTGAAAATGAAGTAAAAACTTTACCTGAACAGATGAAGTTGTCTCTTACATATGATCAAGGAAAGGAAATGACTGAACATAAATTATTTACCAAAAACACCAATATCAAAGTTTATTTTTGTCACCCCGCTTCGCCTTGGGAGCGAGGTACAAATGAAAATACTAACATGCTCATTCGTGATTATTTTCCTAAAGGCACTGATTTCAATTTGGTAAGTAAAAAGGAAATGAAGCGGGTGCAAAATGAGTTAAATGAACGTATTCGCAAAACGTTGAATTGGGAGTCTCCGAAAGCTGTTTTTGAAAAGGAAATACTTGAACAATGTAAATGAGTTTTTAAGGCATGATCCAAATGCGTATTAAAAAAAGCAAAGGAGTAATATCTACTCCTCCGCCTCGCTATTGGATTAAGTTATTCCTTATTGAGTTGCTCTCCAGCAGAGCTCAATTCCGCTTCACTTAATTATGCTAATATATTATCCAAATTGTTTAAATTTGTAATACTCAAAAATTGTTGCATTAGAGTTTTGATCCGAAGTAACTCGGGTAAAGTATTTATTGGTATGTCAAATTGTACTGGTTGCCTTAATAGCGGTTATTCACTTTATGTTAACGACGGAATAATGACCCGTGATGTATTAGTAACAGCGCAAATTCCATTCCCGGATTATGTTTTTGATAAGTCTTATAAAAGAATGAGCCTTTACGAACTAGAAAATTATATTCATAAGAATCATCGATTACCTGATATGCCTTCCGCTGAAGAAGTTGAATCTAAAAACGGTTTCGAAGTAGGCGAAATTATTACAAAATTGCTAAAGCAAAATGAAGAGCAAGCACTTTATCTAATAGAAATGCAAAAGCAATTAGATGTTTTGAAAAATCAAATTAGAGATTTTAAAGGAGGAAAATGAGATGATAAGGAAAATTGTATTATCGATATGTCTCACTACTTCTTTTATAATAGGTTATGGACAGAATAATTTTAATGTTCTTAATTCCGGTACAGGTTATGTTCGATTAGAAGGGAAACAATTTATAGATGGTTCAGGTACCCCATTTTATCCTTTATTATGTAATTGGGAACCGCAAATTGTTTATGATTCTCCAGGTAATTATCATTTATCACCGTATAATTCATATGGTAATAATAATAGTTTTGAATGTACAAATGATGTGGATTGCGATCAACAAATTTTAAATGAATTTAATTACATTCGATCATTAGGATTTAATGGCGTACGAATAAATGGATTTTATCCACAATATGATTTTGCTTCTGGAAATTTTTATTTACCTGCAGTTGACCAAGTTTTGCAAAAGCAAGTAATGCCTTTGCCAATAATGACACCTCCTTTTATAAATGATGCAAATACGAATGTTCTATTTGATATGTATCAAAAAATTCTTGATATAGCTTCTCAAGTAAACAGCAATAATCAAGGTCCATTTTTCGTTATTATTAATACATGTGGACTCACAAATGAATATAGTTCTGGTAGCCATATTGATTATCTAACCACTATGCACCCGCTTTATATTCAATATTTAAGAGAGTTAGGTAAAAAACTTCAAGGTGCTCCAAACTTAATTGCATATGATTTTTGGAATGAACCTTGTTATTCGCTTAAAGGTGTTTTTTCGAAAGAAGAAGTATGTAATATGGTAAGTGACTGGGTAGATAATATTAAATTCTATGATCAACACCATTTAACTACTGTTGGTAACTGTTGGGATGATGTTATAAGGTTTGATGCTGCTGTGATGAAAATCGACTTTATGTCACCACATTTTTATCCCCTCAATAAAATTTACGATAACCAACAAACACCCATAGCTGAATACTTAGATCAAGCAAGAGGTGCATTTTATTGGCTTGGAAAAAATGCACCTTTGCCATGGATTATTGGTGAAACGGGTTTTACAGCCTCATCAAGCGCACCATTAGGTTGGGCGCCCAATGAAACCTTTGGAACATTAACTGAACAAAAAGATTATGCAGAATTTATTACCAATTTGACACGAGATTGTGGAGGAAGTGGATTTAGTTGGTGGAATTTTCAAGACACACATAATAATACCGATGGAAGCGATACAGAAGGTCTTAATCATTGGGGATTACTTGAAAGAGATATACCTTGTAGCAATCCTCTTGAACCTTGTCCGACACAGGAAAAACCTTTAATTACCAATTTCTTTCGTACTTATGGTGCTTCTATCCCCGCACCAAATCCGGCTAACTTTACCCCGCCAATAAAATATTTAGATCCTTACAATCATTCGAACCTTAGTACTACTCAAAATTTTACATTGACAGGATATATTTCCGATCAGTTTGGCAATCCAGTGGAAGACGCTATTGTGGGAGGATGGAATTTTACTGAGACGGTGATTGATCCTAATGATCCCAACCAAACGATAGATCAATATTATTATCACTATACTTACAGTGATGCTAACGGTTATTATCAATTGATTCCTTATGAGTATGCATTACCCGTTACAAGAGGTTATATAGAACACATGAATCTTTCAGCTTCCAGTAGCCAGGTATTCGTTGTCAACAATTGGGGCACGGGTACCCCTAATTCAATCAATATTAATCAGAATTTAAGCCAGATTACCACAGTAAATGCAGTAATTAGCCGTAATTGTTTTGGCTACGATGAAACTGTTAATAATGTAAATGTTACTCTCGCCTCTCCTGCTCCAATTAACTTCAAAGGCTGGAACACACTTACTCTGAATAATGTAACTATTGAGGGCAATGGATCTATAGGTGCAAGAAGTGATATCAGCGCGCGACAGCAAGTTCAAGTAAACCATGTATTTCATGCCGCTAAAGGCAGCGAGGTACATATTTATATCAACCATAACCTGTTTGCTGAATGTAATGATTATTTAGGTTATCGTCAGCCTTCTTCAACGGCAACTTCTTCAACAACCAATTCATTCAATGAAAAATGGATTGAGCTTGCATTCACTTCTTCTGTTACTTCACTTGGTTTTACTGTTAAGCCCAATCCAACGAGTGGTTTATGCGTTGTAGAAATATTCAATATTAAAAAAATTGAAGGCATATTAACATTGAGTGAATCTTCAGGCAGAAAAATATTAAGCAGGCAAATTACCACTGCAATTGAGGAATTAGATCTCAGCTTCCTATCAAGCGGCATTTATTATCTCCAATTAAAAACGGAAAACATGGTTTTAAATAAAATAATAGTATTAAATTAGCTACTCATGAAAAAAATAATTCTAATCTCAATATTGTTTATAACAAATTATGCACAATCCCAAACATGGCAATGGGCAGTTAGCTGTGGCAAAAGCCTTGGTGATGATATTGGAACGCTTGCTATTGATAATAATTCAAATCTCTATCTAAGTAGTTTTTTTTATACCACTCAAGGCGTGTATGGTAACGACACTTTGATCCCCAGCGGGATTAACGATATTGCGTTTTCCAAGGTAGATAATAATGGTAATTTTATCTGGACAAAACAGATAGGAGGTAATAATATAGGTCCAGGCATTGAGAGAGCTTCTGTTTATTTTGACCCAGCTTCCAGTAGTTTATTGCTTTCTGGCGAGTTTTATGGTAATATATCGCTTGGTAATAATACT
Source organism: Bacteroidota bacterium (assembly GCA_023251535.1). Classification (GTDB taxonomy): domain Bacteria; phylum Bacteroidota; class Bacteroidia; order AKYH767-A; family OLB10; genus CAINEC01. The sequence goes on from JAHEYP010000002.1 coordinate 36,640, forward strand.
TTAACTTCTGTTGGTGAGAAGGACATATTCCTTTCAAAATTTGATGCAAATGGAAATTGTATATGGGCGGTAAAAGCTGGTGGAATTGGTAATGACGATGCCAGATTTATTACTACGGATGCAAATGGTAACATTTACTTAATTGGTCAAGTAGGGGATACCGCATTTTTTGATGCACACTCTATTCATCGAAGTTACTATTTTGCAAAATATAATAATGTAGGCAATTGTTTATGGGTAAATAATATACTTGATAACCCAATGTTGGTACAACCAGATGCATATTTTTCAAGTATATCAAATTTTAATAATGAAGTTCTTCTATCAGGATGGACAACCAATGATACTGTAGTATTTGCAAAGGATACATTGTTTGCAAATAGCCTTTATGGATATGATTTAATGCTTGCTAAGTTTGATTTAAATGGAAATCTTACATGGTCTAAATTAGATGGAGGCGGCGTTCTAGAATCTACAACCGGAGCTAAATACGATAACTCAGGGAATATATATGCAACTGGTTCAATGGGAGGTGATACAGCTTATTTTGGAAGTATAATGTTACCAAATGATCCAGGAAGCGAAATGTTTCTTGTAAAATATGACAATAGTGGTAATGAGTTATGGGCTAGGCAAACTATTAATTCCAATAACTATAGATCAAAAGGATTCTCCGTTTCACAATTAGATGGTAGTATTTATTTAACAGGTAATTTTCAAGGTACATTAACAATGGGTAACTTTACTGTAAGTAACGTTTGGGGAGTTGATGTAGATTTGTTCATAGCAAGATATAGTGCAAATGGTGATTGTCTTGGTTTAAGAAATGTACGAGTAGATTCACCTGCTCCTAACCCGGGCGGAGGGATATCTATAGCGCAGGATGCAAGTAATAATTGCTTTGTAGCTGGTCAGTTTAATGGAACTTCATATTTTGATAGCTATTCAATTACGAGTGTAGCACAAAAAGATATTTTCATCGCCAAATCAGATGCGATCACCGGACTTGGAGGTCAAAATAGGGTAGTGCAAAATCAACTTATTATTTACGCCAACCCTAACAAAGGAACCTTCAACATAAAAGTTCCCGATGAAATTAAATCGTTCAAACAGGCTTGGCTTTTTGTATATGATATGTCAGGAAAAGAAATAGCCCGATTTAATTTAGACAATGAAAGCGATACCCCGCATTTTGATATTTCCAATTCAAATCCCGGTTCATATAGTGTTAAATTGGTGCAGGGTGAGAAAGTTTATTCCGGTAAAATGGTGGTTGAATAAAAGCGGTAGCAATCAAAAAAATGATTAAAAAAAATTAAATTTGGATAACAATGATGGTTTTGCAAACTATATAGATTAATGAAGAAAATCATTAAAGTTTTATTTTTGTATTTTTTCTTTGTCCTTAATCAAGGCTACTCCCAGTCTTGGCAATGGGCAGATCACCTAGGTAGTTCGTATAATCAATATTCAGAAAGAGGATTGATTACCACAGATGGATCCAATGTATATATGATTGGATCTTATAGTGGGACATTAGATTTGGGCTTTGATACCATTTATGGTGGTGGTGGGAATGATATTATGATGGCAAAATTTGATGGAAGTGGCAACGGTATTTGGGCAAAAACTTTGGGTAGCGGTAATAATCTGCCATATGAATGGGAAGATGCTAATGGGATTTATGATCCAATTGGAAATTGTTTATACGTTGCAGGTAATTTTTATCAAACAATAAATTTTGGTTCAAATTTGTCCTTAACTTCTATTGGTGGTTCAGATGTTTTTTTAGCAAAGTTTAATTTAAATGGAAATTGTATTTGGGCTAAACGCGCAGGTGGTATTGCAGATGATAATGCAAGACTATATGTTAGTCCCAATGGTTTACCTTATTTAGTAGCGGAAACAAAAGATTCGGCAAATTTTGGCAGTCTTTCTCTGCCATCTGGTGGTTGTATTGCAAAATATGATACAAGTGGAAACTGCCTATGGGCGTCATATAAATATAATTTGGTTGATTCCAATTCACTTAAACTTGGTTTTATTAATGATGACTTGCTTTTGTATGGAAGTTTTCGTTCTGCATTATTTATACTTGATACGGCTTCAATTCAAAATTTTGGTGATCAAGACATTTTTGTTGCAAGAGCGGATTCAAATGCAAATGTTAAATGGATAAAACATTATGGAGAAAGCGGTTGGGATGTGGTAAATAATTTGGCAATTGATGGAAATAACAATATTTATAGTTTAATTTCTTTTCAAAATATTATTACAATTGATGGAAATCATTTGACAAGTTCTGGTAACGGAGATATGGTATGGTTAAAATTTGATCAAAATGGAATTTTAACATCGTATAAACAAATTAGTTCTAATGGTTATGTTTATCCCATATGTACTAAGTGTGATAATGATGGCAATTTGTATGTGTCAGGATTTTTGAATGGTAATGTAAATTTTGATTCCTTTAGTATTAATTCCAGTAATCCTTATGAATTGTTTTTAACTCGATTTGATGCAGATGGCAATATATTAGGGCTTAAAAATATTGCCAATGCTCAACCAACCAGTATTGAAATAGACAATTTTGGAAACGTTTTTTGTGCTGGCGGATTTCAAAATATTGTTACAATTGGATTAAACACATTTTCAAGTTTAGGTTCTTGGGATATTTTTATTGCAAAAACAGGTTCTATTACCGGCATTGTTGGCGAAGGAAGAATAACAAAAAATAAACTAGTTATTTACGCCAACCCTAACAAAGGCACCTTCAACATAAAAGTTCCCGATGAAATTAAATCGTTCAAACAAGCTTGGCTTTATGTATATGATGTTTCGGGAAAAGAAATAGCCCGATTTAATTTAGACAATGAAAGCGATACCCCGCATTTTGATATTTCCAATTCAAATCCCGGTTCATATAGTGTTAAATTGGTGCAGGGTGAGAAAGTTTATTCCGGTAAAATGGTGGTTGAATAAAAGCGGTAGCAATCAAAAAAATGATTAAAAAAAATTAAATTTGGATAACAATGATGGTTTTGCAAACTATATAGATTAATGAAGAAAATCATTAAAGTTTTATTTTTGTATTTTTTCTTTGTCCTTAATCAAGGCTACGCCCAATCTTGGCAATGGGCAGTTAGTGCTGGTGGAATTAATAGAGATGTTGGTGGTTTTAGTTGTATTGACGCATTGGGTAATATTTATTTAACAGGCAATGTTGATAGTAATATTGTATTCTTTCAAACTGATACATTACAGGTAAGTGGAATCAATGATATTTTTATTGCAAAATATGATATTAGTGGTAATGAAATTTGGGTAAAATCTTTTGGTGGAAACTACAATAATCAATTTCAACAAAAGTATGAGGGGGTTAGTAAGCCTGTCATGGATCCAACTTCAAATTATTTTTATATCACAGGATCATTTGTCGGATCTTGTAGTTTTGGGACTACAAATCTATTTTCTCAAGGAGGAATTAGCGATAAAGAAATATTTGTCGCAAAATTTGATTTGAATGGAAACTGTATATGGGCTAAAAGTGCAGGTAGTTCAGGTGATGATGAATCTTACGGATTAGCTGTCCGTTCAAATGGGGAAATTTATATATCAGGAACTTTGAAAGGAAATGGAGTATTTGATTCAATAAGTATTTTTAATGGAGGATTTTTAGCAAAGTTTGATAGTGCTGGGAATTGTATATTTTCTAAGATAATTTGTAATGGAATAAATTTGTTCTCTGGTGCAAGTGGGGTACCTTGGGTTATAAATAATTTTAACAATAGTATTTTTTTGGTAATTGGGAAAGTTTCGGATACATTAATATTAGATACAAGTTCAATAGTAATACCCTCTAACAACAGCTTTATTCTAGCAAAGTTTGATTTAAATGGAAATATCCAATCATATAAAGTTTGTGGTGGCCCTAATCCCGAATTTGGAGAATTGAGTATTGATAATAATGGTAATTGCTATTTTGTAAGTCGATTTTTTGGTGGAGAAGCAATTTTTGAAAATGATACAATTCATGCATTTGGTAATACTGATTTCTTTTTAGCAAAATACGATTTCAACTTAAATTTTCAATGGGTTCGTCAAAGTCATGCTAGTATTAATGCAAGAGCTATCGGATGCTCTTCAGATTTAAATGGCAATGTTTATATTTCAGGAAGTTTTTCAGGAAGTGCATTATTTGGAACTTATGGAATTACTTCAAATACTTCAGAAGATTTATTTGTTGCTAGATATGATAAAAATGGAAATTGTCTAGGCGTAAGACATCAAGGACAAGGTTTGGCATATGGTGTCCAAACTATAAGTGATGGTTCATGTATCGTTACAGGTTCTTATGTTGGAAATGTTACATTTGGTAGTTTATCAACTTTGATAAATCATGGAGATAAAGATATTTTCATTGCCAAATCAGATGCGATCACCGGACTTGGAGGTCAAAATAGGGTAGTGCAAAATCAACTTATTATTTACGCCAACCCTAACAAAGGCACCTTCAACATAAAAGTTCCCGATGAAATTAAATCGTTCAAACAGGCTTGGCTTTTTGTATATGATGTGTCAGGAAAAGAAATAGCCCGATTTAATTTAGACAATGAAAGCGATACCCCGCATTTTGATATTTCCAATTCAAATCCCGGTTCATATAGTGTTAAATTGGTGCAGGGTGAGAAAATGTACAGCGGACAAATGATAGTGGAGTAAGACAATTTATTGTCCTGCATATTAGTCCTAAAACCTGCTGCAGCTAAAAAAATAGGCAATCCAATAAATTAGAAAATAAAAAAGGGCTGCTTCAAAATGCCTTGAAGCAGCCCTTAATCTTTTACAACCCACTCAGTTGTTTATCCTTCGGATATTTGATGGAGTAACTCAAAGTTTTCTTAGTGGATTCGCCTGGTTGAAGCGTGATTTTCCATTTCACGATTCCGCTGCCAGTGAATTGTATTCCTCCACTTAGTTCACTTACTTTAATTTCTATGTCTTTTTCTTGACTCAATGGTACTTGATCTTCTACAATAATCGTAATCGGTTCTTTCTTCGTATTACGTACTGTAAGCTCGTAGGCAAACGATTTTTCTTTGTTGCTTCCGAATAGTTTCGATGAGGTGAGTTCTTTTACTTTCTCACGTTTGAAGGTGATGCGTTGATCGCGTCCTAATGAGAGTGTTAATGTGTCGTTGGTTTCGACAGGATTGATAAATGATTGTCCTACATATGCTCCATCAAAGTAAACATTGGCTTGTCCCGGTGATAGATTTAAGTTCTCCCATTCGGTGATTTGCGCAGTGAGGAATGCATCATTATCGATTTTTGGTACAGCAACATATTCGTAGTTGGCATTCGTAGTATAATGTTGTATTTCTACTTGCGTCTCGCTGCTTCCGTTTAAGATGCTGTAGTGTCCCGGGATTTCATACGCTACGTTTAATTGATTTTGGGTGACTGTTGCCATATCCCACATCATCACTTTTTGCTCCGCATTGGTGCTTTCCATCATTGTAGGTGCAGCAGGTCGCATTCTAATCCCATCTATATAATAATCAGTTGCACCTGATCGTGAACCTCTAACATCTACTATTGGCTGTAAAAATCCTACTACCCAAGGATATAAAATAGGCTTGTCGCCGCTCTGCGAAGGATTACCAGTGTTGAGCGTTAAAGCAACATTTTTCCAGTCTTCACCTGTTGTTTGGTTCACTTTAGCTTTGAAAACAATTTCAACAGGACTTTTCACATCTTTCACTCTTAAATCGTAAAATGGCTGCCAATTGACATTGCTTTCGATGAGATAGCTGAACTCAAAAGTAGCTTGCGTTTTCGATTTACCATCAACCGTAACAATTATGTTTCCTTCTGGTTGGTTATTGCGATTATTGATCTCGTTAAGTTGATTATCTATTTTGCTGATCTGCTCTTGAAGTTTTTTCTGACGTAGACTATTATCGAGGATATCGTCTTTTAACGCCATCATTTTCTTAGTAAAATATTCAACTACAGGCTCTAATTCATCGGCCATCACTCCGTTGTTATTTCCGCCAATCGATTTGTTGGCTTGTAAAACAGTAACAGTTTCGTTTAATACCGCAATCTTATTGTTTACTTGGCTGAGTTTGTATTGTACTGAGTCGCGCTGCTCTTCGAGACTCTGTTGTTCTTTGGTCTTGCGGTTAGCCGTAAGGTAATTTTGCTGATAGTTAACTGAGAGAATAGTGGCATCGCCCAATCCTTTTACAGTAATACTTTGGGGATTAATGTAAGGTGATAATCCGTCGAATACTACTTCTTGATTTCCTGTGCTTACCATGGCTTTTCCCGTTCTAGTAACGAGGGCTCCGTTTTGGTAAATTTTCACCTCTTTAATGTCGGTGTTGTTGATTCTGATTCTCTCTTGTGAGAATAAAAGCGAGCTGTTTAAAATAAGCAGCATGGCTACTAAGGTCTTTTTCATTTGAATTGGGCTCTTCATATTTGTCAAAATTAAGATTTCTAAGCACCCGATGCGTAAAGTCCCAAAATTCCATAAAAGATTTTTCAATTTTTTAGGAATCAATGTCTAGAATGGGGGAGAACTGAATGACTGAATGATTGAATGATTGAATGGATGGATGACTGAATGATTGAATGACTGAGGGAATGAATGACTGAATGATTGAATGAGGGTCCAACCGAGATCTTTGGTAATGTTATGCATTTCGGTTTTATTGAAAAGTCTTTGGGGCGAAATTCTAATTCATTTAATTCCTGTAACCCAAAATCTATCGCCTAAAATCTATCATCTATCGCCAATAATTGAATGACTGAATGAATGGATGATTGAATGACTGAATGTGGGTCCAACCGAGATCATTGGCGGTTTTATGGAATAATCTTCTAGGTGAACTACTCATTCATCTTTTGCCAATATCAAAAATCTAATATCCAACATCCAATATCCCCAAAACACACTCCCAACGCAATTAAAATCGTACTTTTGCGCCGTCATGTATTTAAGTCGTTTAACGCTGTTCAATTTTAAAAATTACGAGGAAGCTGAGTTTGATTTCAGTCCCGGAGCCAATGCCCTCACAGGCGCGAATGGCAGCGGTAAAACGAATGTACTTGATGCGATTCACTATTTGTGCCTTTGCAAAAGTTATTTCCATTCTACCGATAGTCTTAATATCCGCCACGATAGCGGATTTTTCTCGATAGCGGGTAAGTTCCATTTGGGACAAGATGATAATAGCGATGATGTTTTTGTGGGTATGAAAGCGGGACAAAAGAAGATCGTTAAACGCAATCAGAAGGAATACCAGCGTTTTAGTGAGCATATCGGTTTGTTGCCCGTGGTGATGGTGGCTCCAATTGATCAAGAGCTCATAACTGGTCCCGGTGATGAGCGTCGTAAGTTAATGGATAGCATCATTAGCCAATATGATCATCAGTATCTCGAGAATTTGGTGAATTATAATAAAGTCCTCCAGCAACGAAATGCACTTTTAAAACAAGCAGGAAAAGGGGGATATGTTGAGGCTTCGATGTGGCAGATCTGGGATGAACAGCTTGCAACTTATGGTACCCGTATCTATGAAGCGCGAAAGGAATTTATCGCTCGCTTTGTGCCAGTGTTTAATCGCTATTATGCTTACTTGACCGATGATAGTGAGCAGGTGAGCTTCGGATATGAATCGAAATTACACAATGATCCGTTGCTCGATTTATTGCAAAAAACGCATAGCCGCGATTTGATGCTTCAATATACTTCGGTGGGTGTTCACCGCGACGATCTAGAGTTGCTGTTGAACAATTATCCCGTGAAGAAAATCGGATCGCAAGGGCAACAGAAATCGTTTGTATTAGCAGTAAAACTGGCGCAATTTGAATTGATAAAGGAGTCGAGTGGGGTGAAACCGTTTTTATTGCTCGACGATATTTTCGATAAGCTCGATATTCACCGAATTACTCGTTTGATGGAGTTGGTGAGTAACGATACCTTCGGACAACTATTTATTACCGACACCGCCGAGGAGCATATCAGAGGTGTTTTTGAGAGGATAAATGTGGAGTTGAAGGTGTTTGAATGTAAAAAATGAATTTTGGATTTTGGATTGGCTGACGCGGTTGGGGCTAGCGCGGTTGGGCCATTCGGCCGGAACACAGATGAATGGATTTGAAAAGGATTTAAAAGGATTTCTTGCGCTGATGGTGGCTGACGCGGTTGGGCCATTCGGCCGGAACACAGATGAATGGATTTGAAATGGATTTAAAAGGATTGGCTGACGCGGTTTGGGCTTACGCGGTTGGGCCATTCGGCCGGAACACCCCATTGGGACAAGCAGATGAATGGATTTGAAATGGATTTAAAAGGATAGGCTGACGCGTTATTTATATTAGGAACAATGACCACAAAATTCATTCATTCAATCATTCATTCACCCAGTCATTCACTCACTCAATCATTCATTGATCCCTTCAGTCATTGATTTTTATTTTCCGCTTCGCTTAATTGGCCGCTGATGACGCAGATTTACAAGATTTACGCAGATTATTTTCGAATATAATTCAAAATCCAAGATTCAAAATTCAAAATCGAATTAAATCTCATATGATTTAGGATACTTTAAAATATTGAGAATTTCAACAGGAACTAAATTCCCAGCCCATTATTTCCCGCTTCGCTGAAGTATCGTTCGTACTGTATAAAAAAGGATTTTAAAATCAAGGGCGAGCGACATGTTTTCGATATAAATGATATCGTATTTTAGTCGTTGAATCATTTGCGTTACGTTCTCTGCGTATCCGTATTTTACTTGTCCCCAAGAGGTGATGCCCGGACGAACTTTATGCAGATGTCGGTAGTGCGGTGCTTCTTGCATGATTTGGTCGATGAAGTATTGTCGCTCGGGACGAGGACCTACTAGCGACATATCGCCAATTAATACATTATAAAACTGCGGGATTTCATCGAGTCGTACTTTACGCATGAATTTACCGAATGGTGTGATGCGTGAATCCGATGAACTACTCAACATTGGCGTACCTTTTTCGGCACCAACAAACATGGAGCGAAACTTGTAAATGGTAAAAGGATTTCCGTGTAGTCCTATTCGTTCCTGTGCAAAAAAGATTGGTCCGCGTGAACCAGTTTTGATGATGAGTGCAGTGAAAATATACACCGGCGATAACAACAATAAAAAGATCATTGAGACAACTATGTCGATGATGCGCTTAAACGATTGTTGCCATACCGGCATTAAACTCGGATTAATAATAATCAACGGCGATCCGAAAATCGACGACATCTTAACTGATCCCGAGAGGATGTCGTACATGTCGGGCATAATTTTAATGATCAGATCTTTATCTTCTAATTCATTAATAATTCTTCCTATAAACTCGTGTTCCGACGATTCAATGGCAATGATTACTTCCTCAATTTTATACTGATCGATGATCTGTGAAAGGTCTTCTAGTCCTCCTAAATGCGGTAAATTATCTTTGAAATACTTCCCGTTATTATGATCGATATGGATGAATCCAACGAATTTATATCCCTGACTTAAAGGCTCTGATTCCAGTTCGGTATATAATCCAACAGCACGTTGTGAACTACCAATGATAAGTGTTGGGAATCCGATTTTACGACTCTTAATTTTTCGAGCGGTGAATGTGGTGATGAAAAATCGGAATAGCGCTGTAATCAGGAAATGCAGTAAGAACAGCGCCATAAAAGTGCTGTAATAACTACGGTAAGATACAATGACATCGTCGAGTAAAAGGGAGAAGAAAATGATCAAACAACCAATCAACGCAACGATAAGTGTTTGTCCGAATTCCTTTAAACGCGACTTACGATAGATGTCGTTATAAGTACCCATCAAAGCATAAACGATCACCCATGCAACAGGTAGAACGGTAACGCCCATAAAGAAATTCTTGTCAGGCTGAAGTGGTAGCTTATATCCGTACAACACCGATTCTATCTCTAGTTTACGGTAGAGATAAAAGATGCTCCAGGCCAAAGTCGCTGCCAGTAAATCGGCAAAAACGTACTTCGTAATTTGTAATACTCTGTTCATTAGTTACTAATCAGCTTCACATTATCGATGTATAAAGTCCCGGAAGATTCCCCGCTTTCTAATTGCATGTAGAAATAAACTTTAAACTTTGATACATCGTAATTCGCATTCACGAACTTGCTTAGGTTAATATAGGTTTTGTTCCAATCGGTACTCGGATTAAAGAGGATCACAGGAATATTTCTGGTATCACTCGATAAAATTCCTTTTAATCCCACAGTAAAGGCGTGGTTACTTTTGTAATTTACTTCTAGATAGATGTCTTTTCCTCTCGGAAGATAGTATCCATCATTAACGCTCGTTACTTCAATAATATAATTCGTTGAGGTGGCTTCTAATTTTAAGCTTCGCTGTCCTTCAAATACAATAGTTGAATCAATTGCTAATCCCGCAAGCGAATTAGTCGTTGTTTCCATGCTAATTCCTCCACCGCTTGTGTCTTTTTCAAAGTCTTCGTACCAAGTATAGGATAGAGCAGGGTAGTACGATACGGGGAATGTATCAACAAGCGTAGTTTGTCCAGGAGTAAAATTGAGGGTAGTGGTATAACCTTTATACAAAGGATAAGCCGATCGAGTAGCTGCGATTCCGTTTTCGTAAATTCCAGGAAGTAGAATTACTTGTTTGCTTCCTTCTGCTAAGACTGGAATTTTTGCAGGTAGCTCGAAGGTGCCTAAGTATTGTCCGTCGACATAAACCCAAACATCTTTTACTTTACTTGCATTGGTTCCTTGCGAAGGATAATTAGAACTTACTGATACGTGATTTACTTCTAAATATGCAGGTTGTGGTTCCTCCGGATTAATCAGGTTACAGCTCTGCATAGTAAATGCAAAAGCAATAATGAATAGAAAGAAATTAGTACGGAATGAATACATATTGGTGGGTAGGTTAGGAAACGATTGCCGGCAACGATTTCAATTTATCGGCAATTTGATGTGCAACTACGAGGGCTGAATAACCGTCTTCGATAGGTACTAACGGTTTTCGGTCGTTTAAAATTGCATCAGCAAACGAATCTAGCTCTTCTTTTATTGCGTTGGTTTCGTCGACTTTCGGATTTTCGAAGTAAATCTGCTTCGAGCCTTTGTTTTCGCCTAGGTCGATGGTGAGGGCTAACGGATCGGGAGTACCGTCAACTTCTTTTAGTCGTACTACTTCGGTGGCTTTCTTTAAAAAGTCGACAGCGATATACGCATCTTTCTGGAAGAAGCGCGTTTTACGCATGTTCTTTAACGAGATGCGGCTAGCAGTTAAGTTTGCTACGCATCCATTGTCGAATTCAATACGCGCATTGGCAATATCGGGAGTATCACTCACAACAGCCACGCCGCTGGTGCTGATTTTCTTTACTGTCGATTTTACGGTGCTTAATACGATGTCGATATCGTGAATCATTAAATCTAGCACGACAGATACATCGGTTCCTCTCGGATTAAATTGCGCCAAACGATGTGTCTCTATAAACATCGGTTGTTTGATATATGAAACAGCGGATTTAAAAGCGGGATTGAATCGCTCTACATGTCCCACTTGGACCTTCACATTCGCTTCCTCTGCTAAGCCCATCATTTCTTTGGCTTCAGCAACAGTATTCGCAAGCGGTTTCTCAATGAAAATATGTTTCGAAAGACGTAAAGCCTTTACCGCACACTCGTAGTGATTTACGGTAGGAGTAACAATATCGATCACATCGCATGACTGTAATAAACGGTCGATAGAATCGAAATAAGTCACACCCGGCACTTGCTGCGCCGTATTCGGATCTGGATCATAAAATCCTACTAATTCATATTTAGGCAGTTCTTGAATCAACCGGATATGTATTTTACCCAGATGCCCCGCTCCTAAAACTCCGATCTTTAACATTCTTGAAATTTTGTGCGAAATTACAGCATTTTTCAATCTCTCCTTGTTGAAAACATGACGGAAGATGAGAACATTTTTATCTTTCCCTACCGATTCAATCTATAATTTCGCAAAGTGAACGTGAATGATACCTTCCGCCATCAAGGGTTAAGGCGACAATTAGTAGATCTACTTAAGGAAAAAGGAATAACTAACCGATTGGTTTTAGATGCAATAGGGAAGATTCCGCGCCATCTTTTTATGGATAATGCATTCCTCGAGTATGCTTATCAGGATAAGGCTTTTCCTATTGATTGTGAGCAGACTATCTCTCAACCGTTCACTGTTGCTTACCAAACTCAGTTGCTTGATCCTGTGAAAGGGGAGAAGGTGCTCGAAATCGGAACTGGCTCTGGATATCAGAGTTGTGTTTTGGCCGAAACTGGTGCGAAAGTATTTACCATCGAACGTCATCGTCCGTTGCACGACGCTACTAAAAAACGTTTCGAATCACTCGGGTATTTTACCATTAAGTCGTTTTATGGCGACGGATTTAAAGGGCAGGCTTCTTATGGTCCGTACGACAAGATTTTAGTTACCTGCGGGGCTCCCGAAATTCCTGCAGCGTTGGTGGCTCAGCTGAAAATCGGCGGATTAATGGTGATTCCCGTAGGCGATATTTTAGCTGAACAGGTAATGACTACCGTGCTGAAAAAGTCGGAAAATGAGGTCGAAATCTTCGAATTCGATAAATTTCGCTTCGTTCCTATGCTTCAGCAAAAAGCCAGATAGTCAGTTGTTTAAGCTTATATTTTGACAAATTGACGTGTTTTTAATCAACTTTACGTCAATTTGACATGCAGAAATGTGTTTTTTCGGATTGGTATATTAGTTGAGAATGGGGTTTCAAACAATTTAAAAAATTAAACCCATGACACTAATTAAATTTCAAAACGAAAACGCAACAAGAAAACCAGTCGTATTCCCAGCATTCAATGATTTATGGGGTGATATTTTCGACGGAATGGTAACAGGTGATTTTAAAAGATGGAGTTCTCCATCAGTAAACATTAAGGAAAGTGATTCGGCTTATACACTCGAATTAGCTGCTCCGGGATTAGCGAAAGAAGATTTTAAAATTCGCGTAGAAGAAAATCAACTCACCATTTCAGGCGAGAAAAAGCAAGAGCAGAACGAGAAAAACGAAAAATACAGCCGTAAAGAGTTCTCCTTTACATCGTTCACTAGAAGCTTTACGCTTCCTGAAAATGTAAATATGGAAGGTATTCAAGCCAATTATAATCACGGGATTATGATGGTTGTCCTTCCAAAAACAGAACCGGCAAAACCGAAAACAAAAGAGATTAACATTGGTTAATTCTCTTGAATTTCAAGTCATTTTTTTCCTAAGGGTAACCATTTGCAATCACTTTTTATAATTACGCATGTAGCGTAATGCAATTCAGGTAACGGCTCCGGATAGCATTCGGGGCCGTTTTTTTGTTGGGTAGGTTATTAAGTTTTCTGTCGACATTATGGCTCACCCAAATTATCGGTGTAACTTCGTGCCCGTAAAATAATCCTACCATGGCGGTAAAAAAAGAAGTAAAAAGCGCGCGTAAAACGAAGTCGGTTGTAAAATCATCGAAGCCAGTTATCTTAATTTCTAACGACGATGGAATTACAGCTCCCGGGTTACGAAACTTGGTTGAAGTAATGAAAACAATAGGGGAGGTGGTTGTTGTTGCGCCCGATAGTCCCCAGTCGGCAATGGGTCACGCCATAACCATCAATAAGCCTTTGCGTCTCGATAAAGTGGATGTTTTTCCGGGTGTATTATCATACCAATGCTCAGGAACTCCAGCCGATTGCGTGAAGTTGGCAGTGAATAAAGTGTTGCATCGTAAACCGGATTTATTGGTATCTGGAATTAATCACGGATCGAATTCTTCTATCAACGTGATTTATTCGGGCACTATGTCGGCAGCCATGGAAGGTGCCATTGAAGGAATTCCTTCTATCGGATTCAGCTTATGTAATTTTAGTCTAGATTCAGATTTTACAGCTGCCAAGCATTATGTAAAAATCATTGCCAAGAATATCTTGAAAATAGGATTGCAAGAAGGCACCTTATTAAATGTCAATTTTCCATACTTGCCGTTGAGTAAAATTAAAGGCATCAAAATCTGTCGCCAGGCAAATGCAAAATGGAAAGAAGAATTTGATGAGCGCATGGATCCGAATAAACGCAAATACTATTGGCTCACCGGTGAATTCATCAATAATGATAAAGGAGAAGATACTGATGAATGGGCTTTATCGAAAGGATATGTGTCGATTGTTCCCGTGCACTTCGATCTAACTGCGCATCATGCGATCTTACATTTAAACAGTGTAAAATGGAATGGCTGAAAAAAGACAGCATCTTCAACGGAGTGTTGATGGGGATGATGACTTTTATTTCAACTTACTGTTTAATTAGTGGTGCCGATTGGCTAAGGACGAAGTACTTGAATCTCTCGCCATTCATGATAGCACCGCGAATACAACTGCTGATGTTATTCCTGAATATGCTCTTATTTCGGTGGTTAATGATTACAAAAGAACAAACAGAAAAAGGACGAGGCGTATTACTTATTACCTTTGTTGTTACTATCGCTTACGTCTATACGCATAAAGTAAAAATTTAATTAATAGATTATAAAATACTGATGTTCAAGAAAGATGCATTTCTTACGGGATTAATTCCCGGATTAGTACTTCCCTTCGTGGGCTTCTATTTGTATTACCTTTTGTTTTTTAATTACATGGGATTACATTCGTTCATTGATCATGTAGTTCGTATCAATAAAGCGATATCAGTATTGAGTTTAGGTGCGATTTTAAACTTGTTGATGTTTTTTATTTTCTATCAACTGCAGTTGGATAAATCGGCGCGCGGTGTAATTGCTGCCACCTTTATTTATGCTTTCGTTGTTGTTTATTTTAAAGTGTTGTGATGAAATATTACGTGATTGCCGGCGAGGCTTCAGGCGATTTGCACGGTGCAAATCTGTTACATCAGCTCAAAAAGCATGATGCGAATGCTTCTTTTCGTTGCTGGGGTGGCGACTTAATGAAAGCCGAAGGTGCTGAATTAGTAAAGCATTACCGCGATTTAGCGTTCATGGGATTTCTTGAAGTGATTAAAAACCTCAAGACCATACTTTCAAATATCGACTATTGTAAAAAAGATATCCTCGATTATGCTCCTGATGTTTTGGTGTTAATCGACTATCCTGGATTTAACCTACGCATAGCCGAATTTGCTAAGCAACAAGGAATTAAAGTTGTTTATTATATCTCTCCGCAAGTTTGGGCATGGAAACAATCGCGCGTGAAAAAGATCAAACGCGATGTTGATCTCATGCTGGTGATTCTTCCTTTTGAAAAGGACTTTTATAAAAAGTTCGGCATGGAAGTGAAATTTGTGGGACATCCTTTGCTCGATGCAATTGCTAAATTTAAGTTGCCGGAAAATGCGGGACAAGTTCAACTGAATTTGCCCAACGATAAACCACTTATTGCCTTATTGCCTGGAAGTCGCAAGCAAGAGATCGATGTGAAATTACCCATCATGTTATCGGTGGTTGATTCCTTTCCGGAATACCGATTTGTGATAGCAGGAGCACCGGGACAAACAGCAGAAGTTTATCGCGAACATATCGGTAATAAAGACATTCATTTGATTTTCGGTGAGACGTATCCGTTATTAAATGCAGCACATGCCGCATTGGTAACAAGCGGAACAGCGACGTTAGAAACTGCTTTATTTAAAGTGCCCGAAGTAGTTTGTTATAAGGGTAGTTACGTTTCTTATGTGATTGCAAAACAGCTTGTGAAAATCAAGTTTATTTCACTCGTAAATTTGATCATGGATCGCATGGTAGTGACTGAATTAATTCAAGAAGAACTCAACAAAAAAAATGTGGAAGTTGAATTAAGAAAGATTTTATCGGGTGCGGGACGCGAAAAAATGATGCAGGATTATAACGAACTAGAACGCGTTCTAGGCGGACCAGGTGCATCAGACCAAGCAGCAAAAGCTATTGTTGAAATGATGAAATAGGTTTAGTTAACGTTCTTAAAAATGGTTTGCCTTTTTTGTTATAGTTACTGGGCAAACAGAAGGTTTTTGGTCTTTGTGTTTACTTATTCTTGGTGACTTTAATCTCTGTTAATCACCGAATTGTAGCTTTTTTCAAGCTACAATATTATTGTCGAACGGTATATCAGAATCTATATTCGAAGCGGAACGTCCGCCTTAAATTTTTGCGGAAAGAACGATGAGAACGGAAACGATAGAAAGAAACACTGCCCGAGACATGAAGCGTCGACGCAGGAGACGATTCAGGGCGAGTTTGTTTCTTTCCGTTGGAGTTGAAATCGTTCCCGCTAAAAAATTTACAGCGGCGGTTTTTTTGCTTACTTTTTCAACTGAAGGAAAAAGTAAGAGCCGTCGCGCGGCTACAGCGCGTTGGAAGAGGGAAAATGTTTTATCCTGTATTCCTATCATTGAATTATTTTAAGAAGGAATTTGCATCAGAATTGGATTTCAATCAAAATTAGTCATCACTTATTAGACAAGTTAATAGGGTGATTATAAATCAATGAAAACTTACGGGTTTTCGATTGATTTCTTTCCTCGAGTCTTTAAAAACGAAATACATATAGCGCTAAAAAACGCAGGGTACCGAAAGACGCAGAAAACCTCAACTCCAAAACTCAATCATTCTTTATTCTACATCATTTTTTGTGTTGCCGGTAAGCAACATGATATCGTTAACTAATACTTCGGTATAGTACTTTTTTTGTCCCGATTTATCAGTGTAATTACGGTTAACCAATTTGCCTTCAACTACGGCTTTATTGCCCACTTTGGCGTATTTCTCAACGTAATCGGCCGTTTTTCCCCATGCTGTGAGGTTATGCCATTGAGTTTCTGTAACACGTTCGCCCTTACTGTTTTTGTAAGTATCGTTGGTGGCGATGGATATTTTAACCAGTTTTAAGCCGCCATCGAGGGTTTTTACTTCTGGGTTTGTCCCGAGATTGCCAATTAAATTGACTCTGTTTTTCAAATTTTTCATGATGATTTTGTTTGCAATTTTTACGTGAATTCAGCAGATCTTCCGGAAGGGCTGATATTGATGTCGGCAAAGATGGGGTAGCCATAAAGCATTAGTCGGGAGTTACGCATTTACATTCGTTTACAAACGGTTAACCGATTACAAATGCTTTCAAAATATGCCCAAAATGGCTGCAAATTGAAGGATTTTAAGAGAGAAAATTACCAAAAATCGTCAAAGCGAAAATTTGGCGAGGTTATTAAAATGGAGCTGTTAATAGAATGTAAACGAAGAATCGTAGCTGCTTAAAATCCATATTATTTTTGGATCACGTTAAACAAGGCGTCATTTTTTTAGTTCCCGGGCGATTGTTTAAATGCTAATGATTAAAGCATGTTCATTTTTAAAAAGATCAACAAATGGAAAAACACTGTCTGGAATGTTCCGACAAGCTACGAGGTCGTACCGACAAGAAATTCTGCACCGATATGTGCAGAAATGCCTACAACAACAGGCTCAACAGCAACATTAACAATTACGTCAGGAACGTAAATAATGTACTAAAGCGCAACAGAAGGATTCTGGAAGCCTTAACGGTTTTGAACGAATCGAAGATCCACAAAGGCAAACTGATTGAAATGGGATTCGATTTCAAATATTTCACGCATAAGAAATCGGTGAGGGCTGGAGTGATTTATTTCTGTTATGATTTGGGATATCTGGCTACGGAAAAAGACGATTATGTATCCATCAAATTATCGATGCTCGAACTGGAAGCTGAAATGGTGAGTATTGCGGCGGAGCCGAATCCGAAATATAAAAGTAGAATGTCGGATGGAGAAAGGACTGAATTAAGGTGAAAAATGCACTTTGGTTGAAACAGCCAAAATCGGACGATTTCCAGGGAAATACCGCCATTTATTTACCTGGAAATTCAACTCCTTCTGTTATATAATTAATATTATGTTAAATAGCAAATAGCTGAAAAAGAGGGCTATGACCCTCTTTTTCGCTATTTGCGTTTACTTTTTAGCTGCATCAATTGCAGCTTTAATTGCTTCCGCTTTTTTGGTATCACCTATTCTCACGTACAAAGTTTTGAGTGATTGAAGTGTTGCCATATCTGTCGGATTTAGATCATGCGCCTTTTCAAGGTATGGTTGCGATTCCTTGAATTTAGCGTCGAATTGCTTCTTCGCCGCATCATATGCCGCTACCTTGCTTGCCGGTATATCGTTTGCCTTGTTCGCCATTTCAGCTGCCTGATTATAATACATCGCTCCCAAGTTGTAATTGGCATCGAAATATTCAGGTTTCAGCTCAAGTGCTTTCTTATAAGCAGCTTCTGCTTCAGCAGTTTTCTTTAACTGATCAGCTAATACCGCTTTATTGAAATACAATGTCGCGTTTGCAGGATCTTTCTGGATTGCTTGATCGATTTGAGCAAAAGCTTCATTTGTGCGTCCTGTTAATAGATACAGGTTCAATTGTTTAGTAATTAAGTCCTTATCTTCTGGAAACTTTGTTCTTCCTTCGTTTAAAGTCTTTAATGTGTTATTGGTATCCTTTGCATCGAAATACAAACTTGATAGAATCATGTAGGTTTTAGCTCCTCCATAATTCATGTCGGATAATTGCTTGTAATAGCTAATTGCTAAAGGCGCATTTCCCGAGCGATCAGCTGCTAAAGCTGCATTCGACATTGCCAAAGTATCCGTTTCGTTATAGAACTTCTTTTTAAGAGAAATTCCTGTTTCGAAGGCTGTTAATGATTCGCTGTATTTCTTCGCTTTGAAGAGCTCAACTCCTTCATTCATAATGCCTACCGTTAACGAACCCATTCTTTTCTGGATATCTTCGGTATACTCTTTGTCTTTCGCATCTAATTCATTCGCCTTTTCAAATGCTTTACGTGCTTCATCGATTGATCCCGGTTTTAATGCCGCAAACTTCTCGTTTTTCGATTCGTAAATCGCTTGGTAGATACATCCTTTATAATACCAGGTCTTCGACATGCCCATTGAACCTTCGTTCGTAGATGCTCCGTCGATTGCCGTTTTGGCTTTATCAAGATCGTCGTAACGTAAATAATTGATGGCAGATTGAACGGCAGCTTTTTGTGCCACTACCATCTGCACTGAAAGTAACAGTGCAAATAAAACTGAAATCTTTTTCATTATCAGCTGTTTATGGTTTTATTATTCGTTTGTTTCTGGAGCTTCAGGTGCTGCATTATCAGTTCCCGGTTCTTCACCGTTATTTGGTTCTGATGGTGCTTCCGCATCTGTATTTTCTACTCCTTCTGTTGTTGCTGTTATTTCTGTCGGTTCTGATAAATCGATTTCTGATGCTAATACACTTTCTTCGATTTTAGCTACCGATGCAATATCGTCGTCGTCGCCCAAGCGAATTAACTTCACTCCTTGCGTTGCTCTTCCCATTACGCGAAGATCGTTAACCGACATACGGATAGTAATTCCGTTTTTAGTGATGATCATTAATTCATCGCCGTCAACTACGGATTTAATCGCTACTAATTGTCCAGTTTTCTCGGTAATTTGAAGCGTCTTCACTCCTTTTCCACCACGATTTGTTACGCGATAGTCCTCAAGATCAGTACGTTTTCCATATCCTTTTTCAGAAACTACTAATACGGTTTCCTTCACTTGATCTTGAATACAAACCATTCCGATTACCTCGTCATTCGTTTCGTCGAGCGATACTCCACGTACTCCGGAAGCATTTCTTCCCATCGGACGAACAGTGCTTTCGTTGAAACGGATAGCTCTACCCGATTTCACGGCTAAGAGGATTTCATTTTTACCGTTCGTTAAACGTGCTTCTAATAACTCATCACCATCGTTGATGGTAATGGCGTTGATACCATTTTGACGAGGACGAGAATACGCTTCTAATTGCGTTTTCTTAATTGTACCCTGGCGAGTACATAAGATGATGAAGTTATTATTGAGGTAATCTTCAACATGTAAGTTATTTACGTTGATGAAAGCTCTCACTTTATCATCAGGCGAAATATTAATTAAATTCTGAAGTGCTCTTCCTTTCGATGTTTTTGTTCCTTCAGGGATTTCGAAAATTCTTAGCCAGAAACATTTACCTTTTTCGGTGAATAATAATAAGTAGTTATGGTTAGTAGCTACAAACAAATGTTCAACGAAGTCTTCATCACGCGTAGCGGTACCCATTGCACCTTTACCTCCACGACTTTGTGTGCGGTATTCGTTCAGTGCAGTACGCTTGATATATCCCATGTGAGAGATAGTAATAACTACAGCTTCATCGGCTATCATGTCTTCCATGCTGATATCATCGGCCATGTAAACGATCTCCGTGCGACGCTCATCGCCATACTTCTCTAACATTTCGTTCATCTCGCCTTTTAGAATTTTCATTCTAAGTACTTCATCGGCAAGGACTTCCTTGTAATAGTCAATCATTTTCTTGATCTCGGCGTACTCTTCGCGGATTTTATCACGCTCAAGTCCCGTTAATCGTTGTAAACGCATTTCGAGGATTGCCTTCGACTGAATTTCACTCAGTTGGAAGCTTTCCATCAAGCCGTTTTTCGCTTCATCTGGAGTTTGAGACTTACGGATTAACGCAATTACTTCGTCGAGGTGATCGAGTGCTATCAATAATCCTTCCAAAATATGCGCACGTTTTTCCGCCTCCGCTAATTCGTAACGAGTTTTACGAATCAATACTTCATGACGGTGCTCCACATAATAGTGAATCATATCTTTCAGATTCAACATCATTGGGCGTCCCGCAACAAGAGCGATATTATTTACGCTAAAAGAATTTTGAAGGTCGGTGTACTTATACAAATTGTTAAGCACCACGTTTGCCATTGCATCACGTTTAATTTCATAAACGATACGCATACCATCACGATCCGACTCATCGCGGATATCGCTGATACCTTCTAGTTTTTTATCATTGATCAAGTCAGCCGTCTTTTTAATCATGTCGGCTTTATTCACTTGAAAAGGAATTTCTGTAACGATAATTCGTTCGCGACCGTTATCAGTATTCTCGATAATAGCTTTCGCACGAATCACAATTCTTCCACGTCCCGTTTCTAAAGCATCCTTAACGCCAGTATATCCGTAGATAATTCCGCCGGTAGGGAAATCAGGAGCTTTTACATACTTCATTAAATCCTCAATCGTGATATCGCGGTTATCAATATATGCCATAATGGCATTCAATACTTCCGTGATATTATGCGGAGCCATATTGGTAGCCATACCTACGGCAATACCAGACGCTCCATTAATTAATAAATTCGGGATTTTAGCAGGAAGTACAGTTGGTTCTTCCAGCGTATCGTCGAAGTTAAGTTTGAAATCGACAGTATCTTTATCGATATCATTTAACATTTCTTCAGCGATCTTCTTCAAGCGAGCCTCGGTATAACGCATGGCAGCTGGACTATCGCCATCTACCGATCCGAAGTTACCTTGTCCATCGACTAACGTATAACGTAATGACCAATCTTGGGCCATACGCACCATTGCATCATAAACGGAAGTATCGCCATGAGGATGGAATTTACCCAAAACCTCTCCAACGATCCTTGCGGACTTCTTGTGCGCGCGATTTGACATTACGCCCAACTCTTGCATTCCAAACAATACCCTGCGATGTACGGGCTTTAAACCATCCCTTACATCCGGTAAGGCACGTGATACAATTACCGACATCGAATAATCGATGTAGGCCGTTTTCATTTCATCTTCGATGTTAATTCGAATAATCTTTTCGCCTTCTGCCATGTATTCTTAATTTCGTGGTACTATGATAATTTGTCAGTTACTGTTTTTCAATAATAAACACGCTGAAAAACAGTGATTTACAACTGTTAATCGACGTGTTGATAACTCTATTGGACTAATGCACGAAGTTAATCATTTGGTGGCATATTTTTGGTGGTTGGCGAGAGTAATTATTAACAAAAAGTAATCCCAATGTAAGATCTCATAATTATTACTCAAATCCGGTATTGATTCCCTTATCTTAGTGGAAAATCTGAAACGAAAAAGGCAAGATTAAAATACCGGAAGTCACCCCAAAACCTTTTTTAAAACATTACGTTCAACATAGAAAAAAATTCGGCTAATGGAAGCTAAATTCTCACCCAGAGTAAAAGATGTGATCACTTACAGTCGTGAAGAAGCGTTACGTCTGGGACATGATTATATCGGTACCGAACATTTATTATTAGGTCTGATTCGCGAAGGCGAAGGCATGGCCATCAAATTTTTAAAATCATTAAACATCAACCTGGTTGAGTTGCGTAAATCCGTTGAAAACGCGGTGAAAGGCAGTTCGGGCAGTGTTAATAATTTAAACAATATTCCTTTAACCAAGCAGGCCGAAAAAGCTTTAAAGATTACTTATCTTGAAGCAAAGATTTTCAAGAGTGAAATCATTGGCACCGAGCATTTGTTATTGGCGATATTAAAAGACGAAGACAACATCGCCACTCAGATACTCAATCAGTTTGGCATTACTTACGATATTATGCGTGAAGAACTAGAAATGTTCAAATCGAACTTCAAATCAGAAGCTCCTCAGTCGCCAAACGACGACGATCCTTATTCAAAGGATGATGAAGGTCCTTCTTTCGGTCAGACGAAAAAGACGGCCGACAGCAAATCAAAAACTCCTGTTCTCGATAACTTCGGTCGCGATTTAACGAAAGCGGCAGAGGAAGGCAAACTGGACCCTATCGTAGGGCGCGAGAAAGAGATTGAGCGTGTATCGCAAATCCTTTCCCGTCGTAAGAAAAACAATCCGATCCTTATCGGTGAGCCCGGCGTAGGTAAATCGGCTATCGCCGAAGGCTTAGCTTTACGTATTATTCAACGTAAGGTAAGTCGCGTATTGTTTAACAAACGCATTGTTACCCTTGATTTAGCTTCTTTAGTGGCAGGTACTAAATACCGTGGTCAGTTTGAAGAGCGTATGAAAGCGGTGATGAATGAATTAGAAAAATCGCCTGATGTGATCTTGTTTATCGATGAGATTCACACTATCATCGGCGCCGGCGGAGCATCAGGATCATTAGATGCTTCTAATATGTTTAAGCCTGCTTTAGCCCGTGGCGAAATCCAATGTATTGGTGCTACTACACTCGACGAGTATCGTCAGTATATTGAGAAAGACGGCGCATTAGATCGTCGTTTCCAAAAGGTAATTGTAGATCCTACTTCTGTAGAGGAAACAGTTCAAATTTTAGGGAACATTAAAGAGAAATACGAAGAACATCACCATGTAAATTATACTGATGGTGCTATTGAAGCTTGCGTGAAGTTAACGAACCGTTATATCACCGATCGTTTCCTTCCAGATAAAGCGATTGACGCCTTAGACGAAGCTGGTTCTCGTGTCCATATTTCCAATATTCACGTACCTCAAAATATCATCGACCTTGAAACAAAAGTGTCGGATATTAAGGTGGAAAAAAATCGTGTTGTCCGCAGCCAAAAGTATGAAGAGGCAGCTCGCCTTCGTGATACTGAAAAGCAACTTTTAGAGCAATTAGATACTGCTAAAAAAGCGTGGGAAGAGGAAACGAAAACTCAACGTTATACAGTAGATGTTGAAGATGTTGCTCAAGTGGTGGCGATGATGAGCGGAATTCCTGTGACGCGTATTGCGCAAGCAGAGACTACTCGCTTATTGAAGATGCCTGATGAATTAAAAGGAAAAGTTATTGGTCAGGATGAAGCCGTTAAGAAAGTGGTGAAAGCCATTCAACGTAATCGCGCAGGACTAAAAGACCCTAATAAGCCAATTGGAACATTTATCTTCTTAGGACCTACTGGAGTTGGTAAAACTGAATTAGCGAAAGTATTAAGTCGTTATTTATTCGATTCGGAAGATGCGTTGATTCGTATCGACATGAGTGAATATATGGAGAAGTTTGCCATCTCTCGTCTCGTTGGAGCGCCTCCGGGATATGTAGGATATGAAGAAGGCGGACAGCTGACTGAAAAAGTTCGACGCAAGCCCTACTCTATCGTATTGTTAGATGAGATTGAGAAAGCACATCCAGATGTATTTAACTTATTGTTACAAGTACTCGACGACGGACAATTAACTGACAGTTTAGGACGTAAAATCGACTTCAAGAATACCATTATCATCATGACTTCTAATATTGGTTCACGCCAATTAAAAGAATTCGGACAAGGAGTAGGATTTAACACCACTGCCCGTTCAAATCAGGCTGATGACAATGCAAGAAGCGTAATTGAAAACTCATTGAAGAAAGCATTCGCTCCTGAATTCTTGAACCGTATCGACGACGTAGTTGTATTCAACAGCTTAGTAAAAGAAGACATCTTCAAGATCATCGATATTGAACTCGAAAGTTTATACAAACGCGTAAATGATTTAGGCTATAAATTAAAATTAACCGACGATGCAAAAGAATTCTTAACCGACCGTGGTTACGACTACAACTTTGGTGCTCGTCCGTTGAAGAGAGCCATTCAGAAGTTTATCGAAGATCCGATGGCTGAAGAAATCATCAAAGGCGAACTCGCAGAAGGCGATACTATTGAATTAAGCCGCGACGGAGATGCCGATCAACTTAAGATCAGCATTGTAAAGCCCGGAAAGCCTTCGAAGAAAAAGAAAGAAGAAAGTTAATATAAAGAAAAAGCCCTGAGGAATCAGGGCTTTTTTTATTTGAAGATTTGAAAATGAGCTTATTTGAAAATGAGGAGCGAAGCTCGAGTTAATGTGCCATTCTAATCCTTTCCCAAACCTTAGGCTGCATATGTTTTTGCTTAAACAACATACGATTACATTTTTCGAAATTTAACTGTAATTTTAACCAACAAATGAAATTAATTTTTAATTACCTTTCCCGTCAGCACATCCCTATCGGTACTTAATTGAAAAATATACATTCCGTTTGCTAAGCCTTGCATGTTTACATCGGCAGTAAAATACTCGCCATTGGAAGTTCCTTTGAGGGTTGTGATTAATTGTCCGTTGAGGTTAAACAATTTCAAAATGGCATTTTTCCCTTTTAATCCTTTAGCATTTACAAAAGCCATTTGCCAACCGGCATCATAATAAACAGCTAAATTATTTTTATAAGCAGCAATTTCGTTAAGGCCTACCGTCAGTGTATCACAACTACTCCCTGCCAACGGACCTAAATCGTAATTAGGGTTGTTGGGAAGACCTAAATAAGTCCGCGCACCACCAAGGTAAAAGCTATAACTTGTAAAATCACACGCAGCACCTAAACTATCCGGTGAATTGATAACACTCAGGTTCATGTTATACATATTGTAGGTAGTATCAGGGTATGGATAGCTAAACGTTATTCCATCATGCCAAACGCAACTCCAATAAATTTTATTGTCTGGTGCTAGCTTTAGCATTCCTCCGGTATATTGAGGGTAATTATAATGAGCAATGGTATCAACAGTTGCAGACGGCAAACTATCCAATAAATTAAATTGCAACAAATAAGAGTCAATACCATGGTCTGATACATAGAGTTTTGTTTTATCATTAGAGAATTCCCCACTCCAACCTCCCGGATATGGGCCAGTCAAGAAATTTTGTCTTATTGTACGATTATTAGATAAAATACCGGTACACCTATCAAAATCATATGTCTCCACTAACCCTTGATATCCTACACAACCCAATTTACTTCCGTCGTTAGAAAAGAAATATTGGTATGAATTAATATAAGTTATTGCTCCAATTGACTGAGTATCCGGCCCGGCTATTCCTGTAGGTGTAATCAGATATTTATAAAAAGTATTGCTCGCACTTGTTGATAAAGATGCTTTTCTGAAAAACAGCCACCAATCTCTACCATTTCCATGTTTTACAGCTGTTAAACCATCGTCTGCTTTGAAATTATTTATTTGAACATTCTTTTGTGTTACTGCACCTAGACCATTGTTTAGAGATAAATCAATTTCAGAAAAATAAAGTCCGTAGTAATCAGTAACTCCAATATGAAAAACAAAATACTTATTCGAATCAGATGGATTTGGTATAATTACAGCCTCATAATACCAGCCGCCATACTTCAAATCATCTCCATTTTGCATTAAATTATTAAGTGAATCATAAACTTCTCCGGCCTGTATACCAGACGGTTGAAATATATCTGGATTATATGAAGTACTAAACAATAATTTCCCACTAAAGTCACAAATGTTAGCAGCTGTACCGCGAGATTTTATCGGGCTACGTCCTATAGTTGGATTTATTGGATTATTAAAATCAATTAATGAACTATCTCCAAAAACCCATACGTTGCCTCTTTGACCAAATGAGCAATAGGATAGAAAAAGTTCCACAATTATTATATTCAACAATGAGTTTAATTTCATAATTAATGATTAATGACTAGTTTAGATGTCTTATGATTGCCATCACTATATTCAAGCACCAAAAAATATATTCCATTTTGTAGGTAATTGATATCAATTTCCTTTTGATTACTACAATTTAAATCATTAAAAACAATTTTGCCTGCCCCATCCATTATTGTTAAATTAAATTGGCCAAGGACATTTGAATTAATATTAAAAGTACCATTAGATGGATTTGGCAAAACAGATATTGTATTTTGTGTATTGGCTGTTTGGTTAATCCCTGTCCAAGTTTCATTGTAAAGTGAATCAGTACTTACGCATACATCGTCTATGTAGTAGTAGGCTCGAGTAGGAAATTGAGAAGTAGATAATGTATCTGTATTATTATCATTAAAAAAATTACTGATACATAGGTACTGATACGCAGAGTCAGCTATAAACGAACCGCTTATCTTAATCCAATTGAGGGTGTCAGTAAGAATACTATCGGTATATAATTTTGCAGTATTTATTAAAGGTGGCGGACAACAGGAATCAAATGGCACTGTATAAAAATTAACTCCTAACTTATCAGATGCAATAGAGCCGAAATTTACCTCGGCATTTACAGCAAAAAATGAAACAAAGTACTTTTGACCAATAATAAGATTGTTTGAAAGTTCAATTCCAATAGGTTCCCGGTAATTGGGCCCATTTGGAATATTTGATCTAGCGAAGAAAATAGCTCCTGCATACGCATTTCCAGTATGGGCATATTGAAAACCTGGATTTGAATTGGGCAACCCTAAATAAGTACAAGCATTAAAATAATCAGGGGAATTGCCAAAATTTAACCAGTGCTCGCTAGCATTCAATTGATTGCTGCCAAAGGGGCAATACACCGTATCTTCAAAACTAGGGTTTGGTACCAAATTTTGGCCGTGCGTTTGTGAGGTTATTAGGAGGATAATAAGTAAAAATAACTTTTGTTTCATAGGAAAGAGTTTAAAAGAGTTATGTAAATTTAAAAATATAATTGAATTAGAAAATTTATTTTGAAGAATTAATGTTAGTTTAATTTGTTATTTGTTTAACTAAATGTTGTATCTTTTATAATATTTTCTTAAAGGAACCAAAATGGTGCATGTTTCACATAGTGGTCACTGCCCTGCTAAAAAAAGTAGAAAATATGACACAACTCAAAGAATAGCAAAGCACTATTTGACGAGCTTATTGCCATGCTATATTTCCACCTGATCTTCCTCTACTCTATTTTTTTTATTAGCGATAACTCATTTGAATGGCGTCATAGAATCTAATTTGGTTCATCGATCAAGTTATCGCCTTATTTTATTTACAACCAGATATAAATACCTCCCATCAGTTTATGCACGATTATTTTTATAAAAAAAAACGACGATCTTCATTTGAAGTCGTCGTTTATGTTTTAGGAAAATATTGGTTATTCTTCCGAATATTTTTCCATTACCTCGCGGCTTACGCCGGTGAAAGAGAATCCTCCGTCGTGGAAAAGGTTTTGCATTGTAACCATTTTCGTGTAGTCGCTGAAGAGCGTTAAGCAATAGTCGGCACATGTTTCAGCGCTGGCGTTGCCTAATGGCGACATAGCATCTGCATAGTTGTAGAAGCCATCGAATCCTTTTACTCCTTGTCCCGCAGTTGTTTTTGTTGGCGATTGAGAAATGGTATTGATACGTACTTTTTTCGCTTTTCCATAGTGATATCCGAAGCTTCTTGCGATGCTTTCTAATAACGATTTAGCATCTGCCATATCGTTATAATCAGGGAATACACGTTGAGCGGCGATATACGTTAACGCTACCACACTACCCCATTCTGATATTGCATCCATTTTCATGGCTGTTTGCAATACTTTATGAAGTGACATCGACGAAATATCAACTGTTTTATGGTAAAATTCGTAGTCGAGGTCGGTGTATAATTTCCCTTTACGAACGTTCGGCGACATCCCGATAGAATGTAAAACGAAATCGATTTTTCCGCCCAAAATTTCTTGCGATTGCGCAAAAAGGTTTTCGAGGTCGGCAGTGGAGGTTGCATCGGCACCGATTACTTGTGCATTGCATTTTTCAGCCAGTTGGTTTATTGCTCCCATACGAAGAGCTACCGGTGCATTAGATAAAGTGAATATTGCACCTTCTTCGTGACAACGTTCAGCAACTTTCCATGCAATTGAATTCGGGTCGAGAGCTCCGAAGATGATCCCTCTTTTTCCTTTAAGAAGATTATGAGCCATTTCTTTTTATGATTCGTTGGGCCAAAAATAGTCTAAAATTGACTACCAAGGCTTCAGTTTAGTGATAAGAGTGCTTTTGCGTTTCCTAATGCCGCTTCGGTAAGTGTTTCCCCCGATAACATGCGCGCTATTTCGGTAATGCGTTCCTCGGTACTGAGGATTTTAAGGTGTGTATGCGTTTTACCCTTCGTTTCGGTCTTGTAAACGAAGTAATGATGGTGCCCTTTGCCTGCCATTTGCGGTAAGTGCGTGATGGCAATTACTTGGTGTTCGGCCGCCATTTGCTTGATGATACTTCCCACTTTCGACGCCGTTTCTCCCGATATGCCGGTATCGATTTCATCGAAGATTACCGTAGGCATGGAGGTTAATTTGGCCATCAGGGCTTTAATACAGAGCATCAGACGCGATAATTCACCGCCGGAAGCTACTTTGCTTATTTCTTTGAAATCGCCGCCCTTATTGGCTGAGAACAAGAAATGCACTTTTTCGGCTCCATCGGCCGTAAAACGGTTTTCTTCGTTGGGAATCAATGCAATACGTAATAATGCGCCTTGCATAGCCAACTCGCCCAAGTTGCCGGTGATTTCTTTCTCGATTTGAGGGATGGCTTTTTTGCGGGCTTCGGTAAGCACCGCAGCATCTTTCTCAAGCTTTGAATGTAGTTCTTCTAATTCTTTGGTTTTTGCTGTAATACGGTCTTCTAATGTGCCAATCGCAAATACTTTGTCGGCTAATTCTGCTTGTAAGGTGATGAGCGATTGAAGGTCTTCTACTCGGTGCTTTTGTTGCAATTTGTACAACAAACTCAATCGATCTTGGATGATTTCTAATCGCTTGTTATCGGAATTGATAGCTTCTTCGGCTCGTTCCAGTTCATCGCTGATATCTTTCAATTCTACTAACGATGATTTTATGCGGTTAGCAATTTCTTCGTAGGTCTTGTCGAATTTGGCTAGTCCCGCAATTTGTTGCTGAATAACTTTCAGCTGCACTAACATATTATCATCGCTCCCCGACAAGGCCGTAAATCCTTGTGAAAGTCGAAGTTTAATTTCTTCGGCATTTTCGAGGCGTTCTTGTTCTTGTTCGAGTACTGATAATTCTTCGGGATCGGAAAGGTTAGCTTCCGATAATTCATTCAGTTGAAAGTTGAAATAATCGAAATCGGCTTTGCTTTTCGCTTCTTCTTCTTTCATTATTTCAATCGATTTCTTTAACTCGTTATACGTTGTTAAAGTATCGCTATATTTTGCTAATCGGTCTTGATTACGAGCGAACTCATCTACTACATTTAGTTGAAATTTATTGCTGTTTAGCAGTAAGGTTTCATGTTGTGAGTGAATGTCGACTAATCGCGACGATAGGTCTTTTAAGATGGTAAGCGTTACGGGTGTATCGTTGATAAAAGCACGGGACTTGCCTTCGGCACTGATTTCTCGGCGGATGGTAGTTTCTTCTTCGTAGTCGAGTTCGTTTTCGGTGAAGAAGGATTGCAATTTGTATTCGGCAATGTTAAAAGTGCCTTCAATAATGCATTTTTTGGTTTTGTTTTGTAAGGCTCCGGCATCGGCTCTTTGTCCGAGGATGAGTCCGAGGGCGCCCAATAAAATCGACTTCCCCGCTCCTGTTTCGCCGGTAATAATCGACATTCCTTTCCCGAAAGAAATATCGAGTTCTTCAATCAACACATAATTCCTGACGTATAATCTCTTCAGCATAGTACTCGCAATCTATTAATAAAAATCGGGTTTATTAGTTCCCCGCCGTTTGAATCTTTTGGTATTTAGAGGTATTGGATGGATCGATTTCGGTTAGGATTTGCACCATTGTGGATTTAATATCGGGTGATGCACCTGAGAAAATATTTACCACTTCATCTGCTTTCGCGTCGAAGAGGGTTTTCATGATTAACGATCCTGGTTTATCGACGTGAATCTTGCGAATATTTTCGATATCGGTACTGATGGCACGAATGGATTCATCTTTCGTTTTTGTCATTGTATCGAGTCCTTTGCGGTGATAATCGTAATACAATAAACGAATAGGTTTATAAATCGGATTATTGAAATTTTCGGATAACCAATAGCGATTACGGTTCCCCTCGAAGGCTTTCCATCCTGCATCCGATGAGTTCGAATTATTGGCTACGATGGCTTGTGCTTTGGCAAAGAATTCTGATCCTCCAAGACTCGAGAATGAATCGTAATCGACAGCCAATATCATGTTTGCATAGAATGCTAATATGGCTACTAAATTCGGATTTCGTCCCGACTCCCCTGCCCACTCTAGGGTTTGGAATTCGATATAACGGAAATTGAAATCGTCGTCTTTATAATTCAGCAAAGGCGAGTTGTACGACGTACCGTAAACTGGGCGACGAACGGATACTTGAATTGAACCTTTGAACTCGTCGGTTGAGACACGCTCAGTCACTTCAATCTGCATAGAACACTCGATACGTTCTTCTGATTTGAACTTATCGTTTGTCCAACGCGTAGTATTCATGAACTCGTAGATGGAAGTCTGCAGAGTAGTAAAAATCTTTTTATCAGAACTCTGGATTCTCGGAGTAAGAACCGTTACTTGGCAATTGAGTTCCTGCGCCGATAAGCTTGAGCTTACAGCTGCAAAAAGTATAGAGAGGAATAATAATTTACGCATGTAGTAGTTGAATAATTTTGGCAACAATATCGCCGGCCACGCCGACCTTCGACTTCAACGGAAATTCTTGAATGAGATTATCTCCGATGAACGTAATTTTATTGGTATCGGTACCGAAGCCGGCACCTTCATCCTTCAATGAATTGAGGACGATCAAATCTAAGTTTTTCTTTTTTAATTTGGCTTGTGCATTTGCAATTTCATTCGAAGTTTCGAGCGCAAAGCCCACTAGCACTTGCTTAGGTGATTTTAACTTACCCAATTCTTCGGCAATATCAACGGTTTTTACGAGTGGTAATGTCCATTGTGCTTCTTTCTTTTTCACCTTATCGGTCGCCACAGTTTCGGGAGTATAATCGGCTACTGCAGCTGTTAACACGGCACCTGTTTGAGAGTTGAAAATCGACTTTGAAGCTTCGAACATTTCGGCAGCCGTAGAAACGGGAATATGTTTAATTCCTTTAGGGATATCGATCTGCAGCGGACCGGCTACGAGCGTAACATCGGCACCGGCATCGAACAAAGCATTCGCGATAGCGACCCCCATTTTCCCTGTAGAGTGATTACTAATAAATCGCACGGGATCGATAGGTTCGCGTGTTGGACCAGCAGTTACGAGGAAGGAAGTCCCGTTGAGAGGCAAATCCTTCTTGAAAAAGTCGATGATTGCATTTGCAATCTCTAGAGGTTCTACTAAACGTCCCTCGCCTATTAATCCGCTAGCCAACTCACCAGAAGCTGGTCCCACGATTAAGTTGCCTCGATCGCGCAAGGCCACTAAATTCTCTTGCGTAGCATCATGCAAAAACATATCATGATCCATTGCGGGAGCAATCATAACTGGACAACGAGCAGAGAGATAAACAGCATCGAGCAAACTCTCACAAGTACCGGTAGCAAAATGCGCCATGGTATTCGCTGAGGCGGGAGCCACAATCATGAGATCGGCCCAAAGACCGAGCTCCACGTGATTATTCCAGGTATCATCTGGAAGAATCATGTGGAGCCCGACAGGATTTTTCGATAAGACAGATAAAGTAAGTGGGCTAATAAAACCGGTAGCTGCGGGAGTCATGATAACTCTCACATCGGCGCCCTCCTTCACCAATAGGCGGCAAAGGTCTGCGGCTTTGTATGCTGAGATACTGCCGGTAATCCCGAGCAGGATATGTTTACCGGATAGCCGCATGAAAAGATTACTGTTGGTCCTTAGCAGGATTACGGTGATAAATTTTACCATCTAAAAACTCCTGAACAGCCACCAAAGTAGCCTTTGGCAAACGCTCATAGTGTTTAGAGATTTCGATTTGCTCACGATTTTCGAAAACCTCTTCAAGGTTATCGGAAACGCTAGCAAACTCAGATAATTTTTCATTCAATTCTTCCTTCATTTCAGCAGCGATGTGATTAGAACGACGAGCTAAAACTACGATTGACTCATACATATTGCCTGTTTTCTCTTCGAAATTCAGCATATCGCGAGTTACTGTAGTGTTGGTAGAAGATTTATAATTTGCCATGATGGGATATAATAATCGAATTTAAATTGTTGATAATCAGAGATTAAGAGTTTTTTCCGGCTAATGATTTATCGGCTAATTTCTCTTTTGCGGCATCGAAGATCTTTTCCGCGTCGCGAAGATACCTACTTTGCGGGAAATTATCTACAAGTTTATAGTATAACTCTAAAGTAGTTTTCAAACGATCGGCTCTTTTCGTCTCCACCGAATTATTGGCATAAATATACTGAGATCTGAGGGAAATAAACAAAGCCTCCTCCTTGTAAACGGTAGCGGGAAAATCCTTCAATAAATTCTCGAAAGCCACCACGGCAGCCTTATAATTCTCGGTACGGTAATACAATTTAGCGTTATTGAAAGCTTTGGTTTCCAGCTTCATGCGCAATTCGTCGATCAGTTTATTGGCCTCAGCCACCTTCTCCCCTTGCGGATAGCGGTTAATGAAAATCTGGAATTTATCGATAGCATCGCGCGTTGACGTTTGGTCGAGGCTAGGAATTGGGCTATCGAGGTAATAGCAATAAGCGTACATGAACTGAATTTCTTCGGCATGTTTGCTATTTGGGAAAGTTTGGATAAAATTATTGAAATGATACGCAGCAGTCTGATAATCATCTACTTTGTAAGTACAATAACTATAATAATAATACGATTGTTCGGCCTTTTGGGTACCTTTATACACCGAAATCAGCTCCTCGAAAAGCTGCAAGGCATGGTAATAATCCTTTTTATCGTAGTACTTCACGGCGGCATTATACTTAGCCTCCATATCGGTACTTTTCATCAAATGCTGGAATTTACTGCACGAAGAAAACAGAAGAACCGTCACAATTACGGCCAGGAATTTTTTCATAATTCAATATTACGGTACAAAAGTAAGCAAATTGGCCATGACGGCTGATAGCATTAACAGTATCTTGTTAAAAAGATTGTGTTAGTTACCATATTTAAAATTAATTTTGTGGAGAATTTCGGGTCGTGAAAGATCCGGGCTTCGGAATCTTAACAAGAAACAAATTACAACAATGACAGATATATTCGAAAAGATCCGCAAGAATCGCGGTCCTTTAGGGATGCATGCCAAAGATGCGCATGGTTATTTCACATTTCCTAAGTTAGAAGGAGAAATCTCTAACAAGATGATTTTCCGTGGGAAGGAAAGATTAGTATGGAGTTTAAACAACTACTTAGGATTAGCGAACCATCCGGAAGTACGCAAGGCGGATGCTGAAGCGGCTGCTGAATACGGATTTGCTTTACCTATGGGAGCACGCATGATGTCGGGGAATTCGAATCCGCATGAGCAACTAGAGGCGGAATTATCGTCGTTTATGAGCAAAGAAGACACTATTCTATTGAACTTCGGGTATCAAGGAATGGTAAGTGCTATTGATGCATTAGTAGATCGTCACGATGTGATTGTGTATGATTCGGAAGCGCATGCATGTATTATCGACGGATTACGTTTACACATGGGTAAGCGATTTGTATATCCACATAACGACATGACGAGCCTTGAGAAGCAGCTTGAGCGTGCTACAAAACTAGTAGAAGGCACTAACGGCGGAATCATGGTTATTACCGAAGGAGTATTTGGGATGTCGGGCGACCAAGGAAAATTAAAAGAAGTTGTTGAATTAAAGAAAAAATTCAGCTTCCGACTATTTGTTGACGATGCTCATGGCTTTGGAACGATGGGTAAAACAGGAGCGGGCACAGCGGAGCATCAAGGAGTACAAGACGGAATTGACATCTACTTTGGGACGTTTGCCAAATCGATGGCATTAATTGGAGCATTCATTAGTAGCGACGAACAAGTAGTAGAATACTTACGCTACAATATGCGATCACAAATTTTTGCGAAAGCATTACCGATGCCATTAGTAATGGGAGCCTTAAAGCGACTTGAGCTATTAAGAACGCAGCCTGAACTTAAAAACAAGTTATGGGAAATTACGAATGCATTACAAAGCGGATTACGTAACGAAGGATTTGAATTAGGCAATACCGACTCCCCTGTTACGCCGGTATACCTAAACGGAACTATTCCAGAAGCAACAAACTTGATTCTCGATTTACGTGAGAACTACGATATTTTCTGCTCGATGGTAGTATATCCAGTAGTACCAAAAGGAGTAATTATGTTACGCCTTATCCCTACTGCAGTTCACACGATTGCTGATGTAGAATATACTATTAAAGCATTCAAAGACGTGAAGAACAATTTAGCGGCAGGGAAATACAACGTAGACAAAATTGTAACTACGATTTCTTAATCACCGCTTCACTGCAATTGTACCTATTTAAAAACCTAAATAATGAAGTCAACCAAGCAAGTTAAATCTACCGCAACTGCAAAAAAAGGCAGTGCTGTTAAAGTCATTGGATTTAAATTGACGAATGTAGATTCGGTAGCTGCTGCACCTAAAAAGGCGGCAAAGAAAGCTGCTAAAAAAGTGGTAAAAAAGACGGCGGCGAAACCTGCTAAAAAGGCGGCGAAGAAAGCACCAGCGAAGAAAGCGGCACCTAAAGCAAAAGCAGTGAAGAAAACGGTAAAGAAAGTAGTAAAGAAAACTGTTAAGAAAGTAGCGAAGAAAGCTGCTAAGAAAAAATAAGTTTTTAAAGGAATAAGAAAAGGCCTCTGAGAAATCGGAGGCTTTTTTAGTATTTAGTAGTTTATAAAGTTTAAAAAAACGGCTGCTTGAATTAGTAGCCGTTGGTAATTGTTATTGATTTTTATTATTCAATGTTTGAGCAAATTTTTTTTGTGAAAATTTCTAGAAGTATTGAAAACAAATTTGTCAATTATAGAAATTTAGGATTTACCGAAATCCTTCTTCCAACCCACAACTATTGAATAGTCGAATAAAAGATTAAGATTTATGGAAACTTTTAAGGTATTTAATTCTGTTGTGGATCCTATTTTAATGCACACCTACAGCGTGCCTTAGATTACCGTTATGTGTTAAGTTAGAATAAATCGCCCCTACAGGGCGAATAATCATAAAACTTCAATGTAGTGATTAAATCTCCCCTTTTTGGCGAATAAAAATACTCTTTCAATACAAAGAATAAATCGCTCTTTCAAGCCTCAAATAGTGTTTCTTTCTATCGTTCTATCCGCAAAAAATTAAGTCGGATGTTCCGCATCGAATAGAGATTCGGATATACCGATCGACAATAGAAATGTCGCTGGAAAAAAATTCATTGACTTAAAGAGATCAATGTCACCAACGATAATAAATTACTATTGAAGTGGGAATTTATATTAAAATTGAATATCTATTAAAGTTGATCAAGCTATTCTAGCGACGTTCTCAAAGCGCAGGCCTGATTGGTTTGCAACATTAGCACCTAATTGTAAAGTTGTGGTAATAGCCGATGCGCTATTAATACCAACGTACCGATTACCTGCATTAAGTTTTGGATTAATGCGTAAATCGCCAGTACTGAGTGATTGAAAATCGGTATAGATACCGGTATTTACACCATTTTGTTGGGTATGTGTAAGTCTTAATTGGGGTTGTATGAGTCCTCCATCTAATACTTCCAAGCGTCTTGCCGGGCGCAATGCTGTATTTGGAGTGCCAATTTTATAAAAATTACCGATCCCAAAATTACCCTCGTAGCTAATTCTAGCCATTTCTTGACCATCATAATCACCTGAAATACCATTTGTACCTGGGATGGTAGTAAAAATAAATCTTAAATCATTTAAATTATCTGTAAGAGTTGAAGCGTTGTCGCCCCAACTAATTACTGCGTCCATATTATCGGTCCAAATTTGGCTAGTAGTAGGATTTACGAATTCCTGTTTTAATCCAAAATACATATTATCAGTGTTTGCTGCTGTATATGTGCCCACATCCATCCAAGATCTATGCCCTAAAGTTCCTGGGACAATTCCGTGACCTAAATGAAGTAACGCACCCGGTTTAGACCCGGGTAAAGTCCAGAGCAAACTGCTTTCTCTTATACTAACTCTACCAACTTCAAACGAATTCGAACCACTAGGCGAAGTCAAAACATCGGTTGAAATATCCATTCTTAATTTTGCTAATGGAGTTAAATTTAAGCCAGTGTTGGTGTAGAAATTAATAGGCTGGTTGGCTCGTTCATGTTTAATAGTTAATGGGAATGGTTGGTTTACGTCCCAGCCGACGTAGTCGGAAGAACCACCAAAGTTGTTTGTTGCTGAAACTTGAGCTTCCATTTTGTAAATGGAAAGTACGGTCAGAATAATGCTAAAATAAATTTTTGTTTTCATGCTTTTAAGTTTAAAATTGAACAATTAATTTATGAATTGAGAAAGCGTTTTTGATTTTGATTTTGATTAAGTATAGTCCATTTTCAATTGAATATGGCAAAACGAAAGTGTATCTCTTTGAAGGAACAATTTCTTCTTTTAAAACGGATGTTCCTGTGAAGTTGATTAGTTCAATTTCATCAAAAAGATTGTTTGCTTCTAAATTAACTATGGAATTTGTAGGATTTGGATAGATTTTTATATTTTGCTGAGTTGAGTTTTTAATAATACCTGTCCATGTTTGGTTATACAATGAATCGGTAGTTATACAAACATCATCGATATAATAATATGCGGCATCATATAATGTAATTAAATGCAAGGTATCCGTATTAGCATCATCAAAAAAATTACCTATTTCCAAATACTTGTAAGCTGAATCAGCAATAAATGAAGTTTCCAATCTTACCCATAGCAGCGAGTCTTTTAAGATTGAATCAGTATACAATAGTGCAGAATTTGTAAGAGGCGGTTTACAGCAGCTATCAAATGAAACGGTAGATAAATTTATTCCTAATTTGTCTATGGCAATACCCAAAACATCAGCGTAATTTATGTAAAAAGAAACAAAATATTTAGTTCCAATTATGCAGGGGGAGTTAAGTTGCGCTCCAATAAATTCACGATAATTGGGCCCGCTTGGAGCAAAAGGTTTACGATAAGCATATATCCCAGCCATCCCATTGCCACTATGCGCATATTGAAATCCGAAGCTAGAATTGGGAACATTTAAGCCGGTAGGGTCGCAGGCATTAAAATAATCGGGTGAATTGCCAAAGTTTAACCAATGTTGGCAAGCATCTATTTGATTTGTAGCGTTTGGGCAATACACCGTATCTTCAAAGCTTGGGTTTGGCACTAAGTTTTGTTGGGCTTTAGAGGAAAAGCTAAGTATAAAAATGAACAAAATAGAAAGCAAGTGCTTCATGGAAAGAAGAGTTAGTTAATGTGAAGGTAATTAATATTATTATATGTTGGAAATAAATTCTAAATTGTGGTTAGGGCTCAATTAGCAGTTTTTGAACAGTATTGGAGGATTGTGTTTTGATAGATACGAAGTACAATCCCGGTTTAAAATCACTTACATTAATTTGAAGATTTAATTCATCTATATTCTTGATACTTGCTATTTCTACTCCTGCCAAATTAAAGATGCTAATTTGATGTACAAATTCTTTTGTCATTATAGTTACATTCCTATTTGCGGGATTAGGGAATAAATCGACATGGAGATTTTCGAGGTTTTGAGAGGGAATCCCTGTCCAAATCTCATTATATAATGAATCTGTACTAACACAAACATCATCTATATAATAGTAACTTGCATCAGGTCCAATTCCTAGTCTTACTGTATCAGTATTTTGATCAGTAAATAAATTTCCTATTACTAAATATTGATAAGCCGAATCAGCAATAAATGAACTTGAAATTTTGACCCATGCTACGGAATCTTGTAAAATACTGTCTGTATAGAAAGTGCAAATATTATCGACAGGTGGATGACAACAACTATCAAAAAGGACAGTTGAAAAATCCAAACAAAGTTTATTACTTGCAATTGCTGTATTAGTATTATATGAAAAATTAGCGTAAAATGAAAAATAGTACTTTTGGCCGATGACCAAATTACTTGTTAATTGTATACCGATGAATTCTCGATAATTAGGGCCAGCAGGTGAATTTGGTATACGATATGAAATAATCCCAGCCATAGCATTGCTGGTATGTGCATATTGAAATCCGAAGCCGTAGTTGAAGGGTGGCCCACCAAAACCGGTACAAGTATTAAAATAGTCTGGCGAATTTCCAAAATTCATCCAATTGGCACAAACATCCATTTGGTTTGTACCAAATGGGCAATACACCGTATCTTCAAAGCTAGGGTTTGGCACTAAGTTTTGCTGCGCTTGGGAAGAAAAGCAGAGCATAAAAAGCAACAAAATAGAAAGCAAGTGTTTCATGGTAAGAAGAGTTAGTTATTGTGAAGGTAAATAATATTATTATTTGTTGCAAATAAAAAAAGTCGCCTCACTTAGTGAATGAAAAAAATCAGCTCTGTATTATTTATTTATCGAAAATTAGAATGAGATAGTTCTACTTTTGGGGTGTAGTTAACGCTATTGGGAATCCCATTTTATTGCACACCCCTGAAGTAGTCTCCTTCGTCGTCACTTCAGGGTTGCACAGCGTGCCTTAGGTTACCGTTAAGGGTTAAGTTAGAATAAATCGCCCCTACACAGCAGATGAATATTAACTTCCAATGTAGATAATATATAGCCACAATAGGGCTTATTTTTATTGGGTATTTCGCGATGTTAATATTATGGCATAAAAAAACGGCTACTTTTTTTGGGTAGCCGTTCGTGTTTATGTTGTTTTTTATTCTCCGATTTTTGTTAATTCTACATCGTAATACACGGCGCCGGGGTTTTTGAGTTTGTTGGTTCCCATAAGTCCTTTGCGGTTTTTGGTATCGAGGATTATGCGGTAGATCCCTCCTACTTTGAGGTTGGCTGTTGCGATGTTCCAAACGTTTGGTACTTCTGGAGCCCCTAATATATATCCCAACTCTTTTCCCATTTGGCTGCTAGAATCGAAAATTTCGCCAGTAAGTAATTTACCAACATATTGAATTTGGACTCTTTCTCCCGATTTAGGATGTTCTCCTTTTCCTTCTTTGATGGTTAAGAAGTAAAATCCAGGTTGTACTGGTTCCATGGGCAAACTATTTTGTGCCAAATAGTTTTCTATTTGCAGGCGATCGTTTTGCTCTATCGCTGCATTTTTTTCTTTTTGTTCTTTGTCGAATTCAGCTTTATTAATGATTTGCTTTAAGCGAACATCAAATCGCATTTTATCGCCTTTGTGCATAAACGGAGGCAATTGGGTACGAAAAAGTTTTTCGAAGATTGAATCGGCTGACACAACGAATGCGGCTGAGTCACCTTCGCCCATCAATGCGAATCCTTCTTCTAATCCACCAGCAAACAAGGGTTGCATTAACTCGATAAGGAAACTATCGCCCAATACTTTCGAATCGTATAATACCGAGTCGTTCATAGTGCGATACGATAAATGTAATTTCATAATATCTCCTACCTTGGGTTTCTTCCCTCCCTTTTCTTCAAAAAACTGATATTGGAGTCCGCTAGGCGTTGTTGTTTTCCCTGCTTTTTTACAAGAAGATACCAAGAAGACCAGGACCCCGATCAGGCATCCCCACTTAACTACTGAATAGATCTTTTTCATTTTATTTAGTTGATACTTTTAAGACTTCGATATTATATATTAAACTTTCTCCACCTTGTATTTTATCGCCATCGCCAGTTAATCCGTAGGCTAAATAAGAGGGAATGATAAGCATTGCAGTACTTCCTTGCGGGATACTCAAGAGCGCTTCTTGGAGTCCGCCTGGCTCATTACTTTGTCCCATGGTAAATCCTAATACTCCCGAGCTGTCGCTTGAGTAGATATAGCTTCCATCGAGATGAGTAATGGTATAATTTAGTTCTACATCCGACATCATTCGAGGTGTAGGACCTGTTCCTTTTTTAATGATTTTATAACGCAATCCTGTAGCGGTTTTTTCCATCACCCACTGTTTCTTGGCCACAAAATCTTCAATATTTTTCTGTTCAGCCTGCATACGCGCTTTATTACGAGCGATGAGCGATTCTTTCATATCGCCTTGCTCTTTTTCATCGCCAACAAGTTGTTCGGAAGAAGCTGCTTCTTTTTTATTTTCAGGTCCTGCGCAAGCATAAAATAGCATGGCTATCAACAGCATAGCGCCTAAAATAAATTGTTTTTTCATTTCGAGAGTTCCTCCAGATAAGAAGGCAGCAAAGCTACAAATTTGGCTACTGTATCTTTCAACGACAAAGATGAACGTCCGCCGGCAGCATTTTTATGACCTCCTCCCTCAAAATGCTTTTCCGCGAGTGCTTTCACCGAGAAATCACCTTTAGAGCGGAAAGAAATTTTCACGATTCCGTCACGTTCACTAAAGAGCGCGGCCATTTTCATGCCTTTGATACTTAATCCGTAATTCACAATTCCCTCGAGGTCGCCCGATTGATGTTTAAACTTCTGCATATCCTCTTTAGTAGCCTCAAAAAACACGGTATGGAACTCCGGTTTTACCGTCATTTGATTCAGCAAAGAATTCCCGAGGAAGCGCAAGCGAGATTCCGACGAAGTATCATAGATAGCCTCATGCACGTAATCGTTACGCATACCTGTCTCGAGCAAAGCCGCAATAACGCGGTGAGTTGTTGGAGTAACCGAATTAAAACGGAAGCTACCAGTATCGGTCATGATACCAGCATAGAGGCAAGCAGCCGAATCTTTATCGATTAACTGAGTACCATTGAGGGCATCTATAAGGTGGTACACTAACTCGCACGTAGATCCCACTTTAGCATCAGAAAAAGTAAAATGGCAGAAATCCTTAGGATCGAGATGATGATCGAGCATAAGTTTAATTCCTGTAGCATTTACCAACGTATCGTGAAGAGCCTCAACGCGGCGAGGGTCGTTAAAATCGAGACAGCAGATAAAAGTAGCCTTTTTAAAAAGCTCCTTTGCTTTCGCAGAATCGCGTAAGAAATCGGTAACAAGATCGCTATCCTTCATCCAGCTTAAAAAATCGGGAAATTCGGAAGGAACGACCACATGAACAGAGTGTCCGATAGCCTTAAAATACGCTGCCAAACCGAGGGAAGAGCCTAGCGCATCGCCATCGGGTTTGTGGTGAGTAGTAATAACGATCTCCTGTTTACTGGAAATCAGCTGTTTAAGTTCAGCAATCTTATTTTGATCGAACACAGGTTTCATATTGTGAGTCAAAATTAAAGGAATTACCTTTGCAGCCCAATTAGAAATACGCAATAAATAAAATGACAACGAATCGCACATTCACAATGATTAAGCCTGATGCTGTTCAGAACGGACATATCGGAGCCATTCTTGACCACATCACCAAAGCAGGTTTCCGCATTGTAGCTATGAAATACACCAAGCTATCGACAGAAGCTGCGGGTAAATTTTACGAAGTTCACAAAGAACGTCCGTTTTATAAAGATTTAGTAAACTACATGTCATCGGGACCAATTGTAGCTGCTATTCTTGAAAAAGACAATGCAGTAGAAGATTTCAGAAAGATCATCGGAGCTACAGATCCTGCGAAAGCGGAAGCTGGCACCATCCGTAACTTATATGCTACATCGATTGAAGCGAATGCTGTTCACGGATCGGATAGTGATGAGAATGCGGAGATTGAGGGTAATTTTTATTTTTCTTCTCAAGAGAAGTTTTAATTGAATTATTTAAAGCTCCGCATACTTCGTTACGCAGGAAATTTTCATGCCTCATTTACGTCTAGTAAACTACGACCTGAAAATTTCCTGCAAGCCTCGTCTGCGGAGCTTTAAATAACTCAATTTTTTTCTTTAGAAATTTCGGTTACTACGTTTTTCATTTTGATTTTTTGTCACTTTCTTTCTTGCCAAAAGAACCGAACAGTGTAAGCTCAAGGGTACCGATAAAACGAGTGAAAATCCTTAATGGTAATCTAGAAAATATTACCTTAATAAGAATTGAGAATTTATGGGTTGGCAATGAACTCGGTTAAACCCACATTCAGTCATCCAATCATTCATTCATTGATATTGGTCAATTAACCTCCATTATTGTCGGTGGGGATAAATAAAAAACATGTACAGCATCGATAAGAAAAAGATGAGAAGCGCCAACAAAACGACACGCTCGTACATTGTATATTTTCCTTTTTTTTCTGACATAACAGCTTAACGTAGCACCACCTCCTTAACAAGGTCATCGCCAACGGCTTCGTTTACGGCTTTGATGATATCGGCTTTTTTGTATTCTAGTTCGTTACGCAGTACCGCCGAATTTAGTCTAATCATTAAAACACCTTTGTCGAATCTCAGTTCGGTTGTGCGAGAAACAATCGCTTTATCCATCACTTTCTCCCACACCTGATCAATTTTTGCACGCGTTAGGCCATCTTTCAGGCGATAAGCGTTAATTAATTCATGAATCAACTCACCTAGTGAATGTTCGTTCGTATTTCTCATTACACTGCGAAATTGGTTATTTTTAATGAAAGAAAATAATTCTCTGTCAATTCACGTGAAATTAAATTATTTTTGACCCGAGATGCAATTGATCACACTAACCACTGACTGGGGAACTCGCGATTACCATGTAGGAGCTTTAAAGGGGCTGTTACACAGCGTTTATCCCGGTATTGCTATAGTTGACATCAGCCACCAGATTGCATCGCATAATATCCAACAAGCAGCCTATATTTTCAGAAATGCCTATACCCGATTCCCCGAAAATACGGTTCACATTATTGGTGTGAACGGATATTTAGGCGGAAAAACCGAATTATTGGCGATTCGTAAAGACGGACACGGGTTTATAGGTATGAACGACGGCTTCTTCTCTTTAGTATTTGGGGAGCAAGCGCCATCGAACATGGTAACCGTAAAAACCGATTTTATTCCGAAGCCAGGGTTCGACCTAGAGACATTAGCTTCTACCGCAGCTCATTTGCTAGAAGGCCAAAATATTTTTGAACTGGGAAATCGTCCCGAGAAGTATGAATTACGCCTAGACTTCAAACCAGTGATTGAAGAAGAAGTAATTCGCGGGGTAGCTATTTATATCGACGAATTCGGGAATGTAGTCACCAATATCCACAAACAATTATTCGAAGAACAGCTAAAGGGCCGGAAATTCGAGATTGTAACGCGTAAGCTCACCAATAGTCTCGATGAAATAAGACATCGTTACCATGAAGTCGAACCAGGCGGAATGGTAGCTTTATTCAACGATGCGGGACTATTGGAAATTAGTATCAACCAAGGAAGTGCGAGTAAGCTACTCGGATTAAAATTAAACGATAATATACGAGTAGAATTCAAATGATTGTACGAATTGTAAGAATGACATTTGATGCGAAAGACATCGCAACATTTAAATCGCATTTTGCCACCTCCTATCCGCTGATTCGCAATTTTGAAGGATGCGAAAATTTGCAACTATTCGAAGACAAAGACCAACCGAATGTAATGATTACCTATAGTTATTGGAGAGGGCAAGTGCACCTCGATAACTACCGGAAATCGGATGTTTTTAAATCGACTTGGGCAAAAGTAAAACCACTTTTCATTGCTGCACCGCAAGCTTTTAGTATGGTGGAGACTAAGTATTGAGATTGAAGAAAGAAATCGTTTTGATTTTC
Organism: Bacteroidota bacterium; assembly: GCA_023251535.1. Taxonomy (GTDB): domain Bacteria; phylum Bacteroidota; class Bacteroidia; order AKYH767-A; family OLB10; genus CAINEC01. The sequence goes on from JAHEYP010000002.1 coordinate 81,081, forward strand.
GGTTTTACCATGAAATAAAATGATCTTGAACATCCCTAAATATTGTTGACCGTTTTAGTTTAAAATTATCTGGCAAATAGGAGCCTTCTGGTCTTTGTGGGGTTATTTTTTTGATTCATTCAATGATAGAAATACAGGATAAAACAATTTCCCTATTCCAACGCGCTACTATTGAATAGTCGAATAAAAGATTAAGATTTATGGAAAATTTAAGGTATTTAATTCTGTTGTGGATCCCATTTTATTGCACACCCCCTGAAGTAGTCTCCTTCGTCGTCACTTCAGGGTTACACAGCGTGCCTTGGGTTACCGTTATGGGTTAAGTTACAATAAATCGCCCCTACAGGGCGAATAATCATAAAAATTCAATAAAGTGATTAAATCTCCCCATTATAGCGAATAAAAAAATCTCCAATACAAAGATTTAATCGCTCTTTCAGGTCTCAAACAGTGTTTCTTTCTATCGTTGTCGTTCTCATCGTTCTATCCGCAAAAATTTAAGGCGGACATTCCGCTTCGAATATAGATTCTGATATACCGTTCGTCAATAATATTGCAGCTAGAAAAAGATAAAATTCGGTTCGCAATAGAGAATGAAGTCACCAAGAATAATCAATTTCAACTGAAGGTGGAAATTATATCAGCATTGGATTTCAATTAATTTGGTCAACCTATGTTAGAGAAATACATCGATTGTTGTACATAAAAAGTACAAACATGCAATACTTAAATAATTTTTCAGTTTTATAGTGACAAATAAAATTGTATTTTTTAAATTTGGGAGTATGGGTGCAGGAAATACTAGGAGGAGAATAAATATTGAGACGGAGGGGCGGAATAAAGAAATCGTTCGTCCTTCGCAAGCCGTACTGTTTTATGCGCTCACTGGTAGCAGTATTGTATTTTTAACATTAACGCTCTTCTACTCTATTTGGCTAAATAGAAATCCCCAAGGATTCAATTTCGATCTGCCTAAAATTTTTACGGTCAGCACCATTCTGTTACTAGTAAGTAGTCATACCTTGTCGAAAGCCTCAACAGCATTTGAAAAAGATCATTCAAACGGACTGTTAACTGCGCTGTCGGTAACATTTGCGCTGAGCATCATTTTTACCGTTTTACAAGTCAACGGAATGATTGATTTGTTTGACAACGGGATATTAATGAAAAGTTCGGGCTCTATATTTCTCTTCGGACTAATGGCCTTTCATGGATTGCATGTGATTGGGGGAATTATTTATTTGTTCTATTTGAGTCTTAAAGCATTCGATAATTGGCAAGATCCAGTGAAATCGCTCATTTATTTCTCCAACAAATACGAACTCAACAGAATTCAATTATTAAGTATTTACTGGTATTTCGCTAATGTAATTTGGGTTTTATTATTCATAATATTCTTATTTACAGTTAGATAGTCGATTTTTAATCCTTCATAAGCTTCCTTTTTTTAGTTTTGCAGCACAATTAAAAAAGCTATGAAGAATATTTCAGTAATCGGGTCGGGACAAATGGGTAACGGAATTGCCCACGTATTTGCTCAAAACGGATTTAAAGTAACGATGATCGACATAAGTCAAGAAGCACTTGACAAAGCGATACAAACCATATCAGCTAACCTCGATCGTCAAGTAGCGAAAGCACTAATTACTGAAGAAGTTAAGCAACAAACATTAGCTAATATTCAAATCAACACTTCATTGAAAGACGGTGTTGCTGCTGCCGAATTAGTAGTTGAAGCTGCAACAGAGAACATCGATTTGAAGTTGAATATTTTCAGAGACCTTGATCAATTTACGCAAGCGGGATGCATCTTAGCGTCGAATACTTCTTCTATTTCTATCACGAAAATAGCATCAGTAACGAAGCGTGGTGATAAAGTTATCGGTATGCACTTTATGAATCCAGTTCCGGTAATGAAGTTAGTAGAAGTTATTAGAGGATATAATACATCTGACGAAGTAACTAAATTGATTTTCGACATCTCTAAGCAACTTGGAAAAGTTCCTGTTGAAGTGAACGATTATCCTGGATTCATTGCGAACCGTATTTTAATGCCAATGATTAACGAATCGATTTACTCGTTATACGAAGGTGTTGCGGGAGTTGAAGAAATAGATACCGTAATGAAATTAGGTATGGCTCATCCTATGGGACCATTGCAATTAGCCGACTTCATCGGATTAGATACTTGTTTAAGTATTTTGAGAGTGCTGCACGACGGATTTGGTAATCCGAAGTATGCACCATGTCCTTTGTTAGTGAATATGGTGGTAAGTGGAAATTTGGGAGTAAAATCTGGACAAGGATTTTATAAGTATACGAAGGGGAGTAAGGATCTTGTTGTAGCAGACAACTTCAAAAAGTAAGATCGTCTTCGACGATCATTGGCCGCAGATTATTATGTTTTTTATGATTTGTTATGATTGTTGTCGATCGGCTTGGTATTGAAATTGTGGTTTAATAAAAATCTAATTAGAACGCTGATTCGCTCCGACTGTGCAAGCACGTCGGAGCTAAAAGGATTTGAAAAGGATTTAAAGGATTTTTGAATTTCTGATTGGGTAATTTTTAATGTTGATTAAGTTTATAGCGACTGCGTGAAATAAAAATTAATTATAAGTACAACAAAAAAGGTGACCTGATATCAGATCACCTTTTTTGTTGAAGGAATTAATTTTAGTTATTTGTTATTGTTACTTTTTGAGTTTCGGATGAATGATCAGAAACAAGTGTTACGAAATACAATCCGCTGCTTTGGTTAGAAAGGTCGATTTTGTATTCGGTATTTGGTGATACTGTTTGTGAGATCAATAATTGTCCGATGCTATTGGTAATTTTTAGGGTGTACTTCTCTCCTACTTTACCTGTTTTCGAAATATTGATGATTCCGTTTGTAGGATTCGGGAATAAATTGAATGAGTTATTCGCGAAATAAGTTTGTACTCCTACTGATGAACTTGTACAAATTTCGAGTCCCCAGCCTGTTAAATCACCACCATCTTGGTTCGCAGCATCATCAACAGTTAAGGTCCAAGTTCCGTTAGCAGCTGTACCATTAAATACCGATAATGGTGTTGCAGGTTGGTAGATTCCGCCGCCCACTGGAGGACAAGGAAGTGCACCTGCCGCTGCTGCATCATCGAAGCTACAATCGTAATCATTCTCATTGAAGCAGATATTACTGAATAATGTTGAAGATGCTCCTGTTGGTCCAGAAAGTGTAAATGTTAAATCGGCAATCCAACTATGAGTACCAATTAATCCGATAACATTAACATCGGTAATAGTTCCTGTAATTGGAATTGCTAGAGTTGAAGTTACCGTTGGAGTTCCTACATCTGAAACTGTTACTGGGACATCCGCACTTGGTAATGAAGAACAAGAGTTAGTTGTAAACGACCATTCGTTAGATGTTACATCAGCAGAACAACCATTCGATGCCGTAACTCTCCAATAGTAAGTAGATGAAACGGCTAATACTGAAGTTTGGAATGTTGGGCTAGAAAGTCCGCTTGCACTCGAAACAATTGTTGCGAATGCTGCATCAGAAGCGACTTCCACACTATAAGTTACTCCTGAAGATGCTGCAGGTGTCCACGTTAATGTTGCAATTGAATTTACTCCCGTAGCTGCATTTGCAGGTGATGTTAAAACTGTTGCTGTTAATGCAGGATCTAAAATTGACAAAGTAACATCAGTCGATTTAGTAACCGATGTGGATGTACCAGTAATCGTAATAGTATTATTACCTACCATAGCAGCTGTAAGTCCCGAAATAGTCATTGTAACTGGAGTCCCATCATTTGTTGCAGTTGCGGGATTAAACGTTGCTGTTGCTCCTGCAGGTAATCCAGTTGCAGAGAATGTTGTTGTTTCGTTGAAAGAAAGGAAAGTGTTATACGTGAAATTATAAGTCACATCTCCCGGAGGACAAATACCTTGAGAAGTATTTGCAACACTCATTACAAATTCTGATGCTTGAATAGTAATTAATTGAGTGTTTAAAGCATAGAAAATATTTCCTGCTCCGCGCACCATAATACGTCCTGTGGTAGTTGTAACACCAACAGGTACTGTTACAGAAGCAGAACCATTATTAGGGACATTAGTCGCGATTGTATACGGGTATGTGTAACCACTATCAAGAGATAAATAAATATTGACGTTAGCGCAGTTTACGTTTCCAGCGTTTGTTCCTGCAACATTCCATGTTACTGTTTCATTAGCACCTGCATTCCATATAGTAGCTGTATTTTGAGATGTCACCACAAAAGGTCCTGCGTTATCTACCGTTACCGTCATTAAATCAGAAGCAGTTTGTCCGCCGGTAACATCATTATCACGCACGATAAACGAGAAATCCATTGTACGCGCAACTGTTGGAGTTACTTCCCAAGTATTCGCCAAACTATTTAAAACTACTGTACGTAAGTTTGGCATATAACGATTTGGTGAAAGTTGTGGAGAGATACAACGATACATAGGGCCTACGTTATAAGTGGATTGAGGCGCTGCATTTCCAGGCGATTGCTCAGGATCATTTTGACTCCAGTTATACGTTAAAGAAGCATTTCCATCGGGATCATTAGCAATACCCTCGAGGACAAATGCAGTACCTTTTGGAATAGTAAAATCGGGTCCAGCAGAAGCCGTAGGCGGTTGATTGGTTAACGGAGATTGGAATGCACAAGTACTATTACCTGTTTGAACATTAGCAGAAATATCACGCACATTTACATAATTGAAATCGTCGTCACTATGTGCTTGAACGTTACTTGAACAGATACCGGCATAAGCCATGATAGAGCTACCTGAAGCAGGTTCAACCTCCGTATTTCCACTACCTGAACGGCTGCAAGTATTCATAGTATGATATCCGCCATATTGATGTCCCATTTCATGCGCTACATAATCGATATCGAAAGCATCTCCGGTAGGATTAGAGCTTCCTGTAAATCCTCTGCCCTTATGTTCACCGGATTGAGAAGTTGAAGTACAAACACAAGCGATACAGCCTGCATTACCACCACCAGTAGTATTGAAGTTATGTCCGATGTCGTAATTCGCAACCCCGATTGTATTATCAATCACTTGTGCTGTGGTAGTATTCCACTCATTCGACCAAGGATCACTTCCTGTATTTCCGTAGAAAATCAATAAATCATTATTCGGAATAAACTCCATTGTGATAGCCAAATCTCTTTCATAAACACCGTTCACACGATTCATAGAGATAGTCATTTGCGCTTGAATGTCGGCAACTTCAGTGCCTGGTGTGGTTGCGAAAATATTTCCATATTCAGCAGTACACGAAAGCGCCAAGCGATAAGTTCTTAAAATTTGATCGTTTGTTTCAAATACGGAGTTAGAAACATCATTTCTTAGTGATGGAAGATTAACCTCTTCGCTTAACAAGCACTCGAAATTTTGAGGAGTCCCCGCTAACGAAGCCTTATCGTAAACGATATAATTTACACGATCAGAAGTATAAGGATCGATGTAATTAGTGCTGTGTTTACCTGATAAAGTCATGGTATTTAATCCGAATTGAGTAATGCTAAAACGCATCGTAGCTGTAGGATCGTCGATACCTTGAGCTGCATACGTTTTAATCATGGGATACTTAGCAGCTAACTCAGGATGCATGATTGGAGATTCCATTACTGCAAACTTCTCAAACGAACCATCTGCCATTGGGAATTGAATGGTGATTGGAGATTTGCCGTTAAGTTGTCCGCGAACCGGAGCACCTACCAACATACTCTTCAATTTTTGAAGATCCAATTGATAATAAAATGCGTGATTCGGGAACGAGTTCCTACGAACTTTTGATGATGCCTTTAACGCATCTTGCTTTACGGGATGCCATAATGCAGCTGAATTTTGAGCGAAAGCAGCATTCATTAATAGGCACACGCATAGAGCCAGTTTAGTAAAATGTTTCATGGTGTGATTGATTTAATAAGCAATAGTACTTAAAAGCGGGCAACCTATCAAGTTCAAAAAACAGAAACCCTAAAAAAGCAAAAGGATTCACCTTTAAATGAATCCTTTTGCTTTTTATTAGTTAATATTTAGTCTTTTATACATCGCACCGATCGACCAGCTTTTGTTAACGGCAACTCTACGTATCGAACAAATTGCCCGTTAAAACTTTGAATAGTATTATAGGCTATTGAATTGCTTTCCCACCAAAAACCTAAATTGCCGCGCGCGCTAAATAAAATGTTGGGAAATGACTCGCTTCTGCCTCCGGCAGGCACACCAGTAAACCCACTACTATTGGTGGCGTCAACATTTTGAAAGTTGTAATGGGTTAAGCCTGTTTCTTTTAACTTTCCCCCTGCTACCGTATTTCCTCCTAGGTAATTACTTAGGATTGTCCAGTCATTCGTTGTGGGTACATGCCAACCAGCAGGACATAACGCAGTATCATTTACGGTATACCAATTATAAATTTTGCCATAAAGCGCATTTTCCGAACTATCATTGTTGTAATAACACCATGCCCCTTTTTGAGTGAGGCTGGAATTGGTCCAATCGCTAACTGAAGAAGCATTTGGGATATTAATACCATTACGGTATTTCGACGTATTTAAATTTGATTTAAACCAGACTTGGTTGCCGATTCGAATAGTATCATAAACATTGCCATCTACATCTTTTACTCCTTCAAATAACTCTGTGCTAAAGCTAAATTTTACCTTGTTTTTCATTTGAATCGGGAGATTGCTCCAAGTTTCGATGCTATTTCGATGTTTAATAGAAATATAATACGATGAATTATATGGAAGATTATCGAAATTCACTTCAGCAAAACCTGTATCCTTTAAAATCACTTTTTCTTCGAAAGAAGTTAAGGAAGGTTCAAACTGATCATGGAGCGCTACAGTAATGGTATCAACATCGTGAGGGTCGGATGATAAACCGTCGTTATATAAGACAGGGTTCATTTTCATATTCCCAGTATAAAATCCTTGGATAAACATCTTCAGTGTAATACCGTTGCAATAATTCACGAGAGCAGGAATACTATTTGAGTTCACTATAGAAGTTGTTTGACAAACATTATTTGCAGTCATTGTACATGACACCAACGACTCATTTGTCAAGGTTGAAGAATTAAATTGAGGACCAGTGAAGGATGTTGGTATTCCGTTAACACTCCACAAATAATTAGGTGAAGGACCTCCATTGGTAGCATTCGCAACGTAATGAATAGTATCACCGAAACAAGAATTATAATTGTTACTGCTAATGTTTATTGAAGGTGTAACATAAGATTGAATGGTGATATTATTTGAGTTTACTAAAGAAGTTGTCATACAAAATTCCGATCCTGTCATGCTGCAATAAACTTGGTCACCAGCATGTGGATTTGAAAGCGTAAATGAAGCACTGTTATGGTTTTGGTCGATATTATTTACATACCACCTAAAATACGGATATGGTCCACCATGCGTAGTAGAAGCATTAAATATTAGAGGTCCACCAACACATGGATTTGTTGTAGTAGCAATTGACACAGTTGGAGTAACATTAGGATATATATATGCTGTCATGCTATCGACAGCCACATTTGTTGATTGGCAAGTAGAATTGGTATATACATAGCACTTGATGACATCTCCATAATGAAGTGTTGAACTAGCATAAGTATTTGAGCTATTAAAAAACACTTGTGCATTGTTTTTATACCACACAAAAATTGGCGAAGGACCACCGTTTACAACTTGAGCATAAACAGTAACTAATGTGCCTTCGCATACTTCATTGGTATTTCCACCTAAATATAGCTCCGGAGGAGAAGGGTCGTTAACTGTAACCGTTGCAGAAGTTGATGAACATCCATTGATATTTGTAACAACAGCTGAATAATCACCTGGCGCCGTTGCTGTAACTGATTGAGGAACTATTAAACTCCATTTTTTTATGTCATCATAAAATGTGCTTATAAAAATATTATTCGATTTTCTATCAAAGAACATCTTTCTTGCAGCGCACCATCCTCCCCCAATATTGCAAACATGATTATTGGTAATGATGGTTGTACCTGATGCAGCACCCGGGGTCCATTTAACAATGCGATCGTTAAAATAATCAAATACTATTAAATCACCGTCCGTATTCATCCCAATATCGGTGGGATAATTAAACTGGCTATTACTAGTTCCTGATGCAAATCCGCCGGCAACAGTAGTACATACATTACTTCCAGGAGGGAATTTTACAATACGAGCAACAGTAGTGTTTAACGAGGCACCGTCGCAATCAGAAAGATAGATGTTTCCCGCCGAATCAATATAGATAGAAGTAAGAAATGCAATTTGAGTTGAAGTATGTCCTGATACCCCTGTGCCTGCTACTAAAACTCCACTAGTTGCACCTGGGGTCCATTTTATAACTTTTGCGGTTTGGGCCAAATAAACATCACCGTTTGGAGTAACATAAAAACCTCCAAGAAAATAAATTTGATTCAATGCAAGTCCATATCCATTTCCTCCTGCAACGATGACTCCGCTAGAAGAACCAGGAGCATATTTCATAATCCGATCGTTTAATCGATCATAGATATATAAATTATCATGCACATCGATGAAAAGTTGTTCCGGCTGGTTTAATTGGTTAAGTGCAGTCCCTGCAACTCCTGTGCCCGCCACAATAATTCCTGAAGTAGCTCCAGGCAAATACTTCACTACGCGATGATTGTTTTGGTCAGCAATATAAAGTGCACCTGAAGCATCTACCGCCATGCCTTGAGGGTCGTTTAATTGATTTAGCGCAGATCCAACCGCATTTGAACCTGCAGGTTTTGGTTGAGGTTTGTAAGTTCCTATTGGCTGCGAAATCAATGATTGATTTAAGTACCAAGAAATTGAGGTTGTTGAAAGTGTATCAACAATAGCTGTTAATGTTGATCCAGTACAATTATTTCCGGTAATAGTTACTGATGGCGCAGGCTTAATAGTCATGGTAATTGAATTACTACTTGCTGTAGATGTAGTTAAACAATTTTCATAGGCCATGATAGAACATGTAACTACATCGTTGTTTTGTAAAGTAGTAGTTGAAAAGGTGGTTGAAGGAGAATTTTGCATTTGAAATCCGTTGACATACCATTTTATATCGGGATATAATCCTCCGTTAGTAGTAACCGCAGTGAAATCGACATTTTGTCCGGCACAAACATTATTTGTTGATGAAGTAATTGATACAGCCGGAGTAACAATTGGGAAAACTGAAACCGTAATTGGATTTGATGTAACTACCGAAGGATTTTGACAAGTATTTGTAGCTGTCATTACACAAGTTACAACTTCACCATTCGCAATTGAAGCAGTTGAATAGGTATTACTGTTGGTACCTACATTCGCCCCTCCTATTTTCCATTGATAGGAAGGGAAAAATCCTCCGTTAACTGGTGATGCTGTGAAAGAAATAGTGTTTCCAGTACAAATTGTTGTTTGGTCAGCTGATATTGTAACAGAAGGCACAATAGGCGTCGTTACTGTTATTACTATATTATTCGAATTGACAGTATTTGCTGTTTGGCAAAAGTTATTTGGCGACATTCTACACGAAACTTTCGCGCCATTCGTTAAAGAAGTGGTAGTATATACATTACTGTTAGTACCTACATTATTTCCGTCGACTATCCACTGATAAGAAGGTGCAGAACCTCCGTTAGTTGCTGTCGCTGTAAAAGTAACTGATGTCCCAGCGCAAATGGAAGTGGAAGAGGCCGAAATGCTAATCGAAGGAACTATAGGTGCAGGAACCGATACCGATCGTGTTCGACTTACTGCTGCAGTTCCACAACCCGACAGATGAGTGTAAAAACGGAATTGTCCGGAGTATGGTGCCGTAAATGTAACTTGACCTAATGCACATACGAATATAGTTGATGCATTTCCATTCGTAATTGTGATTACATCAGTAGTCAATGAACTTTTAAATGTTATAATTTGGTTTGATGTTAGCGAAACCATACTGTAATCTCCTGCAAAGGCTGCGGTGGTAATAATTTGATCTCCTAGGGTACAAATTGGAGTGAAAACTGCGGCAGGATATTGACCATAAGGACTAGTAATGCATGGTTGAGGAGTGAAATTGCAACTTATAAATCTCGAACGATTTACAAATTGACTTCCACAAGATGTAGTATGATCGTAGAAGCGATATACACCTGATACGGTTGGCTTAAAAATTACTGAAGCAATTCCCCAAGCTAAAATTGAATTGGCGTTATCGGTAATGGTGATGATATCAGTTTGTGCAGAACAATCAAATTTATAGTACACACCGGCAGTTAAGTTAACTGCATCGTATTCGCCGGCATAACCTGCTGAAGTTATTAGCTGCGCTGCACCTGTGCAGGTAGGAGTGAAATTTTGCCACATACCTCCCGAAACGCATTGTGCTGACAAATAAGTGGGATTAATAAAAAAGGAGAAAAATAGTAATGAAATTACCCTTAAAATCCGCTTGTGATTTGAGCCTATTTTCGTCATAAAATATTTTTTTTCAAATAGACGAAAAAGAACCGATCAACAAAATCTAACCTTCGTTATATATTGTTGATCGGCAATAAAAGATATCTAATATTTCCTTTGACTATTTAAAGCCTTTCTCTACTTGAGAGGCTACTATTTTTGTGAACCATGATAATGGAAGCAATTTGCGTAGCATTAGCAGGATCGGAGATAAACCACCTACAGGATAGCGAAGTTTGTTGGAATTGTCGGTAGCTGCTTTGTAAACTGTTTGGGCAACGACTTCCGGACCGGGTGCATCTTTCCCTGCTTGTTGCGTATTCTTAAATACTACCTCTTCGTATCGGTCGTAATCGGTGATGGAAGGGTTTTTGAATAAATCCATTGATCGATCGTAAAAATCGGTTTTAATGGCTCCAGGCTCGACACATTTCACCTTGATATTTAAATGACGTAATTCGAAGGCTAATGATTCAGAAAAGCCTTCTACAGCCCATTTTGTTCCGTGGTAGACCGAGTAGAAAGGAAAAGTGATCAATCCACCCATTGAAGTAATATTGATTATTGTTCCGTTTTTTGCGTTACGGAAATAGCGTAATGCTTCGCGGGTCACATTCATTAGTCCGAATACGTTAGTATCGAATTGACGGCGCACTTGTTCGTCGGTCGATTTTTCAAAAATTCCAGTAGCTCCGTAGCCAGCATTGTTAACTACTACATCAATACTTGAAAAATCATTCATGATAGCATTAAATGCCTCTGAAATTGATGATTCCGAAGTGACATCAAGGGAGTATTTTTTAATCGATGAAATGGAATCGAAATCAGAGGTTTTCGAGGGATTTCTCATCGTTGCTGCTACATTCCACCCTTTCGCCGCAAATAACATAGCTATGGATTTCCCTATTCCAGAGGATGCGCCGGTAATAACAATTGTCTTTTTCATAATTGAATATTTATTCATTTAAAATTTAAATTTTTTTAAGCCTTAATTCCCCTCATTACCAGTTGATATAACTGGTTCATAGTTTCTGCATTAATTTCTACAGCACCATCGTGATAAGCGCGAATCATTTCGTGAATAGGTCCTACGATTTGCGATAACAAAATCTCCACATTTACTGAATGTAACTTACCTTCCTTCACTCCTCTTTCTAGAAGATCGTAAATAGGTTTTAATATCTGTTTACTCTCTTCTTTTACATTTGATTTTAGGAATGGTGAACGGTAATATTGCTCGAGGAAGGCGGACTCATTTACATGCTGCATAGTAACTTCGAAATATGCAAACCAGATCTTTTTCAAGACCAAATCGAAGTCCTCTTTTTGGTCGATTCCCTGTAAAAAAAGAATAGTTTTACGTCGTTTCAAAAACAAATAAAGCTGATTGATTAAATCGTCTTTATCTTTAAAGTAGATGTAAACTGTTCCCGTTGCCAGATTAGCTTCCTTAGCTACTTCCGCCATTTTTAATCCCGCAAAGCCTTTTTCGAGTACCAACTTTAATGTGGACTCGAATATTTGCTCTATCTTGGTATAATCGCGGTGACGTGCCATTGATGCTGCAAAATTAATGAACAATTATTCAATCATCCAAATTTTGATGAAAAATCGCAGTTTGAGCCGCATTCGCATTAACTTTGCAAAAAATAAAAGATCATGTTTCAGCCCGGCGATAAAGTAAGTTTTGTGAATGAAAAGCAAGAAGGAACCATTGTAACGGTTAAGCCTAACGGCATGATTGTAGTTGAAATTGAAGACGGCTTTCCTATAGAAGTTACTGCCCGTGAGTTAGTGATTAAAAACTCGATTTTAACGGTGCCAAAAGAGCAATCGAAACCCGATGCATCGAAAAGTAATTCTGAAAAACCGTTCATTTCAGATTATACTAATGCATTTCAGATGAAAAATAAAATAGCTTTAGCCATCATTCCCGACTCAGGACAAGTACTATCAGGAAACATTAACCTACGATTGGTGAATGGTAGCGACGACGATGTTCTTGCAGCGATTTACACTCACAAAGCCAATAAACGTACTGGCTTAGGGGCTTTACATTTACTACCGGGGACTTCTGCTGAAGTTGCAACTATAAAGCGTGATCAAATCATTGATTACGACGGAATCATTATTGAAGCGTTATTATACAGAAGCTCAGAAAGTACATCTCGTCCGCGTCTATTAAAATCATTTCCTTTTGAGCTACCTACTCTCTTCCAAAATTTCCCAAAACTTCAATCCCCTTTCTGCTTCTCTGTATTACAGGAAATCCATAACGGAGAACCCGTAATCGAGTCAGAGGAAGAATTAAGCGGTTTAATGGAGAAATTTAAGTCCGACAGCATGAAATCAGGCTCAATGAAGAAAGTCGTTTTAGAGCCAACTAAAAAATCGCCCGACAATACACTTCAACGCTTTGGTTTATCACCTGTAAATCACGAAATCGATTTGCATATAGAAGAACTCATTAATGAACCGGCGGGATTATCGAATGGAGAAATCATGCAAATTCAACTGAATCATTTTCACAAAACACTCGATAAAGCGATGCTCTCGAAAGCGCAAAGTATTGTATTTATCCACGGAGTGGGAAATGGAAAATTAAAAGCTGCCTTGAGAGAAGAGTTGCGTAACTTGCATATAAAATATAAGGATGCCGATTTTACGCGCTACGGCGCAGGGGCAACAGAAGTAGTATTACGATAAATTAATTTATTATTACTTTGATATCGGAATACGGACTGTATTCTAATAATTCGTCATTGATCTTTTCGATCCAAAAATCACTTACCCCCGACTCGTCTTTATTATCGGCATCGAAACGTTTTTGTGTCTTTAATAATTCGTCGAACAAATCGCGGTATTTCTTTTTTGCACGTTGCGGGTCATTTATTTTAGATATCTCTTTGCGGATTTTACGAGCATAAATCTCTGTAATATTAAAATGCCCTTGTTCGTGCATTAACGTTTGAACATCATCTTTTTTCCGAAGCCACGATTCATCGGGATTCATATACGCCTGCACGGTATATTCAATATGCTTACCCGTTTGTTCGAACTGAAATCGGATGCCGGTAAAAATAAATCCCTGTAAAACATGACGACGATCGGCTCCTAACTTACGTTCTTTACGTCGTGAGACGCTATCTTTCTTAAAGTCATTTAACGTTAGTTGATCGGGTTTTCGCCAATAGATATCCGACGCTTCTTGAGCAAATAAAACTGTAATGGTTGTGAATATGAGTATCCACAGCAGCAATCCAAACTTCATAGTACAATAATAATGAATTGAAATTTCATTGATAGATTCAAGAATATTTTAACTTCGTTGCATGAAGATTACATTTTACGGAGCGGCGAAAACAGTTACCGGTAGTAAGCACTTAATTACAACCGAAAAGAAGAAGAATTTATTGCTTGATTGTGGATTATTTCAAAGCAAGGGTTCCGACAATGAATATCTAAATCGCCATTTTGGGTTCGACCCAAGCACAATCGACTACATGATTCTTTCTCATGCGCATACCGATCATGCTGGAAATATTCCGCAATTAGTAAAAACCGGATATACAGGTCCGATTTACGCTACACCTGCAACCATCGATTTATGCAGAGTAATGTTAGCCGACAGTGCTCATATTCAAGAAAGTGATATTACGTATTTAAATAAACGAAGGATCAAAAAAGGACAAGCCCCACTCTCTCCTATTTACACAGAAGAAGATGTGAAGCAAGCCATGCGACAATTTGTCCCGGTAAAATACAATGAAGTAACACTAATCGACGATCATATTCGCTTTCACTTCACCGACTCAGGACATATCCTTGGAAGTGCTGCAGTAAACCTTGAAATAGATGAAAAAGGGAGCACAAAAAAAGTCTTTTTTTCAGGAGATGTAGGAAGGTATAACGACATCATACTAAGAGCTCCACAAGAATTTCCGCAAGCGGATATCATTATATGCGAAACCACCTATGGGAATAGGCTTCACGAGCATACAGTTGATGCTGAAGAGCGTTTAATGAAAATAGTTCAAGATACCTGTGTTGAACGCAAAGGAAAGCTTATAATCCCTGCGTTTAGCTTAGGAAGGACGCAGGAAGTTGTTTATGCTCTAGATAGAGCTCATACGGCTGGTAAGATGCCACATATACCGGTGTATGTCGACTCACCATTAGCCATTAACGCAACCGAGATCATGCGAAAGCATACTGAGTCGTTTAATCCCGAGATATTAGAATACATGAAAAAGGATTCAGACCCTTTCGGATACGACGAAGTGTTTTATATAAGAGACGTAGAAGATTCTAAGGCGCTAAACGATTTTCCGGAGCCGTGCATTATTATATCAGCATCGGGTATGATGGAAGCTGGAAGGATTAAGCATCATATCAAAAACAACATAGAAGACCCCAAAAACACTATTTTGATTGTGGGTTATGTTACTCCAAATAGTCTTGGTGGAAAGTTGAAAGACGGTTCGCCGGAAGTCAAAATTTTTGGTGAGTTATATTCGGTAAAAGCAAAAGTAGAAGTCATAGATTCCTATTCAGCGCATGCCGATTATGCCGAACTGTTGAAATATTTATCGTGCCAAGATCCCGAAAAGGTGAAAAAATACTTTATGGTTCATGGTGAAGAAGAGGCCCTTGCTGAATTTCGTATTAAGCTGATGGAGAAAGGGTTCCAGCATATTCATATACCTGATTTAGGTGAGTCATTTGAGGTATAACTGATAAATATCAGCTGCTTTACTGACGGAAGTTTTTACGGTCACGGTTGCTCCATCCTACATTTGGCCAATCAAAACCCGCAAATTATGAAAGCAAATCTCAGTTCCAATGATCGAGTAATTCGTTTGGTATTAGGCGTTGTTATTGCCTCAATCTTTATCTATCAAAACTCAGCTCTGGCAGTTTTAGGATTAATTCCATTTGTAACAGGTGCAGCCGGTCTTTGTCCGTTGTACTCAATCATTGGATTCAGCACATTAAAAAGTAACAACGCGTGATAGTGTATTACTATTTTCACGAAGCGTTGATTAATAACATTAATCCATTATTTTTACTGCCATACCCGACAGGAAAAACTAATTTATGAGCGACTTCGAGAAAATAGAGCTGTTAGATGCGCTTTTTAAGCATGCAACCGAAGGGATAATCATCTCCGATTCAATTGGAATAATTCACTTGATAAATCCTTCATGTGCCAAAATGTTTGGCTATGAATTAAATGAACTAGTGGGCAAGAATATTGATATTATGGTCCCCGACCATATTCATCACCGTCATGCTTCGCACAGGAATCAATTTATTGAGAGTCCTCATGCTCGTCCGATGGGATTAGGATTAGACCTCTATGCAAAGCGCAAGGATGGTAGTTTATTCCCTATCGAGATTAGTTTAAGTCCGTTGTTAAAAGAAGGCGAAAAATTTGTGATCGCCTTTTTAATTGATATATCGGTCCGAAAGCAAATTGAAGCATCGGTACATGAGAAGCAAAAAGAACTTGAGAAAGTAGCTGCGGCACTTATTCGCACTAATGAAGAATTAGAGAAGAAAGTATCAGACCGTACGAAAGTATTACAAGAAGCAATAAGAGAATTAGAGCGCTCACGAACAGAATTAAGTCAGGCATTAGAGAAAGAAAAAGATCTTAACGACTTAAAATCACGATTTATATCAATGGCATCGCATGAATTCAGGACGCCATTAACTACGATTTTATCGTCGGCCAGTTTAATATCGGAATACAACAAACCCGAGCAAGAAGAGAAAAAGACGAAGCATATTCACCGCATTAAATCTGCGGTAAATAATCTTAATGATATTTTGAGTGACTTCCTCTCTATCAGTAAGCTGGAAGAAGGAAAAATACATGCCGACTTTATTAAGTTCAATTTAAAAGATTTGATTGAAGAAATTAACAGTGACATGCTGTTAAATGCGAAACTAAATCAGAAAATAGTATTTACCTATTCAGGAGCTGAAGTAGTGTATTTGGATCCGAAATTGATAAAGAACATCTTGATCAATTTAATCAGCAATGCAATTAAATTCTCAACCGAGAATAAGAACATCTATGTAAGTTGTATTGTGAATGAAAGTCAGAGTGTACTCGAAGTAAAAGACGAAGGAATGGGAATCAGCGATGATGATCAAAAACACTTGTTTGAAAGATTTTACCGAGGGAAAAATGCATTTAACATACAAGGTACAGGCCTTGGATTACATATTGTAGGAAACTACATCGATTTAATGAAAGGGCACTTACATTTAAGAAGTAAATTAAATGAAGGTACGTCGATCCAAATAACTTTTCCCAATCAACAACATTAAAACATGACTATGAAAAAGATTTTATTAATAGAAGATAATCTCGATGTTAGAGAAAATACATCCGAGATTTTGGAGCTAGCCAATTATCAGGTATTTACAGCGCCCGACGGGAAAGAAGGTGTTGAAATTGCGCGTCAGGAGAAACCTGATTTAATTATATGCGACATTATGATGCCCGGATTAGACGGATACGGAGTGCTTCATTTATTAAGTAAAGATCCTGAGCTTTCATCAGTCCCATTCATTTTCCTAACGGCGAAAGCTGAGCGTAGTGATATGCGTAAAGGAATGGAGATGGGCGCTGACGATTATATCACCAAGCCATTCGACAAAACTGAATTATTGAACGCAGTGGAAAGTCGCATTCGTAAGGCAGAAGCATTAAAGAAAGAATACAACAAAGACTTCGACGGACTAAGTAGTTTCATTAGTGATATTGCCGGAGAAAATGCATTAAAGAAATTCCTTGATGGTAAGAAAGTAAATCATTACAAAAAGAAAGAACGAATTTATCAAGAGCACCACTACCCTAACGGGCTCTACTACGTAAAATACGGGAAAGTTAAAATCTACAAGACACACGAATACGGAAAAGAGCTAATTACTGACCTATTAAAAGAAGGTGATTTCTTTGGCTACGTAGCATTATTAGAAGAGAAGCCATATGTTGAATCTGCTGAAACATTAGAAGAAACAGAGATCATATTCATTCCGAAAGAAGAGTTCTTTAACCTAGTATTTGGCAACCATGCCGTAACGAAAAACTTCTTGAAGATCCTTACCAAAGGAGTGATCGACAAACAAGAACGATTATTAGAATTAGCATATAGTTCTGTAAGAAAGCGTACAGCAGAAGCTTTAATTTTATTACAAGACAAATACAATAATACAAACGGTGGACAGCCATTTTCAATGGCCATAGCACGTGAAGATTTGGCGAATATTGTAGGGACAGCAACTGAATCCTTAATTCGTACTTTAAGTGATTTCAAAGAAGAAAAGCTAATTGAAATCAAAGACGGAAAAATTAAATTGCTAAATGATCAGAAATTAAGAAATCTGAAAGCATAAGTATAAAAGTAAAGAGCATAAAAAAGCCGGTTCAAATGAATCGGCTTTCTTATTTTGTAATACTGCATAACTTTGAAAAATTCCCGGTCAGAAAAACACCGGCACTCACTATAATCCTGAAGATAACTCGGCTCCCTCGCTATTTTGTTGTTCGAGTGTCCAGCTGTCGGTAGCAGAAGTTTCTAACCAAACATTGCCTGAACGGCGGAATACCTGAACAGATAAGCCGAATTCCTTTTGAAATTTATCTTCGAAATCAGAAACGGTCATTGAATTGCTAAATTCAAGAACACCTTCACTTTTGATCAATCTGCAATCACGAACCATTTTATTTTTATCGTAAATCAAATTTTTTGCCAGGGCCTCACCTATTCTATGTGGGATTTTGAAAAATTCAATTTTCAGATATGGAAAATAATTATTGAAATCGCTTTGCAAAGAAGATAGTCGTGTATCACCTCCAATGGTTAATCGCATAAGTGCATCTTCTTTTGGGTTAAAATACATATAATTTTGTGTGAGAATATTTTTGGCGCTAATTAATCAACAAATGTGCGGGAAACCCTCCAAACAACAAATGACAAAAATCAGTGCCATAGATATTATTCGTTTAATTGAACAATTTGATGGTTTAATGATATCCCCGATTGTATTGATACAATCATTGCATATCCTACCACGAATGATAGAATCATACAGAGCATTATTAACGAAGACGAAACTGAATTATGTTTATTTAATTGATATACAGTAACTATAGCTAATATGCCAAGTATTTCCATCATCACAAAAGCTGATTGAGCCTTTTCCTCATGCACATTAATTGAAGCAATTTTTTCGGGATTTGATTTTCTGATTTGTTCTTTAGCCGAATAGCCTGCCAGTACAACGAATATTGAAAACAGTGCAGCAATAACCATTGTAATTAATGCTGTTTTCTGCATTTGATGTGAGTGTATCAAAAAACCTATCAGCAATATAAAAGCACCCGTTAAAACAACGGCTGCCGGAAAGGCATTGGCTATTAAATGGAATGAAGGTGACATAACATTTTTAATTTGATGATTCAAAAGTAGATTCCATTTAACGAATTGAAAATGATAATAGTTATGGTGCCAAATAGTAAATATCATAATTGAGTAGCATCAAGGTTTGTACTGATTTTTGTCATACAATTATGCATGCACCTTAGTTAATCTTGCACATTAAATAAGATTTGTCATGGCAAACCTGAAGATTGATCAGAAAGTTAAATGTTACCACTGTGGAGAAGATTGTGTTGAGGATACTACTATATATGATGAAAAATCATTTTGTTGTCCCGGTTGCAAACTAGTATACGAAGTATTAAATGAAAACCAACTTTGTAATTATTACGATTTAAGCGATAACCCCGGAACCACTCGCAAAAACGTTGTATTAGGGGAAAGATATGCCTATCTCGATGATGAAAGGATTCAGCAAAAGCTAATCAAATTCAGAGATGCCGAAACGGCTCATTTGCGCTTTCACGTCCCGAATATGCATTGTAGCAGTTGTATTTGGTTACTAGAGCATTTGCAAAAAATCGACAAAGGCATCGTTAGGTCGAAAGTAGATTTTATTCAAAAAGAATTACTCATAGTATATAAACCTGATCAAACGAATGTCAGGAAGATCGTTGAACAATTATCCATTATTGGCTACGAACCCGAGCTTAATCTAGATCAAGTAGACAAAGTAGAGAAAAAGAAAAAGGTACGGACACGAGTATTAAAGATCGGTTTAGCTGGTTTTGCCTTTGGTAATATTATGTTACTTAGTTTTCCCGAGTATTTTTCGGGAGGAGTATACACTGGAGAAGATTTCCGAAAAGTATTCGGCTATTTAAATTTCGTATTAGCCTTACCAGTATTCTTCTATTCGGCAAGTGAATTTCATTTGAATACAATTAGAAGTATTCGTCAGCGTGCAATAAATATAGATGTGCCGATTGCTATTGGAATTGTAGCAATGTTTATACGAAGTACCTACGAAATCTTTTCGGGTACAGGAGCAGGATATTTTGATAGTATGACAGGACTGGTTTTTTTCATGTTAATCGGCAGAAACTTCCAAGACAAAACCTATGAATGGTTATCATTCGACCGCGACTATAAGAGCTACTTCCCTATTGCCGTAACTCGCTACCGCGGACAAACGGAACAAACTATTCCGGTAAATGAAATAGAAATTAATGATCGCCTTAAAATCAGGAACCAAGAAATTATTCCTGCCGACGTATTATTATTAAGTGATCGCGCTGAAATTGATTACAGCTTTGTTTCGGGAGAATCGACTCCTGTAAACGTTGATAAAGGAGAACGGATTTTTGCCGGCGGACGATTATTAAGAGGCCCAATCGACGTATTAGTACAACAAGAAATATCGCATAGCTACCTTACACAACTATGGAATCAATTACCGGATAAAAGCAGTCGTAAGAGCGGATTCCAGAAAATGGTTAGTGCCATCAGCCGATGGTTTGTATTAGGAACGATTACAATAGCTGTTACGTCTTTTGCCTATTGGTATAATACAGATGTAACAAGAGCGATTAATGCCTTCACAGCAGTATTAGTAATAGCATGTGCATGTGCATTGGCACTCTCTGCTCCTTTCACATTCGGGAATATGCTACGCATTTTAGGCAAGAAAGGAATTTACCTTAGAAATGCCGACGTTATAGAACGTCTAGCGGATATTAACTCTGTAGTATTTGACAAAACAGGAACGCTTACAGAACCTGAAAGCACTGATGTTGAATTTCACGGTGATCAATTAAGTGACGAAGAATACCGTAATATTTTCAGTATAGCCTCCAGTTCATCGCATCCATTAAGTATAATGATATGCAAGCAACTTAAGCCATTCTCTAATCACGATGCAATCGACAATATTATAGAGATACCAGGTTCAGGAGTAGAAGGCTATGTGAACGGAAATTATTTAAGAATCGGAAATCTTCAGTTTGCCGGAAGGAATATATTCGACAATACAGATTTCAAAAATTCTCGGGTATATGTTCGTATTAACGACGATACAAAGGGGTATTTCCTATTCAGAAATAAATACCGATCATCGGTAAAAGAAGTTGCAGATAAACTAACAGCTAACAACTTCCAACTCTCGGTAATTAGCGGTGATCACGAAGGAGAGCGTCCGTATTTAGAAAAAATGCTGAATAAGAATTCACACCTTTTATTCAACCAACAACCATCCGACAAGCTTAATTATATTAAGTCGCTTCAAGATCATGGAAACAAAGTAATGATGGTTGGAGACGGATTAAACGACGCTGGAGCATTAATGCAAAGTAATGTTGGAATAGCATTATCATCCGACATCAACAACTTCACTCCTGCTTGCGACGGAATTATTTTAGGACAGCACTTCAATAAATTACCGGAAGTAATACGATTTGCCAAGGCGGGACAAAGAATCATTATAATTAGTTTCATTATATCATTATTCTACAATGCATTAGGACTATGGTTTGCGGTACAAGGAACTTTATCGCCAGTTATAGCTGCCATCTTAATGCCGATTAGTACATCATCACTGGTAATATACACAGTGATAGCAAGTTCAATAAAAGCAAGAAGGTTAAAACTTAGATAGTGCAACATCTAATTACTGACTATTATCACTTCAAATCCTAATTGCCATCATTTATTACATAGGCTAGTGCCTTTAGTTTTGTGAACGCTATGAAAGTAATACTGATATTAATCACCGCTAGTCTTTTAGTGGCTACCGGATTTCTGATAGCCTTTTTATGGTCCGTTAAATCAGGACAATATGAAGACGACGTATCGCCTGCGGTACGTATATTATTCGACGAAGACAATAACCAATCTGATAACAATTCTAAATCTTAACATTTTATGACTATCGAAAAGTTTAGTTATGATAACCGCATAGTGCGCAATTTCGCAGTTGCCACTATGGTATGGGGTATCGTAGGCATGTTAGTCGGCTTAATAGCTGCGTTGCAAATTCCCTTCCCCGGCCTTAACTTCGGAGAGTTACTAACCTTTGGACGCGTTCGTCCGGTTCACACCAACGCAATCATTTTTGCTTTCGTTGGTAACGGAATCTACATGGGGTTATATTACTCTTTGCAAAGGTTATGCAAAGCCAGAATGTTTAGTGATGTACTTAGTAAGCTTCACTTCTGGGGATGGCA
Organism: Bacteroidota bacterium; assembly: GCA_023251535.1. Classification (GTDB taxonomy): domain Bacteria; phylum Bacteroidota; class Bacteroidia; order AKYH767-A; family OLB10; genus CAINEC01. Next base: position 103,191 of record JAHEYP010000002.1, read on the forward strand.
GTCGATTATCGTACTTGCCGCATTAACATTACTCACGGGACATACTACCGGAAAAGAGTATGCTGAATTAGAATGGCCAATTGACATTCTGATTGCAGTAGTTTGGGTAATATTTGGTATCAACATGTTTGGTACAATCATTAAAAGAAGAGAGCGTCACTTATATGTAGCCATTTGGTTCTACATTGCGACGGTTGTAACGGTTGCTGTATTACACATTGTAAACAGCATTGAAATCCCTGTTAGCATTCTGAAAAGTTATTCAGTATATGCAGGTGTTCAAGATGCGTTAGTACAATGGTGGTATGGACACAATGCGGTTGCATTCTTCTTAACAACTCCTTATTTAGGATTGATGTATTATTTCGTTCCGAAGGCAGCTAATCGTCCTGTGTATTCGTACCGCTTATCGATTATCCACTTCTGGGCATTGATCTTCCTTTACATTTGGGCAGGTCCACACCACTTATTATATACAGCTTTACCTGATTGGGCACAATCATTAGGAACAGTATTCTCAATCATGTTAATTGCTCCATCTTGGGGAGGTATGATCAACGGATTACTTACGCTTCGTGGTGCATGGGATAAAGTACGTGAAGACGTAGTATTAAAGTTCATGGTTGTAGCGATTACAGCTTATGGTATGTCGACTTTCGAAGGACCGATGTTATCATTAAAATCAGTAAATGCAATTTCACACTTTACAGATTGGACAATTGCCCACGTACACATTGGTGGATTAGGTTGGAACGGTATGTTAACCTTCGGTATTTTATACTGGTTAATACCACGAATTTTCCAAACTAAACTGTATTCAGCTAAAATGGCAAGCTTCCACTTCTGGATTGCTACCTTAGGTATTTTATTCTATACAGTACCTATGTATTGGGCTGGATTCACACAATATTTCATGTGGCAAGAATTTACACCGGACGGAGTATTACGTTATCCAAACTTCCTTGAAACAGTAACGCAATTAATGCCGATGTATAAACTACGTGCATTTGGTGGTATGCTTTACTTATCAGGAGCAATTGTAATGGTTTACAACTTAGTTAAAACGATGAGTACAGGTAATTTATTAGCTGAAGAAGCTGCTGAAGCACCTGCATTAGAAAAATTAACTGTTGAGCCTACAGGTCACTGGCATCGTTGGATTGAACGTCGTCCTGTTCAAATGTTATTATTAAGTACAGTCTTGATTTTGATTGGTGGTATGGTAGAAATGATTCCTACATTCATGATCAAATCAAATATCCCTACAATTGCGAGCGTAAAACCTTACACTCCACTTGAATTACAAGGACGTGATATTTACATCAGAGAAGGATGTTATACATGTCACTCACAAATGGTTCGTCCGTTCCGTCATGAAACAGAGCGTTATGGAGAATATGCGAAAGCAGGAGAATACATTTATGATCATCCATTCCAATGGGGATCGAAACGTACTGGTCCAGATTTATTACGTGTTGGAGGAAAATATCCTAACGTATGGCACTATCACCACATGATTGACCCACGCACAATGTCTCCAGGATCTATCATGCCACCTTACGAATTCCTATCAGAAAACAATTTAGATACAGCATCTACACCTGCTAAGATCAGAGCTATGATCACATTAGGAGTACCTTATCCTGCAGGATACGATCAACAAGCTAATGCAGACTTAATGCAACAAGCAAATGCGATTGCAGCTGATTTAAAAGCAAGCGGAGCTGGAATTGAAAGCAATAAAGAATTAGTTGCGCTAATAGCATACTTACAACGACTAGGAACTGACATCAAGGCAGAAAAAATTGCTGGAGCTAACTAACACTAAAAAAGAGAAATTATGTTTCGTCAATATTTAGAACAAATTGCAGGTGTTGGTATCTATCCGATGTTTTCACTAATCGTATTCTTTGTCTTTTTTGTTACACTAATTCTATATGTAACGAAAGCTGACAAGAAAGAAATGGAAACACTTAGCCAACTACCACTTCAATCAAACGAAGATTCCAACGCTTAAAAAATCACAGTATGAAAAATAAATATCGTATCATACAATTATTAATGCTTTGCCTGTTAACTACAGGCAGCTTAATGGCTCAGGCTCCGGCAGATTCTGCCGCTACTGCAGCACCATCGGGAGAAATTCCAACTATATTCTACAATTGGAGCTTTTACTATATCGCATTTCTATTCATCGTAATGTTTATTGCTATTGTTGTAATGGCAAGAGTAATTAAAACAATTACGAAAGGAATGGTTCCTGCAGAAGCAGCAAAAGCAGAGCAAGCAATAGTTGCTGAAGAATCAAAAGAAACCTTCTGGCAAATTATCGACCGTAAATTCTTAACAAAAGCGGTTCCTGTAGAGAGAGAAGCTGACGTTATGTTAAACCATGACTACGATGGTATTCGCGAATTAGACAACGCACTTCCACCATGGTGGGTTTGGGGATTCTACCTCACTATTATTTTCGCTTTCGTTTACGTAATTAACTACCAAGTTTTAGGTACAGGACCTTCGCAAGCTCAAGAGTATAATAACGAGGTTGCACAAGCGGAAGCTCAACAAAAAGAGCGTAATGCTAAAATGGCGGACATGGTTACAGCTGACAATGTAAAATTGTTAAACACTCCTGAAGCAATTGCAGCTGGAAAAGAAACATTTATGAAAAATTGTGTGGCTTGTCATGGGCAAAATGGAGAAGGATCAGTTGGTCCAAATTTAACTGACGAATTCTGGATTCATGGCGGTGGAATTAAAAACGTATTCACTACTGTAACAAACGGAGTTCCTACTAAAGGAATGATCAGCTGGAAAGCTCAATTATCTCCTAAGAAAATTCAGGAAGTAGCGAGCTTCGTATTAAGTTTACAAGGAACAAAACCTGCCAATGGCAAAGACCCACAAGGTGACAAGTGGGTTGACGATTCAGCTCCAAAGGATAGCACTGCTGCTGCCCCTGCTGCTGATAGTACTGCTACGGCAACAACTAAATAAAACTATCAAATAAAATAACGTGAGCATCTCATCCGAAGCTGCCGGAAGAAAAGACCAGGAATCTTTCCGCGATAGCATAGCAACTATCAATAAAGATGGTAACCGAAATTGGATCTTCCCTAAGAAGCCTAAAGGACCTTTTTATAACAAAAGAACAATTGTAAGTTCAATTCTGCTAATACTTTTGTTTGGCGGACCGTTTATGAAAATTAACGGACACCCACTGATGTTATTTAACATCTTGGAACGTAAATTTATCATCTTCGGAATTGCATTCTGGCCACAGGATTTCCACCTGTTCGTGCTTGCGATGCTCACGTTTATTGTTTTCATTATCCTTTTCACCGCATTGTTCGGAAGACTTTGGTGCGGATGGGCTTGCCCTCAAACCATCTTTATGGAGATGGTATTCCGGAAAATAGAATATCTCATTGAAGGCGATTTTATGCAACAAAAGGCATTAAAAGCTGCGCCAATGAGTCCCCAGAAAATGGGAAAAAAATTATTGAAGGCATCCATATTTTTTGTGATTTCCTTCTTAATAGCGAATACCTTCTTAGCTTATATTATCGGCATCGATGAACTTAAAGCCATAATGACCGATGATCCTTCAAAGCATAGCGGAGGACTAATAGCAATACTAGTATTCACCGGAGTGTTCTTCGGGGTTTATATGAAATTCCGTGAACAAGCATGTTTAATTGTTTGTCCTTATGGAAGATTGCAAGGAGTATTACTTGATAAGAACTCAGTTGTAATCGGGTACGACTACAAACGTGGAGAACCTAGAGGAAAAGTTAAAGAAAATAAAACTGGCGATTGTATCGATTGCCACGCCTGTGTGCAAGTTTGTCCTACAGGTATTGATATACGAAATGGTACTCAATTAGAATGTGTAAACTGTACAGCTTGTATCGATGCTTGTGATTCTATCATGGAAAAAGTAAATAAACCAAAAGGGTTAATACGTTATACTAGTGAAGAAGCAATTGCAACAGGAAAAAAATTTAAAGTAACTACTAGAATTATCGGTTATAGTATTGTATTAACGATTTTGTTTGGTACCTTGATCACATTATTATCGATTAGAACTGATGTAGAAGCAATAGTATTGAGAACTCCGGGTATGATTTATCAAAAACAAAGTGATCACTCCTACTCTAACCTTTACAATATAAATGTTGTAAACAAAACATTTAATAAATTCCCAATTACACTTGAATTAGTAGAGCCAAAGGGGTCTATAAAGTGGGTTGGTGATGGAATTCAAAGCTTAGAACCGCAAGATGTAAAAGATGGAGAGTTCTTCGTTATAATTGATCAAGAGAATATTAAAGTATCTAAATTGAAAATTAAAATTCTTGTTAAATCTGGAGACAAACTTGTTGATGAAATTAACACTAATTTTATTGGACCTGTAAAATAAAATCAAAATGAACTGGGGATATAAAATATTGATATTGTATAGCTTATTTATCGTAGGAATATTAACTATGGTATACAAAGCTTCTCAGCAAAAAGTTGAGCTCGTTACGGAGAATTACTATGAGAAAGAAGTTAATTTTCAGGATCAATATAACCGAATGCAAAACAGTAATCATCCAGAGAATAAGCTGGTGATTAATGCAGCACTTGGTTCTGCAGAGATTCAATTTCCTTCAGCCTATGCAAATTCAAAGGTTGATGGAAAAATCACCTTCTTTCGTCCTGATAATAAAAATCTCGACTTTAGCGTGCCTGTTGAATTAGCTTCTGGCGTTCAAAAAATTCAGTCAGAAAAGTTGAGTAAAGGATACTGGAAAGTTCAGATATATTGGAATGCCGATGGCAAACCTTTCTACCAAGAAGACAAAGTTCATATTCAATAAGTGATGGATTTCTATCTTATATCGGCTTTATCGGTAGGGTTTTTCGGCAGTTTTCACTGTGCGGGAATGTGTGGACCATTGGCGTTGGCATTGCCGACTCCTGGAAGCACTAATCAATCGCTTTTGGCGGGGAGATTACTTTATAACTTCGGAAGAACCGTTACCTATTCCATATTAGGATTAATAGCTGGCATAATTGGACATACGTTTTCAATTAAAGGATTACAAAGCGACATTAGCATTGTTGCCGGAGTTCTTATAATCCTTGTGGTATTGTTTTCAAACGATTCGATATTGAAGAGGATCAATGGAAATTTAGTTGGAGCTTCCTATCACGTAAAAAAGAAATTGGGATTCCTTCTTAAGCAACACTCCTACTCTTCATTGTTTTTTGTCGGATTATTAAATGGAATATTGCCATGTGGATTTGTCTACTTGGCAATGGCAGCAGCCGTTAGTTCTGGTAGTATTCTTAACGGAGGATTGTACATGTTCTTATTCGGAATAGGAACCTTACCAATGATGCTATTGATTTCACTTTCAGGTAGCATTATTAGTATTAAAGCAAGGACATTCGTAAATAAGCTTTCTCCTGTCATTGCGATCGCTTTGGCTCTGTTTTTAATCCAACGTGGCACCATTCTACGGAATGAAGAAGATGATTGCTGTAAGAAGCACAAAATAAGTCATTACCAATCCGGTCGAACTTCTCAAGAAACAAATCGAACCACCAGCATAATGATAAAATAAAAAAATCCCCTTTTAGAGGGGATTTTTTATGATTTGAACTTTCGCTTAATCAACGTTTATAACAAACATTGGTAGATCAGTTTTATAGGCTACCCTTTTCGTGATTGAAGGATTGATAATCGATTCAAGGAAATTTCGGTGATGCGTAGCCATTGCCAAGCAATCAACTTTTTCGGATTTAAGGAAGAAAGTAATTCCGTCAGCGATATTTGCATCAGAGCATACATATCCTCTCATCTTCGGATATTTCACGAATTGTTTAATTCGAGTGGTTATTCGTTCGAGATCCTTTTCATCGTGAACCAAGAAATGATTATCAACATTTAAGAAAATCATCTCTGCGCGGAACATTTTCGCCAAGTCGACTACTTTCTCAGATTTCAATAAATTCTCTTCGGTTAAATCTGTTGTATAAACGATTTTATTGAAATCGGTAAATTTTGCCTTTGGCGGAATAATCATAATCGGACAAGTTGCTTCCTTTAGGATACGACCCGTATTACTTCCAATTAAGAAACGTTCAACGGTTGAAGTTGTAGTGCTCGATAAAAAGATCGCATCTACCTTCTTCTCAATGGCAATTTCTAATGTACGAGCAGAAGGCAATCCTTGTTGAATAATAAGTTCAACTGGTACACCTTTTAGTTTGTCGGCGATTTTAGCATAAAATTTCTTCAATGCCTTAATCGAATTCTCATACATTACTTGGTAATCGATCTGCACCGAAGAGATGGTAACATCTGTATAAATAACAGGTGTTTCGTAGCAATGCATCAATAATAATTTACTCTTGTAAACGCGTGCCATTGCTGCTGCATACAAAACCGCATTTTCAGAACCCTTTGAAAAGTCGGTTGGACATAAAATCAGTTTCATAGAATTGATAATTTAAGATTTAACTTAATGCAATTTATGTTTTTTATTGATGATGAGATTGGCTTGTGTCCACTCAACGCTTTTCACAAAAGCCTTCTTACGGAACACACAATCTTTCACACTGCAAATATCACATGGTAATTCCTCATTACAAGGGTCGGTATGCACAAATAATTCAACAGAATGATCAAAATCACGATTCAGTTCAGTTTCGAGCAATTTCACCTCCGAATGGACCTTTTCTAAAGTCAAGTAAAAAGGCAATGTAAGGTGGCAATCTACATGAATGTAATGTCCAAATTTTTGTGATCTTAAGTTATGAATATCGATCCAATTATCGTGACGATTGTTTTGAAGAGAACTAGCAATTTTTCCTATTGATTCTTCATCAGCTTTATCGAGCAAACGATCAATAGATTCCTTTGTGAGCTTATATCCACTCATCATAATATGAATAGCTAATGCTATTGCCAATAAAGGATCTATCCAAGCTAGTCCAGTTAAGTGATATAATCCTAATCCTACAATTAACCCTACACTCGTTAATGTATCCACATGGAAATGCTGTCCGTCGGCTATTAAAGGTAGTGAATTCAATTCTTTTCCCTTTCTTTTCATGTACGTACCAATAAAGTACATAGCTAATCCCGAAACAGCTGTAAGTATGATTCCTTCATCTACATTTTCAAGAGTATTTGGATGAATCAGATTATATCCCGATTTAAAGAGGATATAAATGCCAGTACCAATAATTAATGCTCCTTCAAATCCAACTGCTAAATATTCAATTTTGCCGTGACCATAAGGATGATCAAGATCTCGGAGTTTAGAAGAATAGTAAATACTGTATAACGTAAATGAACTTGTAGCAATATTTATAAGTGATTCGAGGGCGTCGGAAAGCACGGCATTCGACATCGTAACCTTATAGGCAACGAATTTTATTGCCATAATGATTACAGAGAAGATAAGCACTAATCGCACCGCAAAAACCTTTGAACGGATATTAAATCCAGATATCGTATTTGTCATAAGATGAATTTCGTGATAGATACAATTCCAATAATACCCACCAAAATCAGTACAATTTTACGAAAGTAAATCTGACTTATTTTGTTTAGCAATAGTTTTCCGATCCAACTTCCTAAGAATGAAACCATAATTAATCCCGGTAAATACCACAAATGACTCGAATTGATAAATCCATCGGCCCAATATATAACAGATCGACTAAAATCGACTCCCATATCGATAGCTGCAGATGTACCTCCAAAGAAATTCTTTTCGAGGTTAAAAGCTGCCATTGCTGCACCACGAATTGCTCCTCCCGTGCCTATTAATCCGGCTAAGAATCCCGCTGTTGTTCCTCCTGTAATGGCATTTTTCTTTGAAGCCTCAAATTGAACGTCAGGGTTTTTAAGGAAATAAAACGAAAACGAAACTAGAAATATACCCATGATTAACTCAGCGTAATAAAACGACATTTGAGTGGCAAGGAGTCCTCCGATAATAACGCCAATAACACTCGGCAATCCGAATAACAGGAAGATTTTTTTATCAATAAACTTCCTAAACATTATCAACTTCGCCAAATTACTAAAGACATGGAAAAAGGCTGTTAATCCCAAAACTACCTTTGGTTCGAAGAAAAACGATGCCAAAGGAACAAAGAATACCGATGAACCGAATCCCCCAATAGTTCCTGCAATTTCACTTAAAAGGGCTAAAATGTAGAAAACGATCATAATCAGCTAAGATAACGTATATAAAAATGAAAGCTGCACCCGTGGTACAGCTTTCCCCAAACCTGCAAACTATGAAACTACTATAATTTCATGGCTGATGCTTTGATCAGCGGAACAAACGTACAACGAGAAAGGGGAAAAAAGAATGATAAAACAAAGCGAAAAAGTTGATAGATATCAGTAAGATAAAAATAGAATTAATATGAAAAACAGCTATTCACTTTGACCGAATTTCCACTATAATCTACTGCTACAATATCAACATTTACTGGTCCAGAGCAATCGAGCCACATCGGAATTAACAAAGCATCATGCTTTGCATCCCATTCGCAGGGTTGCCAAATTCCATTGATAAATGCATCGGCTTTTTTTATACCCGATAAATCATCCATTATTTTAACTGCAAAAACAGGATTTATTTTTTTTACAGCATCAGTAGTTTTTACCACAGAAACAATTTTAGGTGGCATACTATCAATCATCAAGCGATAATTTCCGAACATCCGTAAATTTCCTTCCAAATGGTCTTTAAAATACTTTAACGGAAAGGCGTTACCGTTAGGTTTTCCTTCGGAATTCACCTCTGAAAACCAATAACTGAATTTAAGAGATGATTTAAGTTTTAATGAAACAGAAACAGGTTTTTGTAATGCAATTAAAGGTGAACCAATTGAAACAGATAGAATGTTTTTCTTTATCGTAACTGCAGCATCAATTTGAGCATTTTCATAAATAGCTCCTGGAGGAATATTCACTTTTAGTCGATCTGAAATCACTTCTCCTCCATTCAAAACCGTAACATTATACTTTGGTGTTGTCAAACCTGATTGGAAATCGCGTAATAAACTATCAGCAATACTGTCGGCTTGAAAAACCCAATTATAAGAGGAAGAATTGCCATAAAAATCGGTAACGATAAGTCGGCAATCAACAGGAATATAATCTAAGATTTGCACTCCCCTATTCTTGTTTTTCTTAAAAACAGAGAATGTATTTCCTTCCGTTTTAAAACATCGCTGTAGTTCGTTTTTTCGTAACTTCAATTCTTTGTAGTCGATATATGCGTTCACCAATTTTGATTCGCTAAAATTGAAACGATCAAATTTTACTTTGTAAATTGTATCCTTATCCGCAATAAAAGCGATCGAATATATTCCTAACGAAGATGAGCTATCGGTATCAATTCCCGAAAAAGCGGGATAATAAACGTCTTCACAAACATGAAATGTATCTATAACCGACAAATTGTTTGAATTGACAATATTCGATCCTGCTTGAATAAAATTGCCGTTTCGCTCAACGTACCAAGCAATTTTCGAAATGTTTGGAGCTACCGTATCAATAATTGGTAATCCAAATCCCATTGGATTTAGTGGTTCTTCCGAATATCGATCACGTATTTCGAAATGCAAATGTGGTGCTTGACTTCCTCCCGAATTACCGCTAATACCAACTAATTGATGTTTCAACACTGGAAAACGAGCAGAATCGGGGAAAAACTCCATTTCGTACGACTGATTTGCCCGTTGTATTGAATCAACTAAAGCAGCAACAGGATCACAAAAGCTACTTAAATGGGCATAAACCGTTGTATAACCTTGTGGATGATTGATATAAACTACTCGTCCGAATCCTGATGTGCTAACTTTTATGCGCGAAATCCACCCCTCGCAAGCAGAAAATACCGGTTGACCTTCTGCTCCATTGGTTTTGAAATCGAGTCCCGAATGGAAGTGATTTGACCTTATTTCACAGAAATTTCCTGCCAATTTTAACGGAATTTGGAGCGGAGAAGTGAAAATATCGGAGCGATATTGGGCAATTGCATACGATTCAGCCATAAAAAAGAGGCCTGCTGTATATAAAATGCGTAAAAACTTTCGGAATAATTCCATGCCCTAAAAATACAATAAGGAATCCGAATAACAGAAATGGCAAGAAATACGAGAGAAACTCTTGGTTGAATTAAAAGATTAAGGTACATTTGCTTCGCGCTTCAAAATCACATGGTTACAATCGAAAATGTTCAGCATATCAAGGACTTGCAACAGCAAGTGAAAAAGATATTTGACCAATATCGATCCATCGAGAAAGAGAATGCGCAATTAAAAAAGCTTCATCAACAGTTGGAGGTTGAAAAACAATCTGCAATGAATGAGGTAGAAACGCTAAGAGAACAGTTGAAAACAGTTAAATTAGCGCAGGCTTTGTCGGGGGCCGGTGACCAGGACCAACGACAGCTTAAATTACAAATCAACAGCTATATCCGCGAAATTGACCGTTGTTTAGCGCTGTTGAACAAAGATTAACAGGTGAGCGAAACCATCTCCATAAAAGTCCAAATAGCTAACAAGACCTACCCATTAAAGGTAAGTCCTGAACAAGAGTTCATTTTACAAAAAGCCGCACAATTAGTCAACGAAAGAATGAAGACTTATGAAACGGCTTACAACGTTAAAGACCCTCAAGATCTTTTAGCTATGTGTGCTCTGCAACAATCGGCAGAACTGCTGGGAGCAGGAAAAAATATGGAAGCCAGAGAAGCTGATATTCAAAAAGAATTAGAAGCACTTTCGGAATTGGTAAAAGCATTCGGACCTGATAATCAATAATTCGTTCTTTGATCATCACCCGAGTTCGGGAATAAGAAACCCGCATTCCATTCTGGTCGCAGATTAAAATCAACATTACAACCATTAGGAGGCATTTCGCGCTGCAGAGGGCAGGTTCTCTTCGTGAGAATAGCGCAAAACAGCGGGGTGTACTCCGACCCTGTCTATAGGGTTTTAATTCTCACAGAGTGGATGCGGGTTCTTTATATTAAGCACAAACGCGAACCGTAACTGGTTCGTTTATCAATATATAACAACAATAACTAGTTTTAATTAATTATGGATATCACGATTATTATAGCGGGGCTGATAGGATTAGCGATAGGCGCTGTACTTGCATACCTTCTCACACGAAAAAATACTGAAACAACAGTAGCTGCAGCTGAAGAAAAAGCACAAGCAATTATAAAAGAAGCACAAGCGAAAGGTGAACTCTTTTTGAAAGACAAAACGATGGAAGCCAAAGAGCGCTTCTTTCAAATGAAAACGGAGCATGAGAAGCATATCACTGAAAAAGACAAGCATATTCAAGCAGCCGAAAACCGAGTAAAACAAAAAGAAACTACATTAAATCAACAATTAGAAGCATCGAAGCGCAAGCAAGCTGAAGTTGAAACAATACAAGCTAACTTAACCTCTCAATTAGAAGTTGTAGATCGTCGCAAAGAAGATCTTGAAAAAGCGCATCAGAAGCAAGTTCATGCTTTAGAAAAAATTGCAGGTTTATCGGCCGACGAAGCTAAAGCACAATTAGTAGAAGCATTAAAAGCGGAAGCTAAAACGGAAGCGATGTCGTTTATCAAGGATTCAATCGACGAAGCTAAATTAACAGCTAACAAAGAAGCTAAACGTATCGTAATTCAAACGATTCAACGTGTGGCTACAGAGCATGCAATTGAAAATGCAGTTACTGTATTCCATATCGATAATGACGAAGTAAAAGGTCGTGTAATTGGACGTGAAGGAAGAAATATCAGAGCGTTAGAAGCAGCAACAGGAATTGAAATAATCGTTGATGATACTCCGGAAGCAATCATCCTTTCAGGATTCGATCCAGTAAGAAGAGAATTAGCTCGTTTAGCTTTACACCAATTGGTGAGCGACGGACGTATTCACCCAGCACGTATTGAAGAAGTGGTTGCGAAAGTACGTCGCCAACTCGACGAAGAAATTATCGAAACAGGAAAAAGAACAGCTATCGATTTAGGAATTCACGGACTTGCTCCTGAATTAATCAGAATGGTTGGTCGTATGAAATACCGTTCATCTTACGGACAAAACTTACTCCAACACTCGAGAGAAGTTGCCAACCTATGTGCGTTAATGGCTGCTGAATTAGGCTTAAATGTGAAGTTAGCGAAACGTGCAGGATTACTACACGATATTGGGAAAGTAGCCGAAGAAGATACAGAACTTCCACACGCAATTGCCGGAATGAAAATGGCAGAACGTGCGAAAGAAAATCCTGAAGTAATCAATGCCATCGGAGCTCACCACGACGAGATCGAAATGACAAGTATGATCTCTCCTATTATTCAGGTTTGTGATGCTATCAGCGGAGCACGTCCTGGAGCACGTCGCGAGATTGTAGAACAATACATGAAGCGTCTGAAAGAAATGGAAGGATTAGCACAATCGTACAAAGGAGTTGAGAAAGCATTCGCTATTCAAGCGGGACGTGAACTACGTGTAATTGTAGAAAGCGAGAAACTCGATGATAAAGCAACAGAACAATTATCGTTCGATATCGCAAACCGTATTCAAACTGAAATGACTTACCCTGGACAAGTAAAAGTTACGGTAATCAGAGAGACGCGTGCGGTAAATTATGCGAAGTAATTAATCTACATTAACTATTGGAATAAAATCAAGAAAGCGAGAAACGATAAAAAGGTTCTCGCTTTTTCACATTAAAGCAACAATGAATTTTAAAAAACTTGGTGAGTCGGTTTTTCTACGAAACGTAGTCAAGCTCGTGAGTGCTACCGGCATCGCACAAGTGATTCAATTGTTAGCGACTCCAGTTTTAACTAGGATCTATTCACCAGATGAATTTGCTTCATATCAGCTTTTCTACTCAATAGCCTCAGTAATTTCGGTTATAGCTACATTTCGCTATGAATTGGCAATTGTAATTCCAAAGGAAGAAATTGATGCCAAATCAATAGTAACAGGCAGTTTGTTAATTAATACTGGATTGAGCGTTTTGACGTTACTCATTCTATCATTTGTCGATATAGCTAGAGAAAGTGACTTGCCAAATTATTTCTATTTACTGCCTTTGTATGTTTTCTCTGCAGGTATTTTCCAATCATTTAATTATTGGTCAATAAGAAAAGGCACCTATAACTTAAACTTTGGAGGTCGCATTGGATCTTCATTTGTACAAGGTGTTGGTGGAATTATTATTGGACAAGCAGGCATTACTTCTATCGGACTAATAATTGCAGTTGTAGGAGGTCAAATAACAGCAGCGTTTATATTAGCTAAAGATTTTCTGAAAGCTCCTTTTAAGTTTATTCATGGCGTTAGTAAGGCCTCTATCAGAAAGCAATTTAGCGAACAGCGTAAGTTTCCTCAATTTAATGCTCCTCATGCGCTCATTGATACATTACAAGATCATGGGATTATTTTCATGTTGAGTATCTATTTCGAAAACTCCTTAATTGCCTTTTACGGACAAGCTTTCCGATTATTGAAAGCTCCAGTTGGATTTATAGGCGCTGCATTGCATCAAGTATTCTATCCCGATTTTGCCAGAAGGTATCAAGAGGGTGAAAACCTTCGTCCAACTGTAGCTGCTTTTTATAAAAGATTAACCATCATCGGTGGACCATTTTTTTTACTCTTAGCATTTGTAGCTATTCCACTATTTAAATGGTATTTGGGAGCTAAATGGGAACAAGTAGGAATTATTGTTCAGATATTATTGCCTTGGTTGTTTTTAAACTTCGTAGCCTCTCCCCTTTCCAGCTTGCCATTAGTAGCATCACGTCAAGGAACGGCCATGATGCTATCGACAATCGAAATATTTTGTCGCATAGCAGCAATTGCAATTGGAGGTTGGATGTCGAGTTCAACTGTGGCGATAAGCCTAATTAGTATCTTTGGTAGCGTGTTTACAATTATCAATTTAATCTGGTATTACCGACTGTCAAAACCCGAATGAAAAAGGCAATCGCAATTATTAAAGAAATCGTTAAACTTCCTCGTGTTTCGATAAAACTATCGACGAATCACGAAGAAGGCAAACGTATTTTTGAAAGTTTTACCAAGCGCCATCCGCGAATGCCAATTTTTGCAAACAAGGCTATAGGTGTGGCTTTAATAGATATTTCAAAATTTACCGCAAAGGCAGAGTATATTGCTTCCGTTAACGGTAAAAACTCGGCAGCCTATTTTTCTAGAAAAGCTGAGAAAAGTGGTTATTCAGTTGAATCAATTGATCCAAATCAGCATCAAAAGGAAATACTGGAGATACATTTTTCAAATCCAGACCGTCAAGGAAAATCATTGCCAGATAATTATAAAACAGAAATACAATATCCGTTAAACGATTATAACCGATATTATGCTGCGAAAGTTGATGGTAAAATTGTTGGGTATATATGGACCATTCAGAGTGGAGAATTAGTTGTACTAAATAGGATTATGGGACATCAAGAGTTTATGAAAGATGGACTTATGTATCTATTAGCAACAGAAGTAATAGGAAGTATCATTCATCAGAAAAGCCTCGTGAAATATGTGATGTATGATACTTTCTTTGGTGCTTCTGATGGATTAAAAATGTATAAAAAGAGATTAGGATTTAATCCTTATAAAGTAAACTGGACAAAACAGTAATGATAAAGTCTATTTATAACCGTTTCTATTCTGATTTTTTACTACCCGACAGGTTAGTAGAGATGCAGCGAATTATTGTTGCAGCGAAAGAAAACGGATATAAACATTTAACTCTTCCCGAGTACTTTGACCGAATTACAAGTACTTCAAAAGTAGAGACATCGAACATTTTTATTCACCGTCATGATATCGACACCGATGTTAAAACCGCTAGATTATTTTATAAGTTAGAGATACAAGAAGGAATTAAAACGAGCTACTATTTTCGTCAAACTACAATTGACATCACGCTCATGAAAGAGTTGCATTATGATGGTTTTGAAGTTGGATATCATTTTGAAGAAATAGCTCAATTCTGTAAGGATAAAAAGAATTATTCATCTGTATTTGTAAGAGAGAATATGAATGAAATTCAGGATATTTTCTTGAGAAATTTAAAACAATTAGAAAAAGATTTAGGGTTTAAGATTCAAACAGTAGCCTCGCATGGTGACTTTGTAAATCGTTTATTGAAAATCCCTAATCATGAGTTAATTACCGACGAAATATTAAAAACCGCTGGGTTAAGATTTGAATGTTATGACAAGCGATTAACAGAAAGCTATTCAATTTTATGTTCCGACAATGCCTATCCTCAGTTTTATAGAGGGATGTCGCCGGTTGATGCAATAAATTCCGATAAAAATATAATTCACTTTTTATCACATCCTCGTCATTGGAGAAGTGCTCCACTTGAAAACTTGAATGATAATATTCAACGATTGGTTGAAGGGCTATCAGTTAAAATCAATAAAACGAAATTGAATGGATAATCAACTCTCCAATAAAAAATTGTTGATTGTTGGGTCGGCAAGCATACACTTGAAAAGCTATCATTCGCTTATAAAAGATGTATTTAAGGAAGTTGTTACTATTACCGATCAGCCCTACTCTATTGATGGAGTTGTTAACTATACTTCATCTTTATCCTTTAAACCATTTTATTTAATTCCGAATCGAATTAAAAACCTTCGAAAGTTAATTCAAGAAATTCAACCTGATATTATCCATATTCATCAAGCCAACACTTGTTCTTATTATACGATTAAAGCGGCTGAAGGAAAATTCCCTTTAATTGTTACAGCTTGGGGAAGTGATGTGCTATATACGCCCGAAAGAGGATTTATTTATAAATACATTCTGAAAGAAGTCTTAAACGGTACAAAATACTTTACTGCTAGTTGTCACTATATGGGTGATTTAATGCGTAAATATCATGGAAAATCGATGGAAATAACAATTGCCAATTTTGGTATTGAATTCGATTTCCCTGTTCTTACTAAAGAAAAAATTGTTTATTCTAATCGCTATTTAAATCCGCATTATCGCATTGATAAGATAATTGAACAATTTGAAAAGTTTGTTTCTAAACCTGAATACAATGATTGGAAACTGGTTATTGCTGCCAATGGAAGTTTAGAAGAGAATTTGAAATTGCAAGTGAGCAATTTAGGTATTAGTAATAGTGTTCAATTCATTGGTTGGGTCGACTCTAAAACAAATAAAGAATGGTATTCGCGGTCGATGCTCTACTGCGCACTACCTATTACTGATTCTACCTCCTTGAGTTTATATGAGGCGATGGCGGCAGGAAGCATTCCTATAGTGAGTGATTTGCCAGCAAATCGCGAAGTAATTAGCAGTAATGATAATGGAATACTTGTGAATGAGCGGTCAAAAGATGTATTTGAACAAGCACTCAAAATCTATTCACCTGAAGTAGTTGAAAAGAATAAAAGTCTGTCGAAAGAACTAGCTGGAAAAGAAGAAAATAAAAAGCGATTTTTGCAACTGTATTTAAAGTCCATAAATGGGAATTAAAGTTTGTCATATTACTAGTGTTCACCAGCCAGGCGATGCGCGCATTTTTGTAAAAGAATGTCAATCGTTGGCTAAATACGGCTATGATGTATACTTTGTTTATGCTGCCTCCGAATCTGTTACCGAAGTAGTTGATGGCGTGACAAAAATTGCAGTAAGAAGAGCAGGCAATGGTCGATTTAACCGATTTGTTAAGGATACCAAGAATGTAGTAGAAGCTGCTAAAAATACGGGAGCAAGAGTATTTCATTTTCATGATCCCGAATTAATTCCTCACGCGGTTAAATTACATAAGCAAGGTAATATCGTGTTTTACGATGCACACGAAGATTTACCCTTACAGATATTATCTAAGCATTATATCCCTTCGATCATACGTCGTCCGATTGCTTATATGACTTCATTATTGGAAAGATGGATGGCACGAAATTGTTCAGCAATTGTTGCTGCCACCCCTTCTATTCATAACAAATTCCAGTCGATTGGCGCAAATTGCATTACAGTACATAATTTTCCGCGAGTAGATGAGTTATTAATCGATATTACATCAAAACCCAAACATGATTTTGCCGCTTGTTATGTTGGTGGTATTATGGCTACCAGAGGTATTTACCAAATAACCGATGCAATGGCTGAATTAGATTGTGATTTGCATCTATGCGGTTCTTTTTCGCCTTCATCATTGAGAAACGAAGTAGTTGGAAAACCAGGTTGGAAGAAAATTATCGAACATGGCTTTTTGAATCGAAAACAAGTTGCTGATGTTTATCGAAAATGCGATGTTGGGATTGTTACCTTGCTCCCTTCTCCCAATTATATCGATGCTTATCCAGTTAAAATGTTTGAATATATGGCAGCGGGATTGGCTGTTATAGCCTCCAATTTCCCTCTTTACAAATCCATTGTAGAAGAAAATAAATGCGGAATTTGTGTTGATCCCACTGATCCTGTTGCAATAAAAAATGCAATTCGTTTTTTATCAGATAATCCGGATCTATGCTTGGAATATGGTATTAACGGACAAAAAATGGTAATGTCAAAGTATAATTGGAACGCTGAAGCCGAACAACTATACCACTTATATAAATCAGAAATTTCAAAAGCTAAAATCGAATAAATTGAAAATAATCACCATCGTTGGCGCTCGTCCCCAGTTTGTGAAAGCAGCTGTGGTGAGTCGCGCCTTATCGAAAGTTAGCGATATTGAGGAGTTAATTGTTCATACCGGACAACATCATGATGCGAATATGTCGGATGTTTTTTTCGATGAAATGGAAATCCCTAAGCCAACTTTTAATTTGGGAATTCATGGATTAGGACATGGTGCTATGACGGGACAAATGCTTGAAGGATTAGAGGCGATTTACAGAGACCAAAAACCTGATCGAGTACTTGTTTATGGCGATACTAATTCAACGCTTGCAGGAGCGCTGGCTGCCGCTAAAATGCATATTCCTGTTGCGCATGTGGAAGCTGGATTGCGTTCCTTTAATATGAAGATGCCCGAAGAAATTAATCGTATTCTAACCGATCGCATTTCTGATTTGCTCTTCTGCCCTACTCAAACAGCTATCGATAATTTATCGAAAGAAGGTTATCCGTTTGCTGAAAATAAAGTGATTTTGTCGGGAGATGTGATGCAAGATGCCGCAATGTATTATGCTCAAACTTCAGCTGCAAAGTCAACTATTATTGAAAAATTAAAACTCCGCGATTTTGTTCTATGTACTTTGCATCGCGCAGAAAATACTGATGACCTATCAAGATTAAAATCAATCATCGATTCATTATCTGAAATACATAATGCAATTCCCGTAGTATTGCCATTGCATCCTAGAACACAGAAAATTGTAAAGGAAGCAGGATTTCATCTCCCTTTTACTGTTATCGATCCTGTTGGCTATTTCGATATGATAGAAATGTTAAAGCATTGTTCATTGGTGATGACCGATAGCGGCGGATTACAGAAGGAAGCTTTCTTCTTCTCTAAACATTGTATTACGCTTCGTGATGAAACCGAGTGGGTTGAATTAGTGCAAGGCGGATTTAATAAATTAGCAGGAGCCGACTTCTCGAAAATCCTTTTATCGTTTGATGAAATGCGCAATAAAAAATCGGACTTCTCCGTAAACTTGTATGGCGGTGGAAAATCTTCCGAGAAAATCGTTAATGAATTACACTGATCGTGAGAATACTAATCCTTTCACAATATTATCCTCCTGAAACTGGAGCACCGCAAAATCGCCTTAGCGGATTAGCCAGAGAGCTAAAAGCCTTAGGACATGATGTTGTGGTTTTGTGCGCCATGCCCAATTATCCGGCAATGGAGATTCATAAGGATTATAAAGGAAAGTGGTTTTTGAAAGATCAGTTTGAAGGTATTGATGTATTTCGCTCGTGGATTTATGTGAGTAAAAACAGATCGATCATCTCTCGATTATTAAATTACTTCTCATTTACTTTTTCTTCTGTATTTGCATCTGCAAAAATTCCAGGAAAGTTTGATGTATTAATGTGTGAATCACCTCCTCTATTTTTAGGAATCAGTGGTTGGTGGATCAGCAAAAGAAAGAATGCAAAGTTTGTATTTAATGTTAGTGATTTATGGCCAGAGTCGGCTGAGAAATTAGGTGTAATCACCAATAAGTTCTTTTTGAATCTCGCAACAAAGTTGGAGGAATGGCTTTATCGTTCCTCTTATTTGGTTACCGGCCAAACGCAAGGAATAGTAAAAGATATTCATTCACGTTTTCCGAATAAGACTGTTCATTGGTTGCCTAATGGAGTCGATAAATCAATCTTCAATACAAAGTTTAATCCGGGAAAAAGGAAAGAAATGGGATTTGCTGATGATGATTTTCTCTTACTCTATGCCGGAATTATCGGAATTGCTCAAGGTTTAGATGTAATCTTAGATGCCGCTAAGCTGATTCCAGCTTCAAGCAAAGTGAAGTTTTTATTATTGGGCGATGGTCCTGAAAAAGAACGCTTGATTGCTAGAGTGAAAACAGAAAATATTCAACGAGTACATTTTCTCGATTTAGTAACTCGTCCAGAGGTTCCCTCAATAGTATCATCCGTTGATGCTGCCGTAATTCCTTTAAAGAAAATGGACTTGTTTTTAGGTGCTATTCCTTCAAAAATATTCGAAAATTTAGCTCTTGAAAAACCGTTATTATTAGCTGTAGATGGTGAAGCGCGTGAACTATTTATCAGTCAAGGGAAATGCGGATTGTTTACAGAACCTGAAAATGCCGAAGCATTAGCCGAAGCAGCTGTGTACATGGAACAACATCCAGATGAATGTAAAGCTATGGGCACTAACGGTAAAGCCTATGCGCAGAAGTACTTCATGCGTGAAAACATTGCTCGCAATTGGATTGATGCCATGGAAGCAGAAATGCAAAAAAGAAAATAAGAATGAAAGAATCACTAAATAGTTCTAAAGTAATCGTTGCACTTTTAATGCTATCTGCATTGGCTTTGCCTGTTTTGCTGAATGTATCTATTGTTTGCTGGATTGCAATTGCTTTAGTTCGTTTGGTAATTCCTAATGAGCGCAAAGCGATGATTGCAATATTTAAAGAAAATCGCTTATTGCAGATATTGCCAGCTTTGTATCTGTTGCATGTTATCGGTCTATTATGGACCGACAATTTCAAATACGCAGGCCTTGATCTTCAAATTAAGCTTACCTTGTTATTATTGCCTTTTGCTATTGGAACAAGTCAAATTACAAAGTCAGATCGAATTAATGTCCTTAAATCTTTTGTTGGAGGATGTATTATTGCATCATTATACCTTCTCGTTAATGCTTTTAATAACTTCTCAACGACCAATAATGTACATGTATTCTTTTATACTGAATTATGTTCGGTATTAATGCATCCAACTTATTTTTCGATGTACATCAATTTAGCCATTATCGTTCTACTCTATTTAATCATTTCTGCAAAAGCGGTAAGAACTCAATCGATCTCAGCAATCATTCTCTATTTTCTGATGTTAATGAGTATCCTGTTATCAGCTCGAACAGCACAAGCTTCTATCGTAATTACCGCTATACTGTTTGTTTTGATGATGTTTAAATCATTCCAATTGAAATCATCTGGTATAGCCATTTTAGCGACAGTAATATTAATGACCATCCCAACTCACCTGCTCCTAACGAAATTAAATAATCGCTATACCCAAGTTGAAAATGCTATTGCAACTCCCGCTCAAGGTGACAAAGTTGAATATAACAGCACTACAGGTAGAATGGAAATCTGGAAAGAATCTTTCGAAGTATTGAAAGGAAACTGGCTTTTAGGAACCGGCACAGGAGATATTAAAGATGAGTTAGTAAAAACCTATAAAAGCCACGACTTCAAATATGGCTATGAAAAGGAGTTGAATACGCACAATGAATATCTGCAGATTTGGTTGTCTATAGGACTTATTGGACTCATACTGATATTATTAGTGCATCTGATTCCGGTAATTCAATTTAGAAGTTATCCCGATTTAATCTTCCCCATATTTATGATCATTTGTGGACTAAATGCTTTAACCGAAGCTACCTTAGAAACACAACGCGGAGTATTGTTTTTCGCATTCTTTTTTAGTTTGATGGCGGTTAATAGCAAAGCATCCGAACGATTATTGTAATTTTGACCTAAACACTATTGAAAATGTCGCTTATACCATTTGCTCCACCCCGTATCGATGATGAAATCATTAACGAAGTAGTTGCTACGCTTAAATCGGGATGGATAACTACAGGACCAAGAACAAAGCAATTCGAGAAGAACCTTTCTGCTTATAACGGAAATGCAGCTACCCTATGCTTGAATTCGGCTACGGCGGGATTAGAAATTATGCTTCGTTGGTTTGGAGTTAAAGAAGGCGATGAAGTAATAATACCTGCCTATACTTATTCTGCTACTGCTAATGTTGTGGTTCATTGTGGAGCGACTCCGGTTTTAGTAGATACAAATGCTGATGATTTTAATATAAATGTTGAAGCTATTCGCGAGGCAATTACAAAAAATACAAAAGTGATAATGCCTGTTGATTTTGCAGGTTACCCTTGCGATTATGATGCAATAAATGCATTAGTTAACGAGGCATCAATAAAATCATTATTCAATGCTGAAACGGAGGAGCAAAAGAAATTAGGACGCATCATGATATTGTCGGATGCCGCTCATTCTTTAGGTGGATTTTATAAAGGAAGAAGAACAGGAATACTAGCCGATGTAACCGTATTCTCTTTTCACGCAGTAAAAAATCTTACTACTGCCGAAGGTGGTGCCATCGCATTGAACTTTTCTGAGCCGTTCAACAATGAAGATATTTACAAGTATCTATGCATATATACCCTTCACGGACAAAACAAAGATGCCTTAGCGAAAATGCAAAAAGGCAATTGGCGTTATGATATTATTGAAGCAGGATTTAAATGCAACATGACCGATATTATGGCTGCTATCGGTTTAGTTGAATTAACTCGTTACGATAACGATACTTTATTAGTTCGTAAAGCAATTTGTGATAAATATGCTGTTAAGTTAAGCGGATACTCATGGGCTGAATTACCTCCTCTTGCCTCTCAAAGTGCAATTACTTCGTATCATTTATTCCCTCTTAGAATTAAAGGAATAAACGAACAACAAAGAGATCAAATTATTCAAAAGATTTTCGATTTTGATGTAAGCGTGAATGTGCATTTTATTCCTCTTCCAATGCTTTCGTTCTATAAAAACAAAGGATATAATATTTCAAACTATCCTGTTACTTTTAATAACTATAGCCGCGAAATATCACTTCCTGTATTCTATAATCTTACTGACGAGATGGTTGATCGTGTTTTGAACGCCGTAGTCAGTTCTGTAGAAGCTGTAATTAATGCCTAATAATAATGATTAAGCGACTCTTCGATTTAGTAATTGTATTGCCATTATTATTGCTGGTGAGTCCGATTTTATTGGTAATTGGTATTTTGATAAAACTAAATAGCAATGGACCAATATTTTATCTGCAGCAGCGCGTCGGAATAAATGGTAGCGACTTCTTTATATACAAATTCAGAACGATGAGAATCGGTGCTGATAAATTGGGATTATTAACGGTCGGTGGACGTGATCCGCGAGTGACATCTGTTGGCTATTTTTTAAGAAAGTATAAACTCGATGAATTACCGCAATTAATCAATGTGGTGAATGGAACAATGAGTTTAGTGGGACCTCGTCCCGAAGTCAGAAAATACGTCGACATGTATAATTCAGAGCAAAGAAAAGTATTGAACGCTAAGCCGGGAATTACAGACTACGCCTCTATTGAATATGCCGATGAAAACAATCTTTTAGCTGCGAGCTCGGATCCCGAACGAACTTATATCGATGAAATAATGCCTGCCAAACTAAAGCTCAATATGAAATACATATCAGAGCAAGGTGTTGTAACCGATATTAAAATTATTTTTTCTACAATAATGCGCGTTATACGTGGGCACTAAATAGTGCAATCATCTGCGCTAGCTCATCTACTTTATCGGTGTCGCCCAATTTCTGATATGAAAACGAAAGATTTCTAATCATTCGTAAAATCATATCTCTATTAGAGCAAGGCAGATAATAACTCGACTGAGGCTCGAGATTTAAGCGCTTTATAAACTGATCGATATCCGATTTCCCAAATACAGATCCTTTACTAAAAGCATTAATATAGAATAGCACTCTCGACATATCCACTAAATCATTGTCGTCGTTTCCTAAATAGGCTAATACAAAGTGCTCGGGTAAATTAACGCCGTAGATTGGTAAACCTAATGATTGTGCAATCGACATATAAACGATACTTAGCGCTAAAGGATTACCTTTCTTACTTTCTAATACAACATTCACAAAGGAATTCTGCGGGGCATGGTAATTGGCAGTGTTTCCGCTAAAATTATGATTGGTAAAGAAGATGTGATTGAAAATATTTACGATTTCAAGCGCCGTCAAATTCTCATTTAATTCAAGCCAAATCTCTTTTTTTATTCCCGCAACCTGTTGCTCTAACTTCTCTACATCCAGATCAGGATATTGGTATTTTGCAACTAAAATAGCACCGGCAAGCAAATCTTGATTTCCGGTATGAATCCATAGCTTGATATCTTCAAGTAAGGTATCAAATTGAATTTTATGGACGATATGCTCAATACGGCTCTGTAATAATGCATCGAAGGCATGAGACCAAGCATCTTCTAACAAAGGAATTACTTCCCTTCCTAAGCTTACCAAACGCTCTTCAATATGAACATAAACCTCCTTATCAGAATCGTCTAAGAGGCTGATAAGTGCCTTAACTTCATTATCGTTTAACTGCTGATCCATGCCTACAATTTTACGCACTTAAGCCGCTTATATATGGAGTGCTATCTTCTAATTTTCAACTAATGAATGTTAGCGAACGTAAAAGTTGCCTTATTGATAGCAGTATTTGCTTTAAAATGAATGACTTACCTATTTCATAAGTCATTGTAAAACAAGCAGTTAATCAATTTTTCGTGAATATTCTTAAGAATATCCTGCAGTTTAAATGGCAATTAAAATGTAATGTTTACCGAAAAAAAGATGGAACCACAGACAATAATAGGCGTTACAATACCTGTTGTTATCACAGATATGAATAAGAATAATCAAGAAATGCAACTTCCTGCTCATGTGCAAGAGAAGTTTGAAGAAGAGATCAGGGTAGAAATCATCCGTCAACAAACGGAAGAGGATCTAAAGAGCAATCCTGTTTACCAGGATTTCTTTAATCAGTTTAACCCTCACTCGGTTGAATCATTTATAAAAAATTACGCTCGTCGTAAAGCCTTATACATTACTCGCGGTCAGGAATATTTAAATCTGCAAGAGCAAAGCGATTTGAAGTATAAAATGATGGCAGAAGAAGCTCTTTGGGCAATTCAACAAAAGAAATTGTTTAATCTTCAATGCCAATGGCGTGCCGATCAAATCCGTTTGAAAGGTGTTGAGCATAGTACTCAGTTTTTATCCTTAGCCGCCAATATTCAACATTGTCCTTATATCAGTCCTGTGAGTCGTGCAGAGTTAGACTTATATGTTCAATTCCTTAAATCAGGGAATGCGCGTCAGGTGTTTGGTTTCGATAATTGGCAAGATTATGAAGCATTCAAAACAGAAGCTGAGTCTGGATATATTCCGGGCATCGATTCAACAAACGATGAACATATGCCTGCTTGGTATCGTTTTTACGATGAACATATGGGTACTGCTCATTTGATGGATCTACAAGATTACAGAGGAGAAAAAGAAAACAGATATCGTTCTATTGCTCGTCAAAAGCAACTCGAAAATATCCGTCGCCAAGAAACAAAGAAACTCAACGATAGCCGTCCGTTTATTAGCATTTTCGATGTGACTTTAGTTGAATCATTCGTGAAGAAATTCGAAGATAAAAAGACGTTGAAATATTGCAGAGCCGTTGAAAGTTTCCAACTTCAAATGGATGAGCAAATTGAATTAGAAGATGCACTTGAGACACTTCGTTCTGCTGGTACTAAAGTATCAATCAAAGCGAATGCCGATTGGAAAGAAGCCGTAATTGATGCAGCTCGTCAATGGGAATTAACTCAAATTGCAGAAGCTTTACCGTCAGTACATCAAGAGTATGCTTTCCGTATGGAAAATGGGATTAATTTCCCTCAAAGTTTAGTCGATAAAAAACGTGAAGAATATGCTTTTACACTATGTGAAATGGCGAAACAGCAAATTCTCGACGGAAGAAGAATATTAGGTGAACCTGAAGATATGAAATTCTAGTTCATTAAAGAGTCCAACCAACGCATCCGTAAACTGATGCGCGAGGGGGGAGCCGGCGACGGTTTCCCCTTTCTTTTTATTAAAAAAAAGGATGCTCTTTCGATACATCCCTTTCAAATATTTTAAGATTACAGCTAATTATTTTCCAGCTTGTTTAAATTTATTGATCGCGTTGCGAGTGAAGTCAGATAACACTAGTGTTCCGCTCATCCCTGCTCTTTCGAGCAATAGCTGATCCCAATTCTCGGTTCCTTCCCACATGATTTTCTTAAGCATGCTCATGGCTTCAGGATTGCTTTCCGATAGCTTCGCAGCAAGTGTTGCAATAGCTCTGTCCATTTCTCCAATCGTATCAAATACTTCTGCATAAAGTCCATTTTGCTTTGCCCATTTTGCAGATTGGAATTCGGTAGCGTTGATGGTTAATTGACAAAATGCCGATTTTCCAACTTTGCGTTCTACCGCGGGACCAACTACAAAGGGACCGATTCCTACAGCTAACTCACTTAATTTTACCGATGCAGCATCAGTAGCAAAGGTGTAATCGGCTGCAGAGGCTAATCCTACTCCACCTCCTACTGCTTTTCCTTGCACTCGAGCAATTACAAACTTCGGAGCTTTACGCATGGCATTAATAACTCCTGCAAATCCCGAGAAAAAGGTTGTTCCCGTTTCAATATCATTAATCGATATTAATTCATCAAATGAAGCTCCTGCACAGAAGGTTTTGTCGCCTTCACTCTGAAGTAAAATAACTTTCGCTAATGGATCATTTCCCACTTTGGTTATTTCTTCTGCTAATGCACGAAGTATATGTCCCGGTAATGAATTACTCTGAGGATGAAAGAACGTTACATAACCGATTCCGTTTTGAATACTCGATGTTACGCGCGCTTGATCTTTTATAATTTCCATTATTGCTGATTTAATTTTTTTACCATTGTGAGGATAGTTGCTATTGCTACCGTTTCGCCAGTTTCATCGTAAACATCAACTAACCATTTCACGATACCTTTAGCAATATCTTCTTCTGATTTTTTCTCTGTATCTACTTTCTCTTTTACTGTTAATTTAACTCCGATTGTCATTCCAGGATAAACAGGTTTTGTAAAACGACATTCTTCTAATCCGTAGTTTAACATTACTGGACCTTTCTTTGGATCTACAAATAATCCCGCAGCTTTCGATAATACGAAGTATCCGTGTGCAACTCTTTGTGTAAAGATGGTTCCTTCGAGTGAAGTGGCATCCATATGTGCATAGAAATTATCACCGCTTACATTGGCAAAATTGGTAATATCGGTTTCACTAACGGTATGCTTATGTGTTATTAGTGTTTCGCCAATTTCAAGTTCTTCGAAATGCTTTTTGAAAGGATGAACAGGTGTTTCTGTTTGCTTTCCACCTCG
This sequence comes from Bacteroidota bacterium, assembly GCA_023251535.1. Lineage (GTDB taxonomy): Bacteria > Bacteroidota > Bacteroidia > AKYH767-A > OLB10 > CAINEC01. The sequence continues at coordinate 129,970 of JAHEYP010000002.1, forward strand.
TTGATATACTCCAGTAATTTTACTTAATGTTGTTGGCGATCCTTGTATTGCGGTACGTTGCAAATAATGGAAAACGCCTCGCTTTCCGCCCATTTCTTCTCCACCTCCTGCTCGCCCCGGACCACCATGCGTTAGCATTGGCATAGGAGATCCGTGTCCGGTTGATTCTTTTGCACAATCACTATTCAACACTAAAATTCGTCCGTGCATTGATGCCGCTCCTACTACAAAATCTGTTGCAATTTTATCATCAGCTGTTACAATACTGCATACCAATGATCCTTTGCCCATCTTCGCTAATGCTACCGCATCTTCGGTGTTTTTGTATGGCATTATTGTCGATACCGGTCCGAATGGTTCGATATGGTGACAATCTGTGTATTTGAATGGATCTTTATTTAAGAAGAGTACCGGTGAAATAAAAGCACCTCTCTCTGTATCAACTCCCATCGGAGTAATTGCATTCGTTGATCCGTAAATAATTTCTTGCGTTTTCGATAGTTCTGCAATCTTCGCTAATACTTCCGTTACTTGTGCGTTAGATGCTAATGGTCCCATCCTAACACCTTCAACATTCGGATCGCCAATTGTAGTTGAAGCAAGTCTTTTTCCTAATGCGATTTGAACATCTTCTATTAAGTTTTCAGGAACCATAATACGACGAACTGCTGTACATTTTTGTCCCGCTTTTACAGTAATTTCTCGTTGAACTTCTTTAATGAAAATATCAAATTCTACTGAGCCTGGAAGTACATCTTTACCCAAAACGCAACAGTTAAGTGAATCAGCTTCCATATTAAAATGAACAGCTTCTTCTAAAATTCGGGGATGCGATTTAAGCATTTTGCCAGTTGATGCAGATCCTGTAAATGTCACTACATCTTGACTCATTACATGATCTAAGATTCCGTTCGCTGAACCGCAAATTAATTGCAATGCGCCATCAGGTAAAATTCCCGAAGCTATGATTTCACGAACTACGGCTTCTGTTAAGAATGATGTTACGGTTGCAGGTTTAACAACTGCTGGTACACCTGCTAGGAAATTAACTGCAACTTTCTCAAGCATACCCCAAACTGGGAAGTTGAATGCGTTTATATGAATGGCTACTCCTTCCTTAGGAACGCAAATATGATGTCCGATAAATGATCCACCTTTTGATAGTGGAGCAACATCACCTTCTACTGTATATGGCATATCAGGAAATTGGCGGCGTAAACTCGCATAAGCAAATAAATTTCCAATACCGCCTTCTATGTCAATCCAGCTGTCGACACGAGTAGCCCCTGTTGCCCAACTGATCTTATAAAACTCTTCCTTTTTAGTAAGTAAATGCATGGCCAATGCTTTCAGCATGCGTCCACGTTCGTGAAACGTCATTTTGCGTAATGCAGGTCCGCCTTTTGTTCGAGCATAGTCTAACATCAATGCAAAGTCTATTCCTTTACTTGATGCGTTAGCAATTATACTTCCGTTTACGGCATTTATAAGTGCTTGCCCCTCACCTTCTCCTGCTGTCCATTGACCCAGCGCATAATTCATTAATTTATTCATGATCTAAAATAATCGTTTATGAAGGTGCAAAAATACAATCTATAGGCATTCGACAGATGTGGAGATCAATATTGTTGAGGATGGGTTACCACAGAATTAATGATGATGCATAATTTGAGATTTTCCATAAAACTAAAAGGATAGTTAATGAACAGTTCATGAGTGCTTACATTTAATTGTTGCAACATCTAATATATTTTATATCAATCACTTGACTTGATCAAAAATTAGTTACATCTTAGCGTTTCTATTACATACAACAACAATATGACCAATCAAAAAAAGTATTTTGAAGGTCCCTCTTGTAAAAAATGTAATGAAATTCTAGAGCGTACAAAATCAAAACCGCTCGATAAAATACTTAACCATCTTACTTTGGGTTCTTTCCAGTTTAAAAGATTTCATTGCTGGGGATGTCTCGATACGCGTCTGCTATCGAAAAAGGACTATAACTTAATTAAACGTCAAATCATTTAAAAATGATTCCGCAACTAATTAAGTCTTTAGTTTAGTGCTTTACGAATTCTGATTTACGAATATTGCCTGATTGATCGCTTGTTATGATGGAATAAATTCCTGGGGACAATAAACTCGCATCAAAGTCAATTACTTGCTCGCCTTCTGATAATTCTATTTTCTTGCTAAATAGAATAGCACCTAATTGGTTTATAATCATAAAATTATATGTCCCAATTTGTGTAGAGAATAACTTTGCAACTCCGCTGTTAACTATTGGATTTGGAAGGATTATTAGATTGTGGTCATCTTCAAAATATCTTACGGCAGCTATCGGTGAATAGGAAAATTCTCCATCAAAATCCGTTTGCTTAATTCGGTAATATGATATTCCTCCTTTCGGATGCTCGTCGATGAAATCGTAGGTTTTAATGGTATTGCTATTACCCGCTCCTAGCGACTTCCCTATTTCTTCAAAATCTCTTCCATTTGAACTTCTTTCGATAGTAAAGAAGTTGTTGTTTATTTCTGTTGCTGTTGCCCAATTTAGTTGAACTGCTTTATTTTTTCGTTCTGCTGAAAAGCTTAGCAGCGTAATTGGCAAAGGAACTGGAACGTTACAAATGATAGTTCCGCTCGTTATGCCCGATCCCCAATAGTCAATTCGTACGGTTTTACAATTTACTGCTGCTAAACTTACTTGGTTGCAATTAGGATTTGTTCCATAATTATACATTGAAACAGCTGTATATTGTCTTGCATTGTTATTCGTTGTTAACGTTACTGAGCTATTACTTGTATATGTCCCGCCACTATTATAAGGTTGATTTCCCGTGCCTCCAGTGCAGTTGAAGTAAACATTACAACTTACGCTCCTATTAGTTGTCGAACCCGAAAATGTTACTGACATAGTATACCTGATTTCATAATGGTAATACCAGGGACAATTTGTAAATTCGGGAATAACAGCTGTTGGTATAATATTAAAAGTTGCTGTCCATCCATTCGATGAAGTAACTGAACATTGAGCTTTCGTCTCAAATGCTGAGATGAGCATAATTCCTGAAATCGCAAGAAAAATTGCGTAAAACCGAATAACATTTTTCATAGTTGGGGGGAGAACTATTAACGTACTTTCTACGGAATGGAAATCAATTAGTTGGAGTTAACCTTGAATTATCCATGACTTTATAAGTTTAATAGCCCAAACCGAATAAAATCTTCACGGATCAGCAAGTAATTTCAACGCTTCAGTAAGGAAGCATATTCCAATAATTGGAAAGATATCGTTACTTTGCATTTCAAGTTATGTCAACCGGTTTTCAGTTATAATGCAGCGTTTAAACGATAGATGGCTTACGCTAATCGGCATTCCGCTATTTGCCGTTATTGCTTCTTTGGTATTTTATACCGATGAGTGGATGCAGCATGGATTTGCATATCGATACTGTTTATTAGTTTCATTTTTCGTAACCACTATTCATTGGGTGGCCAACCGTTCATTGTTGATTCTAATGCGGACATGGTATCCGACAGTTAAACAAACAGCTCGTAGAGTACTTTTTCAGTTTTTGTTTACTACAATCCTTTGCTCGGGATTATCGTTTCTTATTAGTTTTTATTATGATAGCACTTTGTTTTGGGGCGTCAATCTCACCGGTAACGACTATATTTATAACGCAATCGTGAACCTTTTCTTTACCTACACGGCTGTTGTGATTTATGAAACAACCTTCTTTTTTTCAAAATGGAAACAGTCGGTTCGTGAAACAGAGGAATTGAAAAAATCAAATTTGCAAAGTCAGCTCGATTCACTGAAAAATCAGGTAAGTCCGCATTTCTTGTTTAACTCGCTTAATACTCTCTCTTCGCTCATAGAAGAGGACCAAACTCAAGCTGTTCAATTCGTGAACGAGCTTTCTCGCGTTTATCGCTATCTATTGCAAAGCAACGACAAAGAACTTACAACATTGCGCGATGAATTGAGTTTTTTGAATGCTTATTTTTTCTTGTTAAAGACACGATTTGGTGAAGCAATTCAAATGGAAATTGCCATCAACGACGAGTATATGAGCTATCTGATCCCTCCTCTTACGCTGCAAATTTTAGTCGAGAATGCTGTGAAGCATAATATAGTTTCTCAAAGCAAACCACTTTTAATTGAGGTAGCCTACGAGGGAAATGAACAGATGAGTGTTGCCAATAATATTCAGAAGAAAACTGTTCACGTTGCTTCCAATGGAATGGGGCTAGCTAATATTTCAGCAAAGTTTAAGTTGTTGAATCAACCCGAAATTGTTATCAATACCGACAATAATAAGTTTAAAATCACTTTACCACTTTTAAAAAATTAACTATGAAAGTTCTGATTATTGAAGATGAAACTTTAGCAGCTAAACGTATCCGTAAAATGGTAGAAGAGCTGGAAGAGAAAATTGAAATTGTAGGTGTAACCGATAGTATCGAAAGCTCTGTTTCTTTCTTAAAAAACAATGCTCATCCCGATTTGATTTTAATGGATATTGAGCTTGCTGATGGACAAAGTTTCGAGATTTTCAACCAGGTGGATGTGAAGAGCACTATCATCTTTACAACAGCTTATGACGAGTATGCTATTCGCGCATTTAAAGTAAATAGCATCGATTATTTATTAAAGCCTATTACTCCTGAAGACCTGAAACGCGGTATCGATAAATTCAAGCAATGGTCGGGTGCGCATCAAGATACTTTAGCTCCCAAATTGGATCTCGATTCGATTGTGATGGCATTGCGTGAACAACATATTCAAGCGTATAAAAGACGATTTTTAGTAAAGCAAGGTCAGAAGTTTATTCCTCTTGATGTTCAAGATATTTCTTACTTCTATACAGAAGATAAAGTTAGTTTTATCAAGACATTTAGCGATCAACGATACGTTGTTGATCATTCGTTGGATGAATTGGAGCAACTGTTAGATCCTGTATACTTTTTCCGTGCTAACCGTCAGTTTATTGTCAGTCCCAAATCGCTCGATGGCATTCACAATCACTTCAATGGCAAATTGAAAATTAATTTAAAACCTTTAGTAAGTGAAGAAGTTTATGTGAGTCGTGAAAGAGCGGCCGATTTCAGAGCATGGCTTGGGGAATCGTAAATCGATTTATTTCTTTTTATAAATAATCGGATTTTCGCCTTGGTTTATTATCGTATAAGCTGCATTCAGGATTGAATCGGTATGAATACTACATGAGTCATTCATCGATGTTGTAGGCTTGTATAATCCTGTAAAATAGCTCACTTCAAACCCAGTAGTTTGCTTAAATTGTTGTGGGTAGATACATGGTTGGTGAGAACTGCAATAGTCACCCAATGATTCCTCAGGATTCATTCCTTTTTTCCATATAAGTGGGAAATGCCCTTGAGTTGGTTCGTAGTTATCCAAAATAAATGCGCCACTAACGGCCCCCATATACGAACCCATATTGGCATGCATCCAATTTGCACTATAATTCAACGGCGCTACTAAATCTTTATTTGTAAATGATTTTGCAGCTTCACAATAATTCTTAGCATCATCACTCAATGATTTTTGTATCGGAAAATGAATGTAAATCATGAGTAAACTGATTGCAACTGAAATTATGCCGAAGAGTTTTGAAATTAAAGAAGGCATTCTTAAAGTTGATAACCAAAGGCACCAACAAACAAAGAAAAGTTGGATAATGCGTACCGATACAATTCCTCCGGAAGCAAGGCTATCTGGAATGGTGAAAATCATTATAAATGAAGAAATAAAGATCAATAATGCTGTAGATTGGTAGCGATTAATTGTTCTTTTTGCAAGTGCGACTATACTAGTTAAAACAATTAAAATTGTAAAAAGAACGGTGTATACTTTTTCCTTATCGAAATCATAAATAATGAAGATTCTAGAGTATTTAATTTGCTCAAACAAGTCGCTCCATGGCAAATAGGTTACTTCTCCCCTATACCCAACTGCTCCACTTTTCTGCATAAATAATGCCGTTAAAATCATCCCTGGTAAGCTGATTAAAAAAAGAAATAAGAGCTCAGTTCTAATGGATTTTAATCGCGATTTCGAAAACTGATTTAATGATAGGAGTCCCATGCAAAAACCCGCATATAAAAACATCACTAAATGCGAAAAAAAGAGAATCGTCATCAATAATAGTCCAATGATGATATTTTTAAATTTCAACCCTTCTTCTTTATGATTCATCCACCATACCATCAGAAATGGTAATAATGCAAATCCAATCGAAAAATTGATAAATCCTAAACAAAAAACAAAATTGCATAAAAACGGAAAAACACTCCATGATAACCATCCGTTATTTGCATCGAACCGTAACATTAATTTTCGGTAACCGATAGCCGTTAGTATCAGAACAGATACAAGTACAATTTTCTCAACCACCAAAGGCGGAATAAATCCCAATAAAAAAGCCATAACCGCATGGCCTGTCCAATTTGGTTCCAGCACTGGATTAAACATTAAAAATGATGAAGTAATTTCGGAAGATCCAGTCAATAATTGCCGAATTAAGGTCGAATTGAATAAATGAGCTGGGCCATCGAGGGTCACAAAAGGAGTCAGACTCAATACCGGAAGGAGATGGATAAACAGAAAAATCCGGAATAAAATCTGCTCTTTTGAGAGGGCAAATTGCTTTTTAATCATGCCGAAAAATACCTGATTTTTCCATATAGAACATTTTGAATTTCCTGAATCATTGATTTAGAGGAATTTACAAGTTAATAACAGACTCCATTTTCCTGATTTACATAGGTGATTTTGGTTAAATTTGTAGGATATGAACCAATTTGTTGTATCAGCGAGGAAGTACCGTCCGGCGACCTTCGACACGGTTGTTGGACAGGCTCATATTACGAATACTTTAAAAAATGCTATTCGTAATCATCATTTAGCGCAAGCGTTTCTGTTTTGTGGTCCGCGTGGTGTGGGTAAAACTACTTGTGCACGTATTCTAGCCAAAACGATCAACTGCCAGTTTCTAACAGAATCGACCGAAGCATGTAATCAATGTGAAAGTTGTTTATCGTTTAACGGCGGACAATCATTGAACATTTTCGAATTAGATGCTGCATCCAATAACTCGGTAGAAGACATTCGTAACTTGGTTGATCAAGTGCGATTTGCTCCGGCGAGTGGGAAGTACAAGATCTATATCATCGATGAGGTTCACATGTTGTCGAATGCAGCCTTCAATGCATTTCTAAAAACATTAGAAGAACCGCCATCGTACGCTATTTTCATTCTAGCAACTACCGAGAAACATAAAATCATTCCTACCATTTTGTCGCGCTGTCAAATATTCGATTTCAATCGAATTCAAGTCGACGATATTGCGGGACATTTAAGTTATGTAGCAGGGAAAGAAGGAATAACGGCAGATCCTGACGCGTTGCATATCATCGCTCAAAAAGCTGATGGAGCTTTGCGTGATTCACTCTCCATCTTCGATCAAATCGTAAGTTTTGCGGGGAATAACTTAACGTATAAAGACGTAATCAATAACCTTAGTATCCTCGATTACGATTATTATTTCCGAATTACAGATGATTTGAGGGCAGGTAATATTCCGAATGTACTTTTAACATTCAACGAGTTATTATCTGACGGATTTGACGGGCATAGTTTCATCAACGGATTAGCGAGTCACTTCCGTGATTTATTAGTTTGCCAAGATCAAGCTACTGTTTCATTACTCGAGGTAAGTAAGAATATTAAGGAAAAATACTACCATCAAGCGAAGCAAACATCGCCTCAGCTATTATTGCGATTGCTTGATATCTGCAACCGATGTGATCTAGATTATCGTGCTGCTAAAAACCAACGACTTCATGTTGAGTTAGCATTAATCAGAATGTGCACTGCAGGTAATCCGATGCCAGCGGAAGAAAAAAAAAATTCTGAGCTAAACCAAGCATCGACTCCGGCTCAACCTCAGGCAGCTGTAGTTAGCCAGCCAGTAGCAGCACCTTCCGCAGTTGTCGCTCCTCCTGCTCCTGCTCCTCAAGCAGCATCACCATCAATAGCTGAAGAACCTGCGCAACAGGCGCCGAAGCCAATGATGCCCAACCTAAAAGCGATGGAACCGGCGGTGGCAGCTCCAAAACCTGCACCGGCACCTACTCCTGTTCCTGCTCCTCAACCTTCAGCTAACGTAGGCGGCATACCGAAAACAGGGGGATTCATGAAAAACATTTCCCTTTCATCGGCACAACAACCAAAAGCACAAGAAGCGGAGGAAGCACCCAAGAGCATTGAAAACATGCCAACTGATGCGGTGACGGATGAAGCCATTCAAAAGGTGTGGATGGAATATGCAGAAATGCAAAACCAGCAAGGAAATCGTCAGATGTTCACCACGCTTACGATGAACAAACCGACAATGAAAGGCGAATTCGATATCGAACTAATCATTCATAATCAAGCACAAGAAAATTTGATGCAAGAAGAGAAAACTCATTTGATGGATCATCTTCGACGCAAACTGAATAATTACAAATTACAATTAACAACGGTTATTGTATCGTTGACCGATGAATCGGATGTAGCTTATACCAACAAAGAACGCTACGTGAAAATGGTTCAGAAAAATCCGGATCTAGATGACTTCAGAAAATCATTAGGACTAGAATTAGAATTATAGTAAAGCTCAGTAAATAAAAATCCAAAATAATTAACATCAATTAAAAAAATACACAATGCAAGGAGGAAAAATCACCATCCAAAACGGAAAACTAGTTGTTCCAGATCAACCTATCATCCCATTCATTGAAGGTGACGGAACAGGACCGGATATTTGGGCATCATCAGTTCGTGTGATGGATGCAGCCGTAGAAAAGGCTTATGGTGGCAAGAAAAAAATCATCTGGAAAGAAGTATTAGCAGGAGAAAAAGCTTTTAACAAAACAGGAAACTGGCTTCCTGATGAAACTTTAGATGCTTTTAAAGAATACTTAGTAGGAATCAAAGGTCCATTAACTACTCCTGTAGGCGGTGGTATCCGTTCATTGAATGTGGCATTACGTCAAATTCTCGATTTATATGTTTGTCTTCGCCCGGTTCGTTGGTTCGAAGGAACACCTTCACCCGTAAAAAATCCTGGTGCTGTTGACATGACGATCTTCCGTGAAAACACCGAAGATATCTACGCAGGAATTGAGTTCGCAGCAGGTTCACCTGAGAATGCAAAAATCATGGAATTCATCGCAAAAGAATTCCCTAAAGATTTCAATAAAATCCGTTTTGGTACTGTAGAAAAGGCAAAAGATTACTTAGAAACTGCAGGAGAAAATGCAAGCGTTGAAGCAACAGCTGTAAACGTAGGTATCGGTATCAAAGCTGTAAGTAAAGTTGGAACTGAGCGTCTTGTTGGAGCTGCAATTGATTTTGCAATTCTTCATGGGAAAAAATCAGTTACTATCGTTCACAAAGGTAATATCATGAAATTTACTGAAGGCGGATTCCGTGATTGGGGTTATGCTTTAGCAGAAAGTAAATATGCTGATAAATGCTATACATGGATGCAATGGGAAAAAACGAAGAAAGCTAGTGGTGAAGAAGCTGCAAACGCTGAACAAAAAGCTGCTTTAGCTTCAGGAAAAATCTTAGTGAAAGATGCTATCGCTGATATCGCTTTACAACAAGTATTAACTCGTCCCGAAGATTTTGATGTAATTGCTACATTAAACCTTAACGGCGACTATTTATCTGATGCATTAGCAGCACAAGTTGGAGGTATCGGCATTGCTCCTGGTGCGAATATTAACTACGTAACTGGACATGCAATTTTCGAAGCTACTCACGGTACTGCACCTAAGTATGCAGGACTTGACAAAGTAAATCCGGGATCTGTAGTTCTTTCAGGAGCTATGATGATGGAACACTTAGGATGGAAAGAAGCTGCTGACTTAATGTATGCTGGAATTGAGAAAAGCATCGCTGCTAAGCGTGTTACTTACGATTTCCACCGTTTGATGGAAGGAGCTACATTATTGAAATGCTCTGAATTCGGTGATGAAATTATCCGTAACATGGAATTAGTTTCTGCTTAATTTCAAATTGATTAAAAGTTAAAGTTTAACAATTAAAATTCAAATACGCGTATGGCCATTCTGGCAAGTATTATAAAAAAGGGTATTGAAATCCGTCATAAAATACGATTGACAGATCGCACTCCTATCTACTACCAGAAAAAGGAATTAAAAAAGCTTTTAAGAAAGGCTCAGTTTACCATGTTCGGACAAACCTATAATTTTCCGGGCATGGTAAACTCGCGTAATTTTGTCAATAAATTCAGAGCTACTGTACCTGTTCACGACTATAATTCCATTTATGCAAGATGGTGGAATAAGGCATTGCATCATCAAGAAAATGTATGTTGGCCTGGACAAGTAAAGTATTTTGCATTGAGTAGCGGAACCTCTGAAAGTTCGAGTAAACATATTCCTGTAACGAATGATATGGTGAAAGCCATTCAGCGTACTAGTATTCGACAGATTATTTCATTAGGCGGATATACAGGATTACCACAAGATTTATTCTCTAAAGGAATATTAATGCTTGGAGGAAGTACACACTTAAGTCAACGAGGATCTTATTTCGAAGGAGACTTAAGCGGAATCACTGCAAGTAAAATTCCATTCTGGTTTCAACATTTTTATAAGCCCGGCAAAAAGATCGCGCGTGAAACCGATTGGAGCGCGAAACTCGAAGAAATCGTTGAGAATGCCGGCAATTGGGACATCGGAATTTTAGTAGGTGTGCCTGCTTGGTGTCAACTGTTGATGGAAAAAATAATTGAAAAGTATAAGCTTAAAACAATTCATGATATGTGGCCTAACCTCACCATTTATGTACATGGTGGTGTTTCTTTTGAGCCGTATAGAAAGAGTTTTGAGCATTTAGTAGCAAAGCCATTAACGTATATTGAAACTTACCTAGCCTCTGAAGGATTTATTGCCTATCAAGATGAGCAAGATAATCGTTCAATGCGAATGGTAATGAACAACGGATTGTTTTATGAGTTCGTTCCATTTAATAATGAAAATTTCAATCAAGATGGAGAATTAGTGCGCAAGCCTAAGACCTTATTGGTTAATGAAGTGGAAGAAGGCGAAGAGTATGCTGTATTAATTTCTACTTGTTCTGGAGCATGGCGCTATTTGATTGGTGATGTTGTTAAATTTACGAATGTTGAGAAAGCTGAGATTATCATTTCAGGACGAACAAAACATTATTTAAGTTTATGTGGCGAGCACCTTTCAGTCGACAATATGAATAAAGCCATTGAAATGGTATCCGACGAATTCGATATTCGTATTAGTGAGTTTACCGTTTCGGGAATAAAACATGGAAGTCTTTTTGCTCATAAATGGTATATCGGAACCGACGATAAGGTAGATGCCGAAAAACTTCGTTTAAGCATTGATGAAAAATTAAAAATGCTTAACGACGATTACCGTGTGGAAAGAACTTCGGCGCTAAAAGATGTATTTTTAGAAGTGATGCCACATCAGGTGTTTTTAAATTACTTAAAAAGCAAAGGCAAAATTGGCAACCAGAATAAATTCCCTCGTGTGATGAAAAACCATCAGTTCGAAGAATGGGAAAAATTCTTGCAACAAGTAATGTCGAAAGCTTAGTCTACCCTACCCTGCTATGTTTATTTCAGGATTCACTTTTGTGCGTAATGCGGTGAAGTACGATTATCCCGTAGAAGCTTCTGTGCGATCTATGCTTCCCTTAGTTGATGAATTAATTGTTTGCTTAGGAAACTCCGACGACACTACCGAATCATTGATAAATAGTATTGCAGATCCAAGAATTAAAATTATTCATTCTACTTGGGATGATTCACTTCGTGAAGGTGGTCGGGTTTTAGCAGTAGAAACCAATAAAGCCTTAGATGCTGTTAATCCCTTAGCTGATTGGTGTATTTATTTACAAGCTGATGAAGTAATCCACGAAGATGATTATGCTGCCATTCGATCAGCAATGAATCAATATAAGGAGAATAAAAAAGTGGAAGGATTACTTTTTAAGTATCTCCATTTTTATGGGAACTATAATTACATTGGCGATTCAAGGAAATGGTATCGATACGAAATACGTATATTCCGTAACGACAAAAACATAAGATCTTATAAGGATGCTCAAGGCTTCCGTTATGGCGATCGTAAGTTAAATGTAAAGGAAATACCTGCACGTATTTTTCATTATGGGTGGGTGAAGAATCCTTTGCATCAATCTGAGAAGCAAAAGAGCTTTCATAAGCTTTGGCATTCAGATGAGGCTGTTAAGAAAAAAGTAAAAGACGATTTGTTCGATTATTCAGCAATCGATTCGTTAGCATTATTTAAACAAACGCATCCTTCAGTAATGCAAAAACGAATTGATGATGTGAATTGGGAATTTACTTATGATGTTGCAAAAAAGAAATTGAAATTGAAAGATCGAATATTGTTGGCGATTGAAAAAGTTACCGGATATCGTTTCTTTGAGTATAAAAATTATCAAAAAATTTAGACGTATTTAATCTCATGAAATCTGTAATCAAAACTTTAGGTAGAATAAATATTCTTTTAGTTTTCAGTCTGTTATTATTGATTTCATGCGGAAATCGTGAGGTAAAAAAAGAAGAGACTACTCCTATTACAAATGAATCTGCTGCTCCTCAAAAATTTGCTGCAGGAAGTTTAACTGAACGAATTCCTTGCGTTGAAGATGCAAATATTTCTTTTGCTTTATACATGCCTTCGTCATATAAAGAAGGAGAAAAATTACCGGTACTAATATTATTCGATCCACATGGTGATCCTTTATTTCCAATCAACATGTATAAATCATTAGCCGATAAACATCATTTTATGTTGATGGGTTCTAATGATTCGAAGAATGGAAATGCGAAAGAATTAACAGCTCATATTATTCAGCTAATGGCCAAATCGGCGTATGCTCTTTTGCCGGTCGATAGTAATCGCGTTTATTCCGGTGGATTTTCAGGCGGCGGACGTATTGCTGCTTTATTGGCATTTAGTCCTAGCGGAATTCAAGGTTTAGTAACTTGCGGTGCAGCGTTCCCAATCTATGAATGGAATCAGAATATCCCTTCAGTTGTTTGCGCTATTGCCAACGATGGTGATATGAATCTGCCGGAGATTACAAATCTAAAGTCGAATGATCCTGTGAAAGCTGGACGACTTCTTACATTCCGAAATAAAGGGAAACATGAGTGGCCTAAAGCAGATTTTTTTGAAGAAGTATTTTTGGCTTTTAATGCTTTTGCTAGCCGCGATAAAATATTAATGTTGAGTAGCGATGAGAAAAAAGCTTTGAATAACGACTATTCAAGTATTGATAAAAGTAAAATCTATGATTCCAATCCGATCTACAAAGCATATTTTTATGAGAGATGGATTAAGGCAATGGATGGCGTTGCCAATATTGATGATATTAAGAAAAAATATGTTGCGTTGAAATCGTCCTCAGCTCTTCAATCTGCTATGAATACCGAACAACAGCTTATTAAAGAGGAAACCGACATCAAGGAAAACTATTATAAAGCAATGGGTTCTAGAGATACAGTTTGGTGGATGAATGAAATGACGAAATTGAGTCGTTCAATTTCGTCAAGCAATGATGCTTTAAAGAAATCTCAATTGGAACGAATTCGCGGGGGATTAAGCTTAATGTGTTATATGAACCTTGATAAAACGCTTAAGGCCGGTGCTCGCGATTCTTACATTTATCTTTCTGCCTTATATCGATTTATCGATCCTGAGAATTCTGAATCATGGATTCTTGCATCTCAAGTAGCTGCTAAGGAGAATAAAAAGGAAGAATGTCTTAATTATTTAAGTCAAGCAATAAAAACTGGATTTAAAGAAGGTTCACGAATCCTTAATACACCCGATTTTAGCTCTATGTCGAGTGATCCACGCTTTCAACAATTACTGAATTCAATTCCACGCTAATTATGATTCCTTCGATTCGTTCTGCTTATAATGCTTCTTTCACGGAAGAAAAATACCGTCGCTTTTTAGAGGACATGACCAACGAGTTCAATTATGAAATTGAATTTCGTGTTTCAGAAACTCCAGTTTTTGTCGATAAACAATTAAAAGAAAGATTGATTAGCGCTGGAGAAGAGATTATTGATGTCCTTACTCGTCCCGACTTTAAACAACTTAGTGAGAAGGCAATCCCTGATCATTTGCGCGTTCCAAATGAAGACAATCATACTTCTTTATTAGCGATCGATTTTGCCATCTGTAAAGATGATAAGGGTGATTTTATTCCTCAATTAATCGAGCTGCAAGGCTTCGCTTCTTTATATGGATACCAAGAATGGCTTGCGGATAAATACCGTACGCATTTTGATATACCCGATAACTTCGATAATAAATTCGGCTATTCTCATAAGGAGTATCTTGATCGATTAAAGCAAATTATCATTGGTAAACAGCGTCCCGAAAATGTTGTTTTACTTGAAGTAGAACCATGGAAACAAAAAACACAAATTGACTTCTATGTAACGCGTAAATACCTCGGAATTGAAGTAATCTGTTTGAGTGAGGTTATTGTTGAAGGAAGGAATTTGTTTTATCTAAAAGATGGTAATAAAACACCTATCAAACGAATTTATAATCGCGTAATATTTGATGAGCTTGTTCAACGTGACGACTTAAAACGTCAGTTTAATATGATAGAGGATGTCGATGTTGAATGGGTTGCTCACCCGAATTGGTTTTTCAGAATCAGTAAATACATTATGCCGTATTTGAAGAATAAGTTTGTTCCAGAAACTTATTTTGTAAATGAACTTACTAATATTCCAAACGACCTCGAAAACTGGGTATTAAAGCCATTGTTTTCTTTCAGCGGTCAAGGAGTTATTTTTGATGTAAAGCGTGAGGATTTCGATAACTTAAAGGATCCTGAGAACTTTATATTGCAACGAAAAGTAACCTATGCGCCTGCCGTTGTATCTCCTACAGGTGAAGTAAAATGCGAAATTCGATTACTCTATTTATGGGATGAAAACGAAAAGCGTCCTACTTTGGCTCTTAACCTTGGAAGAATGAGTAAAGGAAAAATGATAGGCGTACGCTATAATGCCAACCTCGATTGGGTTGGCGGAACGACCTATTTTCTTGAGAAATAATTAAGGTTTAGGTGCCGGTGGCGGCAATTCGAAAGCCACCGATTCGTGTAAGAATTGTCCTTTGTGTGCTGCATCACAAAACGGTAAGTTTTTTGATAATCCACAACGACATAACGACACTGCGGTTCTTCCGTTCAAATTGAATTTGTTCCCCTGTGCATCTACTATTTCAAAATCGCCTTCTACTCTTAGTGATCCGTTACTGTTTACTTTTATAATTGTTGACATACTTAGTTTTTCTTTGAGTCGAGTATTGAATAATATTGAATGAGGGCAGCTATACTTGCAACGCACATAATAGCTAATAATACAATGGTAATACACTTATGGTAAGCATTTAGATTTAATCGGTTTTGAATTATCCCGATTAATGCCATTATGTTTGCTAAGCATCGTTGTCCGAAAACAATAATGGCACAAAACGATAGCCCTAATCCAAACCAAGGAGTTACTTTTTGCTTCTCTTGTAAATAAGCAATTATCCATCCAGCTGCTCCGAAAACAAGGGAAGCAATCAAGATGTTTTTTGCCTTCGGACCAATATAATATATCGACACTAATCCGCAGATGATATATATGCTGCCTAATACTTGTAGAATTCGATTTTGTGTCTTTAGCATGTCTTCAGCTCTTATTCTTTAACAAATGTATAAATTGTTAATTAGAATCGAGCACTTAAAATTATTTATTGATAATAAATGACATTTTCTCCAAGTTAAATCCATTATTGAGCTGCATAAAATATATCCCAGCTTCAAATGCTTTAGTATCTATTGAATAAACGGATTCTCCTTCGTTAGCATTAATAGTATTTTTATAAACTAAGGAACCCAAATTATTGAATATTGATATTTCTAAATTCTCTGTTGAATTATCACTTGTTTTGATATACAACATATCAGAAGCAGGAATCGGATATAGTTCTGTGGAGAATGGCACTTTGTCGAATCGAACCGATTTTATCCCGCAGAAGTGCTTCACTCCATCAAAATCTTCTTGACTTAGTTGGTAATAAGAAATTCCTGGATAGGGATTTTCATCGGCATAAATATAATCGCTCGTAGTATGTACTGTTCCTTGCCCAGCAATTTCCACAGGATTTCCAAAATGGATTCCATCTTTACTTTTTTCAATTATCCACGATTTATTATTGACTTCTGTTGCTGATGTCCATTCACATTGAGCTTTTACATTGTCGATATTTTTCACCGTAAAATCAATCATATCTACTGGCAAAGGGGCAGTTTCAAGTGTCAATGCCCAAATCCCATAGTTAATAGCACCTGGAGTATTTACTGATGTAGCAGTAGGATTTGTTTGTCCCGGAAGAAATGATTGCCATCCATCATTAGGGACATTCCATCGTTGCGCTCTGATATTAGTATTTCCATTTGCAGCAAGCTCTGTAGGTCCATAGGTAAATCCTAATGTAGCTGATGATGTTGGTGTTGATCGGCTTAAAAACCAAAATCGATCAACCATATTGGCATTGTTATTTACGCCTAGTAGATTACGTATATGGCTTACCGAAATCGGTGTTGTAGGCAATGGAAGATTTAATGCGTTTGTTGGATAAGTTGACACTGAAATCTCACCTGAATTCCCTCCGCTATGCGTATATGAAAATGGAATTTGAACGAATGTCGACGTTCCAAATGGAATAATATGTGTTCCTAATACTGATCCGATATTCCAGTTTACACGAGATGAAAAATCAGTATCCTCAGCTATTATCATATCTGTAGTTCCTGAAGTTGTAATCCCGGTTGTACCCGAATTAGTAATAGTTAAAATATTGCTATTTAAGTCGACTTTAACTCCTACATTAAGTGCCAACGACCCTGCCGGTGTTGCGTATGCTCCTCCAACGGATTCAGCTTGCTGAAGTGTTTTTGTTCCTCCAACAAGAATGAGTGTATTAAAGGTAGTGGATTTACTTCCACCTAAAACTACATTAAATCCAGACATCACAACAATACCAGCCGATGTTCCGAAAACATTGTTGTTGGTATTGTTGTACCAATTCCCCGACATCTGAATGGTGCCTGAATTATCAATTGATGCAATTCCTGTATTGTTGATATCACCAAAAACATACATGGTTGTAGCTGCATTGGTGAGCTTCACCGAGACATCTTGTACCGTTAACAATGCTTGCGCATTTACTTTCTGAACTAAGAAAGTAAATACGATTAAAAGCAAGTAACAATTTCTTTTTACCATGATATGATTACATATCCGTTATATCCGTTTTGATGAACAGCAGTTCCTCCTTCTCCGATATTATTACCGGGATAATCAGGATTAGTTGTATCTGCTGCTTGCGCTCCATTTCCTAATGCAGTTGATACATTATATGATTGCGTTGAAAGGAAGAATGATGATCCTCCTCCTCCGCCTGTACATCCTGCACTTCCATTCGATGATCCGCTTCCGCCACCGAAATATCCGCCGCCACCACCGCCACTTCCTGCATTTCCAGATGCAGTGCATCGTGTGACACCAGTCGCGCCTGTTAACGACGATCCGGCTTGTCCATTAATTGGCACTCCGCATGATCCTCCTGCACTCGAGATTCCTCCTGTTCCAGCTAATGATGATGTAGCAGATTGTCCACCAGTAGATCCTCCAGAGATGCCACCATTACCAACCGGATTGGCAACAAATGAAACTCCTATTCCTCCTGCACTTCCCGCTAGTCCTTCTACACTACTCCCTCCTCCTCCGCCACCGCCGGCAGTAAGAACCTCTACTCCTGAAATTATGATCGCACTACGTCCACCTCCAGATCCTGAATAATATCCAGGACCATTACTTAATCCGTTTGCTCCGCCACCTCCGTATGAGGCCACAGTACTTCCGTTAAGCGACGAACCGCCTGCACCAACTATTACAGAAACAGTTGAATTTGGAATAACAGTAACGTCTGCCGAAATATAAGCCCCTGCTCCACCTTTGGCATTAGCATCGTCTCCGGCACCACCACCTGCTCCCCACATTTTCACTTTAATTTTATTTACTCCCGGAGGCACTGTAAACGTTTGATTTGCTCCTGTAGAATTGAAAACCCTATTACCTCCTGCTGAATTGATGTTTGATGATGTCTCAATCCAATCAATACCATTCCACAGTAAACTTATTGTTGAGTTAGTGCTAAATATGCGATCTCCTGCTAATTTCAAGAATCCTGAACCACCTGAAACAGTTGCTCCATTGGTCATTCTTGCATAGTTAGAGCCTGTAAATTCAATTACTAAAATCTGTCCTTGTGTTGTGCCTTGCGTTAAAGTAAAATCACGATTGTTATAATCGGCATTGTTACTGGTGACTTGAATATAACTTCTGTTTCCAACTGTTACTGCAAAATTATCTGAGGCAATTAAGGTCGCGGATGAGCCATTTCGTAATGCTAATGCACCATCAACATCAAGCTTTACTCCGGGATTTATATTCCCGATTCCGACATTTCCTCCATTCGCAGCAACTTTTAGTCGCGTAGTGTTATTCGTCTTTAATACCATATCGATCGAGTCGATCGTACCTAAAAAGTTAGTGATAGCACTGGTTCCTGAATTTCCCGTAAGTAACCACGGACTTCCTGCGAATGCTGCCATGGCAACCCATGAAGTTCCGTCAAAAAAGTAAAATTTATTCTCCCCAAGAGTATTGTCAAATACTAATAATCCCTTCGATGGCGAGGGAATTGCTAATCGCTGCGCGGAAGTCATTCGGGGAATTAATACTCCTTTGTTGGTAGCAACAATATCGAGTATTGCACTGGCAGCTGGTGTAGCATTGTTTATACCTACTGCTTGTCCGTACACGCTTGATATGGATATAACAAGTGCAAGTGTCAGGACACTAATTATTTTTTGCAACATAATTCTTGGATTAGTACAAAAATAACTCCTAAAAGCAATTAGCCTCTATTTATTGGGTAAATGTTCCTATTAAGATGGTTAAAAGCTCGTTTATATCAACAAAATCAACTTATTTGTTAGTTATTCAAAAATATCGACGTTTCAACCTTCAACATTCTAATATTTAGTTTGAAAATCATAATTCCTACAGACTGTCAATAGTTTAGCGGTTCTCACTACTACATTATTATATATTATAAGTATTTATATAAATAATTTTAATCGAAATTCATATTGGTTTTTCAGATAAAAAGCCACTGTTAAAAAGTTTTTAGGATACGTTGTCTCTCAATTTCGTTTATGAATAAAAAATGGCAATCTTTGAGACAAGTGCAAAGAACTTTTAACTTTGCATTTTCATTCATTCTTTCCCCGCTGCTTATGCCTGAAATTACTAAACCAGCTCCAGTAAAATCTCCTGATTTACCCAAAATTCTGATGTTGGGTTGGGAGTTCCCTCCTGTTATTAACGGAGGATTGGGAGTAGCTTGCCACGATTTGTGTATTGCTTTGTCGAAGTATGCAAACGTGACAATGATTATTCCCAAGTCAAATCCTGATTTTGTGGTTAAAAATCTAAATCTTATCGGGCTAAACACCATCGATGCTAAGACGCTTAGAAATATCGGTTTTGCGGGAGAGAATTATAAAAAGCTGAACAAGGTTCACTATATCGATACCCACTTGAATCCATACTACAATGGAAAATCAGCAGGAAATCAACCTCTCGACTTAAAAAGTCAGTACCTCAAATCGATTCAAATCGGCAACGAAACTGCTGAAGTTTTTCACATTGACGACCTTTATGGTGGTGATGTAATCGAGAAAGTAACCGTTTTCGGGAAGTTGGCAGCTAAACTGGCATGCTCTCTCGATTTCGATGTTATTCATGCCCACGACTGGATGACCATGATTGCGGGAATGGAAATTAAAGCTCAAACGGGTAAGCCTCTCGTAATGCATATTCATAGCCTAGAAGTCGACCGTGGTGGCCCTAATAGCAAGGGTTGGGTTTACCAAATGGAGAAACACGGAATGGAATATGCCGATGTTTTAATGCCGGTAAGTCATTTTACTGGTAAAATAATTCACGATTATTACGGCATACCGATGTCGAAAATTCATACCTGCCATAATGGTATACGCCCAGTTGTTCCTTTTAGAGGTGAAAAGCTATTTAAAGAAAAAATGGTGCTTTTTGTTGGACGATTAACTCGTCAAAAAGGTCCCGAGTTTTTTGTAGATATCGCTGAAAAGGTTCTCGAGTATAATCAAGATGTTCGTTTCGTAATGGCAGGTACAGGCGAATACTTCAATCCTCTGCTCGAACGCGCTGCCCAAAAAGGTATAGCTCATCGTTTCCATCTTACAGGATTCTTAAATCTCGATAAGGTGCGTCAATTATTGTCGATTGCCGATGTGTATATGATGCCTTCTGTTTCGGAACCATTCGGACTATCGGCTGTTGAAGCCGTTCAATTCGGAGTCCCTTCTGTAATCAGTAAACAATCCGGTGTTTCAGAAGTATTACAAGGATCACTGAAATTTGATTATTGGGATGTTAATAGAGCAGCGCAATATGTTTTGGCATTACTGAATGATGAAGTATTGTCAGAAAAAATCAAGGAAGATGCATATAAAGATCTCGAACATATCAGCTGGGATAATGCCTCTCAAACCGTAATTGCCGGTTACAAGAAATTTAATTTAATTCAAGATAAAGTTACCTCATAAAAATATTAATCATGCCTTCTGTTTGTTTCTACTTTCAGGTTCATCAGCCTTTCCGCATAAAACGTTACTCGTTTTTTGATATAGGGAAAGATCACTTTTATGAGGACGATGAAAAAAATCAAGTGATCCTCGATAAAGTATCCGAGAAATGTTATTTAAAAACAAATCGAAAAATGCTCGATTTGATTAACCGACATAAGGGTAAGTTTAAAATATCTTATTCCCTCTCAGGAACTGCTATCGAACAATTCGAGAAGTATCGTCCCGATGTATTAGAGTCGTTTAAGGATTTAGCAAAAACCGGTTGCGTTGAGTTCCTTTCCGAGACGTATTATCACTCTTTGAGTTTTATCTTTTCGAAAGAAGAGTTTCGTCGTCAAATCGAAATGCATCGTGCGAAAATTAAAGAGCACTTCGGACAAACACCAAAGATTTTCAGAAATACGGAGTTGATTTACAACAATGAATTAGCTTCCGTAATCGAGAAAATGGGATTCAAAGGTATTTTGTGCGAAGGTGTAGATCGTTTGTTGAAAGACAGAACTCCGAACTATCTATATCAGCCGGCAGGCTCACTTAAAATCAAAACTTTCCTTAAGAATTATAGTCTTTCCGATGATATCGCCTTCCGCTTTAGTGATCGTAATTGGAAAGAATGGCCGTTGCAAGCCGATACTTTTGCCAGTTGGGTGCATCAAATTGCCGGCAATGGTGAAGTCCTTAACTTGTTTATGGACTATGAAACATTCGGTGAACACCAATGGGAAGAAACAGGAATCTTCGATTTCTTAGATTATCTGCCAAAAGAAATTATGTCGCATAGCGATTTCGATTTCAAAACTTTGTCTGAAGCAGCCGACTCATATAAAGTCCGCGATATATATGATGCCCCTGATTTTATTAGCTGGGCTGATGCCGAACGCGATCTAAGTGCGTGGTTGAGTAATCCGATGGAGAAAGAAGCAGCTAAGAGAATCTATGCCCTTGAGGAAAGAGTAATTAAATCAGAAAATAAAGACTTGATCGAAGTTTGGGGTAAGCTTCAAACGAGTGACCATTTCTATTATATGTGTACCAAGTTCTGGAGTGATGGAGATGTGCATAAATATTTCAGCCCTTATGATTCTCCTTACGATGCTTACATTTATTATATGAATGTACTTGCCGATTTTGAATCAACTATTGATTTGTTTTACAAAGACAAAAAAGAGGCGAAGAAACTAGAAAAGAAAAGTAATCTGTAGATAAAGAGCAAAAAATAAAGCATCGCAATGGCGAGCGGACATATTGATCACGACAAAGTTACGGCAGCGGGACTGTTGGTAACATTAGGTATCATCTTCGGTGATATCGGGACATCTCCACTCTATGTAATGAATGCCATTATCGGCAATAGAGTTATTGATGCAAGTTTAGTGTTAGGTGGAATATCTTGTATCTTCTGGACATTAACACTTCAAACAACACTAAAGTATATTGTTCTTACTCTTCGAGCCGATAACAAAGGTGAAGGTGGAATTTTTTCGCTTTATGCTTTAGTACGTAAAATGCATATCAAATGGTTAGCAATTCCTGCTATGCTTGGAGGTGCTGCTTTGCTGGCAGATGGTATTATTACTCCTCCCATTTCGGTGGCATCCGCTATTGAAGGGTTGCAAGTAATAAATCCCGAAATACAAACTATACCAATTGTTATAGGAATAATCTTTTTGCTATTCTTTATTCAGCAGTTCGGTACGAAATTCGTGGGACGTTTCTTCGGACCAATTATGCTGGTATGGTTCAGTATGCTTTTCATTCTTGGCTTCAAAGAAGTAATTCATACACCAATGGTGTTTAAAGCCATTAATCCTTACTACGCTTATGAGCTCCTCACCGTCTATCCTAATGGATTTTGGTTACTAGGAGCTGTGTTCCTTTGTACTACGGGAGCGGAGGCTTTGTATTCCGATCTAGGGCATTGTGGTAGAAATAATATTCGTATCAGCTGGATCTTTGTTAAGATAGCATTACTGATTAATTATTTTGGACAAGGTGCATGGTTACTTGAACATGCAGGTACGACGCTTGATGGATTAAAACCTTTCTATGTTTTAATGCCTCGTGGATTCCTTCCGTTTGGTATTGCTATCGCAACAGCAGCAGCAATTGTAGCCAGTCAAGCATTAATCAGCGGTACATTTACGTTGATCAATGAAGGTATGCGAATGGACTTCCTTCCAAAAGGAAGAATTGAATATCCAACAGATCTCAGAGGACAATTATACATTCCAACTATAAACTGGTTACTCTGCGGAGGTTGTATAGGTATTGTTTTATACTTCCAAGAATCAGGAAAAATGGAAGCGGCATATGGTCTAGCAATCGTTCTAACGATGTTAATGACCACTACTCTACTTTCGTATTATCTATTCCTGAAAAAATATCCTCGACCGTTAATAGCATTAATCATGCTAACGTTCTTATCTATCGAAATTGCATTTTTAATTGCTAACCTCGATAAATTTGAACATGGTGGTTATGTTACGGTAGCAATTGCAACAGCTATCATTTTTATCATGTATGTTTGGTACGATGCTCGTAAGATTAGAACTGCCCTTGTTGAGTTTGTTAAACTCGATAAATACTACGATATCCTTTCAGATGTTAGCAAGGATGAAACTATTCCTAAATACTCTACTCACTTAGTTTATTTGACAAGTGCTTATAAAGATGATGAAGTAGAAAGTAAAGTCATCTATAGCATCCTTCAAAAGCAACCTAAACGAGCAGATGTTTATTGGCTAGTGCATCTTGATGTACTAGATGAACCTTACACAATGGAATATAAAGTGCGTGAGTTGGTGAATGATAAAGTGATTCATATTCGTTTCCGCCTCGGATTCCGCATTGAACCAAGAATAAATTTAATGTTCCGTCAAGTAGTAGAGGAATTGGTGAAGAATAAAGAAGTGGATATTACCAGTCGCTATGCTTCATTGAATCGTCAACATTTAATTGGTGATTTCAGATTCGTAGTAATGGAGAAATATTTGTCGTATGAAAATACGTTGAATTTGTATACTAAGTTCATTCTAAATATTTACTTCCTTATGAAGAAGTTAAGCTTAACAGAAGAAAAAGCTTTCGGACTCGATACAAGTTCAGTGACGGTTGAAAAAGTTCCTTTGATCGTTTCTCCTCCTAATACTTATAAATTTACTCGTATCTAATCTTACTTTTCAGTCTTTCGTAATGACAAAGGAAGAAGCTTTATTGCAAATTCAACAGCTGAGTAAGGAAATTGAAGATCATAATTTCCGTTACTATCAACAGTCATTTCCCGTAATTTCTGATTACGATTTTGATCAGTTGTTGAATAAACTTATTGCTCTTGAAAAGGAATGGCCAGATTTGGTCCAACCCGATTCTCCAACAATGCGTGTGGGTGGTACTATCACCAAAGAATTTAAAACAGTTACACATAAGTACCCGATGATGTCGCTGGGGAATACTTATTCAGAAGAAGAATTGAATGACTTCGATGAACGTATTCGCAAAATACTTCCCGGTGAAAAAATCGAATATGCTTGTGAATTGAAGTTTGATGGTGTAGCTATTGGAATTACCTATAAAAACGGACAGTTAGTGCAAGCAGTTACCCGTGGTGATGGTGTACAAGGTGACGATGTAACAACTAACGTTAAGACTATCCGAACGATTCCTTTAAAGCTAAACATACCATCTTCTGCTGATCTATTTGATTCGTCGACGTCTTTCCCCGATGAATTTGAAGTAAGAGGTGAAATTATAATGCCACGTGCGGTTTTCGAGAGAATCAATGAAGAACGAATCGATATTGGTGAAGCACCCTTCGCAAATCCGAGAAATTGCGCTTCAGGGACTTTAAAAATGCAAGATAGCAGCGAGGTTTCGAAACGACGCCTCGATTGTTTCTTATACGGTTATTATGGGACTCCCCTTTTTGTGAATCATTTTGAGGCAATGAATGGAATTTCCGCTTTCGGATTTCAAGTTTCAGAACATCGCAAGCTTTGTGGATCAATAAATGAGGTGATGGAGTATGTCCATTTTTGGGATAGCAAACGTGATGAATTACCGTTTGATATTGATGGTATTGTTATCAAAGTAAATGCTTACCGACAGCAAGAAGAGCTTGGTTTCACTGCGAAATCTCCTCGATGGGCAATTTCTTATAAGTACAAAGCAGCTTCGGTTGCAACTAAACTAGAAGAAGTGACTTATCAGGTAGGTAGAACAGGTGCTATTACTCCTGTTGCAAATCTTACGCCTGTTTTGTTAGCTGGCACCACTGTAAAACGGGCCTCCTTGCACAATGCAGATCAAATTGCTAAACTCGATTTACATGTGCATGATACGGTGTTTGTAGAGAAAGGCGGTGAAATTATTCCTAAAATCACAGGTGTCGATCTTTCAAAACGTGAAGAAGGATCAACTCCTATTGTTTATATTACTCATTGTCCAGAATGTAATACTCCTCTTCAAAGAAAAGAAGGCGAAGCTCAACATTATTGTCCGAATGAAGAAGGATGTAAACCTCAAATAAAAGGGAAAATCGAGCATTTCACAGGAAGAAAGGCAATGAATCTCGAAGGACTCGGCGCTGAAACTATCGATTTGTTCGTTGAAAAAGGACTCATACACAATATTTCAGATATATACAGTATTAATAAAGATAATATTTTGCAGCTAGATCGCTTCGGTGAAAAATCGGCGCAGAATATAATGGATGGCATAGAGAAATCGAAAGAAGTTCCTTTTGAAAAGGTGTTGTTTGCAATCGGAATTCGATATGTAGGTGATACTGTTGCCAGGAAATTAGCACGTCATTTTAAATCGATTGAGGCGCTAAAGAATGCTACGCTTGAACAATTAACAGATACTCCTGAAGTGGGTGATGTTATTGCAGGAAGCGTAATCGATTTCTTTAGCAAACCTTCTAATCAAGCTTTGATTGAACGCTTAAAGTCAGCCGGACTCCAATTCGAGTTGAAAGCCGATGCCTTGCCAATTTCACTTGGAAATCAATTGGAAGGTAAAATAGTAGTTGTTACAGGCACTTTCGAGCGTCATTCTAGAGATGAATTAAAACAACTTATTGAACAACATGGTGGCAAAAATGGAAGCTCTGTTTCTAAGAAAACCACTTACCTCCTCGCCGGAAGCGATAGCGGTCCGTCGAAAACCGATAAAGCTCGCGATCTTGGAGTACAGGTAATTTCTGAGTCCGATTTCGAAGCAATTATTTCAGGATAATATTAACTTTACAGTCCTATCCGCTAAGATGAAGAAAACCTTCCGACATAAAATCGCCCATTATCTGTTCTTACGTGAATTCAGAACGAGTCACGCAACACATCAGATGATTACGTTCGAAAGAGCTAAATCTATTGGTATACTCTATGATTCTACCAATGAAAAGCACTTCGAACTGGTAAAGAAGTATGTGAAGGAAATGCGAGAAACTCATCATAAAGATGTTTTGGCTTTGGGATATTATGATCAAAAAGAGCTCCCTGCAATGCGTTTCTCTAAACTGGGACTCGATTTTTTTACAAAGAAAGATCTCAATTGGCATTTCAAACCTATGGCCACAGTAGTGAAAAGTTTCGTGAATCGCGACTTCGATTTATTAATCGATTTGCATACAGGAAATTCTATTCCTTTCCGCTACATTGTTGCTTCTTCGCGTTCTAAATTTAAAATCGGCAAATACGATAAAGCTGCCGAGAAGTTTTATGATTTCATGATAAGTACAGGAGATCATATGACATTGCCACAATTTATCGATCACGTTAATCATTATCTAAAGCTCTTTAAGCATGAGCCTGCTAAATAAATTAAAAGGTACTGGAGTAGCTCTTGTAACTCCTTTTACTAAAAACCTTGAAGTTGATTATAACGGTTTAACTAACCTTGTTAAGCATGTAATAAAAGGAAAATGCGAGTATGTTGTTGTATTAGGTACAACAGGTGAAAGTGTGACCCTTTCTAAAGATGAAAAATTAGCGGTAACTAATACTGTTATTAAAGCTGCTAAGGGAAAAGTTCCTGTGATTCTCGGTGTTGGAGGAAATAATACTCAAGAAGTTCTTCATTCTATAAAGACAACAGATTTTACGGGAATTGATGCCATTTTATCTGTTTCGCCATCTTATAATAAACCTTCTCAAGCTGGGATTGTAGAGCATTTTAAATTAATCGCTAAGGCTTCACCAGTTCCAGTAATTCTTTATAATGTTCCGGGTCGTACAGGTTCCAATATGTCACCCGCTACTACTTTAAAAATCGCTCGTGAATGCAAAAACGTAATTGGTATAAAAGAAGCAAGTGGAAATGTAGAACAAGTAATGTCGATCATACAAAATGCTCCCGCTAATTTTTTAGTTATTAGTGGTGACGACGGTATCACGTTACCGTTAGTTGCTGCAGGTGCAGTAGGCGTCATTTCTGTTGTAGCCAATGCTTATCCCCTCGCCTGCTCTTCAATGGTTCGTTCTGCATTGAAAAATGACTTTGCAAAATCACGTAAATTGCATTACGGGTTTTACGGATTAATCCCAATGTTATTCGAAGAGGGAAATCCTGCAGGTGCTAAAGTAGTGCTGAAACAATTGGGCGTTTGTGGTGATGATGTTCGAATGCCTCTCGTAAAAGTGAGTAAGGATCTCGAAAAAAGAATTCATACTTTTATGAAATCTTATAAAGGTTAATCAGATGCCAATCATCATCAATTTATCTAAGGAAGAATATTCAATCACTTCCGATCCCGATAAATTCGATTATGATGCAATTTTTAATTTTCTAAGTATTCAATCGCATTGGTCGAAAGGAATTTCAATGGACCTGATAAAAAAATCCATTGAGAACTCTACCACCTTTGCTGTTTTTCATCATCAACGTCAAGTTGGAATGGCTCGTATAATTACCGATTACGCAACAATCGTTTATTTAGGCGATGTTTTTATCGATCCCGAATATCGTGGCAAAGGTTTATCAAAATGGTTGATGGAAGTTATTACTTCTATTCCTGAATTGCAAGGGATGCGACGCTGGTTTTTAACAACAAAGGATGCACATTCGCTTTATGAGAAAACCGGATTTAAAGCTCCTCTCTACCCTGAACGATTCATGGAGATCTTTAATCCCGATGTGTACAAGAAGGATTCCTGATTTTCACACTCTTTAGCTGCCTTTTTCTACGCTTTAGCATTTCTTTAACGATGCATTGATGCTTTCTCCTTACATTTGAGTTTCCAAACAATCTTACTATGAAAATAACATTACGTTTATTTCTATTGATACTACTTTGTAGTTTTCAATCTAAAGCTCAAGTCAATTTAACCAAACTCGGACATATTGATTATGCCCCTCAAACTGTTGCTGGAGTTTGGCACTATATAGATAGTACTGGACATGAATATGCCTTAGTTGGTGCCAGTGATCGAGTTTCAATCGTTGATGTAAGTAACCCAGCTAATCCCGTAGAAGTACAAAGTGTGCCTGCATTGGCTGGTCAGTCGAGCTTGTGGCGCGAATTAAAAACTGCAGGACATTATGCTTACGCAGGAAGCGAAGGTGGTGGCGGAATTATTGTTATGGATTTAAGTAATCTTCCGGGACCGATTACTTCTTACCATTGGTATGGTGATGGTGCAATAGCGGGACAATTACAAACATCTCATACTATCGCCGTAACCGACGGCTATCTTTATGTGTTCGGATGTCAGCAGTTAGCTAATGGTGGTGTTATCATTGCTAGTCTAGCAGATCCTTATAATCCCACTTACGTAGGACAATACAACCAAAATTATGTTCACGACGGATATGTTCGTAATGATACATTGTGGGCAGGAGAAATCTATGCCGGTCAATTTAGTGTGGTTGATGTAACGAATAAAGCGAATCCTGTTTTATTAGCTACCCAACAAACTCCCGGACAATTTTGTCATAATACTTGGTTATCCGACAATAGTCAATTTCTATTTACAACTGACGAGTTAAACAATGTTCCTCTTGGCTCATTTGACATAACTGATTTAAGTAACATCAAATTGCTTACTACTTATTTCACTGATAGTATGCCGAATGAAGAAGTGCATAATGTTCGCGTACTAAATGATTACTTAATAAACCCAAGTTATGGTAGTCAATTGGTAATTTGCGATGCAAGTCGTCCCGATAATATTATTGAAGTTGCAAATTACCATACAGGAGGATTCCTTGATTGGGATGCTTCTCCTTACTACCCATCTGGCATTATAGTTTCAACCGATACCTATAGCGGCTTTGATGTATTTCAACCAAACTATGTTCGTGGATGTTACCTTGAAGGAAATGTAACTGATTCAATCACAACAAATGCATTGAATGGAGTAACGGTTAATATTTCTGCGATAAATAAAACAATTGCTACTAACTTAATTGGTGATTATAAAACAGGAACAGTGAATAGCGGATCATACGATGTTGAATTCAGTAAAGCCGGATACCTTACTAAGACTTTCCAAAATGTTCCATTTGCTAACGGACAATTAACACAATTAGATGTACAATTAGTTCCTTTCAGTGTTTCAGGATTTGTTACTGAAACATCAACTGGAAATCCTATTGCTAATGCTACGGTTTACATTTACAATTCAATATCACAAGTAACTGCAACTACAGATGTTAATGGAGCCTATTCAGTTGGAGGAATTCTTTCAGGCACTTATGAAGTGACTGCTAGTAAATGGGGCTACGTTTCATCATGTCAAACTACAATATTAGATGGTTCTAACCCGGTTAACTTTAGTCTCTCAAACGGATATTATGACGATTTTACAAGTGACAATAATTGGTCAGTAATTTCAACCGCATCTACAGGTCAATGGACAAGAGTAATTCCTGCAGGTACAGTATTTGGCGGTATGCAATCAAATCCCAACGTTGATGCTGCTAATGATTGCGGTAATGAAGCTTTTGTTACCGGTAATATTGTTGGAACTTCTCCTAATACCGATGATGTTGATAATGGTTATACTCAATTAATGTCACCTTCTTTAGATCTTTCAACTTATACAAATCCTTATATTAATTATAGCCGTTGGTTCTTTATTCAAAATGGTGTTCCTGCAGCAAATGTTGATACGTTGTTCATCAAAATCACTGATGGCGTTAACATCGCAACCGTTGATTATGCAACTATAGGATCAATCGGCAATAGCACCTGGACACAAAAAAGTATTCGTGTTGCCGACTATTTCCCTCCATCTAGTAACATTAAATTAATTGCTCTAATAGAAGATAAAAATGGTAGCGGAAATATAGTTGAAGCAGGCTTAGATCATTTCTATGTTACAGATGTTGTTGGTATTGATGAGATGCAAAACACAAATACTTTTTCTTGTTCTCCTAATCCGTTTGCAGCTACTGTTACAATAACCATAAAAGGAAATAATATCGC
The DNA here is from genome assembly GCA_023251535.1 of Bacteroidota bacterium. Taxonomy (GTDB): domain Bacteria; phylum Bacteroidota; class Bacteroidia; order AKYH767-A; family OLB10; genus CAINEC01. The sequence continues at coordinate 160,296 of JAHEYP010000002.1, forward strand.
CGAATATAAATCTTATCAAGTTAGCGATATCAGCGGCAAAATTATTTTAACGAATACTATTACTTCTGCTAAGTTTGAAATTAACGGAAGTGATCAACTTTCGGCAGGACTTTATTTTGTAACTGTCAACAAAAACGACGGTACTTTTGAAACTATTAAAGTGGTGAAATCAAAATAAAACTATTGTGAATTATTATTAAGCGGATCGATGTAATTATCGGTCCGCTTTTATTTTTAGCAGCCCTTTTTAAGTTTAAAATCACCTTTTTCTTTGTTGGGTGACCTTTCTTTGTAAATTTGGAAGGAATAATGATTATGAAGAAAAGAATATTTCTTGTAATTGCTTGTATAGCAGCTAGTTTAATTGGATTTAGCCAAAATAATCAAGGCCTAAAACCAACAGTAAGCGAACGTTTCGACAAGCTTTTCCTAAGTGAGAACTTTGATAGCTCGGGGGCCTACTGGACAACTGTTTCCAACTCCGAAAACTTAATTCTCGTTCAGGATGGTGAATATATTATGCAAAGAAAGGCTCCATCCTCCCCTTTTGCAGTGATAGGAAGTTTTAAAAATAGCCTCACTTCTTTCCGACTTGTAACATCTTTAAAACTCCAAAAAGCAAATACTGATGACGGTAGCTTAGGAATAATATTCATGGCGCAATCAGGTGGTCAAGGCGGATTTATTTTTGAGATTAATAAATTTCAGCAATATCGTTTACGTCAGATTAGTAGTGGTGTTTATCGGTATTTGACAGGTGATGCAAAAACTGGTGGATGGATAAAATCTACTGTATTAAAACCTATTGGTCTACCTAATTTATTTGAAGTTAGAACAGCAGAAAAAAACTACGATTTATATTTGAATAATGTACTTATAATTTCTTTTAGTGAAATTGCGTATAAATCGGGGGACGTTGGATATATTGTAGGTCCAGGAAGTAAAGGAAGTATTGACTTCTTATATCTTTTCACTAATCAGAAAGGGAATGAAAATGAGATAACAAATTCAAGTAATAACGATAACGTAGATGCACAGCCAGATAATGATATAATGGCGCTAGCTGAATCTATTATAGGTCTGAAAACTCAAATCAATAAGCTTACTGAAGAAAACGAAGACTTAAAGCAGATTATTTCATCAATGAAAACTGCTGAGAAAGAAAATGCTAATTCAAAGGCAGAGTCAGATAAGAATATAAAAAAGTTAGAAGCTCAAATTAAAAAGAATCAAGCTTCGTATGATTCCTTGTTAAAGGTAAATGAAGATTTAAATAAATACAAAGAGCTCGTAAAAGGAAATGATAATGGTGATATTGTTATCAATCTTTCAAAAAGTTTAAAGGCTGAGAAATTAAAAAATGAAGCCTTGCTCAAACAAAACCAAGAGTTAAAAGATAGTCTTCAATCAAATCCTTCACCAAAAAAGAATCCAACTACAAAGCCAGATTCAACAAAAAATAAAGAAGATAACGGCGGATTTGTTTTGCCTAAAGAAAATCCTTGATCCATTTTAATACTATTCATTATGTCGGTTCATACAGAAATTAAAAAAATTACTACACATACTTTGCTTGAGATGAAACGCAAAGGCGAAAAAATCTCTATGCTAACTGCGTATGATTATAGCTTGGCAAAAATCATCGACACTGCAGGTATGGATGTTATTCTAGTAGGTGATTCGGCGAGTAATGTAATGGCGGGACACGAAACCACATTGCCTATTACATTAGATCAAATGATCTATCATGCGGCCTCGGTGGTGAGAGCTGTTCATCGTGCATTGGTAGTCGTTGATTTACCTTTCGGGTCGTATCAAGGTAATTCGAAAGAAGCTTTAAACTCTGCCATTCGCATCATGAAAGAAACAGGTGCGCATGCTGTGAAGATGGAAGGCGGGCGCGAAATTAAAGAAGCGGTTGAACGTATTTTAACAGCGGGCATTCCTGTCATGGGACATCTCGGTTTAACACCTCAATCGATTTATAAATTCGGGACGTACGTAGTAAGAGCGAAAGAAGAACAAGAAGCAATTCGTTTACAAGAAGATGCTTTATTACTAGAAGATATTGGTTGCTTCTCTATTGTTTTAGAGAAAATTCCAGCAAAGTTAGCGACAGAGGTTTCGGCAAGTTTAAAGATCCCAACTATCGGTATCGGTGCAGGAAATGGAACTGATGGACAAGTACTGGTACTCCACGATATGCTTGGCATCAATAAGGATTTCAATCCGCGATTTTTACGTCGATACATGAATCTATTCGAAGAAATACAAAATGCAACGGAGCAATATATTAAAGATGTAAAATCAAAAGATTTCCCTAACGAGAAAGAACAATACTAATTTAAGAATTCGAGCGTGAGTGAATACCAAAAACCGGATGTAATCTTTGAAGATAACCATCTGATCATCGTAAACAAGAGGCCTGGTGAAATTGTACAAGGCGACAAGACAGGCGATGCTCCTATGAGTGATCATGTAAAACAGTATATCAAAGAAAAATACAACAAACCCGGTGAAGTATTTTTAGGTACCGTACATCGCATCGATCGTCCCGTAAGTGGAATCGTAATGTTTGCCCGCACCAGCAAAGCATTGGCGCGTATGAATAATCTTTTCCAAGAAAAGAAAATCTACAAAACGTATTGGGCTGTAGTAAAGCAAAAACCAGCACATCTTCAAGAACATTTGATTCGCTTTTTAACGAAGAATGAAAAACAAAATAAAAGTTATTGCAGTAAAACCGAAAAAGCGGGTGCTTTAAAAAGTGAATTGACCTATACCCTACTCGCTTCTTCCGATAATTATCATTTGCTAGAAATCGATCCTCAAACAGGACGTCATCATCAAATCAGAGCCATGTTAGCTGACATCGGTTGCGCTATTAAAGGCGATTTGAAATATGGCTTCAACAGAAGTAATCCCGATGGATCTATTCACTTGCATGCACGAGCAGTGCGCTTCGAACATCCTGTTACCAAGGAAGTGATTTTTCTAGAAGCTAATCCTCCTAAAGATCCTGTGTGGGATTATTTTGTGAGCATTGTTTGACAATGACGGACAATGACTGAAGGGATGAATGATTGAATGAATGAATGTGTTCCTGAAAACTTTTGAAGATCGTTCTATCGTCTATTATCTATTACCAATAGTCTGACAATGACTGAAGGGATGAATGATTGAATGACTGAATGTGTTCCCAAAACATTTTGAAGATCCTTCTATCGCCTAAAATCTATTGCCGATAGTCTGACAATGACTGAAGGGATGAATGAATGACTAACTGAATGTGTTCCCGAAACCTTTTGTAAACCCTTCTATCGTCTATTATCTATTACCAATAGTCTGACAATGACTGAAGGGATGAATGATTGAATGACTGAATGTGTTCCCAAAACATTTTGAAGATCCTTCTATCGCCTAAAATCTATTGCCGATTGTCAATTGTAAAATTTATTTCAAGCAAGCTTGATAAGTTGTTCAGGTGGGAGAATGTTGCGGTGTAGCGTGATTCTCTTTGCTTCACCGCGAGTCAGATGAGGCCTCACAAACTTTGCCTTTGCTGACTACCGTCAGCAAAATTAAAAGCCCTTAAAAAAAACGATTTCAAGCTAGCTGCTGGGAGAATGTTGCGGTACAGCGTCCTTCTTTCCGCTTCACCGCGAGTCTGATGGGGGCCTCACAAACTTTGCTATTCTGCCTATCGGCTGAATGTATAAAAGCCTAATAAAATTTAATTCAAGCAAGCTTGATAAATTTTATTAGGCTTTTATACCGCTGCGCGTAGCAAAGTTTGTGGAGCCGGTGGGAGTTGAACCCACGTCCAGACAAGGAATTAATATGCTTTCTACATGCTTAGTAATGACTTAGATTTTCGAGAGAGAGTTAAGCGCATTACTTACAAACCCTTTCCTTATCTCTTGTTTTCTCGCACCATCATCAGAGCGCTAACGATGCCAGTTTGTCTTTTTGATACCCCGACCCTTCCCCTGACAAACGGAGTGGAAGGCGAGATAGCTTGTCTCTGCTCCTAGAGCAGTAGATTAAGATAATTCTCTTGGAGAATTATGCAGCAAGCGCATAAGATGTTTCGCCAATTAGACGATTGAAAGTTGCGTTTTAAGGGACCACTAACAACGCCCTGCATGCTTACGTACCAATCGCACTAGCTGTCGATTCCGGTCGACCCCATGTAATTGATCTTGCAAAGATACGAAGTAATTGATGCTTTTTCTTAAACACTAATGCATTTATATTTTTCGGCTTTATACAACTGATCATTTGTAGACTATTCTTTCTAATACAAAATGAACCATCTTAATAGGATGTAAAGTGCTTAATTCTTACATAACTTATATGACCTAAATTTTCTGTTTTCATATTTTCTTCATCCCGTTCAAAAGCCGATTTTCCCGCTCGGATAGCCAAATTAAGTGTTCAGACAAGTAAATTTTTAATAGGATTTTTTCGTTGTAACTTGCTTAAAATTAGCAAACTGACAGTACAATAATTGTCGTTACAAGAATTCTCTATTAATGAATACACCCAAAAGCCTAACCTATCTCATATTCAGCATTTTAATTCTGATTTCGGGATTTTCTTACAGCCAAAGATCAACACAATACATATTCGTTGAAATCCAAGGATTAACAGTTGAACGAGGCTTTCCCGATGTACGCCAATCGCTCAGTATTCTTCCTGAATTAATAACGATTCAATATTGCCAACAGTTGGGTTTAGCTATCCTACAAGTAAATACTGGTGCTGAGCATACTGAAAAGAATATTGCTAAAATCCTGTCCAAAGCCAATTATCGCTTCTATATTAAAGACCCTGTTCCGATTGAGTCATTGGTTACTCCTTGTCACTTGAATTAACGTTTATCTATTCTCTTGACCATATTTAATGTTGACTAAAAACAATACAATGACCCGTTATCCCCAATTTCTTATATTCCTTTTTTCTTTGTTCTTAAATCAGAACTCGAATGCTCAAACAATTCTGCTTTCGGGTACAGGTGATGGTGGATTTGAAACTGGTTCTACTTTCGCTGCAAACGGTTGGAGTGTTGTGAATGGTGTTGCTGCCAACCAATGGTTTTGTGGCAATGGAGCAACGGGGTTTACAGGAACTCGTTGCGGTTATGTTGGAACCGCATCAACTAATAATAACTATAATCAGAATTCAGCATCCATTGTTCACATTTATCGTGATATTACTTTCCCCGCCGGATCATCTAATATTAAAATTAAATTCAGCTGGAAATGTCGAGGTAGAACTAATGAGGATATCGCTAGGATTTTTTTAATGCCTACTTCTATTACCCCAATTTCAGGTTCATCACCAGCAATTGCATATCAAATCGGCGATGATTTAAAAGGAAATACTTCTTGGCAAACTGATTCTATTGATCTTCCTTGCTCTGTTGGGGGTACAACACAGCGTTTAGTGATTACATGGATCAACGATGGTTCACAAGGTAATAATACGGCAATTGCTATTGATAATATCGTGGTTTCTACTGCATCATCTTCAAATTGCGCTGCTGCTTTAGGATTGGGATATTTCCCTGTTGCTACACTTCCTTATAATTCAGGACCAGGAACAACTTGCGGAAAAGATGATGATGTAACTAATGTAAATGCTCCTTCGTGCGGTAATCCCGATTATTTAGGCGACGAAGATGTTGTATGGTCATTTACTCCTACAACTTCTGGAAATGTTTCTATCGATTTAAATGCGCCTGCTGCTTCTTCTACAGGACTTATGTTGTACGATGGTTGTCCACTTGGTTCATGTGGTGGCGCTTCTGCTACATGCGTAGCTTTTGTTCAAGATATTGGTGGAAGTAAAACAATGTGTATTAATATTACTGCCGGTCATACCTATTATTTAGTTCTTGATGGCGATGGTACTTGCAATAGTTATGATAACTTGTTTATCTCTTCCGTTTCGTCTTCAATATTAGGAAGTACATGTGCCAATGCAGTTCCTGTTGCTTCTCTACCAGCAACTTATTTGAATGAATCAACTTCGTGTATGGGTGATGATTATAATTCATTAACTATTGGAAGTTGTAATACTTTGTATTCATCGGGAGAAGATAAAGTCTATCAATACATCTCTTTAGGTAATGAGTGTATAAGTATTTCCTTATCGAATCTTTCTACTCCTCTAATGGGGTATCAAGTTTATTATGGTTGTCCCGGAGCCGGTGGTGTTTGCATCGGATCTAACGGCGGCTCTTCAGTTTTGGTAGGCAGTGTTACGTTAAGTGCAGCTGGAACATATTATATTATTATTGATTCATGGGCACCTCCTGCTGCTGTTGGTTATGATTTGGCAATCTCTTCTTATGGTACCGGTGCAATCAACGACTTACCTTGTAATGCACAATTTCTTACTCATGGTATCTATACATTAGGTAATAATAATTGTTCTTCAGGATTTGTAGAGCCAGTTGCAGGTGATTGTTGGATACTTCCCGGCGAGTTGAATACAGTTTGGTTTAAAGCTGTTGTTGGATTAACAGGTGAAGCGCATATTCAAACTCAATTGTTAACTTTAACTGATACTCAAATAGATGTTTTCTCAGGAACTTGTTCAAACTTATCTCCAATTTTAAATGGATGTAACGATAATGGAATTTCAGGTTGCAATGGATCTGTTGCTTCTTCAAGTCTCGATTTATTTGGGCTTACTCCAGGCGATACTTTATTTATTAGAGTAGATGGTGTTGGAGATTTAACAGGAACTTTCAATATAATTATAACTGATTCTCCTCTGAATGCCGGATTCAATCAACAAGATTGCTTGGGTGGTTCTACGGTTTGTCAGAACATCATTGTTCAACCTTCAAGTTTCTTCGGATGCGGAATGATTCCAGAAATTCCTGTTGCAGGAAGTATTGCAAATCCTGCAGCTAACGTAAATAGTACTAACTCCGGTTGCCTATTAGCTAGTGAATTAAACATCGTATGGTATATTATCCATATTTCTTCTCCAGGAACATTATCTTGGACACATACACATCCCTCGGGATTCTATGATTGGATCATGTATGATCTTACTAATAACTCTTGTGCTGATATTGCTAATAATATTCTTCCTCCGGTAAGATGTAATTGGAATGGTGCAGGTTCTACAATGTGTGGAATGCAAAATCCTGTTCCCGCAGGTGCTTCTCCTTTTAATTTTGAAGCTCCTCTTCCTGTTGTTGCTGGACAAACGTTTGCTTTAGCACTGTCGAATTATAGCTACACAAGCGGTGGATTCACTCTCGATTTTTCTAACTCTACCTGCGCTTTCGGTAATTCACCAACGTTAGCTTGGAACGGACTACAAAACACTACTTGGACAAACACTACAAATTGGGGAGGATGTAATTCCTTAAGTTGTGGAGTAGATGCAAATATTTTTCCTGCGCCAAATCAGCCTGTAATTGCAGCAAATACTTCCATAAAAAATTTGAACATTCTTGCTGGAGCTAGTTTAACAATTCAGCCTGGTGTAACTTTAAACTTATGCGGCGATTTCAATAATTACGGAACATTAATTGCTTCTCCTACTTCTACTATCGTAATGAATAATGGTTCTGTAATTCAACATTTTGATGGATCACTAACTGGCACCAACAAATTAGGAAACGTAGTAATAAATAAAACTGGCGGATCTGTAATTGCTAATGTCGATATGGATATTGCAGGTAATTTTACAACATCAACTGCCAATAGTATCTTCGATAGCAACAATAAGTATATTACTTTAAGTGGAAACTTCAACAACCTTGCAGGAAATACAACTTATATCAATTCAGCTCCTTCAGGTACACTCGAATTCAATGGCACAGTAACACAAAACTTTAATCCAGGAGGTGTGCTGGATTTGAATTTTGTTAAAATCAATAATTCAGGTGCTGGTGTTAATTTATTAACCGGTAATATGAATATCGGAGTAGATGGATCACTCGATTTAATGTTAGGTAAAATTATCACTAATGCAAATAAAGTAACTATAAAAAATCCAACCTTTGGTGCTGTATTTAATCATTCTGCAGTTTCTTATATTGAAGGTAACTTACAACGTATGTTGTCTGCCGTTCCTGATATTTACGAATTTCCTGTCGGACATTCCTTGAAAGGTTATCAGAATGCAAGTGTGGCTATTAATGCAGCAAATACTATTCCTGATTTAACGGCCTCTTTTCATCCCTATACTGCGGTCCCTGTTGGACCAGTAACTTCAATCGATTGCTACGCGGTTGATTATAGCCAAATGCAAGTCCTTGATAACGGATATTGGTCAATTATTCCTTCCGCTAATAATGGAACTGTTGATTTCTCATTATCCCTCTACCCTACTGGCTTCACTTCTGCTGCCAATTATACAACAGTTCTTAATTCAACTGTTGCTCAACCAACCGCATTAACTTGGTATCTTGATGGCACCTGCGATCCAGGAAGTACCGCAGCGCAAACAAGTCGTAATTTGATGAATCAATTCGGCCATTTTGGAATCGGACAAGGAACAGCTTCGGGAACATTACCGATTGAATTGGTCAGCTTTAAAGGAGCTCATGAAGGAAATATTAATCACCTTCAATGGACAACCGCCACCGAAATTGATAACGACTTTTTCACACTAGAAAGATCGACAGATGCAGTAAACTTTTTACCTATAACAATAGTAGATGGATCAGGAACAACAACACTGCTTCATAACTATTTCTTTAACGATAAAACCTTTAAATCAGGAATCAATTATTACCGTTTGAAGCAAACCGATTTCAATGGACATTATACGTACAGTGATGTAATATCTGTACGTACAGATTTAAGTGTACCATCCATCCATTCATGGCCAAATCCAGTTAAAAATATACTTCATATAAAAGCTGAAGGCGATATTGCTGCAGTATACAAAGTCAATATCTATGATATTGCAGGTAGATTAGTAATGGAATCAAGCACGGTTAAATTGGATGTAAACGAAGACTTAGAAGTGAATCTTCAATCTCTAGTTTCGGGCACTTACATGATTTCTATAATCGATAATGAAGGAGTCCAAATAGGAACTTCCGGCATAATAAAGGAATAATTTAAGCCTTCTATTAGCTTATATTTTACGCTTCGGTCGAAAAATCTAACGTTTGGATACGTTTTACAGCTGTTTATATGACATTAATTATCTATTTTCATTTTTCGAAAATAATGTCAGCCTAAACAACTATGGAACTAATTATCAATAACCTCTCTAAAACGTATTCGAATGGCGTCGCTGCTCTGCAGGATGTTTCATTGACCATCCCAAAAGGAATGTATGGTTTACTCGGACCTAATGGTGCCGGTAAGTCTACTCTAATGCGAACAATCGCTACTTTACAAGATGCTGATGAAGGATCGATTTTTTTAGGTGATCTCAATGTGCTCGAGAATAAACAAGAGTTAAGAAAGGTCTTAGGCTATCTTCCTCAGGAGTTTGGTGTCTATCCGAAAATTTCGGCTTATGATATGCTCGATCATATTGCAGTACTCAAAGGACTTCAATCGGGGCGAAAAGAAATGGTGGAAGCATTGCTCCAACGCGTTAATTTATGGGATGTTCGTAAAAAGGCATTAGGAGGATTTTCAGGAGGAATGAAACAGCGCTTCGGTATCGCACAAGCGTTATTAGGCGATCCGAAATTGATTATTGTTGATGAACCAACCGCAGGACTTGATCCGGGTGAAAGAAATCGCTTCTATAATTTGTTAGCGGAAATCGGGGAAAACGTAATCGTTATTCTCTCTACCCACATTGTTGAAGATGTGAAAGAGCTTTGCGGACAAATGGCGATTATCGATAAAGGTCGTTTGCTCTATGCTGGAACTCCCGATAATGCATTGCATGCAATTAAAGGAAAGATCTGGAAGAAATCGGTAGCGAAAGCTGAAATCGAAAATATTCAAAACAACTTCCGACTTATTTCTACACGCATGATCGCCGGCAAGCCAATGGTGCATGTGTATAATGATAATGCCCCTGGTAACGAATTTGAATCAATTCCCGGTGATCTCGAAGATGTTTTCTTTGCTCATATAAAAGGTGCTGTTGAAGCATAAGTTTTATCTCTAAACTAACGAACTTATGTTATTTAACATTATCAAATTCGAACTGCGCTATTGGTTACGACAACCTATGGTGTACATATTTCTATTCATCAATGCACTCATGATCTTTGGAGCTTCTTCCAGCGATCAGATTATTATTGGTGCAGCTTCTGGTAACGTATTTAAGAATGCTCCCTTTCAAGTGGAATTCTTTTATTCGGTTATGTCGATCTTGTCGTTATTGATGATTACTGCATTCCTGAATTCTGCTGCAGCTCGCGACTTTTCTGAAAAGACAAGTCAACTAATCTTTACAACTCCAATTAAAAAATTTGATTTCTTAATCGGACGATTTATAGGTGCTACTATCATTGCATTGATTCCTTTTTTAGGAGTGTCAATCGGAAATATTATTGGTGTGATGATGCCATATTTGGATTCGGCTAAGGTTGGTCCCACTGTTTGGCACGGACATATGAACGGATTCCTAGTATTTGCTCTACCCAATATTTTCTTTGCGGGCTCTATAATCTTTTGCATTGCTGCGCTGACAAAAAGCACAGTGAATTCCTTCGTTGGGTCTATTCTACTTCTTGTGGGATATATCATCTCTCAAAACTTAGTAAGAGATATTGATAGTGAAGTAATGGGAGCAATGCTCGACCCTTTTGCAATCAGAACATTTAGTGTAGTCACTAAATACTGGACAGTAAACGATCGAAATACAATGTCGGCGGGTTTTGAAGGATTACTTTTAATGAACCGTTTAATTTGGATTTCAGTGGGTGTACTTGTTTTAGTATTTACCTATTACAAATTCTCGTTCTCGGAAAAAGCTACAGGTAAAAAGTCGAAGAAGAACATTACTGAAAGTGAAATTACCAATATCATCAGTACTGACACTATTGCTACCTTAAAGCCAGAATATACTTCCGGACTTTCGAGAAAACAATTCTTTAGTCAGATAAGAATTGAGACCATCAGTATTCTGAAAAATACTTCTTTCATTATTGTATTACTTGCCGGTGTATTGAATTTAATGGGAGGATTATCTTCCGTTACTAATGCGGGGTATGGAAATACAACTTTCCCAGTCACCTACTCTATCATTCAAACTTTAGATGGTAGTTTATTGATATTTCTTTTATCAATCATAACTTTCTATACTGGAACAATTGTTTGGAAAGAACGCGATGCCAAAGTAAACGACATCTATGATTCTCTTCCCTACGCTAACTGGATTCCCTATCTATCGAAAATGGTAGCCATGTGGTTAGTGATGGAAGTTGTGTTAGCCATTACGGTTTGTGTCGGAATCATTACACAGAAACTATATGGATTTGAAGATATTCATTACAGTCAGTACTTCATTGAAGTAATCGGAATGCGCGGAATGTGGATCTTCTTTATGATCGCATTATCAATGGCAATACATGTAATGATTAACAATCGTTATATTGGATATTTTGTGTTTATTGCCTTCTTTATTTTCAATTCTTTTATGTGGCCGGTATTTGATATATCGAGTAACATGGTTTCGTTTGGATCAACTCCCGATATGACCTATAGCGATATGAATCATTACGGTCCTTATGTCAGCGGACAATTTTGGTTTCATTTATACTGGATGTTATTTAGTATTCTGTTAATCATCAAAGGACTAGTATATTTTGTTCGCGGTAGAGATACTGATTTCAAGATCAGAATGAAAACTGCCATTCATCGATTCAAAACTGAATATAAAGTAATTTTCTATGTAGCATTAGTTGCTTGGATAGCATGTGGTGGATTCGTGTACTACAATACTAAAGTGCTTAATAAAATTGTAAGTAAAGACGAGCAACAAAAAGGACAAGCTGATTATGAGAAGAAGTATAAAAAGTTCGAGAAGATGCTTCAGCCTCGAATTACAGATATTCATTACTATATCGATTTATTTCCGCAAGAACGAAAATTGCATGTAAAAGCAGAGCAATGGATAAAAAACAAAGGAGCAAGAGCTATCGATTCAGTTTTATTTACAATGCCTGTATCATTTAAAGGTGAAGTATTAATTCCGAATGCGAAACAAATCCTAAATGACAAAGATTTGTATTTCCAAATTTACAAATTGAGTCAGCCACTTCAACCAGGTGATAGTATTAAAATATCACTTACATCTGATTATGATCCGAAAGGATTTGAAGACGAAGTTTCAGTTACAGCTATTGTCCAAAACGGAACTTTCTTTAACAACTCTGAAGTGCTTCCTCAAATCGGTTATCAATCGGATATGGAGCTAAACGACAAAGGAGATCGTAAAGATCACGACATGAAAGAGAAGGAAAGAATGCCTCGCCTTGAACGTAATTGCACCGATAATTGCATGAATACCTATATCAGCAATAATAGCGATTGGGTAACTGTAGCTACTGAATTCACTACTTCATCCGATCAAATAGCTATTGCTCCTGGATCATTAATTGATAAAAAGGTAAATGGAAACAGAACGACCTATTCATATAAGCTCGACCACTTTGCTTTAAACTTTTATTCATTCATGAGTGCGGCCTATCAAGTTGAACGCAAGAAATGGAAAGATATCGATCTCGAAGTTTATTATACTCCTGAACATAAGTATAATGTAAAAAAGATGATTTCCTCATTAGAGAATTCTCTTGCTTATTATACTGAGCATTTCGGACCATACTATAACAAACAAGCACGCATTATTGAATTCCCTCGCTATGCATCGTTTGCGCAAGCTTTCCCGGGTACAATGCCTTATTCAGAAGGAATTGGATTTATTGCCAACCTCGAAGATTCTGCTGCAATCGATATGGTGTACTATGTGGTAGCTCATGAAATGGGTCATCAATGGTGGGCACATCAATTAACAGGAGCAAATATGCAAGGTGCTACTTTATTATCAGAGACGATGGCTCAGTATTCAGCTCTTATGGTGATGGAGAAAATGTACGGAAAGAAAATGATGTACAAATTCTTGAAATACGAAATGGATAACTACTTGCGCTCACGCGGAAGTGAAAGAGTGAAAGAGTCTCCATTACTTCGTGTAGAGAACCAAGGTTATATTCATTACCGTAAAGGCAGTGTAGTGATGTATTATCTCAAAGAGATGATTGGAGAGCAAGCCGTGAATAGTGCATTAAAAGATATCATCGATAGCCTAGCCTATCGTCAACCACCATATCCAAATGCTTATATGTTGGTTGATCGATTCAATGCCGTTACTCCTGATTCTTTGAAATACTTGATTCAAGATTTATTCTATGATATTACTTTATTCGGAAATAGAGCTACAAATGCTTCTTACAAAAAATTAGCAGATGGCAAGTATGAGGTGTCTTTTGATATCGAAGCGATGAAATTCAAATCGGATTCAATGGGTAAAGAAACAGAAGTGAAAATTAACGATTGGATTGAAATTGGTGTCCGTGCTAAAGCCGAAAAAGGTGAAAAAATCGGCAAACAATTGTACAGCCAAATGGTGAAGTTCAATCAGAAAAAATCAACCTATAAGATAATCGTAAACGAGCTTCCTTATGAAGCCGGCATCGATCCGAATTTTATGTTAATCGATCGAGTACCGGGAGATAACCTGAAAAAACTTGATTTGAAAGAGTAAGAATTTTGATAAAAAATAAAAAGTCCCGTATTCAATTACGGGACTTTTTTTATGTTTATTAACTTGTGATATCTTTCGCTGCTAACCAACCAGTTGTCCATGCATTCTGAAAGTTAAATCCTCCGGTAATGGCATCCACATCGAGTAATTCTCCCGCTGCATAAAGGTTTTTACATTTCTTTAGTTGCATAGTCTTAAAATCGATTTCATTCAAATCAATTCCGCCGCAAGTCACAAATTCTTCTTTATTGGTACTTTTTCCTGTGACTTCGTATACCCCTGCCGTTAGTTCGATAGCTAATTTGCGAAGCGATTGTTTCGGAGCTTCTGCCCAAATTTTATTTTCTAATCCGCATACCTCAACAAGTCGTTGCCAAAAACGTTTGGGAATAGATTGATACATATTCGAATTGCCCACAAGCTTTTTTGGTGAAAGTTCTTTTTCGAATGTCAATTCTTCGAAGACCTTATCTTCATGAGTATCTGGTAGGAAGTTAATTTGAAGTTTGAATTGATAATTCTTTTCAGCCAATACTCTTGCTCCCCATGCCGATACTCTCAAAATTCCCGGTCCACTCATACCCCAATGAGTAATTAGCACAGGACCAGCAGCACTTAATTTGGTGCTTTGAACTTTTACTGCGGTATTAGCTACAGATAAACCAGCTAAATCTGTAATGCGTTTATCTTTTATGTTAAATGTAAAAAGTGATGGCACAGGTGAAACAATTTCTACCGCTAACTTTTTAAGTTGTTGCCAAATTTGATCACCGCTACCGGTTGCTAATAAAACTCTATCGAAATGCATGGGATCGTGATTAGTGAAAGTTAAATTCCATCCGCTTGCACCATTGTCAATAGATGTAAATGTTTCCACACCGCATTTTGTTTTAACCTTCACCCCTGCATTAATAGCGGATTGCAATAAACACTCAACTATCGTTTCGGATGTATTCGATTCCGGAAACATCCTTCCGTCGGCTTCCGCCTTTATCTTTACTCCACGCGATTCGAACCATTTTACGGTATCGGAAGGTCCAAACTGCGTAAACGGACCTAAGAGTGCTTTCGATCCTCTGGGATAGTTTAAAACAAGTAATTTGGGCTCAGAACAAGTATTTGTAACATTACATCGTCCACCTCCCGATACTTTTACTTTCCCAAGTACGCTTGCCGATTTTTCAAAAAGATAGACGTCGAATTCCGGACGTTTTTCAGCAACGGCTATGGCCGCAAAAAATCCTGCGGCTCCTCCTCCTATTATGGCAATCTTTGTTGACATCTCTTTTAAAAAGCAACAGGCGACCTGAATGCAGACCGCCTGTTGCTCAATTTAATTTAAAGTTTACTTAAATGTAGTATTTGAATCGATGATATTGATATTCGACACTTTCATCACGTAATTCTGAACCAACTTATCTTCATTTAAAATTTCAGGGGTCAATACTCCTTTTAGGACATTACTGTAGCTCATTGGTGAATCCAAATTATCGCGCAGACTTCTAGCTAAAGGAACTGCTTCCGATTTGTCGGTAATAATAGCAATGAACATGTTTTTTGTTTGCCAGTATTTAGCCATAGCAGTATTTACTTGTTCTACTGTTAAATTACCTAATAATACATCAGCTTCTTTTAACCAGTCCTTGCGACCATAGAATTTACTATCCAGTAAATATCCTAATTGTTGTTCAGGAGTTTGTGCATATAGTTTCATATATGAACGAAGGAATGTACGTGTCAATTCAAAATCTTCCTTGTTTATTCCTGTTGTAATCATTTGTCCCATCTCACGAAGTGCCATTCTGATTGCAAAATGAGCATGACCGATTTCAATATCTTTCAATTCAGGATATTGTCCTTTTAAGCCCTTTGCAGTTTGAACGGGACGTAACCAAATTGAGAAATAGTTGCTTGAACGTGGGAAGCCGGGACGAGGTAACATATTTCCTCCTCCGTTATTATACCATTCGATATAAGTATAGTCACCATAATTCATAGAACGTTGCTCACGAATTTTCTGATACAAACGAGAATATGATTTACGGTGTTCACCCAACCATGAATTAGCTACCATTAATGCAGCGAAATCATCGTTAGCACGAGTAAGATCCATTGGGAAACCCGCAAATATTGCCGATCCTAAAGCATTGTCTTTAGCAACTATTTCAACTTCGAAACTATTGGGTTGACGTCCTTTTCCAGGTTGTGGAATTGCTGATGCAGCTGCAGGAAGTTTGCTAAAGTCAGACTTAATTTGACTAAGAAATTCAGATGAATAATTTCCGGCAATACCAATCGTCAAATTAGCATTTCCAAAGAAATTATGATAGTGTTGCTTAACGTCATCAAGATGAATAGCCTCTACTCCCGAAACAGTTCCTTGAACTAAATGCTGCATATTGGTACCTCTAAATAGTAGATCCTCAAGATACTTTTTGCTATACTCTTCATCAGATGATGAACGAATAACTTCCGATACATAGTTTAATTGATTTGAACGAATTCTGTTGAAATCATCTTCAGCAAAACGCGGACTAATAAACAAATCAAGAATGATAGGATAAAAATCATTTAGATGATCCTTATGAACTTCAAATGTAAATATAGATACTTGTTTATCCACAGAAACACTCATCGATGCTGCCCAAGGATAAATCTTGTCTTGAATTTCAGAACTAGTTAATATGGTAGTTCCACCCTCTGCAATCATGTCTGCAGTCATACTAGTGATACCTTCTTTGCCTTTCACATCGCAAATAGAACCGTTTTTAAACATTAACTTCAAAACGATAATATCCGATTTTGGTAATTTCAATTCCACAACATCAGCGCCTAAGCTAATAGTTGTAATTAACAGGAATATATATAAGAATAATTTCTTCATCTTGTGGCTTTTTATTTAATTGGACAATTGTCAGAATCAGATATAGTTGCAATAGTTAATCCTGATGAAACATAATACTTTTTAGCTACTTCCATGATGTCGTTTGGTGTAATTTTCTCATACATCTCGTAAGCTTTATTGATTGATTCAGGATCTCCTGTAACCCAAACATATCCTGCAAGAGCTTCAGCTATACTTGTAGGACTATCCATTCCCATTGCAAAACTATATTTGAATCGCATTTTAGCTTCATCTAATACATCTTGCGATACAGGAGTAGTCTTCATTTTTTCAATTTCCTTCATGATTTCATCTTTCACATATTGCATATCTTTTGCATCAACTAATGAAGCATAAATCTGACTTAAATATGGATCTCTCGAATTCGTAGCATTTCCATTGATACCTCTTACTTTTTGTTCTTCAATAACAAGCTTTTTATACAAAGCCGACTTTTCTGAAAACATTAAAGCATTTAATAAATCTAAAGCATGCATATCAATTTTAGTTGCATCGTATGCAGGAGCTTTGTAGTTTAATGAAACCAATGGTGGGAAATTCGCCATTTTAACATGAGCGTAGCGTGTTTCTTTTTGTACAGGCTCTGCCGGAACAGTGTTTACATAGCTACCATGTTTCCAATTGCCAAAATATTTTGTAGCTAAACTATTCACTAGATCACTAGTAACATCTCCAACAACAATAATAGTCGCATACTCCGGACGATAGAACTTATTGAAAAACTCTAATGAAAAATCGTATTGGTTAGGCATATCAACTACATCCTTAAAGAAGCCCATTGTTGTGTGCTTATAAGTATGTTTCTCGAATGCTACTTCATTCATTTTTTCATCTAATTGCTCATACGGACTTGCCGAGTTCTTAGTGTACTCTCCTTTAACAGCTCCTGCTTCCGTTTTGAAATCTTGTACAGAATATTTCAAGTTCATGAAACGATCTGATTCTAATTCAAACATTTTATCTAACATTGAAGCATTTCCTGTCATGTGATATACAGTACGATCTAATGATGTATTAGCATTCGCACTTGCTCCTGTCGATTTTAACGCATCGCTATATGCCTCTTTCGGATATTTCTCTGTTCCTCTAAACATCATATGTTCGAAGAAGTGAGCGAATCCAGTTCTTCCATTATCAATTTCGTCGCGCGAACCAACTCGCATAACGATGTAAAATGCAGCTAATCCTGGACTATCATAAGGAACAGTAACTACATTTAATCCGTTAGGCAACTGTTGTTGCTGAATCGGATAAGGAAGTATTTTTTTAGGCGCGGGATCATTATTACCGGCCATCATAACTGACGATACCATCACAAATGACAGCATCATAACTATAATTTTTTTCATGGTTGATTGTATAAAGAAGAGTGAAAGACTATGTTAACATTCCGCCATCAACATTGATGGTTTGTCCGGTGATATACGACGACATTTCGCTGCCTAAGAAAATACATAACTGCGCAATATCTTCAGGAGTACCTCCGCGCTTCAAAGGAATTTGTTCTCTCCATTGTTTTACGGTTTCTTCGTTTAATACTCCTGTCATTTCCGTTTCTATGAAGCCCGGAGCAATGGCGTTACAACGAATATTTCGTGAGCCAAGCTCTAACGCGATAGATTTAGTAAATCCGATAATTCCCGCTTTTGAAGCTGCATAATTCGCTTGACCGGCATTACCTTTTACCCCTACTACCGATGAAATATTAATAATACTTCCTTTTCGTTGTTTCAACATTGGTTTTTGGCATGCTTTTGTCACGTTAAAAACCGACTTCAGATTCGTTCTGATGACTTCATCAAACTGTTCTTCAGTCATTCTCATCAATAAATTATCGCGAGTAATACCAGCATTATTCACCACGATATCTAATGATCCGAATTCCATAACTACCCCTGTAACAAGGTCTTCAGCCGCTTTAAAGTCGGAAGCATCCGATTTAAATCCTTTGGCCTTTACTCCAAGTGCTTGTAATTCAGCCTCTAACGCTGCTGCTTTGTCGGGCGATGATAAATAAGTGAATGCAATATTTGCACCTTGCTTAGCCATTTCGATAGCGATTCCGCGACCGATTCCTCTTGAAGCACCTGTTACCAAGGCGTTTTTACCTTCTAATAATTTCATGATAAATGATATTTGCTTGATTGGTTGGTTTCGATTTACTTTGCCAAAGATAACGATCTAAATAAACCCCCTATGAAAAAAACATTATTAGCATTAATTCTTGCTTGCGGAGCATTTTCAGTACAAGCACAAGATGCAATGCGTATCGGCGTAAAAGGATCATTCAATTCAACTTGGATGTTCAATAACAATGTATCGGATGTAGGTCCTTCACTGGATTATGCATCTTCTTTTGGTAGTTCTTTTGGAGCTCAATTTATTTACAATTGGTCTGAAAGCTACGGAGTGAATGTGGAATTACTATACACAGGATTCAATCAGAAATATGACCTTAACATAGGTACCGAAAATAATCCAATTAATTTCGTTGTTGAGGACAATATTAAATATCTTGATATTCCTGTTTTATTCAGAATGTCTTCTCCTAAAGGACCTTATTTTGAAATTGGACCTCAAGCTTCATTATTAATGGGAGCTAAAGAATCATTTACAGGTGAAACTACTTCTGCTGCTGATTATTCTGACAGAGATTTTAAAGATGATTTCAAAGGATTTGGATTATCAGGAATTTTAGGATTTGGTGTGGATATTAAATTAGATGACAATTTATTCCTAAACACTGGATTACGTTTCGGTTATACTTTCACAGATGCTACAACTGAATATACAGAAGCGGAATTAGACCAATTATCTTCTAAAAACCCTAGTGCTGTAAGTTTAAATGCAGGGTTTAATCACTATTCTACTGAAGTTGATAAAAACAAACAACCAATCTTCGACTACCAAAAATCTAGTCGCGCTTGGGGTGGATTAAACTTAGGATTACAATTCCAATTCTAAAAATTAATTCTATTAATATTAAAAAGGGCTATCGAAAGGTAGTCCTTTTTTTTGGAGCAATGACTGAATGAATGACTGAGTGATTGAATGATTGAATGACTGAGTGTAATCTAAGGTCCGATTGGAGTTCCTTCTTGTGTCTAATGCCTTTAGTCTTTTGCCTTTAGCCTTCAATATTATTTTTACAAAAAAAAGGATAACCTCCTTCCGAAGATTATCCTTTTAGAAATTCTATATATTCAGCTATTACGCCGATACTTTTCCTAATACTTGAGCAATTGTTGCTCCAATCATTGCTGGTGAATCAACTACGTTAATTCCACACTCACGCATAATTTTCATTTTTGCTGCAGCTGTATCATCAGCTCCTCCTACAATCGCTCCCGCGTGACCCATACGGCGTCCTGCAGGTGCAGTTTGTCCAGCGATGAATCCTACAACCGGCTTCTTATTTCCTGTTGCTTTGATCCAATTTGCCGCTTCAGCTTCTAATCCTCCGCCAATCTCACCAATCATGATGATTGCATCCGTCTCAGGATCATTCATGAATAATTCAACCGCTTCGCGTGTTGTTGTTCCGATAATCGGGTCACCACCAATTCCGATAGCTGTAGAAACTCCTAATCCTGCTTTCGCTACTTGATCTGCTGCTTCATACGTTAATGTACCTGATTTAGAAACGATTCCAATACGACCTTGCTTAAATACGAAACCTGGCATGATACCAACTTTCGCTTCACCTGGAGTAATTACTCCTGGACAATTTGGTCCGATTAAACGGCAATCGCGTCCTTTTAAATATTCTTTTACCGTGATCATATCACGAGTAGGAATTCCTTCTGTAATGCAAATGATAATTTTGATTCCAGCCTCTGCAGCTTCCATAATCGCATCCGCAGCAAAAGCAGGGGGAACGAAAATGATAGAAACATTCGCTCCTGCTAACTTAACAGCATCGGCAACAGTGTTAAAAACTGGCTTGTCAAGGTGAGTCGATCCACCTTTTCCTGGAGTAACCCCTCCTACTAAATTGGTTCCGTACTCAATCATTTGAGTAGCATGAAACGTTCCTTCGTTTCCTGTGAAGCCTTGTACAATAACTCGGCTGTCTTTATTTACTAATACGCTCATAGTGCTATTTTAAGAGCTGCAAATTTATAAAAAATCGTGATGCAAGCGTTATATCCGAACTTATCATTCTTTACTTCTGAAAATATTTTTGAACAATCGCTAAAGAACCTTCCTAGATACCACTTTTTCGACCTTTTACTAGTCATGTTTTACTATTTTTGCAGGTCTTAGTTAGAAAGAACATTATGAATAACCCCGCTCCATATCAGCCTCTTAATAAAATTCGTATCGTTACAGCCGCTTCTTTGTTCGACGGACACGATGCTTCTATCAATATCATGCGCCGTATCATGCAAAGCAGTGGTGCCGAGGTTATTCACCTCGGACACGATCGTAGCGTGCAGGAAGTGGTGAATTGTGCTATTGAGGAAGATGCTAACGCAATTGCCATGACTTCTTACCAAGGTGGTCATATTGAGTACTTTAAGTATATGTACGACTTATTGAAGGAACGCGGTTGTTCGCATATCCGCATTTTTGGCGGTGGCGGTGGGACTATCCTTCCCGAGGAAATTAAGGAGTTGATGGACTACGGTATTACCCGTATTTACCATCCCGATGATGGCCGTTCTATGGGATTGCAAGGTATGATTAACGATATGTTGCAGAAATGCGACTTCCCTACTGGACAAAATCTGAATGGTGAGGTGAAGAAAATCGGGACTAAAAATCATTATGCCATTGCCCGATTAATTTCTGCTGCAGAGAATAATCACGATGAATTTGCGAAGCATTACGATGAAATTAAAAAGGCGGCTTCTGCTTCCAATGCTGCGATCTTGGGAATCACAGGAACCGGCGGAGCAGGAAAGTCTTCTTTAGTAGATGAATTGGTGCGTCGTTTTATTATCGATTTCAAGGATAAAACCATTGCTATTATCTCCGTTGATCCGTCGAAGCGTAAAACAGGTGGAGCTTTATTAGGTGATCGTATTCGCATGAACGCAATCAATAATGATCGCGTGTATATGCGTTCGCTAGCCACTCGTCAGAGTAATTTGGCGCTTTCGAAGTATGTGCAAGAGGCTTTAGATGTGGTGAAGGCTGCAGGATTTGATTTAATCGTTCTTGAGACTTCCGGCATCGGACAAAGTGATACAGAAATTACGGAGCATAGCGATATGAGTTTATATGTAATGACACCGGAGTACGGTGCCGCTACGCAATTGGAAAAAATCGATATGCTTGATTTTGCCAACATTATTGCGCTCAACAAATTCGATAAACGCGGAGCATTGGATGCATTGCGTGATGTAAAAAAACAATTCAAACGTAATCATCAACTATGGGAAACCGATGATGATGCGCTTCCTGTTTTCGGGACTATCGCTTCTCAATTTAATGATCCCGGAATGAATCGCTTGTACAAAGCGATAATGGATCATCTTGATAAAAACACCAAAGCGGGATTAAAATCCGATTTCCATATCTCTGATGAAATGTCAGAGAAGATTTATATCATCCCTCCTCATCGTACGCGTTACCTCAGCGAAATTTCTGAGAATAATCGCGCCTACGATAAATGGGCAAAAGATCAGTCGGCGGTTGCGCAGAAATTGTTTGGAATTAAACAAGCAATGGATGCAATTGAAAGTATCGATGTTCAGCAGAAAAGTATTGCTATCGAGACGTTGAAATCTGCTTATGCCGAATGGGAATTGCGACTCGATGGAACGAATCGTAAAATGATTGAACAGTTCCCTCAAAAAATGCAAGCTTACAAAGAAGATTATTACATCTTCAAAGTGCGTGATAAGGAAATTAAAATCAAGACGTATTATGAGTCGCTTTCTAAATCACGTATTCCTAAAGTTTCTACTCCTCGCTACGAATCATGGGGAGATCAGTTGAAGTGGATGCTTCAGGAAAATGTCCCTGGAGAGTTCCCTTATACTGCAGGTGTATTCCCTTTCAAACGCGAAGGTGAAGATCCAACACGTATGTTTGCTGGTGAAGGCGGGCCCGAAAGAACGAATCGTCGCTTCCATTATGTGTCGCTGGGAATGCCTGCGCATCGCTTGAGTACTGCATTCGATTCAGTTACTTTATACGGACATGATCCTGAATATCGTCCCGATATTTATGGTAAAATCGGTAATTCAGGCGTAAGCATTTGTTGTTTAGATGATGCGAAGAAATTGTACAGCGGATTTAATCTGGCTGACCCAAAGACATCAGTAAGTATGACCATCAATGGTCCTGCAGCAATGTTAACCGGCTTTTTCATGAATGCCGCTATCGATCAGCAATGTGAGATTTACATCAAACAGCAAGGAATGGAAGAACTCATCAATGAAAAAATTGATGAAATCTACAAGAAGAAAAATGCTGAACGTCCCGATTATAATGGTCCGTTGCCACAAGGTAACGACGGATTAGGATTAATGCTTTTGGGAGTTACTGGCGATCAAGTATTACCACTTGAAGTTTATAATAAAATAAAGATTGACACAGTTGCTCAAGTTAGAGGAACAGTGCAAGCCGATATCTTGAAAGAAGATCAAGCACAGAACACTTGTATTTTCAGTACTGAATTTGCATTGCGTTTGATGGGTGATATGCAAGATCATTTCATCAAGAATAAAATTCGTAATTTCTATTCAGTATCTATTTCGGGATATCATATCGCCGAGGCTGGAGCTAATCCGATAACTCAGTTAGCATTCACATTAGCTAACGGATTTACATATGTTGAATACTATGTAAGTCGCGGAATGGATATCAATGCTTTTGCGCCGAATTTAAGTTTCTTCTTCAGCAACGGAATCGATCCAGAATATTCGGTTATTGGACGCGTAGCGCGAAGAATTTGGGCGAAAGCAATGAAGAATAAGTACAATGCGAATGAAAGAAGTCAGATGTTGAAATAC
This sequence comes from Bacteroidota bacterium, assembly GCA_023251535.1. Taxonomy (GTDB): domain Bacteria; phylum Bacteroidota; class Bacteroidia; order AKYH767-A; family OLB10; genus CAINEC01. The sequence continues at coordinate 183,882 of JAHEYP010000002.1, forward strand.
CATATTCAAACATCGGGACGATCGTTGCATGCGCAGGAAATCGACTTCAACGATATTCGAACTACACTACAAGCTTTATATGCGATTTACGATAACTGTAATTCGTTACATACAAATGCATACGATGAAGCCATTACTACTCCTACTGAAGAATCAGTAAGAAGAGCGATGGCGATTCAGTTAATCATTAACCGTGAGTTAGGATTAGCGAAAAATGAAAATCCTTTACAAGGTTCGTTTATCATAGAAGAAATTACCGACTTAGTAGAAGAAGCAGTATTGACCGAATTCGATCGTATTACTGAACGTGGCGGAGTTTTAGGATCAATGGAGACAATGTACCAACGCGGTAAAATTCAAGAAGAGTCGCTTCACTATGAAATGCTGAAACATACAGGTGAATATCCAATCATCGGAGTAAATACATTCTTATCATCGAAAGGTTCACCAACTGTTACTCCGAAAGAAGTAATTCGTGCAACCACCGAAGAAAAAGAATATCAAATCAACATGATTAACGCATTGCATGCACGTAATGCAGATCGTTCGGCACAGTTGCTCCGCGATTTACAACTCGCTGCTATTCGCAATGAAAACATGTTTGATGTGATGATGGAAGTTTCGAAATATTGTAGCCTCGGACAAATAACGAAAGCGTTGTTTGAAGTGGGTGGGCAGTATAGACGAAATATGTAAATGAATTTTGGATTTTGGATTTGAAATTTTGAATTACGCGAAGCGAAATACCTGACGTTATTTAAAGTTTTATGACCTGCCCTAATAAGTGGATAATCATCACTACCATAGGGTTTTGCGAGTTAGCAACTGATTGAAATTTGTATCTATCAATATAATTCGAGCAGTGGTAATGATTATGGAGTCTGTCGAAATATCATTTGGATTATTGGTCATCGAGCGGAGTCGAGATGAGCGGAGTCGAAATGAGTCGAGATTTGGTTATCGAGCGGAGTTGAGATACCCCATATTCATGTAAATATCATGAGCAATTATGTAATCTACTACTAATTAAGTAATTATAATTTTAATCGATCAGCTTTTTCAATTGTTTTCATAACTATATTTGTTATAACAACAATCAGAGGATTCCATGCATAGAAAACAATTTATTCAATCGCTTGCCCTTCTGCCCTTAGCTGCTGCTGCCATGAAACTTAATGATCTCGGCAAAATTGCCTCTACCTTCGCTCCTACTGCTAAAATGCCTGTGCTCTTCCTTGGACATGGTAGTCCGATGAATGCTATCGAGGAGAATGAATTTGTTCAGGGCTTTAGAAAACTCGGACAAGAAATCCCGAAACCAAATGCCATTCTTTGCATCTCTGCTCACTGGGAAACAGAAGGTACTTTCGTAACAGCAATGGAGCACCCGAAAACGATCCATGATTTTTATGGTTTTCCGAAAGCTCTTTTTGATGTTGAATATCCCGCTCCTGGAAGTCCCGCCTTAGCAGCCGAAACAAAGAAAATTATTACTTCTACTGAAGTGAAAGATGATCATTCATGGGGACTCGATCATGGTTGTTGGAGCGTTGTTAAAACGATGTACTCTAATGCCGATATTCCCATTATTCAAATGAGCCTCGATTATCGTCAAGGTGCCCGATATCACTATGACTTAGCAAAGCAATTGCAATCGTTAAGAAGCAAGGGAATCTTGATTGTTGGTAGCGGAAACTTAGTCCACAATTTAGGCATCCTCGATTGGAATAAACCAAATACAGGTTATGATTGGGCGATAGAAGCTAATGAAGGATTTAAACGTTACATCAAAGAGAGTAATCATACGCAATTGATGCAATATAAATCGTTGGGAAAAGCGGTTGAATTATCAGTACCAACGCCAGAGCATTACCTTCCTCTACTCTATACTTTAGCATTGAAAGAAGATAATGATTCTGTAAACTTCTTTAACGATAAATTAGTGTACGGATCAATTGCAATGACGTCCGTTAAAATCGGTTAACGATCTTGGTCTTCTTAATTCTCAAGCCAGCGACTTAAGAAAACATCGTACACATAAAATCTTCCTTCTTCAACAAAAATTAATTCCTTCTCGAATAAGGCAGCTAATGCTGTTTGAACAGAGCTGGTACTTCCTAAATTATTCTTACGAATGAAGTCGGCACTTAATACTTGTCGAGCTCCTTTATCTTTTGCAATTCCTTTTAAGAGCTCCCATTGATTTACGGTTAAAAGATTACGATAAGCATAATACACCGCTTCGTTTTCTTTTAATATCTCCGCCATCATTCTTTCTACCATCCAAGTATCAGGTTGCTTTACCGATTTCGAAAGCAGTTTGTTACTAAAATATTGAACATAGTAAGTGTGTCGTCGACATAAGTCGAGTAGTAAATCAGCTACATCTTCTGTTAATACTTTTTTATTCGCTGTAAACTGTTCAATCAAATAAGTTCTGAAAACATCGTGCTCGATAGTTGCCACATTTACATTTTCGATATTTTCAAAATATGATTTCAATTCACCTTCTTTTAATTGATCGAGCATTTGAGAATCACTTCCAGCATAAATACATGTTATATTCTCCGACTTACGAATATGACTGATTAAATATTGAATAGTTGATTTCTCTTTATAACTCATCATTTGTTGCAACTCATCGAATACTAAAACAACCTTAAATGTTTGTCGGTTGAGGTAGGTAAAAATCTGTTCGATGGTATGCTCCGCTTGAAAATTACTATCGAGATTAAAATCGATCAAAGGAGTTCCGGTAATCATATCATACTGGATAACGGGACGTAAATACGAGAAATAATTCGCCAATTCACGCATTAATTTCAAGTGATTGCTATCGAGCTTTCCTAAAGTATTTTTCGCTAACGAACGAATGAATTCAGTCGTATTTCCTGTAGGATATAAATCCAAATAAAACACCCTCGATTGCTTTTCCTTCTCTACATCTTTCAAAGAAGATTTAATCAACTCCGTCTTTCCGATTCTACGAAGTCCGGTGATTAATACCGACTTATTATTTGAAATTGCTTCTTGAATTCGAAGTTGTTCCAACGGACGATTACAAAAAGAGATTGATTCGGTAGTCATTTCAAGAGTTTCGTTAAGATTCATATCATTACGTGTGTTGCGTTACACAAAAAACGTAATTTAAAACAGGTAGTTAGACGTGCCCACAAAGCATTTATTAACTTATTAATGTTAGTGATGCTATCTTTGCATGTGCAAAATCCAATTCCGAATATTAGTCCCGAAGAACTCACCTACCTCCAATCCTTTATGTTGGAAGGAAGAATTGCGCGTTTTAAGGAGATGCTCGAAGAGCGAACACGACACTTAACAATTGTAATGGACAAAGTAGTTGATCCTTATAATATAAGTGCGGTGATGCGAACAGCTGAATGTTTCGGGATTCAAGATTTACATCTATTAGAAACCGATCGACCATTTAAAGCTGCGCGGAAAATACAGAGAGGATCAGTTCAATGGGTTGATTTATACAAATACCAACCTGGTGAAGAAAAAGCATTGGAATGTATCAGTCAGCTAAAAGCCAAAGGATATAAAATAGTTGCAACAACTCCACATACGCGACAGCAATCAGTAGCTGAATTAGACATCACACAACCGATAGCATTAGTACTTGGACAAGAACGTGACGGCGTATCGGAACTCATGAAACAACATGCCGACGAATTTGTAGTTATTCCCATGCAAGGCTTCACTGAAAGTTTAAACATCTCGGTAGCAGCCTCTATCATGATTTACGAACTCAACAAACGCCTCCGTGAATCAACAATCAATTACCGTTTAAGCGAGAAAGAAAAATTCGACCTCATGGTAAAATGGACGTATAATTCGTTGGAAAACGCGGAAGGGATATTGAAGAATTATTGATTTTGAATCTTTAATCTTGAATTGGCTGGCGCCGATGGGGCAGGCACTTTGCTAAGTGGGCAGTGTGCTGACATTTCGACGAAGGAGAAATCGTCAGTACCGCTGATTTTTATGATTGGCAAGATTTTTTATGATTTGAAATATCTATTCATTTTGAGCTCTACGAAGAACACGGATGAAAGGATTTGAAAGGATTTAAATGGATTTTATCTCGGTGAAATTTAAAATTCTCTACTTAATCAGAAATCTACTTGCATCCTGCATCTTTTTAAACAAACCAACATCTTCTGACATCTTGCGCCCTTCATTCTTAATCTTTCAAATCCTCATAAAATTCCCCTACTTTAGTTCCCCCTATGCTCACAGATATCCACTCCCACCATTTCTCTGTTCCAAATGATTCGTTGCGAATCAGTAATATTCTTAATGTAGATCGCTTGGAGGAGTATCTCGTAGGTGATGGATTGTTTTCTGTGGGAATTCATCCTTGGCATATTCATCCCGATCATTGGGAGGATGATATCGCTATCATCAAGGAGAATATGGCTAATCCAAAGGTTTTGGCTCTCGGCGAAGCTGGCCTCGATCGCTTGATCGACCTTCCTCTTAATATTCAACAGGATGTTTTTATGTCGATGATCGAACTTTCTGAAGAGGCTCAAAAGCCACTAATTATTCATTGCGTTCGTTCGTTTGCCGAGCTCGCTTCGTTGCATAGAGCTGTTAAGCCTAAACAGAAATGGATCATCCACGGATTTAATATCCGATGGGAAATTGCAAAAGGCTTGCTCGATCAGGATTTCTATTTTTCGTTTGGAAGTGCCATCTTGCATCATAAGTCTGCCGCTGCCTTAGCACTGGAGAAAATGCCGTCCGATCGATTTTTTTTAGAAACCGATGAAAGTCATGAGCCTTTAGATAGTATTTTTGCAGCCGCTGCTAAAATCAGAGGAGTTAACGAACATGTATTGTCCGACGACCTTTTTGGCAGATTTAAAGAAATCTTTAATTATGGCTGATCGTTCCTGGCTGTCGAGAACCGAATTATTAATCGGTAAGGAAAAACTCGCAGCTCTTGAAAATAAACATGTGTTGGTTGTCGGACTGGGTGGCGTCGGCTCGTTTGCGGCCGAATTCATCTGTCGAGGTGGCGTTGGAAAAATGACTATCGTTGATGGTGATGTGGTTGACCCAAGTAATCGTAACCGTCAATTGCCGGCTTTAGCTACTAACCATGGCGTTTCAAAAGCTGAAATTATGAAGGAAAGATTGTTGTCAATTAATCCCGATTTAGACTTAACAGTAGTTAAATCTTTTCTTCAACCAACAATGGTTAATGATTTATTATCCAACCATTTTGACTTTGTAATTGAAGCGATTGATTCGATTACTCCTAAAATCATGGTAATGACGCTTGCGTACCGCAAAGGACTCAATTTGGTGAGTTCGATGGGCGCTGGCGGGAAGTTCGATCCTACCTGTTTGAAGGTGACCGATATCTCCGAAACACATACTTGCCGATTAGCGAAATACGTTCGGAAACGCTTACATGCCCAAGATATCCGCTCAGGAATAAAAGTCGTTTTCTCGGCTGAAACCGTGGTTAAAGAGTCGCTGATGCGTACAGATGGCACTAATTTTAAGAAGTCGGCTTATGGCACGATCTCTTATCTTCCTGCTACCTTCGGAGCTACTTGCGCTTCTGTGGCCCTCCGGGGATTGATGGAACAACCATAAAACGCTCCCGATTTTATAACTTTGCCAATATTATTAGGTTCTCTTTCCGAGAGCCTGCTCATTTATGAAATTTACCTTACATCATACCGACACTGCTACGAAAGCCCGAGCAGGAGAAATAGAAACGGCTCATGGGATTATCCAAACTCCCATTTTTATGCCTGTGGGGACAGCCGGGACTGTTAAAAGTGTCCACCAACGCGAACTTAAAGACGATATCAAAGCCCAAATCATTTTGGGGAATACGTATCACCTTTATATGCGTCCCGGGACCCAAATTCTAGAGAATGCAGGAGGCTTACATAAGTTCATGAATTGGGATCGACCTATCTTAACCGATAGCGGTGGATTCCAAGTTTTCTCCTTATCGGGAATCAGAAAAATCAAAGAAGAAGGCGTTCAGTTTAGCTCGCATATCGATGGATCGAAACATCTTTTTACTCCTGAACGTGCCATCGACATCCAAAGAAGTATTGGAGGCGATATTATTATGGCTTTCGATGAATGTACTCCTTATCCTTGCGAACATCACCTCGCAAAAAAATCGATGGAACTCACCCATCGCTGGTTAGAAAGATGCTGCAAACATTTCGATAGCCAACCACCACTTTACGGCTATCCGCAAGCGTTATTCCCGATTGTGCAAGGAAGTACTTATAAAGATTTACGTCAACAAAGCGCCGAATTTGTTGCATCATTAGGACGAGAAGGAAATGCTATCGGAGGACTTTCGGTAGGAGAGCCTGCGGAGATGATGTACGAAATTACCGATCAAATGACGGATATTCTTCCGAAAGATAAACCTCGTTATTTGATGGGCGTTGGCACACCTGCCAATATATTAGAAGGAATTGCGTTGGGAGTTGATATGTTCGACTGCGTAATGCCAACAAGAAATGCGCGCAACGGAATGCTCTTCACCAAAGAAGGTATTATCAATATCAGAAATGAAAAGTGGAAAGATGATCATAATGCTATTGAAGAAGATGGAGCAACTTATGTTGATACTACTTACTCGAAAGCCTATTTACGTCACCTTTTAATTTCTAAAGAAATATTAGCTGCGCAGATCGCATCGATTCACAACCTAGGATTTTACCTCTGGTTGGTGAAAGAAGCACGTAAACATATCCTCGATGGAACATTTACAGATTGGAAACGCATCACCCTCGAAAAAGTAAGCAGAAGGCTATAGCATGAAAATTAAAATCCTTGATTGGTATATTATCAGGAAGTTCTTAGGCACTTTTTTCTTTGCCTTGGGATTGATCATTGCTATTGCAATCGTATTCGATATCTCTGAAAAAATCGACGATTTCTTAGAGAAAGAAGCACCGATGCGAGCTATTGTATTCGATTACTACCTGAACTTTATTCCTTTCTTCGGAAATTTATTTAGTCCTCTGTTCGTATTTATCTCGGTTATTTATTTCACTTCCCGTATGGCTTCGCAAACAGAAATTGTGGCGATACTTAGTAGCGGTGTGAGCTTTAAACGTATGTTGGTTCCGTATATGGTTGGAGCTGCGATATTAGCTTCGATATCGTTGTATCTGAATAACTATGTCATTCCCCATTCGAATACGACGCGAATAGCTTTTGAAACGAAGTATATCAAGAATCCTTTTATCTATAAAAACAAACACGTACATCGTCAGATTGCTCCTGGAGAATTTATCTATTTCGAGAGCTTCAACAATATCGATAAAATCGGATATCAATTTTCTTTCGAGAAATTTAAAGATGGAAAGTTAACATACAAACTATTATCCGATAGAGTAATTTGGGATAGTGTTAAAACCAAATGGACCGTTGAAAGCTATTTCATTCGCCATATCGATGGAATGAATGAACGAGTTGAATCTGGATTCCAGAAAGACACTGCGTTTGCTTTTACGCCTGATGAATTCAGTCGACGTTCGAATTATATCGAGACGATGGATACGGGAGTACTAAATGATTTCATCAAGCAAGAACAAAGTCGCGGTTCAGAAGAAGTTCCTTTTTATCTCGTAGAAAAATATCGACGCACCTCCTTCCCTTTTGCTACCTTCATTCTCACCATCATCGGAGTATCATTATCGAGCAGAAAAGTTCGAGGTGGAATCGGAGTTCAAATTGGAGCGGGAATCTTGTTAAGCTTTACCTATATCATGTTTATGCAGGTGAGTCAAACTTTTGCTACTAACGGAAATATGCCAGCTTTACTTGCTGTTTGGTTGCCGAATATTTTCTTTAGTATTATCGCTGCGTATCTTCTTCGATCGGCAATGAAGTAATTACTCTTATATCGAAAAAACAAAAAAACCTGTCGTTAATCAACAGGCTTTTTTTATGGAATCCGTTCTGCTTATGCAGTTACTTCTTCGTCGTAAACTTTAATCTTTTTATACAAGGTATCGCGCTCTACTGGAATACGTCCCGATTGACGAATTAAGTCAACCAGTTGATCTGTTGTTAACACGGGAACTTGCTCTTCCGCTCCCGCCATCGAATAGATCTTCGTGCTATCATCAATTGTTCCATCGAGATCATCTACTCCGAACGATTGTGTCAATTGAGCTGTGCTTCTTCCAATCATTGGCCAATAAGCTTTCACATGATCGAAGTTATCGAGGTAAATTCTGCCGATTGCATATACTTTTAAATCTTCTACTAATGTCGCTTCTGGAACATCACTCATGTTGTTATCATGATTGCGGAATTTCAAAGGAATGAAAGTCTGGAATCCGCCAGTACGATCTTGCAAATCGCGCAAGCGACGCATGTGATCTACTCGATGCTCATAGGTTTCAATATGTCCGTAAAGCATCGTGCAATTACTTCTGATGCCTTGCTGATGTGCAGTCTCGTGAATACTTAACCAAATATCAGAACTACATTTATCTCCAGCAATTTCTAATCGTGTTTGCTCGTCAAAAATTTCTGCACCACCTCCAGGAATAGAATTCAATCCTTTAGAGATTAAATATTTCATTCCCTCTTCTGTCGACTTCTTCGCCTTGCGGAACATGTAATCGAGTTCAACAGCCGTGAAAGCTTTGATATGTAAATCGGGGCGATGAGCTTTGATTTTCTCAAGTAATTTACCAAAAAATTCAAGATCCATTTTAGGATGCACTCCTCCTACTATATGCACTTCGGTAATCGCTTGTCCATCGTAAGCTTTCACTTTATCGAGCATCTGCTCAATCGTTAATTCCCATCCCTCCTCTTTGTGTTTATAGTCTTGTGAATAAGAACAGAACTTACAAGAAAACACACAGATATTAGTTGGCTCGATATGAAAATTGCGATTGAAATACGTAAACATTCCGTTCTTCTTTTCTCGCACATAATTCGCCAATACACCTAATGTTGCAGGCTCTCCATGCTTAAACATCCACACAGCATCCTCATCCGAAATGCGAACACCCTCGATAACTTTTTTTGTTATCTCTTTCACCTGCATAACAGGTGATTGTAGTAATTGATCAATTGTAACTGACATACTATTTATTTTTTAATTGCAACCCGATTCAGCGGCACTAGTCTCTACATCAGGAATGCATAAGAACAATTCACTTTCATTATCTATATCGCCCGAAATATGCACAAAATATGTCCCCGGCGACAAATGCTTTGTGTTTACTGGAAAAATATCATTCGGATTAATTTTCAACTTTTGAGATTGGCAAATTCGTCCCGTAGCATCAACAACATCAACCACTGCTTCTTGACTTTCTTTGAAGAATGTCTTTACACAAATGCTTCCGGCGCTTTTCACAGGATTCGGATAAATCAAAATATTGGATGCAGCGTTATCGGCACAATTGAATGCTGTTTGACTATTGATTCGGAACGATGTTGTCTTGTAATTATTTACACTATTACCATCGTTGATATTCATTGTCACTTCAAAAATATTGTCACCTTCATCACCCGAATTAACATTCAATGTGACATTAGTTTTAGAATGTGGGGGGATGGTATCTGAGTAATTATAAATTCTCTTTATACCTCCAGAAATCCCGTATACAAATCCGATATTGCTAACAGCAGAATCCCCTTGGTTTTCGATTACCAACGAAGGCGAGTAACATCTATTGCTTGTCCATTTTACAGGAGAAACAATAGAATCAATCGACAACTCTACTCCACTTATAGAAGGCAAAATAAGTCCGTTGCTATTTTTTAAAGAATGACGAGTAGTTGCTAAAGTTGCTTTCATGCGATCAATCTGTTTTGGTGTAAAGAACATCATGCATTTATCATCGGTATAATCCATGTAGTTCATATACATTATGCCGGGAGCAACAGCAGTACAAGCATCAAGCTTAGGGAAAGTACCGCAACGAGTGTTTGAATTGGCTTGTAAAGGTGTGTCAGATATTCCATCGTCATTCGAACAAGCTCCACCATCATCGCCCCAAATATGAACCAAGTTTAACCAATGTCCGACTTCATGCGTAGTAGTTCTCCCCACATTATACGGTTTCACTGCTGACCCATATCTGCCGAAAGCTTTGTAGTTAATCACTACTCCATCGGATGAGGGATTAGAACCGGGAAATGCTGCAAATCCGAGGATATTATTTTCTAACTCGCAAACCCATATATTCAAATAATTATGCGCGTCCCATGCATCATATCCTCCCGATGTAGTTGTGAATATTCTAGGATCAAGTATTGAGAATGGTCCGGCAAAAGACACTTCGCTTCTAGTAATACCGTTAGTATAATTTCCTAGCGGATCGCGAGTAGCTAGTTTGAAACGGATTTTACTATCGGTCACTAAGTTTTTCCATGCATCAGGAACATCCAGCACATTTGCGTTTAAAGCAGCATAATCTTCATTCAGGACATCAATTTGCGTCATGATTTGTTGATTGCTGATATTCTCGCCTGGAACTGAGGAGTGATATAATACATGCACTACTACGGGGATAGTATAGGTAGTGTCATTAGATGCAACACGTAAATTTTCTTCCTCATTTAAAACGTCCTTCAGTTGATCTAAATATGATTGGCGATAAACAGGATTCGTTTCCATGAAGTACTTATGCACTTCATATGTTTTACAATTCCTTTCTTGAGCGTTGGCAATAGAAATAGAGCTTAGCAGAATGAAAATGAAAACAATTCGTATTAATCGCATAATTACAGGGCGGGTTTAGCAATACAAAGGTACAACAATCTGAAATGAATTTCGGTAATCTTAATCATATAGATAACTAACAAAAGAGGCTGTCCGAAAATCAGACAGCCTCTTCAGTTTTATTGAAATTTCAGATTAACGAGCAATCTGGAATTTCTCAATTCTACGTCCCTCAGAAGTTTTGATTTCTACGAAATAGAATCCTTGAGAAAGGTTAGATAAGTTTAATTTGTAGTTACCTGACGCATTTGCAGGAACAGAAGAACTGAACACTTCAGCTCCGATAGTATTTAATACGCGGAAACTTACATTTCCTTTAGAGCGTTGCTCAGCGATTAATACAGTTAATTCGCCACGAGTCGGATTAGGATAGATAGCCAATTTAGCTAATTCACTGTTTTCGTCAACTGAAGTTGCTGTACAGATAACCGGAACGATTAAATGAGCAACATTAAGTCCCCAAGAAGCAGGCGTTTCGCTGTATGCATGCCATGTACCATCACTCCATTTTTCATAAGCTGTACCAGTAGTGATTTCAGCATCTGCACAATGAATAATTGCTAACGTATCACCTGCAGTATAACCGAATTCTAGACCTACATAAATTGAACCTGCAGAAACAGGAACATCCGGTGTAAAGTCAACCCAAACTAAAGATCCTGCAGTTGCAGCAGCAGCAATTGTATCATAAGATAATGCAGCTGTTCCTAATGATGAAGAAGGTAATCCTGCAGCGTCACTCCAAACAGTTGCTGTAGCAATTTGTCCTGTTCCTGAAGAACTTCCAACACCGAAAGCAAAGAATGCACCATCAACCACTTTATTAGAACCTGTTACAGTATAAACATCAGCTTTCGCTGCATCTAAGTAATCATTTTGTCCTGAGATATATCCCCAACCTGCAGATCCGAGAATTGTAGGAGTATGAACTGCTAAATCAAAGTTAGTGATAGTATCACATCCACCACCTGTTGAAGCAGAAACAACGATATATCCAGTTTTAGTTAATGAGTCAGTTCCGTTTGCATTTGCAACAACTAACTTAACATCATAAGTTCCTGCAGCTGAATAAGTAATTCCTGAAGGATTTTGAGTTGTAGATGTTGAAGGAGTTCCACCAGTGAAAGTCCATGTCCATGAAGTTGGAGTATTAGTTGATTGGTCTGTAAAGTTTACAGATCCACCAACAGCGATAGCTGTATTATTAGCTGTGAAAGCAGCAACCGGACCAGCAACTACCGGAGGACTACAAGCATCAGAAGCAGCTAAAGCTACACGGAATGGTGTATGCGTAAGAACCGTAGTCATACGCGTTTTTTGATCGTTAGAGAACATATACATACAAGGATCATCAGTATAATCCATGTAGTTCATCCACATATCTCCATTAGGACCATTGCTGCAAGTAACTTGAGGGAAGTTAGGACATCCGAAGTTAGAAGTTTGTTGAGTCGGAGTGTCAGTGCAATAGTCATTACCACAATTTGCATCTCCCCAAACGTGACGAAGACCTAACCAGTGACCGATTTCGTGTGTTGCAGAACGACCTTTGTTATAAGTAGGGTCTAGAACTCCAACACGTCCGAATGCATTGTACTGAATAACTACTCCATCAGTTGTTGTTGTTCCGTAAGGGCCAGACAATCCTGATAATGTACTTGAAGGAGGGAATGTTGCATAACCTAATAAACCACCACTCAAAGGACATACCCAAATATTAAGATATTTGTTTACGTTCCACACAGAGTTAGGCTTAATAGTAGCATCAACATAAGTTTGAGAATATGGAGGTGCAGTCCATCCTTTTGTATTACGGTTGATACGATCGATACCTGTTGTAGCAGCACCGCTCGGATCTTTTTGTGCTAAGCAGAAGTTGATTTCGCAATCAACAGCTACTCCTTGCCATACTGTAGGAACTAAAGAAGCATCAGTATTTAACTTTCTGTAATCTTCGTTTAATACAGCAATTTGTGATAAAACTTGAGCATCACTTAAGTTATAACTCGCTCCAACTGCACTTCCGTTATGAATAACGTGAATTACAACAGGGAGAGTATAAACAACATGTGCTTTACCTGTATTACCTGCTGCTCTATCAGCTTTTATCTGATCGTCCATCCATTTTTCGAAGTCATCAGGAAGTTGTTGAGTACCGCACGTGCGGTGAGATGGTGCAGAAGATGAAGACGGAGCCATTTTGCGTTGTGCAGAAACAGAACCGGCTAACATCATCACTCCCATTACTAGTAGAAGGATTTTTTTCATTTAGTATTTATTTGCTTTTAGGTTAAATGGAATATGTTTTGGAAGGTCAAATTTAATGAATTATCGATATATTTCAAGATTAGTCACCCAAATTATAACAAAAGTCAGTTAGGGTTTACAATTAAATTACATTGTAATTTGCAAAAGTAACATCATTTAAGGCCTTCATCTGTGATGCATCGGTAAAAACACAATATGAATAGGTGTTTTCTAATTGACTGAAAACTACCTAATAACATCATACGATTGTAAAATTCATCGACAATTCTTCATCTGATTTTTGAATATTATAGATACTTCTGTTTTCATAATCGTAAATTTGTCGAAATTCAAAGCTATGAGTACGCGCATTTTATTGGTTGAAGACGAGCAAAGTTTACTTGAGACGATCAAGTTAAACCTTGAGTTAGAAGGATATAAAGTTCAATCGGCAAGCGATGGTAAAAAAGCGCTTAAAGCTTTTAAGCAAGAACGATTCGATTTAATCATCTTAGATGTTATGTTGCCTGAAATGGATGGATTTACCGTTTGCGAGGCTATACGACTTGAAAATCAACAAGTTCCAATTTTATTTCTAACCGCAAAACATAGTTCAGCGGATAGAATCAACGGATTAAAAATTGGAGGTGATGATTATTTAACAAAACCATTCAACCTTGAAGAATTATTATTGAGGGTGCAAATATTATTGAAAAGAAGCAATATCACTGTCGAAAACAAACAGAGCTTAAACAACTTTAATTTCGACGATTTTGCGATCAATTTTACGGAAATGACGGTATTGACTCCAGAGGGAAAAACCATCAATCTCACGAAAAAAGAAAATGCTCTCCTCAAGCTTTTAATAGAGCGAAAAAATGAAGTCGTTTCGAGAGAACATATCCTTGAAACTGTTTGGGGCTACGACATCTACCCTTCTACTCGTACAATCGACAATTTCATTGTTTCTTTTCGCAAGTACTTCGAAAGTGACCCAAGTAACCCGAAACATTTTCACTCGGTACGTGGAGTTGGATATAAATTCATCGAATAATCCCAATTAAGTCCAATTTCAAAAAACTATTAAACATTTAAACCCTTGGACAATTCAAATATTTAAAGGGGATAAGAATTGTATTTTTCAAAGCCATTGTTAGTATCCTATCTTTCTGTAAGATGAAGATTACTTTTGATATTGACAAAAAATGCAGGAATAATTATATTTGACTTTCATTCTTCTTACAAAGCAGATATCTATTTACCTAATCAGGTACAATTTATAGTTGTTTAGCTTCAAATTCAACTCGTTCACCGAGGAGTAATTTGATTACTATACAATTATGCTGTACTTAGACTAAATTTCAATAAAAGCACAAATAAAATTTAAACAAATAATTTAAAGCATGAAAAAACGCTACTTAGCGATACTTGCACTTGCTGTAGGTATGACCGGTTCGGTGTTAGCACAATCACACCGTAACTGTGGAACCATGGACCATTTGAATGAGCAGATTGCTGCTGATCTGGGCATGGAACAAAGAATGCAACAAATTGAAGCTGCTACTCAGTCGTGGATCGCTGATCCTTCGCACCGTACAGGAGCAGTTATTACTATTCCGGTGGTTGTACACGTAGTATACAATACTGCAGCACAAAACATCTCAAACGCACAAATTCAATCTCAGATTGATGTACTGAATGCTGACTTCAGAAAATTGAATGCCGACGTTTCTCAAACGCCTTCAGTTTTTGCAGGTCTAGCTGCTGATTGCCAAATCCAGTTCTGCCTTGCTCAACGTGACCCTAATGGTAATGCTACCACAGGTATCGTGAGAAAATCTACTACTACAACTTCATTCTCAACGAATGATAACGTAAAACGTAATGCTAATGGTGGTGACGATGCTTGGAACAGCTCTCAATATCTGAACTTATGGTCAGCAAACCTTAGTGGCGGTGTATTAGGATATGCTCAATTCCCTGGTGGCGCTGCTGCTACTGATGGAGTTGTAATCCTTTACTCTGCATTCGGTGTTTCAGGAGCTGCTAATGCGCCTTATAACTTAGGACGTACTGCAACTCACGAAGTTGGTCACTGGTTAAACTTACGCCATATTTGGGGTGATGCAAATTGCGGTAACGATCAAGTTACTGATACGCCAACGTCTCAAACTTCTAACTTCGGTTGCCCTACATTCCCTCACGTGACATGTAGTAATGGTCCGAACGGTGATATGTTTATGAACTATATGGATTACACTGATGATGCTTGTATGTTCATGTTTACTACAGGACAATCAGCTCGTATGACTGCAGCAATAAACACATCTCGTACAGGCTTATTAACTTCATTAGGTTGTCAAGCTCCAACAGGCGGATCGTGCGGTACTGCAACTTCATTAACAGCATCTTCAATTACTCAAACTTCTGCTACATTAAGCTGGAGCGCTGTTTCAGGTGCTACTTCTTACAGCGTACAATATCGTTCAGTTGGTTCTTCTACTTGGTCAACAGGTACAAGTGCAACTACTTCTTTAGCTGTATCAGGATTAACTGCTGCTACTGCTTATGAATTCCAAGTAACTGCAACTTGCTCTGCAACTGTAGGAACAACTTCTACATTAGGAAACTTTACAACAAGTTCTGTTACTACTTCATGTGGTACACCTGCTACTGTTTCTTCTTCAGCTATCACTTCAAGTACTGCTACAGTTTCTTGGGGAGCTGTTTCAGGAGCATCTAGCTATTCTGTTCAATATCGTATTGTTGGTGCTGCTTCTTGGTCTACAGGAACTAGTACTACTACTTCGTTAGGCTTAACAGGATTAACAGCTTCTAGTAATTATGAATTCCAAGTTACTGCTACTTGCACAGGAACAGTTGGTACTGCTTCTGCATTAGGAACTTTCACTACTTCAGCTGCTACTACAACTTGTACTGATACTTATGAGCCGAATGAATCACGTACTGCAGGAAAAACAATTTCTGTAAATACTGATATCACAGCTAAAATCGGAACTAGTACTGATAAAGATTGGTTTAAAGTAACTACTGTAACTGGTGCTACGAAAATCAAGGTTGTTCTTGATCAACTTCCTGCTGACTACGATTTAAAATTATTCAATTCTTCAGGATCTCAATTAGCAGTTTCTCAAAACGGAAGCACTACATCTGAGTCTATCATCCGTAACGTTACTACTGCAGCTACTTATTATGTACAGGTTTATGGTTATTCAAGTGCATTCAATGCTAATACTTGCTACCGTTTACGTGTAAACGCTTCAGGCACTAACTTCCGTGCAGCTAGCGGTGCAGATGTTGAAACAGAAGAAAACGTGAATATCGAGAAAATCAATGCAATGGATGTTCTTAGCTTATTCCCTAACCCAGCTTCTACTTCTTTAACAATTAACTTCTTTACACCTAATCAAGAAAACTCGACAATCGAGATTTATGATATGATCGGTAAAGTAGTTTCTTCTAGAGTAATTAATAGCCAAGAAGGATTTAATGCGCAAGATCTTGACATTACAGGATTAAACAATGGCGTTTATTTCTTAAAAATGACTCAAAGTGAAAAATCAACTGTGAAGAAATTCGTAGTGAAACACTAATAGTTATAAAATCTCTTAAAGAAAGCCTCTGCATATGCAGGGGCTTTCTTATTTTTACCCTATCATGAATATTGTTATTTCAGATTCTCTTTCTTTACGGCCTCTCCTAATTTCTGATGCACCGGGATTTGCCATTTATGCAAACAACAGAAAAGTATCTGATAATCTTCGTGATGCCTTCCCGAAACCTTATAATATCGATGATGCCGAACGCTTTATCCATTCCGTTTCAGGTAATGCTAAACCCAATGTTTTGGGTATCGAATATAAAAATGAAATAATTGGAAGTATAGGAATATTTCCCGGTGATGATATCTATCGATTTAATGCCGAAATCGGATATTGGATTGCCGAGCCTTTTTGGGGATTAGGTATAACTACAAAAGTTGTTATGGCAATGACTGATTATACTTTCAATAATTTCCAAATTGAAAGATTATATGCCCGACCATTTCCTTTTAATTTAGCTTCGATAAGAGTTCTTGAAAAGTGTGGATATATTCATGAGGCTACGCTGAAAAATGCTTTGGTTAAACAAGGACATTTTTATGATGAATTAATTTTCTCTAAGTTGAAGTAATTACATTATGCAAACATTTATCGATCAAGTTATAGAGGAAATATTTCCTTACGCAAATAAAGATTTATTGGTAATAGTTCCTACTCGTAGGGCAGCTTCGTTGCTGAAGTCAGGATTAGCCAAGAAGAAAAAATCAGCAGGAATATTACCTTCTTTTATTCCGGTTGCCGATCTTATTTCAATCCTTTGCCCTCTTCCAATAGCCGACGATAATTCACTTCTCCTATACCTATTTGAGGCTTACAAAAAATCTGATCCTGAAATCACAATCGATGATTTCTTAAAGTGGGGAGGACAAGTTCTTGACGATTTTAATGAAATCGACAGAAACCTTATCAATGCCAAAGGCTTGTTTAAAAAGGTTGCAGGATTAAAAGAACTTGAAGAAATATTTCAACCCGATTCAGAAGAAATTGAACTCTTGAATGTTTTCTGGACGCAATTCTCGATGAAACCACTTTCTCCTTTGA
>JAHEYP010000054.1 GCA_023251535.1 Bacteroidota bacterium
CTTTGTATAAAGTCAACGCTTGCAAACTATTGGTTTGAAAGAACGATTTTGGTCCGATGCGGAAATCCAATCCTTCCATTTCTTCCGTGATATACGGCAATCCGTGGAAGCAAAGAATGTCTTGATCGTGAATGGTATCGTTAGCTTTGTTATTGATCACATACAATAACGAAGTAATCTGCGGAAAATTATCTTTTAAGTGTTGTAAAAGTCCGTTCAACTTCCCTTCATCATCTTGGTACACCATCACAATCACCATCAAATCACCTTTAATGGTATTGCGAATTATGAGTCCGCGCATCATACCTTCACGTTTACGGATATTCATAAACGTTAGATCATTTTCTACGCAGTACTTACGAACGGCTAAACGAATAGCATTCGAAGGATCAGGTTGCAAATAACATTGATTGATATCTAAAACCTTGTCGAATTTTCCGGGGATATGAAAGCCTAATCCCGGTTCAAACGCCGGCTCATCCACCTGCATTTCTGCTGTTGTAAGCCATTTACGATCGGCAAAGCTATAATCGAGTTTATTGCGGTAAAAACGTTCCAATCCTGAACCGATGATGGGCTCTATCACGGGATTTTCGATTTTCCCAATTCGGGACATCGCATCAAAAACTTGCTTTTGCTTGAATTGCAGCTGCATTTCGTAGGTCAAATACTGCCATTTGCATCCTCCGCATGTCCCGAAATGTTCGCAGAAAGGTTCGGTGCGCGATGGCGAAGGACTCACCAAACGAACCACCTGTCCCTCGAGGAAGGATTTATTCTTTTTACGGATTCTAACATCCACAATATCGCCGGGTACGGCCTTTTCTACGAAAATGACCAATCCTTCGTGCTTACAAACCGCTTTACCTTCGTCGGCCATATCAATCACCGACAAATTCTCTAATATTTCGCCTTTCACCAAAATCTTTTTAATTGAGGGGTAAAATTAGGTAACTTTGAGTGTCCAAAGCTGGAATCGCCTCAATTAATGAAAAAAATCTGCTTTCTGATCCTCTTGTTCTTCTCCTTTTCATCGGTGAAGGCGTATCATATTGCGGGTGGCGACCTCAGTACCCGATATTTGGGTCCGAACACCTACGAAGTCACTCTTACCCTTTACCGCGACTGTTCGAACCCGATAGGAGCACAATTTGATCCCGATATTACCCTTGGTATTTTTGGTCGATACGACAATACGCTTATCGACACCCTACACATGAACCTCATTTCATCGAATCCTTTGAACTACTCTGGGCCGGGATGTGTATCACCGCCTTCGGTTTGTATGGAAATTGGGAAATACATCGAAACAGTAAATTTACCTGACCTCGATGGCGGATATTATATGGTTTGGGAACGATGCTGCAGGAATAATACTATCATCAACCTCACCTTTCCTGATCAAGCGGGAATGACATTTTATTGTTCGATCCCGAATCCCGCAATACATAATTCGAGTCCCGTTTTCACTTCCGCACCATTACCTTACGTCTGTGCTAATGCCTTCTTCCGACTTCCCTTTAGCGCAACCGATGCAGATGGCGATTCATTGGTGTATCAGTTTGTAAGCCCCTATGACGGTGGACATACCAGTGCCACCAGTCCGAATCCCTTTTCCCCTTCAGGTGCCGATCAATTACCAGAACCACTTCCCTACTCCAATACCAATTGGCAATCGCCATACTCATTAGCTAATATTTGCGGTAATACGCAACCGTTAGCCATTAACAGTGAAACGGGACTAGCCGAAGGAGCTACAGACAATGTAGGAATTTACGCGATGGCGGTATCGGTATGGGAATACAGAAACGGCGTATTTATAGGCGAAGTACGACGAGAAATAGAAATTACAGCCATTGAATGTTCAGGCAATGCATCGCCAGCATTATCGCCGAATGTTAGCGATAAAGATTATGAGATTTATACAGGAGATTCACTCTGTTTTAATATTAATGCAACGGATGCGAACGGTGATTCACTATTCTTAAACTACTACGGAGAAGTCTTTCAGAATACAGCACTAACTACGATTCAAGCACCTTATGCCATCTCCTACGACACATTAGGACAAGGCAGTATAAATACCACATTCTGCTGGATCACATCATGCGATCAAGCACGAGATTCGGCCTATCATGTAACCTATGAGATCAGTGATAATGGTTGTCCGATACCACTCACATCTGTTGGAAAATTCAGGATTTTAGTTAAGCCATCACCGATAGTTGCCAAGCCCAATTTACTCTGCATGCAAACATTAAGTGACAGCACTATTCGAATCTATTTAGGAGAAGATCCGACCATCATGCCTAGATATTTCAGGTATTTTACGCTCTACAGAAGTGTGAACGGAGGAGCTTATCAAGCGTTGAATACATTTAACGATCCGAGCAATGTAGTATTCGATGATAGCACGGCGCAACAAAACAACATAAACGACTATTGCTACTATATTACAGGTACGAATAGCTGCGGAATAGAAGGTCCCGCTTCAGATACACTTTGCTCAGTAACAATCGAAAAAAAGATCGTTGATATTATTAGTGTCTCGGTAAGTGATCATGACAGAATAACCATCAAATGGAAAGACTTCCCCGATGGAGTATTCTCGACCTATCATTTAATGCGCAAGAAAAACGAAGAAAGAAGCAACTACGAAGAATTCGCCACCCTCACCAACTACTCAAAAATGGAATACACCGACG
The DNA here is from genome assembly GCA_023251535.1 of Bacteroidota bacterium. GTDB lineage: Bacteria > Bacteroidota > Bacteroidia > AKYH767-A > OLB10 > CAINEC01. The sequence goes on from JAHEYP010000054.1 coordinate 2,706, forward strand.
ACGAAGTGTACACCAACGAAAGCAGCTACTGTTACAAAATATACATCACCGACTACTGCAAAAACGACCAGCCTGAAAGCGAAGAACAATGCAGCATATTGTTAACGGGAAACAGTGCGCCCTTCGAGCATAATTTAAAATGGAATAACTACATCAACTGGAAACAAAACGTAAACAGTTATACCATCGAGAGAGCAGCAATCAACGAAGGAGAACAGCTAAGCGATAAATACGTAAATTTGGGTAGCGATACATTACGAACCGACAATGATCTACCGTTAAACGACGGAATATTCGGATACAGAATACGAGCCAAAGAAAACGGCGGAGGCAACGACGGAGAAAGCTATTCGAATATTATTGAACTCACCCAAAATCCGATTTTATACGCTCCTAATGCCTTCTCACCGAATGGCGACAACGACAATGAAACATGGGGAGTAGAAAGAGCATTTGTGAAAGACTATTCCATCGATTTATACAACCGCTGGGGACAATTAATTTTCCAGAGCACCAACACCCTCGACCGCTGGGACGGAACCTACAAAGGAACCGAAGTACCGCAAGGTGTTTATTTTTACAAAATGCGATTCACCGGTTATAACGACCGAAAGGTATTTGAAAAGTTGGGGTCGATAACGGTGGTGCGGTAAGATAAAACCCGTTAGCTCAACATCAACTGCATTGCGAATACTTTTTTTGTTTATATATTCAAATGAACTAAGCCTACATTCTATTTTGACAGGCTCAATCTTTCGACAAGTTCCATAACAATGTCTCGACTCCATTTCAGCTCCACTCTATAACCATGAATCATAAAAAGATCTCGCTACTCGCTTCGCGAAACCATAAAGTAGTGCCGAAATAGCACACTTTAGGGCAAGCCATAAAATTTTTTAAAACCCATGCCAATCTCAATACAATCATGTACCCTTATTTCTATTCAAAAAACATCTCGCAATTCGCTTCGCGAACTAAGAACCATGAACCATGAACTAAGAACCACCACTAAAGAACCAAGAAACTCTTTCTTAGCAAAATAATTATTTCTGTACACTTAACTTCTCCGCACTCAAAAACATCCCGCAATCATCAAAAACCTTCGCCACATAAATACCATTTGATATTATTTCGTTTAGGTAAACAAGTAATTGGGTAGTACTCCAGTATAGGCGGCGTTTAAGTATTAACTTGCCAAGGGGATCATAAATCTCGAGCCAGCCATCGCGGTTATTGGGAAATTGGTAATTGACCCAAACTTGATTAGTAGCAGGATTTGGATTTAGCCGCAGCCCGGCACTCTGCACAATATTATGGGGCAAACCGACACTTAAACTATCGCAAATACTTCCAGCAAGGGGACCTAAATGATAGTTTGGATGGTTGGGGACAGTCCTATTATTATAAGTAGGAAGCATTAAACCATGTTGTATAACATTGCAAGATAAACCCAAACTATCAGGGTATTCAATATAATGCATAACATTTGTAACGTTGCCAGTTGCGATGTATAATCTATTATCAGGTGCTAATTGTTGCATATAAAAAATTGTTGCTTGAGGTGAATAGGCCCCATCCCAAGTTGCAACTGTAGTCATGCTTGCTGCAACATTTGGTGCATTTAAATCAAATTGATATACGTATTGAATTGAACTTGCATACACCTTTGTTCCATCTGGTGAAAATCCAACACCATAGCCAACCATACTATCGTTTATTGCTACATGTATATTGTTACTAAGAAAACCGGTGCACCTATCAAAATCAAAAACATCCAAATCGTTTGTTGTGTCATAACTTGCGTATTTGGTCCCTTGGGGGTTAAACATAGCTTGCCCATCTGCATTTAACTTCATTCCAATAATTTGCTTTCCAACAAGTTGTATACCTGCAGGAGAAACCAAATAAATATAGTATCCTGGATGGCCAAATTCTGGAACAATTACCCACCAATCACGACCATTTGCGTGTTTAACAGATAAAAGTTCTCCGCCTGCTAATGTATCTGATAATAGAATATTATTTTTAATAGTCAAATCTCCATACCCACTATCCAAATTCATATCAATAATCGAATAATACAAATGTAAAGGGCGTTGAATTCCATTTGGCAAAATGTCAACAGATTCATGAAATAAATAATATTTCGAATTATCATTTGGAACTGGTAAAATCAGTGAGCCCTGGACAAGAGGGAAACCAAAATACTGCCAAGCCCCGGAAAAAGTATAAGTAGCAGGACTTAAACTATCTCCATTCGGCATTGTGTCATCTAATGAATTGGCAACTATTGCTCCGTTAGTATAAAAAAGTAAATTGCCATTTGTGTCGGTTATATTTGCATGTGTCATTGATAAGTTTATATTGCGATTTGAAGTTGTGATAATCGGAGCACCAGATGAAAACTCAATATCCGCCTTACCTGCTGGGGCAGGATCATAACCGAACATCCATAAGTTGTTTAGGCCTTGAGAAAAACTCATTATGGAAAGCAAAATAAAAAAGACTGTTAATTGTTTTTTTTTCATTTTAAAATCGTCAATTTAGAAGTTAAAACATTGCCATTATTTGTGATACAATTAAATATGTAAAGGCCTGGGGATAAGTCTTTAACCGCAATTGGCAAGATATTATTTTGAGTCTTCAAAATTTTACCCTCCATTGAATACAAAATTGTACTTACAATCGGGTCTTTATCGTTGTAGTAGATAATGTTTACAAGCTCATTTGCAGGATTAGGTGAAATCAAAAGCTTATTAGAAAGTACTTGATTGTTTTCATTTTTCTTTCTCATCAAACCCTCCGCAGTACAAAGATCCTCATCGTTATAAACCATTTCGGGAAAATATTCGTGTAAAATTGCGCGAGCAATATAAACGGAGCGTCCACCGGAAAATGGACATTGTTGAGCGATGGATTGCATAGAATATTTCATAAAGTTAGTATTTTGCTACCACCATCTTCTCCGTACTCAAAAACATCCCGCTATCATCAAAAACCTTCGCCACATAAATACCATTTGATTTTATTTCGTTAAGGTAAACGAGTAATTGGGTGGAGCTCCAGTAGAGGCGACGTTTGAGGATTAGTTTACCTAAAGGATCATAAATCTCGAGCCAGCCATCGCGGTTATTGGGAAATTGGTAATTGACCCAGACTTGATTTGATGCAGGATTGGGATTTAGCCGCAGCCCAGCACTCTGGACAATATTATGAGGCAATCCAACACTTAAACTATCGCAAATACTTCCGACGAGCGGACCTAAATGATAGTTTGGGTGATTGGGTACGGTATGATCATTAATAACAGGTAATTGAAGTCCATGCTGCAAAACATTACAAGCAACGCCAGCATTATTAGGCGAATCTATAATATGCATTACATCATTAGTACTTGTTGTAGCTATATAAATTTTACCATCCGGTGCTAATTGTTGAACAGAAAACAGCGTTGGAAAGGGAGAATAGGTAGAATCCCATTCTGCAACAGTGGTCATGCTAGCAGCAACATTCGTTGCATTTAAATCGAATTGATATAAGAATTGAGCGGAACTTGCATAAACCTTTGAGCCATCAGGAGAAATACCCACTCCAAAGCCAAACATACTATCGTTTATCGCCACATGAATATTATTACTTAGCACTCCAGTACATCTATCGAAATCAAATACATCAAAGTCATTGGTAGTATCATAACGAGCATATTTTGTACCCTGCCTATTAAATGTTGATTGGCCATCACTTTTTAATCTTTGTCCAATAATTTGTTTTCTGACTAACTGAATTCCTAATGGCGAAATTAAAAACTCATAATATGCTGGATGTCCGAATTCTGATACAAGAACCCACCAATCACGTCCATTTGCATGTTTGCATGCTGTAAGATTACCTCCAGATAATGTATCATATAGTAAAACACTATTTTTTGTGATTAAAGCTCCACGACCACTATCAGCAGCTAAATCAATTATTGAATAATATAAGTGCAATGGGCACTGGTCTCCGTTTGATAATATATCCGCCGAACTATGAAATAAATAATATTTCATAGAATCACCAGGAACTGGAATAATAAGTGCCCCCTGCGAAACAGGAAAGCCAAAAAACTGCCATGCACCTGAAAAAGTATAGGATGCAGGGCTCAAACTATCTCCATTTAGCATGGTGTCATTTAATGCATTGGCAACAATAGCTCCATTTGTATAAAAAAGTAAATTCCCACTATAATCAGTAATATTTGCCAATGTATATGACAAATTAATATTGCGATTAGTTGGCAATAATATAGGAGAACCAGATGAGAAGTCAATATCAATTTTACCATTCGAAGTGGGGTAGTATCCTAACATCCAAAGATTATCTCGACTTTGTGGAAAACCAACCGAGTAAATTAAAACTATAAATGCAGTTAAATATATATATTTCATTTTATAATAGTCAATTTAGCTTTTAAAACACTTCCGTCATTTATCAAAGAATTCACTAAATAAAGGCCAGGACTTAAATCTTTAACTATAAGAGGAAGGCTATTGTTTTGTATTAGAAGAATTTCCCCTTCCATTGAATATATTATTGTTTTTACAATTGGGTTCTTATCATTAAAGTATAAAATGTTAACAAGCTCATTTGCTGGATTAGGCGAAATCAAAAGTTTATTAGAAAGTACTTGCTTGTTTTCATTTTTCTTTCTCATTAAACCTTCTGCCATACAAATATCCTCGTCATTATAAACCATGTCAGCATAATACTCATGTAAAATTGCACGTGCAACATAAACGGATCGACCTCCGGAGAATGGACATTGTTGAGCGATGGATTGCATAGAATATTTCATAAAGTTAGTATTTTGCTACCACCAACTTCTCCGCACTCAAAAACATCCCTCTATCATCAAAAACCTTCGCCACATAAATACCATTTGATATTATTTCGTTTAGGTAAACAAGTAATTGGGTGGTACTCCAGTAAAGGCGGCGTTTAAGTATTAACTTGCCGAGTGGATCATAAATCTCTAGCCAGCCATCGCGGTTATTGGGGAATAGGTAATTGACCCACACTTGGTTAGATGCAGGATTTGGATTTAACCGCAGCCCGGCACTTTGAACAATGTTATGAGGTAATCCAACACTTAAACTATCGCAAATACTTCCGACAACAGGACCTAAAAAAACATTTGGGTAATAGGGCGTTGAATGAAAATTAATTGTTGGCAGTACAAAACTATGCTGCGCTAATTGACAGGTAGCTCCTAAACTATCGGGGTAATTGATGATATGTAAAAACTCCGTACCGCTACCTGTATTAATATAAATTTTATTATCGGGCATTAATTCTTCAGTAAAAAATAATGTTGGTAAATTAAAACTAGGCGACCTAAACGAATCCCACGTAAACGTCTGATAATTTTGCAAATTTTGCAAATCAAATTGATACAAATACAAGCCAGAAGAACCATAAATAAATCGATTGTTAGGTGATATGGCAACTCCTGTACTATTCATAGTATCATAAATTGCAACTTGCCTAGCATTACTAAACAAACCGCTACATCTGTCAAAATCAAACACCTCTAAGTCATTTCTAGAATCGTACATAGCGTACAAACTACCGTCACGAGAAAAAGCAGATTGCCCTCCAAACAAAAACCATCGAGTTCCAATTGTTTGCTTGCAAACAAATTGTAATCCGCTCGGATTAAATAAATAAATATAGTATCCTGGACTAAATGCCTCGGGTATAATTATCCACCAGTCACGACCATTAGCATGCTTACATGCAGACATTTGCGTAGCTAAAGTGTCATTTATAAAAACAGTATTTTTCTGTATAACCTCCCCATTTCCACTATCTCCATTCATATTTATCACAGAAAAATAACACTTATCAGGATAATATGGAAAAACATGATCTAATGTTTGATGGAATAAATAATACAGCGAATCATTTCCTGGCATTTTTATTGCAAGATGACTATTAACTAAATTCAATCCATAAACGTAATTATTCGAAGTATTCCAACTTGGATTGAGCGAATCGCCGTTAACCATTTGTGTATTATTTCTATTAGCAATCCATGCACCATTTGAATAAAACAACAATTGGCCCAAACTATCAGTAACATTCACAACTGTTGCACTAAACTCCATTGATCTATTTGGCTCAAAGTATGCATTTGCTGAACCTGAAAAAAAATCGATATTTGTACCTCCGAACGGCAATGCAGCATAATTACCGTAACCCATAAACCAAAGATTATTGTAACCTTGGGCGTACAATAAACATGCATTTTTAAAAAGTAACATAAAAAGTATTAATAATTTATTTTTCATTTTCCCAAATAAATTTAAAGTTATTTATTAGACTATAATTTCACAGTAAAAAATTTCGCATAACACGAATTAGGATCGAGCGTATTTTGTCCGTTTAAACCATAATAATCATTTATTGAACGAGCCAGGCCTGCTGAAATAAAATGAGGATTACTCTGTGAATACCCTTGTTGAATGAAAAACAACAATACAAGAAGTAGGTTTCTTTTCATAAAATTGTGTTTTAGGTTAGGTAAATGTATGGAAAATATTTTCATTATAAATAAATCGCCTATTTTATCTCTTATTATAAACCAAAGAAATATTAATTATTCTTAGCAAGAAATATTTTTTCTAATTATAGTAAGGCTCACCAATAGTGAAACTTGAAAATTACTTTCTATTTTGATGTCGATTCTCTGCCAAACAATAAATCACAAGGTCAGAGAATGCCCCCCTAACCAAAATCACTTCCATTTTACCTTCGTAAGTCGTATCTTTGCAACTTATAATAATTCGCATGCAACTTACCGAACAATTTATGACCAGCGCTAGAGCGATTGAATTAGAAGAACAATATGGCGCTCATAATTACCATCCTATTCCTGTTGTTTTATCGAGAGGAGAAGGTGTTTTTGTATGGGATATGGAAGGAAAGCGCTATTACGATTTCTTGTCGGCCTATTCTGCTGTAAATCAAGGACATTGCCATCCGAGAATCGTGCAAGCCCTAACGGAGCAGGCCTCAAAACTTACGCTTACTTCGCGTGCTTTTCATAATGATGTTTTAGGAGAATACGAGCAATTCATGACTCAACTATTCGGTTACGATAAATTGTTGCCGATGAATACCGGTGTTGAAGGTGGCGAAACAGCTATCAAATTAGCACGTCGTTGGGGATATGATGTAAAAGGAATTGAGAAAAATAAAGCTAAAATAATCTTTGCCGAAGGTAATTTCTGGGGAAGAACCCTTGCTGCTGTTTCGGCTTCTACCGATCCTTCGAGTTATAACGGATTTGGTCCTTTTATGCCGGGATTCGATTTAGTGCCTTACAACGACCTCGACGCACTCGAAAAAGCACTTCAAGATCCGAATGTTGCAGCCTTTATGGTGGAACCAATCCAAGGGGAAGCCGGTGTGGTTGTCCCGCAAGAAGGATATCTTTCTAAAGTTGCTGCACTCTGCAAAAAATACCGTGTATTATTCATCGCCGATGAAGTACAAACAGGCATCGCGCGAACAGGAAAAATGTTGGCATGCGATCACGAAAATGCTCGTCCCGATATTTTGATTTTAGGTAAAGCCCTCTCTGGCGGTATCCTTCCTGTCTCTGCTGTCTTCGCTGATAACGAAATCATGATGACGATTAAACCAGGCGAACATGGCAGCACTTACGGAGGAAATCCTTTAGCTTGCAAAGTAGCGATGGCTGCAATGCAAGTTGTACTCGATGAGAAATTATCGGAAAATTCAGAACGCCTAGGGAAAATCTTAAGAGAAGAACTTTCCAATATTAAATCCGATCGCGTGACATTAGTACGAGGAAAAGGATTGCTCAACGCTATCGTTATCCAAGAAAAAAATGGCATTGATGCATGGGATGTTTGTATGCTTTTAAAAGAAAACGGATTACTCGCGAAGCCAACGCACGGCGACATTATTCGCTTCGCTCCTCCTCTAGTTATTACCGAAGAGCAGTTGCGTGAATGTGCTGCGATTATTAGAAGGACGATTGAGGGGTTGGATGCTTGAGGTGTATCATCATTAAATATTCTGCATTTACCCCGGACGGAACCTCGATCAGATTAAAATAAAAAAGCCCCGACAATGAGTCAGGGCTTTTTTCGTGTTTGACCTAGGGTAATTTTTTTTGTTTTGCTCGGTATATCCCCAACTATACTATCTCTTCCGGATTCGGCTTCTTCATTATTGCCGAAACGATTAATGCGAAGATGGATCCGAAGAACAAAATTCCTACAATCGAGAATAAAAACATCCATTGTGGTTGGTAGAATTTCTCGCTTTGCGCCAATTGTTTTTCTATAACGTCGTCGGATAGCCCCATTTCTTGCATTTTAATGACTTGCTTGTTTTTTGTAAATTCTAAGAAGCCCGGATCAATCCAATTCATGTAAATAACTGCAAACACAGCTGCAATCGTTCCGCCAATCAATATCAATTTTAGTGTTTTCTTAAATGATTGATTGAAAGTAATATATCCGCTTTGTGCCGCTTTTATTTCGTTTACAGCCATTATCATACAGACAATCGGAACTACTAACGATATTAAATTTACGACCCAATCGTAGTCAGAGCGATTTAGTTCTGTTACGTACATTACTAAGGTCCATAGCACGGAAATTCCTCCGTAAATTAAGCCATATCTGATTTCTGGTTTCATTAGGTTTGTTTTTTGGTTAAAAGGTTAACTAACTTAGCCCCAAATTAAGCGTATATTTTCCATCTGTCCAAAGTATGTTTGTAAGAGCCATTGAAGATGTAGGTCGTTTTACTCGTCCCATTCACACCATTATGAGAAGCTATGCTTCGAATAAAGTGTGGCCGGGCGCTGCTACCT
>JAHEYP010000073.1 GCA_023251535.1 Bacteroidota bacterium
TTACTAAGATTTCTTGTAACCATTGCCGCACTGTTGGTTGCAAAACACGAGTGGGAAAAGGAATATGCTGTTGGAATATGGTTGATCATTTTCGCTGCCATTGCTGTACTTTTCAATCCTGTTTTTCCTGTGTACCTGTATAGCCGAAGTTTGTGGGCTTCTATTGATATTCTATGCGCGCTCATTTTTATGATAAAAGCTACACTTTATCCGAAATCTCCTAAGAATTAAATCCCAATGAATTCTAAAGTGTTATTTGTATTGTTAATCTTGTAATTTAAATTTGATTTTAACCAAAGATATCTTTTTAGCGAAATAATAAAATCGGTATTTTTGAGACGTAATAAATAGTTTTTTAAAATGGCAAATAAGACGTCTCAACATATTTTAAATACCGCTGCAAATCTCTTGGGGTTTTGCCTTTTTGTAATTACTTCATTCCATGTTGCTAATTATTCAGAAGCAAGTGTGGTAGATGAACTTACTTCAATTATTGCCGTTGCTCTGGTTTTTTCATGTATCTTATCGTTCATAAGCATTCGTACAGAAAATCCGAAGATTGAATTTCACTTTGAAAAGGTAGCCGATTATTTGTTTTTAGGATCGCTTATTGGGTTGCTGGTGATTATCGCGTTAATTGCTTTGAACTTTATTAAGTAATTAATCACAAAAAGGATGTTCTGGTTGGTTTATTGTTAAGCGAATTGATAGGTTAACTTACTTCTTTGTAAACGTAGTAAATATCCATCCCTAGTAAGAAGTTAAAGCCTGCTCTCATCAAGCTTATATTTGAGTTTAAAACGATGATCTTTCACGTGCGCCTAAATGGGTTTCGGCCTAGAGGATCGTTCAACTGAAGGCTTCTTTTGCGGCAAACTGACGGTTTTATCGCGTCCGACATTGAATTCCTGTACAACATAAGTGGTAAAGGTGATTTGACCTTTACCAGGAACGATCCATCGAGCGATTTTCCTTAATTCCGTTTTTTCTTTTTATTTTGCAGTTCATATATTCTTCACGATGAGAAAACCGCTACTTCTTTGCTTGTTAAATATTATTTGCTTGTCATCTTTTGCTCAATGGACGCCAGTCTGTAATAGTGGAAATGGATTTGTGGTTGATTTCGAAAATTATAATGGCGATTTGTATGCGACAGGTTTTTTTAATTCTTTGTGTGGGAATGCTTGTAATCACGTAGCGAAATATGATGGAACTTCATGGAGTAACGTTGGCAATGGATTCCCTGCTGCAGGGCATAGCCTAAGGAATATCGATAATGAACTTTACGGTGTAGCTTATCAACCAAATATTGATTCGAATTGGGTTTATAAGTGGGATGGCTCTTCATTTAACAAAGTTGGTGAAGGAGTTTGTCTTACTAATGCTGTCACCGGCTTTTCTCAAACAGCGAATCTTTACAACGTAATTAAGTACAATAATAAAATTATAGCCTGCGGCGAATTTGATAGAGTAGGGAATAAGCAAATCTCAGGAATAATGCAGTGGGATGGTACTTCGTGGGATTCACTTGGTGCAGGTTTGTCGGGAAGCATCCCCAATACTCCGCCCGTTATGTATCCGCACGATATGTGCATCTATGGAAATGATTTAATTGTTGCTGGTAATTTTTCTACTGCGGGTGGACAACAAGTAAACGGAATTGCTCGTTGGGATGGCACTCAATGGCACCCGCTTGGTCCCGGATTTAATAGTTCTGTATATGGTATTTGTGTTTACAATGGTGTATTATATGCCGGTGGCGATTTTACTTTTTCAGGGAATGTTCCACTGCATTATATCGCGGCATGGAATGGCACTACTTGGCAAAGCACGGGCTTCAGCTTGTATTATGCTAGTCCTCTCGATTATTCTTTTATTCATACAATGACAGTGATCAACGGGAAGATGTACATCAGCGGAGGGTTCGATCGTGCTCTTTCAGGATCTACAATTTTGCAGTGCACTGGCATCGCTTCGTATGATGGTATTTCAGTTGATACTTTGAGTGGCGGACTTCCTGGTAAGGAAATAGAAGCAATTGCGTTATACAATGGATCAATTTATGCTGGCGGGGGACTAATTCTTAATCAGTCGTACATTGCAAACTATACTATTCCTACTGGGATTCCTTCGTTAAGCGATCGCGATGATTTTAATGTTTATCCAAATCCTTCTAATGGAAATATATCTATTGATACACGCTCCCCTCAAGCGGAAATTATTGTAACTGATATTGCAGGGAACCAAATTCTACGAACAACTAGTTCCGATTTTCATACTCAATTGATTATTCCTAAAGCAGGATTTTATTTCATAACAGTAAATTCTGCAACTGGAAGTTCAACAAAGAAGTTATTAATTACAGAGAATTGAAATTAATCGAAAGAATATTTTAAATCAAATTGAATGATTCAATCAATAGAAACACCTAGGTTAATTCTGCGAGAAGTACTACCAACAGATGTTGATGGATTTTTTGCACTCGACTCCGATCCCGAAGTAGTAAAGTATTTCAAAAATCAATTGATGACAGAAAAAAGTCAAGCAGAAAGATTAATTGAGTATGTTCGAAAACAATATGTCGATAATGGAATAGGACGTTGGGCTATTATTGAAAAAGGCACGAATGATTTTGTTGGATGGACAGGATTAAAGTATGTTACCGAAACAATCAACAACAGAGTAAATTTCTACGATATTGGTTATAGACTTCTGCGAAAGCATTGGGGCAAAGGATATGCTACCGAAACAGCTGTAGCTTCTTTGGAATACGGTTTCCGATATATGAATATTGATGAAATATTCGCAGGAGTACATGTTGATAACGCTGCATCGAATAGAATCATTACAAAAGTTGGGATGAATTGTACCGGATCATTTGATTATTTTGATTCGCCTCATTTTTGGTATGAATTGAAAAA
>JAHEYP010000027.1:0-34360 GCA_023251535.1 Bacteroidota bacterium
ATGTGAAAATTACCGGTGCTGCCGAGTTCGATTTGTTCGGAGAAGTGATTTAGAATTTTACTGCTTAGCTTATGCAACGATTAGAAGTCGATTTTGAAAAAACAGGATTGAGAAGTAAAATGCTGCTCGATTATCTCAACGCAGATCCTTTCCTCGATCAGTTTTATAAGTATAAGCCTTCGTATGATTCTTTTCCTCAGTTGATGGAGGATCGCAAGAAGTTTAGTGTTAACCGAGAGGTATTATGCCAAGAGTTATTGCAACAACATGAGCAATATCTTTCTGTTTATCCCGCTGTGAAAAACAATGTGGAGGCGCTAGGCAGCCAGAATACTTTTACGGTGACAACAGGGCATCAGCTTTGCTTTGCCGGTGGACCAATGTTTTTTCTTTATAAGATCATTACTACCATCAACCTCGCAAAACAGTTAAAGAAAAATCATCCTGATTATAATTTCGTTCCCGTTTATTGGATGGCTTCCGAAGATCACGACTTCGAAGAAATTAGTACGCTGAACGTATTCAATAAAACATTGAAATGGGATCAGTCGGTGAAAGGAGTAACAGGAAAAATTCCTACTTCTTCATTGCCTCCGCTGATAGATGAAGTGATTGCCATGTTTGGCGAATCGCCCTTCGCTTCAGAAATGAAACATATCATCGAAGAATCGTATTACCGCGAATTGTCGTTGGCAGAAGCTACGCGTCATTTTGTTTTGTCGTTGTTTGGTGATGAAGGATTAATCGTGATTGATGCGGATCGCAAAAGACTAAAAGAACTTTTTCTTCCAGTATTGAAAGATGAATTATTAAATCAACCGAGTTTCCGATTGGTAAATAAAACCAACGATTTGTTAGGGGAGAATTATAAAATTCAAGTGTTGCCACGTGCGGTGAATTTATTTTATCTCGATGATCAGTTACGAGAAAGAATTGTTCAAGCACCCGATGAGCATTATGAAATCGTGAATACAGAGTTGAAATTTTCAAAAAATATTATGCTCGATTTATTGGAGCATCAACCCGAACGATTTAGTCCGAATGTAGTACTGCGTCCCGTTTACCAAGAAACTATTTTGCCTAACCTTGCTTATATTGGAGGACCAGGAGAATTGGCCTATTGGTTGCAATTGAAATCAGTATTCGATCACCATGGAGTATTTTATCCCATGTTAGTGCCGCGTAACAATGCATTGATCGTAAGTGGAAAGCAATTGCAGAAATTTGAAGCATTAGGTTTTACTATCGAAGATTTATTTAAAGGAGAAGTAAAGTTAACGGCGGCATATACTGCAACACTCGAAGAAGGAAATGTAAATATTGATGACGAAGTGCAAAGCATCAATCAAGCATTTAACTCGATAGGCAAAAAAATGGCTGTTGTTGATCAAACATTAACGGGACCAATTTCTGCCGAGCAACAAAAGCTGAATAACAGCATTGAAAATTTACAGAAGAAAGTGGTAGCTGCAGTAAAACGTAAACATGAAGTATCACTCAATCAAATAAAATCGATTGCGCAAGTTGTTACACCAGAGCGAACACCACAAGAACGCATTCGTAATTTCATTCCGTATTACTTAAAAGACGGAAAACAATTTATTCAATCACTAAAAGATCATCTTCAACCCTTTGCTGAAAAGTTATCGGTGTTGATAGAAGATTAAAAAGGTGATTGATATTAAACATAAACAAAATAAATCTTGACTATGTCAAATCAGGATGCATTAAAAGCTGCCGTTCAAGCCGGTTATACCTTTAAAGGAACTAGTATTGTTATCGGCGCAGCCGTTGCCGAAGGAAATGTGTTGAGTGATGCCCAAGTGAGAATTCCTTTGCGTACAATGAATCGCCACGGACTAATTGCCGGTGCAACAGGAACAGGAAAAACAAAAACTTTACAAGGATTGGCAGAAGCATTATCAGCGAATGGTGTTTCTACTTTGTTGATGGATATCAAAGGTGACTTAAGCGGAATTGCGAAGCCTGGTGCCCTTAACGATAAAATAAAAGAACGTCACGATAAATTAGGAATCGAATGGACACCTTCGCAATACCCTGCTGAATTTTTATCATTGAGTTCAGAGAAAGGAGCGAAGCTCAGAGCCACAGTATCGGAATTTGGTCCTGTTTTGTTTTCAAAAATCCTCGATTTAAATGATACGCAATCGGGAGTAGTTTCACTCGTGTTTAAATACAGCGATGACAAAAAACTTCCCTTACTCGATTTAAAAGATTTTAAAAAAGTACTTCAATATTTAACCAACGAAGGGAAGGCAGAGATTAAACAAGATTACGGAGCAATCTCAACATCATCCGCATCAACTATTCTTCGCAAGATTATCGAAATAGAAGAACAAGGTGCTGAAATGTTCTTCGGTGAGATGTCGTTTGATGTGAATGATTTAGTGCGCTTAAACGACAAAGGACAAGGTTATATAAATATTATTCGTCTCTCTGATGTGCAAGATAAGCCGAAGTTGTTTTCAACGTTTATGCTTTGTTTGTTAGCTGAGATTTATGCTACCTTTCCTGAAGAAGGCGATAGCGATCAACCCAAGTTGGTCATCTTTATTGATGAAGCGCATTTGATCTTTAAAGAAGCTAGCAAAGCATTGCAAGATCAACTGGAGACTATCATCAAATTAATTCGTTCGAAAGGAGTAGGGATTATTTTCTGCACCCAAACACCAGTTGACATTCCTTCGGCAGTATTAGGACAACTCGGATTAAAAATTCAACATGCCTTAAGAGCATTTACGGCGAACGATCGCAAAGCGATTAAAATGGTTGCCGAAAATTATCCCGAGACTGATTTTTATAAAGTAGATGAGTTGATTACCGAATTGGGTATAGGCGAGGCGTTAGTAACCGCCCTTTCTGAAAAAGGAACGCCAACGCCATTAGTTCATACTTGCCTATGTACGCCGCATTCGCGTATGGATATTTTGAGTGTCGATGAACTAGATGAAATGGTGGGCTCATCTGAATTGGTCGCCAAATACAACAAAGTAATCGACCGTGACAGCGCCTTCGAAATACTTACCAATAAGCTTACGGTAGCTCCAGAAGAGTCGGAAGAAGCGCCAACACAAGCATCAGGAAAGGCCACTAAGCAAGAAGAAGAAGGCAGTATAGTGGGTGATATTATGGGAAGCACTGTTGGTCGCCAAGTGGCTAGAACGGTGGCTCGCGAGCTTACCCGTGGACTTTTAGGCGTTTTGGGGATTAGCGGAACTTCATCGAGAAAGAAGAAAAACTCGTGGTTTTAGTCCTTTTTTAGGGCAAAATGAGGTGAAAATCGGGAAAATGAAGGAAAATCCTTCTTTTTTGTAGTATTTTCGTTACAGGCTTTGTTTAGAATTCAACGTTTTTAACATTAATACTCTACGTATTTTTGTTTGAAATTTGAATGTAATGTCAAAAGAAGAAAAGCGTGTAAAGGTGCTGAAAGCGGCATCTGATTGTTTTGCGAAATACGGATATGAAAAAACTACCCTTGAAGATATCGGCAAGGTAGTAGGATTGAACAAAGCATCACTTTATTATTACTATAAGAACAAAGAGAACATCTTCTGTGATGTTATTTTTCACGAAGCCGACGTGTACATGGATGAGCTTCACAACAAAGTGAAAACGGCTAAGTCGGCAGAAGAAAAAATCCTTTCTTACTTAGGCGAGCGCATGAACTTTTACAAGATGGTTGTAAACCTGCATAACTTGTCGCTAGATACAGTTCGCAAGGTAGAGCCTGTCTTTTATCACGTTTACGAGAAAGTGCTCGAGAAAGAAGCTAAATACATTGCCACAGTGATCGACGAAGGTGTAGCATCGAAAGAATTTACATCAACCGACAGTTATCGCGTAGCACGTGTTTTGTTAACGGTAGCTACTGCTATTCGTTATAAAGAAATTCACATGTCGCTAGTAAATATGGCTGCTGAAGCTGATTACAACAAAGTGCTTGAAGACATCAAGTTTGTGGCGCAAATGATTCTGAACGGAATCAAATGTGATCGATAAGGGTGTACCTTACATAGGTAGACCACGTTTAATTGAAATCATTTCTGATATAAAATCGCTTTCAGATGATATTGATTATTCTTGGTAACTCCATTCTCTAGTACGAACCGAAGTTTTACTTTTTCTAGGCGAAATATTATTGTCGATCAGTATATCCGAATCTATATTCGAAGCGGAACGTCCGCCTTAAATTTTTGCGGATAGAACGATAAAAACGAAAACGATAGAAAGAAACACTGTTTGAGGCATGAAAGCGATTAAACCTTTGTAATGGAGATTTTTTATTCGCTATAATTGGGAGATTTAATCACTTTATTGAATTTTTATGATTATTCGCCCTGTAGGGGCGATTTAATGTAACTCAACCCATAACGGTAACTCAAGGCACGCTGTAGGTGTGCAATAAAATGGGATCCACAACAGAATTAAATACCTTAAATTTTCCATAAATCTTAATTTTTTATTCGACTAATCTATAGTAGCGCATTGGAAGAAGGACTTCGGCAACTCCTGAATATCTATCATTGATAAATTTGTTTTCAATACATTTTATCCCACAAAGACCAGAATGCTCCAGATTTTACGATGATTTACATTGAAATGGTCAACCATTTTTAGAGTCGTACAGGTTAACACTCTCTTGTTGAAAAGTGAAATGCAGTAATTGATTTGCCGAAGAGGATGATTCTATCTTCGAAAGGTAAATCATGATATCATCTTACTTCACTGCCAACCATCATAAACTGATCATTTATCAGCTTTTCGTTCGCTTATTCGGCAATAAAAAAGAATTCGTAAAACCGTTTGGCACTATTGAGGAGAACGGATGTGGTAAGTTTAACGACATAACCGATGTCGCTTTGCAGGAATTAGCTGCAATGGGGATCAGTCATGTTTGGCTGACCGGTATTCTCGAACATAGCACTGTTACCGACTATAGTGCTTATGGAATGAAAGGCGATTCTCCTTTTTTAGTTAAAGGTAGAGCAGGATCGCCTTATGCTATTCGCGATTATTATGATGTTGATCCCGATTTAGCCGTTGATGTAAATAATCGAACGCAAGAGTTTAATGCATTGGTGAAACGCATCCATTCAAACAATTTAAAAGTGATCATCGATTTTGTTCCGAATCATGTCGCAAGGTCTTATCATTCTGATGTGAAGCCTGCTGGTGTTAGGGATTTAGGCGAAGACGATAATACTTCTCACTTCTTTAATATTCATAATAACTTTTTATATCTGCAGGATAGCGCTTTTGTTATTCCCGGCGATTATCATCCACTTGGAGGAGATGAAAGTGTTGGTAATCGAAATGATTATCATGAAACGCCAGCACGTGTTACAGGAAATGATATTTATTCAGCATCGCCATCTGCGAACGATTGGTTTGAGACTGTGAAATTAAATTTCGGAATTGATCCCAATCCCCCGCACCGTTGCTACTTCGATCCAATCCCCGATACATGGCAAAAACTCCTCGATATCTTGCTCTATTGGAGTGCTAAAGGTGTCGACGGATTTCGCTGCGACATGGCTGAAATGGTACCTGCCGAATTCTGGGAATGGGTGATACCTTGCGTAAAAACACATTATCCAGATGTATTCTTCATCGCTGAGATTTATAAGCCTGAATTATACGAACGCTATTTAGAAACAGGATGTTTCGACTATCTATATGACAAAGTTCGGCTATACGATACGTTAGTAGGCATCATCAAAGGACATACTAACGCCGACGAATTAACGAACTGTGCACGATCGGTTGAAAAACATCCCGAACGAATGTTATTCTTCCTCGAAAACCACGACGAAGAACGCATCGCATCCTTCCGATTTGCAGGAGATCCTCAACATGCTATTCCAGGGATGGTAGCGGGAGCGGCATTGTCGTGCGGACCGGTGATGATTTACAACGGACAAGAATGCGGAGAGAGCGGCGATGAAATAGTAGGATTTGCTGGTAGCAGGGGACGAACCTCTATATTCGATTATACCTCCATGCCTAAGCATCTACAATGGATGAACGAGGGGAAATTTGATGGGGCTGCATTAAACAAATCAACACAAGAGCTGCGCAATTTTTACGGCCAGCTACTTAAACTCATTAATCGATCGAACGCCATATCGAGTGGAAAGTTTTACGATTTGCAATACGTAAACCGACATCATTTAAGTGAAGGATTTAACGAGAAATATTTGTATGCATATTTGCGCTACAACGAACAAGAACGTGTAATAGTAATAGCCAACTTCAACAAAGAAGAAAGCTATGAAGTGTATTTGAAAATTCCACAGGATGCATTAGCGCTTATGAAATGCAATACACAAAAATCGTTCACCTTTTATGATATGCTGAATGAAGAAGAAATTGGTGTATTTCGATCAGAAGAATTCACCGTTCTGAATGAACGACACAAAGGCGTACGAATCCCGATGAAAGCCAATGCAGCGCGAATTATTCGGTTTTGACAAGGCAAGGAAATAACTATATTTGAAAATCAATATCCACATCAATGAACAAGCAAGGTACGCGCAATCCGTTTAATTTAATTGTACTAGTAGCTGCGCTCGGATACTTTGTCGATATTTTTGATTTGCAACTATTCAATGTCATCAGCAAGCAATCGATCAAAGGAATCGGAATAACTGATCCTGCGATTATCGATAAATACGACTATTTGCTTTTTTTATGGCAAATGACGGGAATGTTAGCCGGCGGGTTAATATGGGGTATATTAGGAGATAAACATGGAAGGAAGTCGGTATTGTTCGGATCCATACTGCTATATTCATTAGCCAATATTGCAAACGCCTTTGTAGTTAATCTAGATCAATATACCATAGTACGATTTATTGCGGGATTGGGACTAGCAGGCGAATTAGGAGCAGCCATCACCTTAGTATCGGAGATCATGCACAAAGAGCACCGAGGCTACGGAACAATGCTCATAGTAACAATGGGAGCTTTAGGCGCAGTAGCTGCAGCATTTATATCGAACAATCAACTGCATCTTTTCGGATTACAAAGTTGGCAGATTACTTATCTCACAGGAGGAGCACTCGGATTATTATTATTACTGTTGAGAGTAGGAACTTATGAATCGGGAATGTTTGATCAAGTAAAGAGTAATAAATCGGTAAGCAAAGGAGATTTTTTAATGTTGTTTACCGATTGGGCGAGATTCAAGAAATACCTGGCATGTATTCTAATCGGACTACCAGTATGGTATTGCATAGGTATTTTAATAAAATTCTCAGAGAAATTTTCCGGACCAGGAATAATAAATGTAGTAGGCGAGCCAGTGAAAGTAGGATTCTCTATCATGTACGCCTATATAGGATTATCGGTAGGAGATTTAATCAGCGGAATACTATCGCAAGTGTTTAAAAGCCGAAAAAAAATAATTGTTGGATATTTAATATCCACTGTAGTTCTAGTATTATTTTTTCTGTTTCATAAAAACGTAAGCACCTCTTATTTTTATTTTATGTGTTTTGCCATAGGAGCGGCCACAGGATATTGGGCATTATTTGTAACTGTAGCATCAGAACAATTCGGTACAAATATCAGAGCAACGGTAACCACTACTGTCCCGAATTTTGTAAGAGGAGCAGTTGTCCCAATAACATTAAGTTTCAAATCGCTCGAACTAACAAGCGGCGCAGTGAATGCAGCAATGATAGTAGGAGCAGTATGTATAGGATTGGCCTTAATCGCCACATTAAGCTTAAAAGAATCATTTTCAAAAGATCTCGACTATACCGAATAACATGAAAAAAACACTTGTCATAGGAGCCTCCGAAAACACAACGCGCTATTCGAACATGGCGATACATCGCTTAAGAAGTGTTGGCATTGAAGTTTGTGCTATTGGCCTAAAGCAAGGCGTTGTAGGCGATGTAAAGATAGAAACGGGCTTACCCTTCTTTTCGGATATCCATACCGTTACCATGTATGTAGGAGAGAAAAATCAACCCAATTTTTACGACTATATAGAATCCCTCGAACCCCAGCGTGTCATTTTTAATCCCGGAGCCGAAAACGAACAATTCGCCATCCGACTGCGCAAAAAAAATATTGAAGTTTTGGAAGCGTGTACGTTGGTGATGGTGTCGACGGGGCAGTTTTAGGTTTAAAAGGTTCTTGGTTCTTGGTTCCTAGTTCTTGGTTCTTGGTTCTTGGTTCTTGGTTCGGCGAAGCCGGTTAGGGCTAACGCATTTATTGGTTCGAGGCTTGTCCTGACAGTTATCATCAGGATAGTGTGCTTTTCGCACAACGTCATCGGTTCATGGCGCGCCATGCAGTGTGCTTTTTTAGCTCTACTGCATGGTTCATGGCTTGCCCTGAAGTGTGCTTTTTCAGCTCTACTTCAGGGGTTCGCGAAGCGAGTAGCGAAATCTTTTTATGATTCGTGGTTGTCGAGATGGGGCTGGCGCGTTACCTCTCTTAATTCATATTTCCCTAAAAGCACCCTTGCAAATAACAGAGTATTCCAGAATGGGGTACAGCAAGTTCCCTCCCTAATTAAAATTACAAAAAATCCTCGAGATAGTCGGGAGATAAATGCTTACAAACGGTTAAGTGCTAGCCGATTTCCTTTTTTAGTGATTTATATATACATTTGGTAAATATTGGTCACTTTAAAGATGCACTTTATGAAGGATGGGAGATTGTTGAATATTGAGTTGGAATACGATGATGATTCGAACTGTGGTAGTTCTTCCCGCATTAGTACTTATTATGATAAGTTAAATCAATTAGAGACTGAATATACCATTAGTCCGAATCCAGCTCAATCGCACTTTACATTAAAAGGTAGTGCAAGTTCATTTATTCATCAAGTTATTTTTATCGATTTAAATGGAAAGGAAATCATTAAGTATTTAGTTGACGAGAAATTAACTGAAAGAAATTTTAATCTTCCAAATCTTAGTGATGGTGTGTACAACGCAAAAATAATTCTTGAAAACGAAAAAAGTGTTAATAAGAAAGTTGTAATTCTAAATTAACATGCGAGCAACAGTTAAAATTATATTTACTTTTTTATTGCTGATCCAATTTAATGAGGAAATTAAAGCTCAAGGTAAGGCCCATCAGTTTTTATATGGCTGGAGAAGTCAATTGGATTCTTATACGACTTCACTGCGAGGCAAAATGCTTTTTGATTCAAATAGTTTAAATGTAGTGCCTGATAGTTTTGGGATGCCATTTACCGGTGCTCAAGGAAATATATCTGATGAGCAAGGTAATTTGCTTTTTGCTAGTAATGGTGTTTATATAATGAATGCAACTGGGAATATGATGTTAAATGGAGGAGGGTTAAATCCAGGCCCAGCGGTAACAGGTTTGGGTTCTATAGGTATGCCTATGCCATTTAGTAATATTGTTCTACCATTCCCTGGTGACACAAATAAATATATATTGTTTCACCATTCCGAAGATTATTTGGGGAATCTTGCGTCGTATGCCTTGTTTATGACTATTGTTGACATGACCTTAGATAATGGAAAAGGTGCTGTAATAAGTAAAAATGTTGTGGTTAACAGCGATTCCTGCGATTGGGGAATTGCAGCCTGTCAACACGCTAATGGTAGAGATTGGTGGATAACAATTCCTAAATACAAAAGTGATACTTTAATTACATTGCTTTGTACTCCAAATGGTGTATATGAAACTAATCGCCAAAGTTTTGGTTTTCCGGCAACTTTAGGAAATGTTGGATGTCCTATGTTTTCACCAAACGGTTCACGGTTTTCAATTACTAGTGCTAAACCTTATGGTAGCGCATACAAGCATGATGTTAGAATATATGAGTTTGATCGATGTAATGGTGTTTTTTTTAATGCGAAAATAGATTCCATCGATAATCAAGTTGGCGCAGGTGCAATTTTTTCATCAAATGGGGAATATATTTATACAATTTCAGTAAATGATATTTACCAGTATCAAACTGACACTATTGATTTTCATGGGTCTAAGAAAAAAGTAGCCACATATGATGGATTTGTTTCATTAGCTCCAACAATTTTCATGTTTCCCTTTTTGGCTGCGAATGGTAAAATATATATATCGTCTTATGGTTCTGTCGTCGATTTAACTTGCATTGAATATCCTAATAATCCAGATACTCTTTGTTTTGTGAACCAGCACTCGGTTCATTTACCTGCTTGGTGTTATAGGGCAAATGTCAACCATCCAAATTATTATTTAGGGCGATTGCAGGGTAGTCCGTGTGATACTTTGTCGTGGGTTGGGGTAGAAGAAAATACTCTACATGATTTTAAAATAGGGTTAAGTCCAAATCCAAGTATTGGAAGCTTTAAAATAATTTATTTGTTGCCTTCCAACGAAAGTGGCGAATTGCTCATTTATAATTTAATGGGACAAATAATTTATCGCCAAACTCTTCCTGAATGGACTACACTTCAAAATATTCAGTTGCCTAATGTCCCATCAGGTATTTATCAATGTACTATCAAATGCAAATCCGGTTCAGCCACTAAGAAGTTGATGGTGGTTGGGGAATAGTTTATGGTTTACGGTTTACGGTTTACGGTTTACGGTTTACGGTTCGCGAAGCGAGTAGCGAGATTATTTTAGGATAGAAATAAGGGTGGAGGAAAGGAATTGGTTCGAAGTTCGATGTTCTAAGTTTCTCAATGCGGATTGCGAAATCTTTTTATGGTTCGAGGCCTGCCGTGACTTGTGCTTTTCGCACAACGTCATCGGTTCATGGCTTGCCATGAAGTGAGCTTTTTCAGCTCTACTTCAGGGGTTCGCAATGCGCATAGCGAAATCTTTTTATGATTCGTGGTTGTCGAGCTGGTCATTGAGTTGGTCATCGAGCGGAGTCGAGATGGAGTCGAAATATAGTCGAGACATGGCTGGCGCCGTTTGCTGGCGCGATACTTCCCTTGATTTAAATTCCCTCAAAATCACCCATGCTAATTCCTGTGTATTTCTGACTGGGTACAGCAAGTCCCCTCCCTAATTAAAATTACAAAAAATCCTCGAGATAGTCGGGAGATAAATGCTTACAAACGGTTAAGTGCTAGCCGATTTCTTATTTTAGTGATTTATATATACATTTGGTAAATATTGGTCACTTTAAAGATGCACTTTATGAAGGCGATAAAAAGCTTGTTGGTTTTTATTTTGTTGATTGTAGCGGGACTCGCCAATGCTCAATTCACCGATCGATATTGGGCTTTCGGAGATAGCGCAGGAATTGATTTTAAAAACACTTTCAACCCTCAAGCAGCAAATAGTATCTTGCGTGTTCGTGGGACTTGTGCAAGTATCTGTGATAGCGCTGGTGAATTATTGTTTTATACCGGGTCTCCAAATTGGATTGAATGGTTAAACCCTGCAGGGCTTGTTAAATTTGGAACTGTAGTGAGCAAGAATCATCAAACAATGCAAAATGGGGATACTCTAATAGGTGGCTTATGGTATCAAGAGATGGCAATTGTTCCTTACCCTGGGAATAGTAATTTGTTTTATGTATTTTGTGCTGGGGTAACAACCTATAAAGGATTGTTTTATTCAACTATTGATCTAAATTACAATGGTGGTTTAGGGAAGGTGATTCAAAAGAACGTGCAATTACGAAATGACACGCTTGTGGATTGCATCGCTGTGGTGCGACATGGAAATGGGCGTGACTGGTGGGTTTTAGTGCGTACGTGGAAAAATGTTCCTACCAATGATATTACAGCGTATTTAATCACTCCTACGGGGGTAACTGCAATGCCAACACAATACATCGGAGCGAATGTAAACTTAGCAAGTTTTTATCGCATGAAATTCAATACTGATGGATCACATCTCTATAATGCATGCCAAGTGGGAGCCGTTGAACGATATGATTTTGATAGGTGTACCGGAATATTATCAAATAGAGTGGTGTATTCTGCGCCAGGAGGAAGCATAAATGGCTATTGGGATTTTGAAATATCACATGATGAAACAAAGCTCTATACAGTTAGAAATATGCAAGGACCTCTGCAAAATAAAACTTACCTTAATCAGTTCGACCTTGATCCGAGTACATTTTATTCAAGTTCTAACCAATTGGCAGATTACATATTTCCCGAACAAGGTGGGGCAATTAAAATGGGACCTGATGGGAAGATTTATTTTACTCTTGGTTATTTAGATAGCGACACTTGCTACGATTATTTAAATTGTTATGGGTCTACTTCTATCACAAATACCACCTTGTCAGTAATCAATCAACCGGATAGTACTTATCCTGCTTGTGATTTTCAGCCATATGGTTTTTATTTAGGTGGGCATAAATCATATTATGGACTTCCGAATAACCCCAATTATGAATTGAGCAACTGGGTCGGCTCCCCATGTGACACCTTAACAGTAGGCCTACCCAATATTGATGGAAGAAGGAACGAATTGAAATTATACTACAGTAGTGAAATGAGAACTGTATTTATTAATGCTGAAAAATTGTCAGGAAGAAATGCTTATGTCCAATTTTATACTTCAAGCGGACAATTACTTGAGAAATTGTCAGAGCCAATAAATGCCGGGTATTTTACCTATAGTTCTAGTTTCGCTTCACAACCTGATGGAGTTTATATAATAAGATTAATTACAGAAAAAGAAGTATTAACTGGTAAATTTGTGAAGAGGTAGGGGGGGGGTAATTTTGAATTTTGTCCCGATAGCTATCGGGATTGGATTTTGGATTTCGCGAAGCGGTAAGCGAGATGTTTGTCGGATAGTGTTGAAGGTAAGGGATTGAATTTTCCTTTGAATTGGGAGAAGGGAAAAAAGTCCCTAGTTCATGGTTCATGGTTCTTGGTTCGCGAAGCGAGTAGCGAAATCTTCATATGTATCGTGGTCATCGAGCGGAGTCGAGATGGAGATGCCCCCCACATACTATAATGTCACCCCGTTCGGGGTTGGGTTAGGTTAGGCTGTGTGCCCTTGGTTACTATAATTTCATCCCTCCGGGATTTTATTGTGGATGGGCAACGAGCTTCGCTCCCAAAAACGAGCTTCGCTCTATTAGCAGATTAGCCCACTAGCACATCAGCAAATTAAAACGAGCTTCGCTCTATTAGCAGATTAGCCCACTAGCACATCAGCAAATTAAAACGAGCTTCGCTCCATTAGCAAATTGGCAGATTAGCAAACTAGCACATTAACAAGAGCTTTGCTCAAATCTTCAAATCGACAAATTTTCAAATTATCAAATTTTCACATCATCAAACCGTAAATCAAACGTAGAGCCTACTGCTGGTTCGGAGTCTACCGTGATGTCGATTTTGTGGAAGGCTGCAATGGTTTTTACGATGGGAAGTCCTAGTCCGAAGCCTTCGGCTGTGCTAGTGTTGAGGCGCTTAAATCGGTCGAAGATCGCTGGCAAGTCTTCTTTTTTCATTCCGATGCCAGTGTCTTTTATTTCAATATGAAAAACATCGTCGATGAACTTGGTGGTGATAATAATGCTGCCGTCTTCTTTGTTGTATTTAATCGCGTTGTTTATGAGATTCGTAAACATCGTGTATAGTAATGTGCGGTTGCAGGGTTTTATGTTGAAGTCTTCGTAAAATTGTTTTATCAGTTTTATGTTTTTCTGATTTAACCTTTCTTCTACGTCTTCTATTACTTCGTCGAGTATATTTATCGCTGTTACTTCTTCGCTCTTTAAATATTGATCGTTTTCAATTTTCGAAATCAATAACAAGGCTTTTATAATCTTGCTCATCCTGTTGAGCGTGCGTTGCGAGTCGGATAGTCGCACTAATACATCGTCTGATAGATTGGCATCTATCATAATATTCTCTAAGCGATTTTGCACTATGCTTATCGGCGTTTGCAATTCATGCGATACATTTGAGATGAATTCTTTTTCTATCTGAAAAGCATCTCTCAACTTTAACATCATTTCATTGATGCGTTGATCGAGTTTGTTGAATTCATGCGTTGTACTGGGAATAGGAGTGAAGTCGAAGTTGTTTGGCGATGGTACTGGCTGCAATTTCTTATGCATGATTTTATCAAGCGGCTTCATGAGTATTCGCACAAAGCCTAAGTCGATAAATAAACTA
The DNA here is from genome assembly GCA_023251535.1 of Bacteroidota bacterium. Lineage (GTDB taxonomy): Bacteria > Bacteroidota > Bacteroidia > AKYH767-A > OLB10 > CAINEC01. The sequence continues at coordinate 14,103 of JAHEYP010000027.1, forward strand.
ATAACTACTACCACTATCATCATGATCAACGAAAAGCGTTGAATGGTGCTCTTTAATTGCTCAATAGAGCTGATCCCTTCTCCGATGTTGAGTTCGTAAAGTTGATTGTCGTAGGTGAATGGTCGGCGGATAATGCGGTGCTGCATCTTCTCCCCGTCGATCTGCCAAGCTTCATTCTTGATTTCCATCGATGGCGGCATCTTTCTGGGATCAAGGATAGGGTAGATGGCAACAAATTCTTCTTTTAAAATACTATAGCTTTCAAAGCTACAGTCTTGCTCTAAAACGATATCGTCAATACCGCCTTTTTGTACTGTTAATAGAATTCTCTCTGTCCTTGCTATTAGTCGCTTATCAATATGATCATATACTACCTTCTCAACAATGAGGGGCAGCAAAGCCATAAACGATAAAATGATTAATGATTTAGAGAGTGCATTGTAGATAGCAAACTTGGTTTGTATCGTGGGCACTTTCTTTTTAAAGAGGACTTTCTCGAAGAATCCCATAGGCGATTATCAGATGTTGATTCTGTAACCTACACCGCGTACTGTTTCAAACCAATCGATTGGCGCATGCGCCGATAATTTCTTACGAAGATTTTTTACGTGAACGTCGATATAGTTCGATTCGTAATCGTCTTCTAATACATCACCCCAAATATGTTCGGTTAATTGTGTACGGGTAAGGACACGGTTTTTGTGGAGTGAAAGATAGTGGAAAAGATCAAATTCTTTTTTAGTAAGGTTGATGGTTTGGCCTTTGCATTGCACCGTTCTGTTCGATATGTCAATGTCAAAATCTGCAACCGTCATGGTATTCGATTTCAATCCGTGTTTTCTTCTTAATATCGCTTGCATGCGTGAGTGTAGCTCCGCTAATGAAAATGGCTTTGGAATATAATCGTCGGCTCCAAGATCTAATCCTTTGATTTTGTCTTCTACTTCTCCTCTTGCTGTTAATACGATAAAGGCTGCTTCGCTTCCTTTTTTGCGTGCATCTTTTAAAAGATCTAGTCCGTCCATGTCAGGCAACCCTAAATCGAGGAGCACAAAATCATAACTGTTAGTAAGCACTTTATCTGTTCCGCTTTTGCCGTTAAAGGCCACGTCGCAATTAAAATTCTGACGGGTGAGGTAAATCTCCATCTCATGTGAGAGTGAGCGTTCATCTTCTACGATCAAGACGTTCATGGTAATCTTTTTTGTGTTGTTTACGAATCTATGAATTTTATCGCTAACGGTGGCCGTTTTCTTATGTTGCCTTTGTTTCGACGGGGTGAAGGTACTTGTGCCAAAATGAAGAATTCGGGATGGTTTCTTCACCTTTATGAAAATTCATTTAGTCTTAATGATTCAACTCGGCGGCAGTTTCGTCAAGGGCTTTTATCAGCAGGTAGATCGATCTGTTGAGCTCTTCTTCGGTAATTGTTAGCGGTGGAGCCATCCTAAAGCGGTCTGAGGCAAATAAAAACCAGTCGGTGATGATGCCGTTTTTAATACAATTGGCAATAAATTTGAAATTGATGGCTTCGCTACCCAAAACACCCGATAGTAATAGCCCTTTTCCGGTGATTTTCTGCAACAAAGGGTGCTGTAGCTTTTGTCGGATGATTCCTTCAAATTTCGCTACTTTTTCTTCTAAAGGAATAGCCAGTATCACTTCCAGCGAAGCTAAAGCAGCTGCACAGCTTACAGGATGTCCACCGAAGGTGGTGATATGTCCTAGCACCGGTTCAGCCGTTAGCGTTTGCATCACTTCTTTCTTCGCTGCAAAGGCTCCGATAGGCATTCCTCCGCCCATCCCTTTCGCCATGGTGATGATGTCGGGGATGATTCCGTGATGCTCACAGGCAAAGAGTTTTCCTGTCCTTCCAAAGCCAGTTTGTATTTCGTCGGCAATAAAGAAGGTTCCTGTTTCTTCGCAGCGTTGCTTCAGTGCTTTCAGGAATTCTCCTTCTACTTCTTCTGCGCCCGCTTCTCCGCGAATAATTTCTACTACCACGGCGGCAGTCGTTTCATCGATGCATTCGAGTCCTCGGTAGTCACCGGGATTCAAATGATATACTTCGGGCAATAAAGGTTTAAAGGCATCGGTAAAATATTCGCTGCTCATCAAGCTCAATGCTCCCGTAGTACTTCCGTGATAGGCGTTCTTGAACGAGAATATTTTTTTTCTTCCAGTAGCTCGTCGTGCTAACTTGATAGCTCCTTCAACTGCTTCGGCACCCGAATTCACGAAGTACACACTGTCGATATCGCCTGGTAATACTGCTGCTAGGCGAGTGGCTAGATTTACCTGTGGACTCTGCACAAATTCGCCATACACTATTAAGTGCATATAACGATCGAGTTGTTCCTGAATCGCTTTTAGTACTTGCGGATGGCGATGTCCGACATTGCTAACAGAAATACCACTGATAAAATCAATGTATTTCTTTCCGCTGGTGTCGGTGAGATAGATGCCTTCGGCATGATCGATCTCCAACATCATGGGCGCAAGACTCGTTTGAGCCACATGCTGCAAGAAAAGCTGACGTTGTGAAAGATGCATGACAGTATATTACAATGAAGCTAATGCTTCTTGAATAGATTTTATTTTAGACTCTGCGTCGGCTTTTTTCTTTTGTTCGGCCGCCACAACATCGGGCTTCGCATTGTTTACGAAACGCTCGTTGCTCAATTTATTCTCTACCGACTTCAAGAATCCTTGTGTGTATTCTAATTCTTTGGTGAGTCGATCTTTTTCAGCTTCCTTGTCGATAGTTTCTGAAAGCGGAATGAAGCACTCGAACTGATTCACCACAAAAGGAAATGCTCCGGTTGGTTTTTCAGTAATTTTCTCGAGTTTACTTAAGTTCCCTAACTTGATAATGGCTCCGCTAAAGCGATCTAACGCCGACGCATTACCGTTAATTGCATAATGTAATTCTACTTGTTCTTTCGGAGAAACGCCTTTACTCTGTCGGAAGTTACGTACTTCGGCGATAATGCCTGAAGCAATTGTGAAATCATCGAGTAAAGATTTATCGGCAGCAGCATGAGCTGGCCATTTGCTAACGATCAAATCATCGCCCTGTTTACGCTCTCTCAATAAATGCCATAATTCTTCAGAGATGAATGGCATGAAAGGATGAACGATGGTTACGATTTTCTCGAAGAAATCGACAGTAGCTTCGTATGTTTTTACGTCGATAGGTTGTTGGTAAGCAGGTTTAATTAACTCTAAATACCAAGCGCAGAAATCGTCCCAAATCAATTTGTAAGTACTCATCAACGCATCCGACATACGGTATTTTGCGTAGTGTTCGTTGATCTCGGCAGTAGCCGCATACAAACGATGTTGGAACCACTCGATCGATGCAATATTCGCTGAAGGTTGTTCGATCGATGATGATACTTCCCATCCTTTTACTAAACGGAAGGCATTCCAGATTTTATTCCAGAAGTTTCTTCCTTGCTCACACAATCCTTCGTCGAATAATAAATCATTTCCGGCAGGTGACGATAATAGCATTCCCACACGAACACCATCGGCACCATATTTTGTAATTAAGTCGAGTGGGTCGGGAGAGTTTCCTAGCGACTTACTCATCTTTCTTCCTTGCTTATCACGCACGATACCTGTCAAGTAAACATTCTCGAAAGGACGCTTACCGCGATATTCATATCCCGCCATGATCATACGTGCTACCCAGAAGAATAAAATTTCGGGAGCAGTAACAAGATCGTTGGTAGGGTAGTAGTAGTTGATGTCTTTGTTATTCGGGTCTTTAAATCCGTCGAATACCGATATAGGCCATAACCAAGAAGAGAACCATGTATCAAGTACATCCTCATCTTGTCGGATATCCGCAACCGTTACACTCGGATTTTTCTCTTTCATTATTGCAATTGCTTCTTCAGCAGTTTTGCAAACGGCAACATTTCCTTTGTTATCGTACCAAGCAGGAATACGTTGTCCCCACCACAGCTGACGAGAGATACACCAGTCGTGTACATTCTCCATCCAGTGACGGTACGTATTTACGAACTTATCAGGAATCAACTTCACTTCTCCATCCATCACCGCATCGAGGGCAGGCTTTGAGAACTCTTGCATCTTCACAAACCATTGCATACTAAGCTTAGGCTCAATAACAGCATCGGTACGTTCGCTATATCCTACTTTGTTGGTATAATCTTCAATCTTCACCACATGTCCCATGGCATCGAGATCCTTCACAATTTTTTTACGAACGATGAATCGATCTTCACCGATGTAAAATCCTGCAGCAACACTCATAGTACCATCGGGATTGATGGTATCGATTACTTCGAGGTGATGTTTCACTCCGAGGTTATAGTCATTAATATCGTGAGCTGGCGTCACCTTTAAGCAACCTGTACCAAACTCCATGGTGATATAATCATCGAAAATTACAGGCACCTTACGGTTCGCCATAGGGATCACCGCAAACTTCCCTTTCAGATGTTTGTAGCGAGGATCTTCGGGATGCACGCAGATGGCAGTATCGCCGAGGATCGTCTCTGGACGAACAGTAGCGATAGTGATGAACTCGTTGTTATCGAACTTACGTTGACGGGCAGCCGCATCGTTATTATCATAAGCCTCATCGGCATCTACCAAAACATAGCGAACATAACATAACTTCGACTGAACTTCTTTGTGGATTACCTCTTCATCGCTCACTGCAGTAAGTCCCGCAGGATCCCAATTCACCATACGAGTACCGCGGTAGATATATCCTTTTTTGAATAGATCAATAAATACATCGATTACGGCTTCGCTGAGGTCATCTTCCATGGTGAAACGTGTACGATCCCAGTCGCACGAAGCACCTAATTTTTTAAGCTGCTCGAGGATGATGCCACCATATTTCTCCTTCCACTCGAAAGCATACTTCAAGAACTCCTCACGAGTAAGATCTGATTTCTTGATTCCTTTTTCCTTCAACATAGCAACCACCTTCGCCTCGGTAGCGATAGAAGCGTGATCGGTGCCGGGTACCCAACAAGCATTTTTGCCGAGCATACGCGCGCGACGAATCATCACATCTTGGATGGTATTATTGAGCATATGTCCCATGTGCAAAACGCCCGTAACATTGGGCGGAGGGATCACAATAGTATAAGGTTCTCTCTCATCAGGGACTGAACGGAAATAACCGTTATTCATCCAATAAGGATACCATTTCGCTTCTGCTTCTGAGGGGTTGTAATTCTTAGGGATTTCCATAATCTTAAAATAGCCTGCAAATATAGCGAATGGAAGAGAGACGTAGTAGCAAAAAATGACGGTGATTCAGGTATTTCTGCTATTTTTGGGAACCTATGAAGATAAATTTAACCACCCGAATATTTATCGGGATGTTGCTGGGAATACTCGTCGGACATTTTTACCGTATGTATCACCCTGATCCGGCGGACTATGAAAACTTCGCCAACAACATTCAGATCCTGAGTGATATATTCCTTCGACTCATAAAAATGATTATTGCGCCCTTGGTTTTCGCCACATTAGTAGTGGGCGTAGCTAAAGTCGGCGATTTTGGAGCTGTAGGTAGGATTGGCATCAAGACCATTTTATATTTCCAATTCGCTACGCTATTGGCATTGGCATTAGGGTTGATATTGGTGAATTTATTCGAACCCGGACATGTAATGAGTTTGCCATTGCCACCGGCAGATGCCACATCGGGAGTAGCAAAGGCGGCGCCAACATTAAAAGAATTCATCACCCACGTTATACCGAAAAGTGTGGTAGAAGCGATGGCCAACAATGAAATATTACCATTGGTAGTATTCTCGTTATTCTTTGGTGTGGCGGCAGCGTCGATGGGAGAGAAAGCAAAATCATTAGTTCATGCATTCGATACTGTTTCGCATGTGATGTTTAAAGTTACCAATTACGTGATGCTTTTTGCTCCATTTGGGGTATTTGGAGCGATAGCGGCCGTAGTAGCGAAGCAAGGAATTGGCATCATCAGTGGGTATATTTATTTGATTGCCTGTTTTTACTTCGGGTTAATATTCTTCGGAATAGTGATTTTGGGAAGTATCTGCTTCGCACTAAAAATTCCGTTCTTCAAATTATTGAATCATGTGAAAGAGCCTATCCTCTTAGCCTTCAGCACGGCATCGAGTGAATCGGCATTTCCGAAGACGGTAGAAGCGCTCGAAAAATACGGATGCAGCAATCGGATTATCAGTTTTGTATTGCCATTGGGATATTCGTTTAACCTCGACGGATCAATCATGTATATGACTTTCGCAACAGTATTTATCGCGCAAGCTTACGGGATCAATTTATCGCTTCAGCAAGAAATAACAATGATGTTGATGTTGTTAGTTACGAGCAAAGGGATGGCGGGAGTTCCGAGAGCATCGTTAGTTGTAATAGCTGGGATGTTAAGTGCCTTTCATATCCCTGAAGGCGGATTATTACTACTCTTAGGAATCGATCAATTACTCGACATGGGACGCTCAGCAACCAATGTTATTGGAAATGCAGTAGCTACTGCGGTTGTGAGTAAGTGGGAAGGAGAATTGAATGTATCCGAATAAAAAGAAAATCACAATAAAACAAAAAAGCCCTTCCGAATAGAAAGGGCTTTTTTTATGGTTTGAGTAATCTTTTATTGGCGTCGTAAAATAGTATTTGCATCTGTAGCCATATCTTTCATGTTGGCATCGAGCAACTGAACTGCAGTGTCGCCCAAACTTTTGAAGTATTTAATGTCGCCTGTAGTAGGATTGAGTTTGTACACAACAGGAGTTCCCGTGATGTATTCAACTTTTCCGCCCGACTGAATGATGCTATCGGTTTTGCTAGTGCCCATTAAAGTTTCAGAAAGCGCATAAGAGCTATCGCTGTTTATGGTAAGCAAGGTGTTTATGCCATTACATCCTGAGCAGGGGAGTACTCCACTGAAAATTTGTCCCGGAGTCGGTACCGTTGCCATAAGGGTAGTGTCAGTATCGATAGTATCGTACACCACTTCAACATTTTTGCTGTTTTGGTCGCACGACGATAAGAAGCCTGCTAATAATAAGGGCAGGATAATTTTTTTCATAAATCTTGAATGATTAGGCGACCAAGTTAAGGCGATTTTCAATACGATAAAAGAAAAAAATGCGGTTGGCCGAAAAATTAATTGGTATAATAAACGCTGAAAGAGCCAGTGACATGTTTATTGCCTGTTACTCCCGTAGGATCTTTAAGTGTCACATCGAAATTTCCTTTTATCTGTTGGTTGGCATTATCGAGAGAGCTGATAGTGAGGGTTCCAGGGTTGGCATCTGTCGACTGATAAGCGAGTCCCAGTTGGCTGGTATAAAGAACAGTATTCACTGAATCGGCCAAAATATGTGTCCCCAAAGTATAATGATCGAGTTGCATAGTCAATGTTGGACCATTTAACGAAACGGCATTGATAGTCATTCCTAGAGTCTCGTCGGCAAATAATGTCGTTCCGCAATAAGAAGTCCCTGCATCGCTCCATTTAAGGTAACCGTTAGGCAAGGCGCAAACATCGATAGGAAGAATAGGTGCAATCACATCTTCGGGCTTACAACCTGAAAACAATAAAGTGCCTGCGATAGCAGAGAAAGAGATAAATTTCTTGAATGACATAACGGTAAATTGGAAAGTGAATTTAGTGAAAGGAGATGAAAGGACAAAAAATTATTTTTTCTCCTCGGTAGGTTCTCCGAATTTTTTGATGTTCACCTTTCTTTTCTTCTCGATGATGTAGAAGTTGAAGTTATAACTTTCGACACCTTGAAGAGAAAGTTCAGAATTGTTTTTAAGAACTACGAACGATTTCCCTAAGATACTTTCATCCATGCTTAAGCTGAAATCGCCCGGAGGTAAATACAATACATATTCTCCGTTTTTATCGGTGATACATTGACGAACTTTTCCTGTTGAATCGGTAGCAGTAACTAAGATACGTGAGAGGTCAACAGAAGATTGTAATCCGCTGAAGCGATCTTTTTGCAAAACGATACTTCCAGTAAGTTTAATTCCTTTTACAAATGGCAACATGATTTCATCTTTCGGTCCAACCATAATTGAATCATCCACTAAAGGATACCAACCGTTCAACTCGAACAACGACCACACTTTAATAGGGTAGATGCCTGCACCGATATTCAATAATTTACATTGACCAGCTTCGTTACTGATTACTTCGTAACTACCAACTTTAACAACGATGTTTTTTAAGATAACTTCATTTTTATCTTTCACTTTATTCCCGTTAGCATCGAGGAAAGAAGTAAAAGTGATAGTGCGGAACGATTTTTTCGACCAACTTTTAGGGACAGGAATTCCAAATTCTTTACGTACACCACAATTCATGAAAAAATTCTGCGTAACAACTTTTTTCTCTACGAAATTACTTGCGCTTTCGCCTTGGTAAGATTGAATTGTCTTATCAGTTTTGCTAACCGACATTGAATATCCTAAACCGATTTTGAATCGCCATTTTGTTGAAGTGAAATAATAAGCTTCGGGGTAAATACCTGCTGTGTGACGGTTAAATTGATTCATGTAAGAATAATTTCCCGATGTCTGAACAACGAAGCGACGGTTGCGTGGAAGAAATTGTTTGTTTACTGATAAGAAAATTGACTGAGGATATTTGAAATAACTGTAGATCTGAGAAGGATCAGTTACATATTGAGGACCGTAGTTATAACGCCCATTGAAACTGAGTGTATTTTTTTGCGCTGTCGCCGATACTTGCATTGTAAAATAATCTTTGATATCGCGGTAATCAGGTAAGCGATTATATCCACCACGAATCGAAATAGCTACACGAGAATTCGATTGATCAGCATTGTAACTGTAGTCGAAGCCAGCTCCACGATAAAGAATTTTCAAACTATTAAACTCCGATTTGTTGTAGAAGATGCTCGGCATATAGCGCGAATTTTTCTTACTGAAATTGAAGAATAATTGATTGTAGTTAGCCGAATTAGTAATCGTATCTTCAATAGAAGAAACATAAATTCGTTGTTGATAGACATTCCAAGTGTTTTGCAAAAGGATACTCCAGTTTTTGCCACCTCTAAATCCCGAGCGATGCGAAAGGTTAGTAGCAGGTAATCCGTTGTTGCCGTAATTGCCTGAAAATAAGGTTCCTCGTAGAGTGGTATAGAGTTTGCTCTTGAAATAGGTTCCGGCATACCCAGCTGAAATTGAATTCCCTGTTTTTACTTCATTGGAAATTAAATTAGTATTTCTGCTGATAGAATATCCTAAACTTACTTGTTGAGTTTTTAAGAAATGAAGTGAATTAGTCATATTCACGAACGTATTCTCGCTGCTCTGAGGATGAGTTGTATGTCCCGATTGAATGGTAGTCGTTAAAAGTTTGTTCAACTTATAACGAACAAATCCACCGAAAGCAGTTGACTTATCATCACTGTTGAAATTACTTTTCACAAAGAAAGCGCCCACCCTTAAGTTAGGTTTGATAAAATAACTTGAGCTGATACCTCTTCCAGTAATCGGAATCATATTGATACCACCAGAAATATTCCCGATTTGCACATCACCTCTTTTAGTAGTGTACGATAATCGGTAGAATAAATTATTGGTAAGTGAGTTGTCGTATTGATAGCTCGTAAAATTCGTTTGGGTTTGGTAAGAAACAATAGCTTCGTTTGAAAGCATAGTACTTCCGCGTAAATCGAGACGAGTAACAGGTTGTATTCCTAAGATATTGTAAGTATTAACATCAGCGATTAATGGAATCGTTGCCGAGCCATAAGGGTTGATAGTAGATTCATCCGACAAACGAATAAAATCGAGGCGTTTAGATCCCGAGAAATTTTTCGCATCGGTATTGTTCGATAAAGAAGATTGGAAGAAGAGGGTATTACGCGCTTCGTCGTTTAATGCAGATGGATTGTAATTCTCAACATCGATTCTTTTTGAACTATTGAAATCATCGTTAAGAGTCGCCGTAAAATTTAAAGTAGTGTCGGCAGTAGGATCGAGTTGAAGTTCATTGTATTCGCGATGTTGAGGATCTTCGATGGACTCATCGATTTTTATTTTATTTCCAAGTTGTTTTTTAGAAACGAGTAAGTCGATTTTTTCATTTCCTTCATTCATAACACGAATGTTGAAAGGAACGATAGAATCTTGGATTGGGAAATAAATTTTTTCGCCGTTATCGCTATCGAGTTTCCATTTAAGTTCTTTCTTTCTGTAAACTTTAAAAGAAGCGTCTGATAATAGCATTAAATCCTGGTCAACAATTAATGCTTGAATATTAACAGTAGTACCGTCTTTAGTATTGTTGTTCGGAATAATGCGAATAGGGATAATAATAGAATCACCACTATTTAACTCGTATATAGTTTCGGGAACACCGATTTTTTTCCAAGAAGAAGGGAAAACAACTTCCACAGAAAATTTGATGGTTTCTTTTTTATTATTCTTAACAGAAAGCGCGTTAGTGATAAAACGTTCAGTAGCTTTTAAGTTAACACTGTCTGTTCTGAATTTAGCAACAACAATAGCACCGAAATCGGTATTTGCTGTTTGCGCTGAAGCAATAGAAGATAAAGCTGTAAACAATACTGTAAACAGAGAAAATGATGTGTAAAAACTACACATCTTATTTTTAATTGATGATATATGATTGCTTAAGAAAATCATGATTGTTCAACTAAGCAAAAATGTAAAACCACTTGGTAGTATCCCGGTGTAAAATTTAATCCCGGCACAATGCGATAGTCCACCATGAAAGTGTACTCGCTCGGTTCTGTTAAATAGCTTCCTGCAGAGTTAACGTTAGTAGTGCAAGATCCTGCAGGGATAAGAGTTGCATCATTAATAATGTCAATGTAAGCGCCATTGATAGCCGCAAAATTTTGGTAGATACCGCTGTTTATCGGAGTGCCGCAGCCGTTATATACTTTTAATGCTAATAAATCGAGGGTAGGAGTGTTTGTTCCTGTTCCGTAGTTGCTGAGTGTTTCCCAGTCATTAACATCTGATCCTGACGAAGGATTATTTTCAATATACACTCTCAATGTCCATTTGCATGAAGCATTGTTAGGTAAAACTTTTAAACGTAAAGTAGTAGTTCCGCTCTGAGTTATTCCACCGCTGTATTTCGAGAAACTATCGAAAACAAAGTCAACGTTCCCATTGCCTGATTGAATCAGTTCACTGGAAGGAACAGCTTGACAATTCGCCGTAGTTGGCGAACCGCATTGAGCTTTAACTTCTAAACAATTTAAAAAGGTAAATATTAAGGTAAATTGTAATAGAAGAAAAGAAAAGGTTTGGTTGGGGGTTGGTTTCATTGTGGTTTTAGGTAAAAAGGGGAAGTTGTGGTTGAGACAACTCCCCCTTTTTTAATTCTTATTGGTTCTCAATAAGTACATATTTCACATTCATAGTGTAAACACCAGGCTGTGCATATGATCCTACTGCGTTAGCAGTTTCCAAGTCTAATTGATTTGGAACTGCAGCGTTATCAGCAGCTGTTGGGAATGTAGCAGGTAAACCTGGTACGATTCTGTAGTCGATAGCATAGTAGTAGATAGAGTTTGTAGCACTACCTTGAGTTAAATAACTTCCACCTGCTGCGAAATCAGCTGTTCCGTTGTGACCTTGAATGTATTTCTCAGTTAAAGCTGGTAATACATAAGGAGTTGCTGAAGCATAGATGTTATTTTCTCCTGGAGTGTAAGGAGCTGCTGCTAATGCTGATGAATAGTCACCACGGAATCCTGTTCCTGTTGCTGCATTTGCATTTGCTTCGCTTTGGTGTAGTTCCAATAACTCTAGAGGTAATTGGTCAATAGCGTTAGGATCAGTACCAGTACCGTATTCCATTTGCTTATCCCAATAAGTACCATCGTTAGATGTTCCTACTGCATATAAATCCCACGCTACCGTTGAATTTACTTTAAGAATAGTAGCACCGTATTTAGTGATACCACCATAGTAGTCGCCAAGTTTGTCGAACACAAAGTCCACTTGATCCGGAGTGTTCATTTCTAATTGTAAAATTGGTTGTAAATCCATTGTCATCGTTACATTTTTTTCGTCTTGTAACTGTCCAAAAGAGGTTCCGCTAATAGCTAGAAACCCTAATGCCAATGCTAATTTTGTTTTCTTAATCATTTTTTTAAATTTTTACTGTTGTTGGTTTGAATAATTAATTTACTGTTGGTATAAAGAACGTTTACTAATCGACAACGAATTGTAATTCTGCTGCCGTTACTTGATCGGGATTGTTAGTGTCAACCACACCAACTGCCGAGTATTTTCCTTTTTCTAAATCTTTTGGTATTTCATAGCTGAATTCGCGGTTGAATCCAGGTAGAATTGTGAACTTCTGTCCTTTTAATTTTTCTTGCTTTCCTGTAGCAAGGTTTGTGATCTCTACATATGATGTGCAGAATCCGATTCCGTCGCCCATATTAGTTGCGCTCATTTTTAATTGACGCTTACTTAATGAATCGCGGTAAGCAAATTGCTCGATTTCGATTTTATCGAGTGCAATACTTGTTGGGTTTTGATAGATGTAAACTCCAAATCCAATACTTGGACTAATACCCAATGCGATTGTGTTGGTTGATCCTGCTACATTTAATGGAGCACGTTTTGTTACTTCATCTAACATTAATACTGTCCATGCTGCGTGTTTCGATTCGTCGCCTGCAGGGACATTTACGTTAATCACAACTTTTTGCGTTTGACCGGGTTCGATTTCAAAGTAGCTTGGTGTTATAGTAGCCCATTGAGATAAACCGTATTTATTAGCTCCATTTTTTTGTCCGATCGGCTTTCCATTAGTGCCCATAACGAAGTCGCTGAAGTTTGCTTGGAAAGTGTACTTCTCTTTCGTGTCGTTTTTCATTTTCACTTCCATACTTTTACTCGTTCCTGGTTCTAGGTTGAAGTGAAGCGTAGAAGGCGATACTGATAGTCCGGTAAATTGCTTTAGGCTTACCGTTTTTTCGTCTTTTTTAGGCTCTTCTTTAACCACATCGGTAGCAGTATTTTCTTTTACTTCCGATTGGCTGGTTTGAGCATTTAATGAAACTGAACTGAATATGCTGACAATGGCGGCCAGACATACTGATTTAGGGGCGATTAGGTATTTCATGATTATTGTGGTTTTGATAGAGGTTTATACTTATTCTAAAACCAAACAGTTTCAAAAAATGATTTGCTTGAGTGTATAACCTTTAAAAATCATGTAATATGTTGATAAACAGCATTATAAAAGCGCTATTCGAACCAGAAAATCACCCATTTGGGCATAAAAAAAGGGAGTGAAAGCTTCATTTATGAATGCTCTCACTCCCTGAAAATCACTTATTTATTACTTTTTGAAGAATCCTTTTAAGGCGTCTTTTGCTTTTTGCTCGGCTTCTTTTTTAAGTTTATCGGCTTCTGCTTTGGCTTTTGCTTCGGCTTCTTTTTTCAATTTATCGGCTTCCGCTTTAGCTTTGGCTTCTGCTTCTTGCTTTAATTTATCGGCTTCGGCTTTTGCTTTAGCTTCAAGTTCTTGTTTCTTTTTGTCGATTTCTTCTTTAGCCTTATCTTTAATAGAGTTCACAATTCCGCCTGTTGTACTCTTTAGATCTGTTTTGATAGTTGGCTTGTCAACAGTTCCACCCATCAAAAGATTCATCTTCACATTTTCACTCATGCTGAAGTTGGCTCCTTTACTATTCGCTTGCGAAATCAATCCGCTAATAGCGCCCGATGCTTGCGATGGTAGTTTCGAAGTTGGAAGGCTCATCGCTAATGTATAGTCCATCGTTTGATCGAACCCTGTACTTCCTGCAACATTTGTCTGGATTCCAGCAAGTGTTACGTCGAATGGTTCAACTTTTACTCTTCCATTTTCGAATTTGAAACTCAAGTTTACATTACTTACTGGAAGCGATTTAAATTGATCCATCTTTAAAACATCTGCTACTTTAACTAATGGAGTAAAGTTATTGATCGTAACATTGGTAGTACTTAATTTTCCTCCTCCTGTTAAAGTATTCATGAATGGTTGCATATGTTCATCCAATTGCCCTTTCATAGTGAAGTTAGTTGAGAATCTTCCATTAGCTTTTTCTGCAATGGCTGCCATTTTCTTAACGGTGTTAAATGTTTTCACCGTTTGTTGAATATCGAATCCGTTGATATCCATATTTAAATTGATATCGGCTTTCTTGCGTTCACGTGTAGCATAAATTCCCGAGAGTTTCATTGATCCACTCAGCGTATTGAATGATAAATTGCTCATGTCGATCGCTTGATCATGAATCGATAATTTACCCGATAAACTTTCTAAAACTACATTGTCGTATTTGAGTGTTCCGATGCTGGTGTTCATGGTGAAATTTACATTGCCAGGGACTTCAATTAAATTCATTGGTGTAGTATCGGCAGGCGCAGCAGTTGTTGTTGTTGGTTCCCCTGTAATGTCAGCTAAATCAATTTTATTCGATAATAAATTCAACGTGCCTGTTAATGTTTCTTTCTTGAACATATAAGCAAGTAAATTGTCGAGTGTTCCGTTTGCTCTGATGTCGCTACCACCCATTTTCGCATCGAAGTTGTTAAGCGAGATATTTTGAGGATTAAAAGTTAAACTACATTGATTTAAATCGAATCCTTGTTTGTAATCGTTAGAGGTATATTTAAAATTGCTCAATGCTAAATTTCCGCTTGCATTAAAGTCGCTGTAGTTTTTCTTTTCTATTGCCGACATTCTTCCTTTTAGCATTAAGTCGGCTACCATTTTACCTGCGATAGTGGTTCCTGCTTCTAGTGGGACAATTTTCGACAAGTTCGCAAAGTTGATATTGCAGTTCAACATTCCGTCGAGATTAGCGTCGCTCACTGGAGTAGATACATTTAATCGCGCATCAATTTTTTCTGTCCCTAGTTCAGCATGCAATTTATTTAGATTGATGATGGTATGATCAGGAATTCCGTCGCGGTTGCTGACTTTTAAATCTACTTGTACATTGTTTACTCCAACAGGTAATGAAGGATATTGGAATTGTCCGTTTTGAACTTTAACTTCTACTCCAAAAGCTGGCATTTGTTTGTCGTTGAATATACCTTTTACATAAGCACTCATCGCTAGGCTTCCCGACGATTTTAAATCTTTGAATCCGTCTTTATAAACTCCTGGAATCATCGATAAGAAATTACGGAATTCATTCTTACGGATAGCGAATTTAAGGTCCATGTCGATGTCTTCTTTCGGCATCGCAACCCATCCTGTCATTCCTAAAACAAGTTCGTTTAATGTTAATTCGTTGTCTTTAAAAGTGAATTTCATATTCGGCATATCCATGTCGATATCAGCAGTCAATAACGTATTTACTTTGTGTAAATATTTTACGCCACCATACCATAAATTGGTATTTGCTGCTTCTGTTCTTGTTGACAATACAAACAAGTCTTGGGTGAAGTCGCCTTTACCAGTATGATTCAATTGATCTAAAGTCATTTTGAATCCCATCGATTGATCGTCGTAGCTAATTCTGCTATTTACGATTTCATATTTTCTTAAGGCAACTTTGAATTTCGATGGTTCGCTGGCTGCCTCAGGTTTCGATGAATCGGCTTTCGCGATATCCCAGTTCGCTTTACCATCTTTAAGGATAATTAAATTAATGAATGATTCTTTCAATGAAATAGATCTGATATCTATTTGATCGCCTTTAATCACACTCATTAAATCGATTGTTAACGACAACTCCTTCGCCGATGTTAAGGTGTCACCTTGAAAAGGTGCAACTCCCACAACGCTTAAATTCTGAAGTGATAAGCTGAAATTAGGGAAGCTCCTGAAAAGCGATAAATCGAAATCACCAAAGTCGACTTTAGCATTTACATTTTTATTGACTTCGTCTTTTACCATTGCTACAATTTTGTCTTTGTAAACGATAGGTAAAATAATTGCAGCGCCTAAAATGACTACAATCAGAACAGTGAGAATCAACAGTATTTTTTTCATGATAGATTAATTATTCGTATTTTGTTTTGGGATAATAGATAGAACGTTATTCTTGTTTTTTTAGTGTATTAAAGTTGGCTCGCCTTATTTCTTAGCATATGATCAGCCAAAATTATAGCGGCCATCGCCTCAACAATAGGCACTGCTCGAGGAAGTACACATGGGTCGTGTCGTCCCTTGCCTTCTAATGTAATTGATTGTCCTTGGTCGTTTATGCTTTGCTGGGGTTGTAGGAGTGTAGCAATAGGCTTAAAAGCTACTCTGAAGTAAATATCTTCTCCATTACTGATGCCTCCTTGAATTCCTCCTGAGTTGTTGGTAAGGGTTTTGATTTTGTTGTCTTTTTTCACAAAAACATCATTGTGTTCAGATCCTTTCATGCCAACGCTATCAAATCCTTTGCCAATGTCGAAGCCTTTAGCCGCATTTATGCTTAACATGGCTTTGCCTAAATCAGCATGCAATTTATCGAACACTGGTTCACCCAATCCTACGGGTGTTCCTGTTATAACACAGCTTATAATTCCGCCGATGGTATCTCCCGAGGCTTTAAGTTCTTTGATATAGTTTTCCATTTGAAGCGCAACGGCTTCATCGGGACAACGGACTGCATTAGATTCTGTTTTTGATAGATCAAGTTCCGAATAGCTCTTATCGGTTTTTATATTTCCAACCGCACTAACGTATGCGCATATCCGAATTCCGTAATGTTGTAGCAGCAGTTGTGCTATTGCTCCAGCAACAACTCTCGCTGCTGTTTCTCTTGCCGATGATCTTCCTCCTCCTCGGTAGTCACGATGCCCGTATTTTGCATCGTAAGTGTAGTCAGCATGACTAGGGCGGTATTCGTGTTGCAGGTGACTATAGTCTTGCGACTTTACATCTTTATTTTTGATAAAGAAACTCAAAGGCGCTCCTGTCGATTTTCCTTCGAAAATTCCTGAAAGTACTTCGAAACTATCATCTTCATTGCGTGAGGTAGTAATAGCGCTTTGTCCAGGGCGACGTCGCGAAAGTTGAGTACTAATAAATGAGTTGTCTATTGTTAATCCCGCGGGACAACCATCAATCACCACACCAATTCCGGCACCATGCGATTCGCCGAAAGTTGTTACTCTGAATAAGTTTCCAATTGTATTGCCGGCCATAATTAATTTCTTTTGTACAACATAATAAAGTCATTCATTTCGTAATTATTGCCAATGTCGAAGTCTTTTACTTCTTCAATAATAAATCCCTGTTTGAAGTAGAAATTAATGGCTTTATAATTTTTACGATTCACTGTTAAGCGAATAGTCTTTAAGTCTTCAAATCCGCTGAACACTTGATTGAAAAACTCGCTTCCAATTCCATTTCTGTGTTTTTCGGTATCAACGTAAAATTTATGGAGGAAATAATCTCCTGATTCTTTGATACTATAAGAAATATATCCGACCGGAATTTGATTGTTAAAAGCAAGTAAAAAATGCTGTCCTTCATCCATTTGCAGCTTCAATGCTTCTTTCGAATACATCATTTTAAGCATATAGTCGATTTGGTCCATCGTAATAATGTCGGGATAATGGACTTTCCAGATTTTTTCGGCTAGTGAGTAAATTAAATCAACATCACTGTAATCAGCCTTTTTTATAGCAAGATTTATCACGCAACAAAGATACATATCCTCTGTAATAGAAGAATACATCGGAATGGGTTACTTTTGCACTATGAACATCTTTACGGCTGAGGGACTGACTAAGTCATATAATGAAAAACCGCTATTTACAGGAATTGATATTTCGTTGAGTGAAGGCCAGAAAATGGCACTTATTGCGGCCAATGGAAGCGGAAAAACGACTTTGCTGCGTATTTTGGCGGGACGCGATACGGCAGATGCGGGTAAGGTTTCGTATCGTTCCGACCTCAGAATCGGTTATTTAGAGCAAGATCCGTATTTCACGCCAGGAGCTTCAATCCTCGATTGCATATTTGAACCGGGACACCCCATTCTGCATGCTATTGGTGAATATGAGCGACTTTTAGAGATGGGCGAAGATGTTGATCATGTAGCGCTTCAAGATGTGATGAATACCCTCGATTCATTGAACGGGTGGGATTATGAAGCTCGCGCAGCCGAAGTTTTAGGCCGATTAGGTATCCATGATATGGATAAAAAGGTGAGCGAGATGTCGGGGGGACAAAAGAAACGTATTGCGCTAGCTCGACTGTTAATTGAAGATCACGAATTATTATTACTCGATGAGCCTACCAATCACCTCGACTTAGATATGATTGAATGGCTTGAGAATTTTTTACGTCGCCAGAATAAATCTATTTTATTGATTTCCCATGATCGCTATTTTCTTGATGGAGTTTGTAATACCATCACTGAATTAGAAGATGGTAAAATATTTACCTACAATGGAGGTTATGCATATTATCTTGAAAGAAAAGAAGAACGAGAAGCGCAAGAAAGATCTACTATCGATAAAGCGAGGAATACGTATCGTAAAGAATTAGAGTGGATGCGTCGCCAGCCAAAGGCTCGAACTACAAAATCGAAATCGCGACAAGAATCATTTTATGATGTTGAAGAAGTAGCGAAAGGCAAGAAGAGTGAAGCGAAAATGCAAATAACGATGCAGATGAATCGACTAGGAAGTAAAATTCTTGAGCTCGAAAATGTTTGTAAATCGTTCGATAATAAATTGCTGATGGAAAACTTCTCTTATACTTTTAAAAGAGGAGAGAAGATTGGATTGATAGGAAGAAACGGAGCCGGAAAATCGACTTTGTTGAATATCATCATGGAGTTAGTGAAGCCTGATAAGGGTAGAGTGAAATCTGGAGAAACTGTTGTTTACGGATATTACTCTCAGCAAGGCATGAATCTTCCGGAAGATAAGCGAGTGATTGATGTTGTAAAAGATATCGCTGAATATGTTGAAACAGGAAGCGGAAACTGGATTGGCGTGTCGCAATTTTTGAATCACTTCCGTTTCACGGGAGCAAAGCAGCATGTGTATGTTTCGAAGTTAAGCGGAGGTGAAAAGAAGAGATTATACTTGTTGACTATCCTTTTAAAGAATCCGAATTTCTTGATTCTCGATGAGCCTACAAATGATCTCGATATTGTTACACTGAATATTCTTGAAGAGTTTTTAGAAGGTTATCAAGGATGTATGTTAATGGTAACCCATGACCGCTATTTCATGGATCGATTGGTTGATCACGTTTTCGTACTCGATGGAACAGGAGACGTGAAGGATATTCACGGAAATTATACTGACTATCGTTCTATCTTTGAACAAGGTGGTAAGAAGCAAGAAATTCCGAAGCAGATAGAAGAGAAAGCTGTTGTAAAGCAAGAAGCACCTGCAAAGAAAAAGACGAAGTTGAGTTTTAAAGAGCAACACGAGCTCGATACTATCGAGAAAGAATTAGCGAAATTAGAAGAAGAGAAAAAGAAATTGGTAGAGCGAATGAATGATACTTCATTGTCGCATGACGATTTAGCAAAAGCTGCTATCGATTATCAAAAGACAGAGGACAAAATCGACGAGAAAACGATGCGTTGGCTCGAACTGCAAGAATAATAACTAATACAACTTTACAATATTTTTAGCAACGGCATTTGAATAAGTGCCGTTGTTTAATTTTTCGACCCATCGTATTGCGCGCACGGCATTGCAAAACCAAATTTCATCGGCTCCGGTAATCATTTCACGCGTGAGAGGAATTTCTTCGTAAGGAAGCTTTTCTTTGTTGATTTTATCGATCAATTGCCTTCTGAAAACTCCATCTACAGCACCTTCGCTCAATGGCGATGTTTGAATGATGTTGTTTTTGACGATGAAGAGATTACTAGTATTTCCTTCGATGCCATTCGATAGATGATTGCAAACGATCACTTCGTCGAGTTGATGTTCTTGAGCATACATCGATGCCATTACATACAACTGACTACTCAATGATTTTATCTCGGAATATTTTCCTGGCATCTTAAATTGATCATCGTAAAAAGCAATCGTTAATCCTTTTTCATTTAATTGGTAATCGGTTTCGAGAGCAGAACCTGATATTACATATCCGAAATTATGTTCTGCAGGAGCATAGAGTCCCGATGATTTACGATAAATGCTTGCGCGAATTCTTCCGTTATCGCTGATGTTTAGACGATCGA
Organism: Bacteroidota bacterium; assembly: GCA_023251535.1. Taxonomy (GTDB): domain Bacteria; phylum Bacteroidota; class Bacteroidia; order AKYH767-A; family OLB10; genus CAINEC01. Next base: position 34,277 of record JAHEYP010000027.1, read on the forward strand.
TTAATCTGTAAACATCATCAAACATCTTAGTTAAATCTTCAGTATTGGTAAACCCCAACAATGAAAGTGATTTTAAAAATCGTT